>CAVSHJ010000017.1:0-42712 GCA_963727725.1 Thermodesulfovibrionales bacterium
TAATAATACCGGCTTACAACGAAGAGTTAAGGATTCAGCCGACTATTGTGAGGACCCATTCGTATCTCAGGGAGAAATTCAGGGATTTTGAGATCATAGTGGTAGACGACGGAAGCACGGACAATACAGTGTCAGTCGTAGAAAATCTTGGCCGGGAGCTTGGCAATATCAGGCTGATTCACTATCCGGGAATTCGGGAAAGGGCTATGCGGTAAAGACGGGTATGCTTGCTTCCAGGGGCGATTTCTTGCTCACCTGTGATGCGGACCAATCTACGCCGATTGAGGAACTGGAAAAACTTCTTCCGTTCCTGCACAAAGGGTTCGATATGGTCATAGGCTCGCGCGGACTACGAGAATCGGACATTGTGGTGAGGCAGCCGTGGTACAGGGAAAGAATGGGGAAGACGTTTAATATGCTCGTGAGAGCTCTGGTGATCGGAGGGTTCAAAGACACGCAGTGCGGGTTCAAATTATTCAGGGGAGATGTGGCGAAAAGGCTTTTCAAAAAAAGTCTCATAAGCGGTTTCAGCTTTGATGTGGAGATCCTGTTCCTTGCAGAGAAGGAAGGGTTCAGGATAAAAGAGGTGCCGGTAAAATGGCTCAATTCACCTCGTTCGAGGGTCAGGATAGTCCGTGACTCCCTGAAGATGTTCATAGAGTTGTTCAAGATAAGGGCGTACTGCTGTCGGGAAAATATGATGAATGAAGTGTGAATCAAGAAAATTCACGAAACCGCATCATACTTGATCTATGAATAGAAATTACAGATAATAAATGTTAATGAGTGACAAAGACAAAAAAGAACGCAGAAAATGCGAGAGATGTCATTTAAGAGAAGACATCCTGATAGACGATGTAATAACCTGTGTAAGCTCGGATATATCTGAAAATGGTCTTTATGTTTGCATGATGCAGCCTCTTGAGAAAGATAGAATAATTGGCGTAACTATCCCTTTTAAAGGGAAGAAGATAATTGTTAAAGCCCGGTTCAATATTCACATCCGGGGATCGGAATGGGGCTTGTATTTATTGACCTGACTGATGAACAGAGATCAATGGTTAGAGAAATAATAAAAACCATAAAAGAATAATCTATTGTTTTAAGTTTTAAGACAATTGGAAGTGCTGCGGTTGCGGATATCCGACAGAAGCAGCGAACCTGAGTGAAAAGTGCCCATCAGATTATAAGCAACGTTGCATACGAACTTATCAGTGACTATGTAACTCATTACACAATTCTATAACCCGAATTACCCACTGTTTTTAAAAAAACTTACTATTTTCAAATAGTTAATAAATGGCATGGTAATTGCTTCTCTACGGTGATCACCTTTAACATGGCAACGAAAATCAGGAACAATGCAGTTAAGAAAAGAGGAATGAGAGGTATAGACATGAAGATTACCGGGAAGTTTATAGCATGTGTATTATGTTTCACATTTTTTGCTGTCATGATGATGGCATCACAGTCAATGCTCAATGCCAGGGAGATTAAAAATCCCCCTAAGGTGGTTATGGGAACGATCGAAGAAGTTACATATTCCTCCATCAGGGTAAACGGTAAGGATTACGATATTTCCAATGTCCCTATTTTGTCTGGCGGCGGAATACAGTGTGTCGAAAGACCAATTAAAACAGGGCGAAGGGTGGAAATACGTTTCGATGGAGACAAGATAACGTCCGTAATAATTAAATATAAACGCAATATAGATGCAGTGAGGGGGATACAATGAAACGATTATTCTTTTTCATTATTGCTTTATTTGCTTCTTAATTTTTTATCTCCAGGAAATTCAGATGCTGCAATGAACGACTATTGCGTTGTCCCGCCTTATGTTATCCAGGATGTGCCTCCGAATGTGATGATGATCCTCGATAATTCCGGAAGTATGTTCAATCTTGCCTATGCATGCACTACAACGAATGCAACATCTTCAGGGACAAACACTACGGTAATCCCTGTTAAGGATGTCTCGGGTTTCAGCCAAGGCAATGGATTGCCGCAGGTTCGGGACAACCCAACTGCAAATAAGCGCTAACGGTGTCAACACAAGTAATAATACCATCACAGTGACCGTATCGGTGAATTTTTCTCATCGGTGATACAGTTCAGGATTAGGGTTGTTACGGCAATAATTTTTATGACGACAGTTATACATGCGCTTCGACAACGGCAACATCTGCCAGAGCCACTGTTACTACAAATCCTGTGAACAGTACTGCAAATTTTTGGGTAGGAGAAATTATTGCTGTAGCAAGCTACGGAGGGCCTTATGAGCGGGTGATTACCGCTATTAGCCCGAGGGCAGCCAAGAAAATTACCGTAGACTCAGTCTGTGACATTTCTCAGTAATGATTATATCTACGATTACAATTGTTATTATTTAAATATCCTTACCCTGAACAGAGCTTTGATCCGACCAAGAATTACTACGGCTATTTCCTTCCGACATACTGGTACACATACAGCAGTTCATCAGGCGGCACATTCGTAACAAGTCGTTTAAAATCAGCAGGGGCAAAGACTTCCACCGAATGGGACGGCAATTTTATGAACTGGCTGACCATGAGAAGGGTTGATGTTCTTAATAAGGTAATGACAGGCGGGAAGAACAACGACAAGCAACAGGCTTGTGACACAGACAGGCAGATTATGACGGCAGAGGGCATATACAAAGCCGTATTCAATGCGCGGAACTATATGGGATGTACCGGATGCACCGGAAATATAAATGTTCACTTTTCCACAGGGATCTTCCAACCCTTCTTCATTTACTGCATATTCGGGTCCGGCTGATTCACCTTCAGTTCGATGGACGAGCATAGGGCAGTTTTAACTTATATGTTGTAGTCCCAACTTCGATGGTTCCGGTATCAGGCGTGCTCCAGAATGTTGTCGGAACCCGGGCAAGGTTAGGGCTCACGTTTTATAATACGAGTATGACGGCGGGAAGGTTACAGGTGCTGTTGCTGCTGCGAATCTGTCAAGTGCCGTAAACCAGATAAACAATATGATGACGGCCGGGCAATGCACCATTACAATACCCCTTTAGCAGAGACCTTATGGACGGTAGGCGGATATTTTGCCCAGCAGTCGAGTATCTCGAGTATAGGCAGTCCCGGACCAATGTACAATTCCGGTGATTATCCAGACAAACACTAATGGTGACCCCTTGAACTATGGAACAGGCGGACAAACCCGTTATCCTTCCTGCGCAAAAAGCTATGTGCTCCTTATAACGGACGGTGAACCATGTTCAGACGGAAACCTGCCGGGCACTTTTGCAACTTATGCCAGTACAAATACTCCTTTTCTTTGTTCCGGAAGTACACTGCCCTGCATACCCTACCGGTTGCACGGAAGGTGTCAACTGCTTATTCAATTCTGAAGATTTACCTTCCTGTCCTGCAGGCGGCAATGTGGCCGGATTAGAAGAGTGTTGCTTTATATTTGCACACCCATGACCTCAGGAACAAAAGCGGTACTCCAGACATGGGAGTGGATAACCTGACGGGTATCCAGAATTTAACACTTTATACCGTCTTTGCCTTTGGAAAGAATTCAACACTCCTCAAGTATGCTGCCATAAATGGAGGTTTCCAGGATATAAACGGCAATAACCAGCCGGACCTTCAATCAGAATGGGGCGATGCCCAGGGGAATCCTTATAACTATTATGAGGCTGATGAAGGTAATTCTCTCGAAACTGCTATCAGGAGCGCCCTTTCTTCTATTCTCACCAGGGCATCCTCCGGTACAGCCGCTTCTGTCCTTGCGTCAGGAGAGGGAAGCGGCGCCAATCTTGTCCAGGCCGTCTTTTATCCGAGACGCAGGTTCGGAAACGATATCATTTTCTGGACGGGAGAGAACCAGAATTTCTGGTATTACGTGGACCCATTTTTTGCAAACAGCAATATAAGGGAAGATACTGTTGCTGACGATATTCTCAACCTCACAAATGATGACATAGTGCAGTTTTACTTTGATCAGACCAAGCAATTGACAATGGCAAGGCGTTGCCAGGATACGAACGGCGACGGTTCTGCCGAAGTGCAGATCACGCCGGATATTCCCTTCGATAACCTGTCGACTCTCTGGAAAGCCGGCCAGTTATTATGGAGCAGGGATATCACTGCAGACCCGAGGACGATATTTACCACTATAGACGGCGCCAATTTCCTTTCTGGTAACTTCAGTGTAACTAACGAGAGTGTATTAAAGCCTTACCTGAATATTGCCAGTGATACGTGTAGCTACAGATATAATCCAATATACGCAGGGACAGGGCCTTACCACGCTTTTAGACGATGACGGCAATACAATAATAGCGGGCATTGACAGAAACGGAGACACAATAGACGATTACAGGGCGAGGTATGCAACAATCGGAACTAGATACGACATGTATGGAAGCTGGGAGATGTTTTGAATTCGACTCCTAAAATTGCGTCATGGATACCGCTGAACAATTACGACACGGTCCAGAATGATACTACGTATCCAATGTATACCTCATCCTCGGGATATACCGGAAGGGGGATGGTCTTTACAGGTGGAAATGACGGAATGCTCCATGCCTTCAAACTCGGCAATCTTCAACTGAAATGGACCGGCCAGGGAACATACCAAATAGCCAGCTTAACAGGCACGAATGTGGGAAGGGAAGAGTGGGCGTTTATACCAAAGAATGCGCTCCCCTATCTGCAGTATATCGCAGACCCCGATTACTGCCATGTCTATACCGTTGACCTCAGTCCCTATATCTTTGATGCCAGTATCGGGGCTCCCGATTCAGGAGATATTTCTAATAACCCTAGAGTCTGATGCAACGCCATGGAGGACAATCCTGATCGGCGGCATGAGAACGGGAGGGGCCAGCAGGAAAATAGGCAATACAACCTGCACTTCTAACAGCAATTGTCCATCTGGCCAGACCTGTCTGGGTACATGCAGTAATAGCAATGCATCTTGCACTTCCAGCAGCGATTGTCCAACTTCCGGTCAGACCTGTCAGGGTAAATGCAGTACGTGCAATTCAGCTTCCTGTTCGATAACTTCAAGCCAGTCGTGTGATCCCACTAACAACCACTGTCCTTCCGGTGAGTTCTGTCTCCCTAATTGTGTAAACACGCCTCTATTGGATTCATCGAATACTAGTAATGGCCTTGGCTATTCTTCCTATTTTGCTCTTGATATAACAGACAGTCTTGCCAACCCTGATGACCCTGTCAACCATCCTCCTGTGCTTCTTTGGGAATTTTCGAATGATAATCTCGGTTATGCAACAACAGGCCCTGCTGTCGTGAGGGTCGGTAATAGTACGAAAAACGGCAACTGGTTTGTTGTCTTCGGCTCCGGACCTACAGGTCCGATAGAAAGGGCTGACACCCAGTTCCTTGGCCGCTCCGACCAAAACCTGAAATTCTTTATACTTGACCTGAAAACGGGAGCTTTAAAAGAAACTATTGATACCAGCATCCCGAATGCCTTTGCAGGATCGATGTTTAATTCTACTATCGATGTTGACCCGCCCGCTTTCCATCCTGCCCCCGTTTCCCCTTATCAGGATGATGCGATCTATGTGGGATATACAAGGAAGGCCAGTGATAATACATGGACGGATGGAGGTGTCGGAAGGATACAGACATTTGATAGTACAAATCCGTCTGTAACTCCATGGGCATGGAGTAATTTGATTGGCGGGATAGGACCTGTCACCTCTGCAGTTACCAGGCTCGAAAACATAAAGCAGAATCCCCCTGCCCTCTGGCTCTACTTCGGTACAGGCAGATATTTTTATGAGATACAGAACAATGCAGATGACGGGAGCGGCCGACCGCAACTATCGGGGTCTTCATACGGATTCGAACTATTCGGTATAAAGGATCCATGTTTCACCTCCCCTGCTACATTCGAAACAACACTCTGCCCCTCCTCAACCACGGTGAGTTCCGGCAGTTTAACAGACCGTACTTCTCTTTCTTCTTGTACCAGTAACACGGACTGTCCGGAACCCGCTGCCGGATGGTATATTAACCTCGACACTTCGAATAACTATTCCTACTGCGGGCAGTATACCACAAACAATTGTACCGGCGGCGGTACCTGTGCCCAAAACCCCATTCCGACACAGGGCTATTATGCGGAAAGGGTGATTACGGACACGATGGCAACGACATCAGGTCTTGTGTTTTTCACGACATATAAGCCATACAGCGATGAGTGCGGGCTCGGCGGCAAGAGCTTTATATGGGCAACGAGATATAACACCGGAAGCGCACCTAATTCATCCCTGTTAAAGGGAGTTGCGTTGCTTCAGGTCTCAACAGGAAGCATTGAACAGAAACAGCTTTCGAATGCTTTTACGGGTGCCGGCGGAAGAAAAAGTGTTGCCATGGAGGGTGTCCCTCCAACAGCACAGGGTTTATCTCTTTTATCGGCGCCGCCTCCGGTGAAAAAGGTGATGCATATAAGAGAGAGATGACGATATGAAAAAAAGCCGTATTGGCAGCATAAAATGAAAAACGAGGAAGGTATAACACTAGTAGAGCTGATAGTAGTTATATCCATAATTGGCATCCTTGTTGTTGCCCTCGGCTTTTCATTTCAGGGATGGATGGGCTCATATAATGTAGAAAGTCAGATGAGAAGCATGTATATCGATTTGATGAATGCGAGGACAAGGGCCATGCAGAGGAACAGGGTGCATTTTGTGAATCTGTCAGCAACACAGTATACGATTTACGAGGATACTTACAATGCCACTGATGCAACAAATCCTGATGGCGACGGGATTCTTCAAACCGGTTCAGATTTCACATTCCTCCTGAAAAGTCTGAACCCGCGGTATCCCATCACATGGAGCAATTCAGGGGATCCTGTACCGCAGATACAATTTAACAAAAAAGGACTTGCAAATGATACCCGGTATATATGCTGTAACTCTGCGGCCAATGCGGATTATAACTGCATCGGGATAGACACAGTCGAGGATCAATATCGGGAAATTAACAACAAAGATTCCGGATGGGGGGGCGTGCAGTGCCAACGAATTGTATTTCAAAATAGGGACGGTTTTACCCTTGTTGAGATGATGATCGCCCTTGTGATCGCCCTCGTGATCTTCCTTGCGCTTATGCAGACCGCTCTGGTCGGCATCGATTCGAATTTGAGAAATGTCCTGAGAGATGAGGCTGTGAGCATAGCAGACATGAGGATGAATGAAACAAGGAACATGCCCTTTAACAGTGTCGTTTCTGATGCGGGTTCCCTCAGTGGTGACTGCCCCGTCGGGTTCCCCGGTTCAACAGGTGTTCTCGTAGAGAGGAATATAAGAAATATAACGGGTTTCTGACTTTTGCACAAACAGTACGGTTACCGCACTCGGATTCAGACAACAAACAGGTGAATATTATGGTTGGATGGAAATGGAAGGGCCAGGGCTATCGTCACAGAATTACAACGATAATAAAAAGCTGATGAGAAGAAAGATAATCATAAACCGTGAAGACGGATTCACTTTAGTAGAGCTGATAATAACAATGCTTATTTTTGTTCTTATTATGGCTGCCGCATCAGGTGTGTTCACAGGTTTGCTGACACAGTTCAAGCAGCAGAGCAAGATCGCAGAAACCAATGTAGAGGGCATAGTGGGACTTGAGATCTTAAAACAGGACCTGGAGCAGGCTGGTTACGGGCTGCCGTGGAATCTTAACGGTGCGTCCTATCAGGAAGCCGCAGTTGATTCACTTACGTCGTGGGTTGATTTCAACGATGGTCCGCCCAATAATCCTGCCAGAGGGACCGATCCGGCCGGGTGCTTCAAATCCACCGGCGGGTGTCCGCAGCGGGAATGGATACGCATTGATGGGATCATATGGAACCGATGTGCTGGTTGTTAAATCGATAACTGTTGCCGGAAATGATACATGTCAGAAGTGGACGCCATTAAGTGCGGTAGATCCATATGTGACCCCATGGACGCCCATAAGCGAAAGACTGGCGGCGAACGATAGAGTCATTGTTCTTGTTCCGGGAACCACGACCTCAAGCAGTAAATCATTAATTACAAGCGGCACCGCCTTTTCTACGACCTTCAGTAACGTAACTTCATCTTCTTCCTGGAGACCTGCGAGTACCGTCACGACTTATGTAGTTTACGGAGTCGATCCCAGTACGGACCTCAGGATGCCCTTTAACAGGGCGGATTATTATGTCAGGCAACCTACTACAGGTATGCCTTCAAGATGTGCTCCCAATACGGGTATCCTTTACAAGGGAGTATTGAAGCAATCTGATGGAACACATACCGAATTACCGCTGCTTGACTGCGTAGCTGATATGCAGGTCGTATATGGATTGGACAATAATGAAGACGGGAGTTTTGACCCCTCAAACGATCCTGCGGATAGTTACGGTGACGCCAGCGTGACATCAACTTGGACCGCTTTGCAGATAAGAAATCGGGTGAAACAGGTCAGGGTTTACATCCTTGCCCATGAAGGACAGAGGGATCCTAACTATACGTACCCGAACTCGACAATCGCGATACCTGCCTCTCCTGATCCCGGAGCCGGATTAGGAAGTACTTTTAGTTTATCAACAACAATTGGGAACCCTGACTACAAATATTACCGTTGGAAGCTTTACACTATAGTTGCAACACTTAATGATCTGAGGTAGAAAATGAGACTTATAAAAAATGAAAAAGGCATTGCGCTTGCAATGGTTCTTATACTGGCAGCCATTGCACTTGCTATAATGGCAGCCTTAATTTATATGATAACAACCGGAACACAGATCTCCGGTATGCAGAAAAGGTATAAGACTGCTCTTGAAGCCGGCATGGGCGGTGCAGATATGACATATCAGTTTATTGCAGCGAGGGGGGATACGTCCTCTCTTCTTACTGCTCTGTCATCTATAAGTCCCCTGGTTACGACGTCGGGTTCATGCTGTGGTACGAATATGGCGGGAACATCTTTTTGCGGCACTGCCGGCGGATTGGCTGCGAAATTAAATACACCGACTACTAGCTGGTCTTCGCCTGTGGCGGGGATCGATGGCTATCGTCCCCGGCACTTCTACTACTTATGATATGAAGTTTAGTCTCGGAGGAAGCCTGTATCCTGCTTACACAGCCTATGCAAAAATAGTTGATACCGTAGAAGGAAACTCCGGCGGAGATGAAGGCCTTATTGGAAAAGGCGTGGTAAGCTCGGGTTCGGGAGAAATATCGGTGCTAAGCAGGCCCTATCTTTACACAATTGAGGTAGATGCAGAAAATGCGGCTAACCCGTCTGAAAGGGCAAAGCTGTCTATCCTCTATCAATACTGATGGGACGATCTTTTATAAAGTTTCTCTTCTGCATGATTCTGTTTCTTTTTCTCGCATGTTCATCAGAAAAACCTGCCGGTGTCGAAGGTCAGAAGCCTTCGATGACAGGGGATAGCGGTATTTCCGGAACTTCTCAGACCGGCGTTTCCCCAACATCATCCGGTTCTTATGCTCTGGAGATTACCCCGATAAATGTGACCCGTAATTCCACCATATACTTGGTCCCGCATGGTTTCGGCCTCACGGACGCGAAAATAGAGTGGTTTGTGAACGGAATCCTCGTACCCGGCGCTACAATTGACAAGTTTAATACATCTGAAACAAGGAAAAAAGATAAGGTTCAGGCACGGGCGGTAGTACAAGGTAAAGAGATGATATCTAATATTGTAGAAATAAGAAATTCACCTCCTGAGATAAGAAATGTGAAAATCCTGCCGGAGGTCTTTAAGGCGGGTGACACCCTGAGCGTGGAAGCTTCGGGAAGTGATATTGACGGAGATGATGTAACTATTTCATATGAATGGACGAAGAACGGAGAGCCTGCAGGAGACAGCAAACAAATTGCAAGTCCGCTTAAAAAAGGAGATAAGGTTGACATAAAAATAACTCCGTTCGATGGAGAAGCTTACGGCCGTTCCGTTATTTTGCATAGAGAGATAGTGAATCTCCCACCAATGATTATTGAGAATAATAAATACAATTTTGATGGCAATACTTACACCTATCAGGTTAAGGCTGCTGACCCGGACGGGGACCCTCTTACCTATGCTCTGAGAACCGCTCCTCCGGGCATGATGATTGATTCTACCTCGGGGCTGATAAAATGGAACGTCCCCCGAGACTTCACAGGAAAAGCCCCGTTTACCGTCTCAGTCACCGATGGTCACGGCGGCGAAGCATCGCAGAGCTTTACCGTTGATATAAAGCCATCGCAGAAGAAGTAAGAAAGACCTCAAAAGTTCCTCCCCTCTATTTCTATGAAGCGATAGAGTAAAGCGTCCACCCTTTTAGTCTGTCTTTGTCCGTCATTTCCATGAATCTTCCACACGCATTGGCGGAGGAAATCCAAGAATCTTTTTTTAGAAAAAATAGATTCCCGACTACTGCCTCGGGAATGACGTGACGAAAATGGTTTTTTTCCGTCATGCCCGAGGTTTTTTGGTCGGGCATCCATGTGTTTTGAAAGTGGATTCCCGCCTACAAACTGCGTGAATCACGCATCTTGGAACGTATTTTCGGATCAATGACGTGAGTTCGTGTTTCCCTGATCACAAGCATTTCTTGGGTCGGGGGAGAGGTGCGTGCTTTACTCAGGGGAAAACTAAGGGCAATTTAAAATATATTAGCAATTGCTTATTAATTTATGTATAATAGGGACCTCGGTAAAAAAATCATAGACGATGACACTTTCAGGGTCATATTCAAAGAAGATATTATTGTTGGCGGGTCTCATATTTTTGTCCCTTCCTTCATTGCTGCTTGCCGAACCGGCGGAGATGAAAAATTACTGCATTGTTCCCCCTTTCGCAGGCACTTCCGTCCTTCCTAACGTACTGCTACTTATTGACTATTCGGGAAGTATGCAGTTCCCAGTCTATATTAATTGCAGCCGTGGTGATATATCCAATTTTGGAGACGCGTGGCAGGACACAGACGGCCAGGATGCGAAGAATTGCGACAGATGGGCCACCGATCAAAAAGGAGATAGCGGAAAAGGACAAAGTACGAAAGGGTACAATCCGGATGCGTCATATTATGGTTATTTTGATGCTAATGCCTGTTATGCAGCTGTTTCCGGCAGGTTTCAGCCCTCTTCCTGCACGTGTGCGAATAAGATAGGATCGGGTAGCTGCATTTCGGGAAATCTCCTCAACTGGATAACAACCACCAGAATCGATGTTGTCAGAAAGGTCCTCGGGGGCGGTAAGACCGGCACCGGAGGAGAAGCAACTTTTCTTGAAAGCACAGGGGCCTATTACACATTCTTCGATAGTTCACTGGGTTGCAATCTCTCCGTAACAACGAACGGACCCGACAGCAGAAGTCTCACAATAAAAGGGAAGGTTTGCTCAAACAATCATACGAAGGTCTGCGCCCGGAACACGGATTGCGGTTCAGGTAATCAATGTCAGGACAAGAGTTGTCCCTTTGGCGATGGTACCAACTTTAACAATGTGACTATAAAGACGCGGGTTGTTGACCCTTCGACTATTACAGGAGTGGTGGATGATATATGGGACAAGGTGCACATGGAATTTATGTCTTTCGGCAGCGACGGAAGCGACTATGGTACTATGCGCACCTCGAAGGACGGGACGAAGGCGAGCCTGATTGCGGCTATCAATTCTCTGTCTCCAAAGGGCACCACCCCCACGGGAAACGCCCTATGGGAAGCATACGACTACTACAAACAGGACAATGACCACTCATACTCGGGAAACATGAATGACATGAGAAAAGGCGATGCGACAAGAGATCCGTACTGGGACGGACCGGCATTACCTGTTCCATGCAGAAAAAGCTTTATCTTGCTCATTTCTGATGGCGCGTGGAAACAGGAGGTGGACCCTGTCATCCCGGCAAAGGCGTTGATAAACCTCAAAAGGACAGATTTTACGGGTGTAACCCCTGTGTTTACGTATACCGTATTTGCATGGGGTGATCTCGATTCCCAGACTCCCGGGAGCCAGGGAAGAAGGTCGATGATTTCGACAGCCATATTCGGAGGTTTTGAGGACCATGACGGCGACAAATGGCCATATCCCTTTATCAGTTTCGACCCGTCCGGCACGGGTGAATGCTCTTCAGAGGGAGATGCCCGCTCCGACATAGCTGACAAATTCGGCAAGGCATACTGCAATAGCAGAAACCTACCCGCGCTGACAGATCCGCCTTACCCCCTCGGCCACTGTAATCCGTCACGCACATGGGATATGCAATGCTCTGAATGGGACCGTGATAAGGCCGGACTACCCTACAATTATTTTGAGGCAAGCGACGGAGCCGGACTGAAGATAGCGATTCTCAACGCTGTTTACGATATGCTCGCGAAGGCTTCATCCGGTTCGGCAGCCTCTGTGGTTGCATCGGGAGAGGGCAGCGGCGCCGGCCTTATTCAGGGCGCTTTTTATCCGAAACGGAGGTTTTCAAATACTATGGTTTCATGGACGGGGTCTTTGAAAAGCCTCTGGTATTATATCGACCCCTTTCTGAATAACATTACCATGCGTGAAGACTCATACAATGACAATAAACTCGATATCTCAACCGGAGCCACGGCAGATAATATAATAAAGTTCCGCTATGATGCCTCGCTCCAGAATACGGTTGTAGACATTTGTTCGGATCCTGCATGTACTGCCATAACCGGGACGAAGCCGTTTGAAAGCGTCGTGAACCTCTGGGAGACGGGACAGCTCTTATGGCAGCAAGATGAATCCACGAGAAAGATTTTTACGACTCTCGACGGCTCTTCGCTTACAGAATTCAAGGCAGGATTGAACAATGCGTCGTTGATTACAGACCTCCAGGCCCCTGATCAGGCCGTCGCGGACAGAATAATATCATATGTCAGAGGCATTGACTATAATGCAAAGGTCTGCTCGAAATCCATCACTGCTCGTTGTGATAATGACCGGGAGTGCCCCGCAGGCGAGACATGCCGTATTGCGAGCTATTGTTCAAACTCGATTACGTCTCCATGTGCTACGGATGCCGACTGCCCCCCGGATCAGACATGCGGGTTTCAATACAGGAACAGGACCGTGGGCATCGACCTGAACCATAACGGCGCCATAGAAGCCGGAGAGATCAATGTATGGAAGCTGGGTGATATCCTGGATTCAACTCCCCAAATAGCTTCATGGGTACCGCTGAATGCATATCATAAGGTTTACAATGACACGACCTATGGGCCGTCTCAGGACCCTTTTTTAGAGTCTCCGGCTGACTCCGGCCGTTTTGTCTCAAGTGCCGCTTACAAGGGAAGGGGAATTGTTTTTGCAGGCGCCAATGACGGGATGCTCCACGCCTTCAGGTTAGGCACTATACAGCTGCACTGGGGCGGTCAGGGAAATGATCAGAAGGCATGGCTCACCAACACCGATGCGGGATCGCCGCCGTTAGGGCGGGAGATGTGGGCCTTTATCCCGAAAAATGTCCTCCCTTACCTCAGATACCTGGCAGATACGAATTACTGCCATATCTATAGTGTTGACCTTGCCCCTTTCTTGTTTGATGCGAGCATCGGTGCCCCCGGGTCAGGTGATGTCTCGAATAATCCCGGGACAGCAATTGACTGGAGGACGATATTGATCGGCGGCATGAGGTTGGGAGGCGCATGCAGGAATTCGGGCAGTTCCTGTACCGATTGCGTACGAACGCCTATTGCCGACATCGGATATTCTTCATATTTTGCACTGGATGTTACCGATTACCTGGCTCATCAGACAGACCCCTCACACCATCCGCCCCGGATCCTGTGGGAGTTTTCGGATCCCGCCCTCGGCTTTTCAACTTCGGGACCGGCTCTGGTGAGAGTCGGAGACAGGACAAAAAACGGTAACTGGTATGTAGTGTTCGGGTCCGGTCCCACGGGGCCTATCACCACCGCAGACCAGCAATTTCAGGGCCGGTCAGATCAGACACTTAAACTTTTTGTGCTCAATCTGAAGGACGGCAGCCGGGCAGTCTCCCCTTACATAGAGACAGGGATCGCGGATGCCTTCGCAGGCTCTATGTTCAATGCCACGAATGACACTGACGTCGACTACGAGGATGACGTGGTATATGTCCCCTATGTCAGGAAAGATGCAGCTGCGGGCACATGGACGCAGGGAGGGGTGGGAAGACTCCTCACAAGGGAATCGAAACCTTCGGGCTGGGACTGGAGCGTTGTTATTGACAATACCGGACCTGTAACCTCTGCCCCCGGCAGACTCGAAACCAAAGAGAAAGACAAATTATGGTTGTTCTTCGGTACAGGCAGGTATTACTACAAGACCCCGACATCAGTAGACGATCCGAACACTCCACAATCTATTTTCGGCATAAAAGATCTATGCTTTTCTTCTGCCGGTTTCAGCTTGTCATGTCCGCAACCCATCTCCGGCACGGGAAGCCTGACCCCTGCAACAACTTCACCACCTGACAGTGAGCCGGCGACAGGCTGGCACATCGATCTTGATCCGAGTGGAGAATTCAGTTACTGCGAAGGCGGCAACGGTCAATGCAATCCTCCGGATTCGGGCGGGACGGGTACCTATGTGAAAAAGCAGTACGGGGCGGAGAGGGTCATAACGGACACACTGGCCACAACCACCGGAGTTGTCTATTTTACGTCCTTTAAACCTTACACCGGCGTATGTAACGTGGGTGGAAAGAGTTTCATCTGGGCAGTGAAGTATAACACGGGTGGCGCTACTACCTCGCCGTTGAAAGGAAAAGCCTTTGTCCAGTTATCGACCGGCAGTATCGAACACCTGGACCTCTCAAAGGCTTTCAGGCATATGGACGACAGAAAGACTGATGCGATGGAGGGTGTCCCGCCACGAACTCGACAGGGCTTATCCGTGCTTTCAGCTCCGCCTCCTGTAAAAAGGGTGCTGCATATAAAGGAAAGATGAAGAACAGTCACGGAAGAACACTGATCGAACTGGTTGTAGTGCTATCGACATCGATCATTCTTATCGCCGCCCTTGGATTTTATTTTCAGGGATGGGTGGACAGTTGCCGTGCGGAAAGCCAGGTGAAAGAAATGTATGTGGACCTGATGGAAGCAAGGACAAAGGCGATGCAACAGAACAGGGCTCATTTTGTAATAATAAACACCGACAATTATCGGGTATTTGAGGATACGAACGATAACAGTCAATACGACGCGGGTACTGATAAGACCGCAATGTTCACAGATCCGAAGACTCCGGCGCAGGCCTTTTTATGGACAGGGACTGTAAGCATAGATAACCGGGGGCTGGTGAGGACAAGTCCCGGGCCGAACGGGACGATTCGTTTCAATACGGGCGCAAGTAGTCCGGATTATGACTGCATCGTATTAAGTCCGACAAGAATAAATATGGGGAAATGGGATGGAGCGAGCTGCGTTGCGCGATGAAAAAGGCCTCACATTGGTGGAGGTGATGATTGCACTTCTCGTAATGCTTTTCGTATCTCTTGCCCTGATGGAGACTGCGCTCTTAAGCATAGAGTCCAATCTGAGCAATATCATCCGGGATGAGGCAGTAAATATCGCTGAAATGAGGATGAACGAGGCAAGAAACGTACCCTTCGACAACCTGTTGGATGACAGCGCTGATGCTGTCGCGGATGATAACCTTGTTTTAGATGCCTGCCGCAATTCTCCTGTCCGCGACCCTGACCCTTATCCGGTAAAAATCACCCGTGACTTCAGGAACATCGCCGGCTTCGACTTTGGGACCAGGAGAACGGTTGTTGCAATGGGCTCCGACGACAGGCAGACAACAATACTGGTAAGATGGGTTTACAGGAATCGGTGTTACACGCATTCGGTCTCGACGATACTGAGGAGACAGTGAGCGGGAGGCATAACGGGGGATTCACATTAGTGGAGTTGATAATAACGATGGCGGTCTTCGTACTTGTCATTGCCGCGGCAGCGGGCATTTTTTCCGGTCTATTCACACAGTTCAAGCAGCAAAGCAAGATAACGGAATCCAATATAGAAGGGGTAGTGGGGCTTGATACATTAAGACGTGACATCGAACACGCGGGGTATGGATTGCCATGGTCTTTTCAAAATACGATCAGCTACAGCGAGGCCATACGCACGCCGGGGAGCAATTACAATGACTCCCCAAAGAATCCTCCCAGGGCGCTCGTAAGCGGAAATAATGTCGGGGTAAACGGGTCGGATTATCTTGTGATAAAGGCAATAAATGTTGCGAGGAATCAGACATGTGAGAGGTGGACTGTTATGCAGACCCCGCCATTCACCCCCACTTACAATCCGAGGGTTTGGATTCCGGAGAGCGAAAACCTGGTTCATTCGGACAGAGTGATCGTGATTTCCGCAGGCGGAACAGGCATGGCGAGGACACTGGTTATGGACGGCAGCACTTTTTTTACGATGTTTCGTAATATTACATCATATCCATGGTCCCCGTCTGAGGCCGAAGGCACGAGGATTGTATATGGCGTCGATTCTGATACAGACTTGCAGATGCCTTTCAACAGGGCGGATTATTTCATTTCTTCTTCGAATGTGCCGCAGCGATGTGCGCAGCATACGGGTGTGCTCGAAAAGGCTGTCGTCAACCAGGGCGGCGGAGGGTTGAGTTTCCTTCCCCTTCTTGACTGTGTCGCAGACATGCAGGTGATTTATCTCCTGGATATGGATGGAAATGGCAGGCCTGGAACGGCTTCCAATGCAGACGGCGCCTCAGTAGCAACCTGCTGTCAGGACCAGCCATCCGAATCTTCTTATGCCGCCGCTGTTCCTGCAACTCTGGATGATGCCGGCGACCTCAGAAACCGTGTGAGGGAAGTTCGTGTTTATATCCTTACCCATGAAGGCCAGAAAGACATGAATTACACATATGCAAGCAGGACAATAACTGTTGGAGAATTCGGGCTGGGGAATAACTTTGACCTGGAGACAACCATAGGCACGGACTGGCGGCATTACCGGTGGAAATTATATACGCTGGTGGTAATGCCGGATAATCTGAGGTAAGACGATGAAGGAGAGCGCAGAATCAGCAAGTTATCACAGGTGGAATTACCGGTTGAATTCCGGAATCCGGACGCTGACATCTCAAAAAGGGATTGCCCTCGCAATGGTACTGGTACTGTCGGCAATTATTCTTGTCATAATAGCCGGCCTCGTCTACATGATAACTTCGGCAACACAAATTTCAGGTATTCAGAAGAGGTATAGGACGGCACTGGAGGCGGGAAAAGGCGGAGCTGAGATCACCTGCCAGGTTATAGGTCTGAGGGGAGATACTTCTTCGACGGATAGTCTCAGGGATAGCCTGTCGTCAGTCAATTTTTCGCTCAAGACGCCAAATTCTTGCACAACGCTTCCTACATCATACTGCACTTCGATCGGGAGTTATACGGGGCTAGCCGCGAAACTCAACCTGCCGACATCATGCTGGTCAGGGTGCGATAACTCCCAGACCATTGATCCCAATGACACCTCGACCTATGACTTAAGTTACCAACTCAGAGGGACGACTTTGCCTTATAATGTGTATTCAAAAATAGTTGATACGGTCTTAGGAAACTCCGGTGCGGATGCAGGTCTGTTGAAGACCGGAGTGGTCTCGCCGAATGCGGGCGAGGTGACCGTAATGAGTATTCCGTACATTTATACTATAGAAGTGGATGCTGAAAGTACAGGCAACCCTGAAAGAGCGAAGCTTTCGATTCTGTATCAATATTGAAAAGCTACAAAGTCAATTAACACCAAAAATGCATTTGACCGGGAAGCATGCAGGCACGTGTGCATCAAGACCGTTCAAGTTTCTTAATCTTGTCATTCTGGCTTGTCCAGAATCTTTCTTCGTCTCCGGAAGGATTCCCGACAAGCGGGAATGACAGACTAACGCCTCAACCGATGGAGAAGAGTTGGCTATGAATAATGCAGGTTTAAGACAAGATTGAGAACGCCGCCGACGAGCAGCGCGAAGGGCGTTATGAGAGCCATCATCACCACCGCTGCTTTTAAGCCCCTCTCTTTTGCTATCATGAAGAAGTTCGCAAGACACGGCACAAACAACGTTAACGTAACAAGCCCCACGATCACCTGATTCTCAGTCAAAAGTCCCTGTCTTGCCATTGCGAACATCCCGGCAGCGCCGTAATCTCTTCTGAGAAATCCCATGATAAACGCCTGCGTTGTCTGCCGTGGCAATCCCAGGAACCTCACAACAACAGGGGAAGCAACGGCCTCAAGCCAGCCGAGCACCCTCATCCTGTCGAGTGCAAAAAGGATCAGGGTGCCGAGGACAAAAAGAGGCACGGCCTCTTTCAGGTACCATTCAATCCTGCTGAGAGTCTTCATAATAATGTTCATCATGGCCGGTATTCTCAGAGGAGGAAGTTCCACGAAGAAATCGGGTTTTTCTCCGGGGACTATCCTTGAAGCAAGAGAGCCCGCAAGTATGAGAACAAAGAGCACACAACCGGCCCACCACAGCGTCGCCCTTATCGAGAGAGGTCCCAGCATCCCGAGAATAACCCCGAGTTGTGCAGAGCAGGGAATTGCGAGTGCTATGAGGAACGTTGCAATTACCTTCTCTCTGTTTGTCTCCAGTATCCTCGTGGACATGGCAGCCATGGTCCCGCATCCCAGACCGAGAATCATGGGCAGGATGGCCTTGCCATTCAGACCGAGGTAAGTGAACAGCCTGTTTGAAACGACCGCAAGCCTCGGGAGGTAGCCGCTGTCCTCGAGAAAACCGAATGCAAGGAAAAAGGTGGTTGTTATAGGCAGGATAATACCCAGCGCATAGGTGAGGGCCATCGTGAATATCCCGTACCGTCCGATAAGCATATCCTGTAGAAAGACGACGGGGAGAACGGCCTTAACGGTCTTACCGATGGCCGGGTTGAGGTATCTGCCGAATACAATATTCTGAAGAAAGTCTACGAGTGTTCCTGCGCCGAATTTTCCCACGAACTCATAGAAACAGAACATGACAAGAAGCAACACCGGCACGCCCAGAACCGGGTGCATTGTCCATCTGCTCAGGCTGCGTACAATCACCCCTGGCTGAGATGTGCCGTTTTTCTGGACCTTTCCTGTAATTTCCTCTGCAAGTCTTATCCTGCTCTGACTCACCAGAGACGCAATCGGTTCTTTCAATTTGGATTGGGCATCATCCCTGAGGTCCTCGATATGCTTGATATCCTCTGTATTGAGATTTGTCACCAGCCATTCTTTAAGACTTTCATCACCCGAAAGTATCATGAGGGCCAGCGACTTTCTTGATATATTTGTCCCGGGGAGAAATTCCGAAATCTTTTTGACGTATTCTTCTATCACGGGATGATAGACCGCATTGATCGAAGGTTGCCGGGGGGTTAGGACCGCTTCTCTCAACTTATGAACGCCCTTCCTCTGAGGCGCTACTGTCCCGATCACTTCTATCCCCAGTAACGTGCTCAGCTTCCGGTAGTCTATTTCTATCCCGCGTGCCTTCGCCTCATCTTCCATATTGAGGTCGAGGATGCAGGGAAGCCCCATTTCAGAGAGCTGTACAAGTAGCATAAGTGCCCTTTTCAGATTCTTTGCATCTGCAATAAGGGCAACTGTTTCCGGTTTTTCTTTTAGAAGGATATCCCTTGTGACCTTTTCATCCTCGCTCATGGGAGTCAGGTTATTTACGCCGGGGGAATCCACTATGAGGAACTTCTTGTCGCCGATTGCAACATTCCCGTATGAGACCTCTACAGTTGTGCCGGGGTAGTTTGAAACGGTCACATACTTGCCGGTGAGGAGTCCGAATATTACGCTCTTGCCGACGTTCGGGTTCCCGATGAGAACTACTCTTTCGTATTTGGGTCTCGCCCCCCTGTGTCTGCCGCGATGCCTTTTTTTCTCTTCTTTCATTTCTTCTTTTTCCGGCATTTCCTGCAGTAACCGCGTATCTCCAGACTGTGGCTTTCTCCCTGAAAACCCTGCCTTATGCAGAGTTCCTCCTGGAGTCTCTCCAGGCCTGCAGAATAGAACTCGATGACATTGCCGCACCCCATGCATAGCATATGATCATGGTGTTTGTGCCCGAAAGTATATTCATAGACAGAGCCGTGTTCCGTCTTTCTGACTCTTTCGACGAGTCCGCATTCACGGAGCAGATTCAGTGTCCTGTAAACAGATGCCCTCGATGCTTTCAGTCCGGTCTTTCTCATCTGGAGATAGAGCGTTTCCGGATCGAAATGGCCCCGGCACGAGAAAATCCTCCGGAGGATGATCATCCGCTCCTTGGTAAGCCTCTGTCCCCTGTCATTAAGGAATTTGGTGAAGATTTTCTTTTCGGGCATCGCTTCTCACAGAAAGTCTTGAGGTCCACAGTTGATACTGAGTCTCAATTACAAATTATAAACATTGTCCTTTCTCTGTGTCAAGTGACAGCTGTTTTACATTTTTTCATGATTTATGCTAACTTGTAACATTTGGTTGCGGTTTTTCCCCTCGGAACAATATCGAAACTATGCTGGAGGGATGTGCATGATGAGGAAGATTGTACTGGCTTACTCGGGAGGTCTTGATACTTCTGTTGCGATAAAATGGCTGAAAGAGACTTACGGGGCAAAGGTAATCGCATTCTGCGCCGACCTCGGGCAGGGTGAAGACCTCGGGGCGGTCAGAGAAAAGGCGCTGAAGACAGGCGCCTCGAAAGTCTATGTGGAAGACCTGAGAGAAGAGTTCGTACGCAGTTATATATTCCCCATGCTCAGGGCAAATGCGGTGTACGAGGGGTCATATCTCCTGGGTACGTCAATTGCAAGACCGCTGATTGCGAAGAAGCAGATAGAGATCGCAGAGAAGGAGGGGGCCGGGGCGGTCGCACACGGCGCCACGGGCAAGGGAAATGATCAGGTGAGGTTTGAACTTGCCTATTACGCCCTGAAACCCGACGTAAAGGTGATCTCACCGTGGCGGGAGTGGCCTTTTGATTCGAGACGTTCGTTGATCGAGTATTCCGAGAAAAATCGTATCCCCGTTACGGCGACAAAGGAAAAACCATACAGCATCGACAGGAATCTGTTTCATATAAGCTATGAGGGCGGGATTCTTGAAGACCCCTGGTCAGAGCCGCCGGCGGATATGTATACAATGATCACACCCCCTGAAAAAGCCCCCGGAAAGCCTGTATACATTGAAATCTCTTTTGATAAGGGAAATCCCGTGGCGATCAACGGCAGGCGCGTGTCACCCGCGGGGCTCCTCGGCAGGTTGAATTCCATTGCCGGAGAACATGGCATAGGAAGAGTGGATATGGTGGAAAACAGATATGTCGGGATCAAGTCGAGGGGCGTCTACGAGACGCCGGGCGGTACGGTTCTCCATGCAGCCCGGAGGGCGGTGGAATCGATAGTACTGGACAGGGAGGTAATGCACCTCAGGGACTCTCTTGTCCCGCGCTATTCCGAACTGGTCTATTATGGTTACTGGTTTTCTCCCGAGAGGCTTGCGCTCCAGAATCTGATAGACGACATACAGAAGAACGTGAGCGGAACTGCCAGGGTCAAACTCTATAAGGGCAACTGTTATATAGCCGGCAGGAAGTCTCCTTTTTCACTGTATCACCGCGATCTCGCAACTTTCGAAAGAGAAGAAATATATAATCAAAAGGACGCAGAAGGTTTCATTAAGATCAATGCACTGAGGTTGAAACTGGGGAAACTGAAGAAGCGGAGCAAGTCCCGAATGTTGTAAGAAAAGAGTTATATGTAGGCCGTCATTCCCGCAGTCTTTAGGCGGGAATCCATTTTATAAAGCACATGGATGCCCGACTGAGGGCTTCGGGCATGACGGAAAAGATAATAATCAGTAGTCAACTGTAAATGAGTTTCAATATTAGTATTGTAACCAGGTGCAAATGCCCGATCGGTAAGGCATCTAAATCTGTATATTTACATTTTTTATGCAACTGAAGAGATAACCCATGTCGGATTTGAGATACTGGATCGCATTATCAATGCTGCCGGAAGTGGGCCCCGTCGGAGCCGGGAAATTACTCTCTGCCTTCGGAACACCCGAAAAGATATTCGGTGCAGGGGTAAAAGACCTGCTCGCTGTTGAGGGTATCGGAATCAGCAGGGCAAAAAATATCACACAGTTTTCGTTATGGGGTGCGGTTGAAAGACAGATCAGGACGATCGAAAGAGAAGGGATATATGCGGTGCATATCGGTGACTCCGCCTATCCGGAGATGTTGAAGGAGATCGACGACCCCCCGGTTGTCGTCTATGTGAGGGGTGATATCCGTCCGCAGGACAAGTATGCCATCGCGATTGTGGGGTCACGTAAGCTCACACACTACGGCGCAGCCGTAGCGGAAAATATCTCGGAAGACCTCGCATCCATGGGGTTCACTGTCGTTAGCGGCATGGCAAGAGGCGTTGATTCATTATCTCACAGGAGCGCGATAAAGGCCGGGGGAAGGACTATCGCGGTTCTCGGTTCAGGAGTCGATGTTCCCTATCCGCCCGAGAACAGGATGCTGATGAACAGGATTGCGGATGCCGGTTATGTGCTGAGTGAATTGCCCCCCGGTTCTCCTCCCGATAAAGAGAACTTTCCAAAGAGAAACAGGTTGATAAGCGGCCTTTCACTGGGGGTACTGGTGGTAGAGGCGACTTCAAAAAGTGGTGCTCTCATAACCGCCCGGTGTGCTCTTGAACAGGGCAGGGAGGTCTTTGCAGTACCCGGGAATATCACGTCCGCCAATTCCGAGGGGACGAATGAGCTTATCAAGAACGGCGCCTCACTTACGCGGAAGGCGGAGGACATCGTCGGAGAACTCGCGCCTGTGCTCAAGGGTTTCATAAGATCGCGGGATAAGGTTAAGATAGAGATAACGGAGGAAGAAGGGAAACTCTGCAATCTGCTCTCCGGTGAGCCGAAACAGGTGGATGTTATCTCACGGGAGAGCGGATTGCCGGCGTCAAAGGTGCTCGCAGTCCTTCTGGGACTGGAGCTTAAAGGTGCTGTAAAACAAATAACAGGAAAGAGGTTTTATCTGGTATGAGCGCTTTGGTTATCGTGGAATCACCGGCAAAAGCTAAAACAATAAATAAGATACTCGGGAAGGAATTTACCGTAAAGGCATCTATCGGCCATATAAAAGACCTTCCCGAGAAAGAACTCGGAGTTGATGTCGAGGCCAATTTCAAGCCCCATTACGTCACCATACCCGGCAAGGAGAAAATTATCAGGGACCTGAAAAAGGCGTCGAAAGACGCTGACAAGGTTTTCCTTGCCCCGGACCCTGACAGGGAGGGAGAGGCGATCGCATGGCATATCGCATCCGAAATATCTGATAAAAAATCCGGGACTTCGGACGGAAGGATATACAGGATCATCTTCAATGAGATAACAGAGCGCGCCGTGAGGGAAGCGGTGAAGAATCCTCAGAAGATTGACATGAACAGAGTGGAGGCACAGCAGGCACGGAGGATACTGGACAGGCTCGTCGGTTACGGACTCAGTCCTCTTCTCTGGAGAAAAGTACGGAGAGGCCTCAGCGCGGGACGGGTGCAGTCAGTCGCGGTGAGACTTGTTGTGGACCGGGAAAGGGAGAGAGAGGCCTTTAAATCCGAAGAATACTGGAGCATAAGTGCGGAGTTCGAAGGTTCTCAACCTCCGAAATTCCGGGCCCGTCTTCACAAGATAAACCAGGCACCGGAGGCTGACAAGTTCCTTATCTCCAATGAGGAAGCGGCCCATGCAATCGTCGAAGATTTGCAGGCTAAAGAGTATGTGCTCGCCGCGATAGAGCGCAAACAGAGGAAGAGGACGCCCTATCCCCCTTTTATCACAAGCACCCTGCAACAGGAAGCGGTAAGAAAATTAAGGTTTTCCGCAAAGAAGACGATGATGATAGCCCAGCAGCTTTATGAAGGAGTGGAACTCGGCGAAGAAGGCGCAATAGGACTCATCACTTATATGAGGACCGATTCCCACAGGGTTGCTCCTGAGGCCCAGGAATGGGCAAGGAATTTCATTGAGAAGGCCTACGGGAAAGATTATGTCCCGGAGAAACCCCCTGTGTATAAGAGCAGGGCGTCGGCCCAGGAGGCGCATGAGGCGATAAGACCGACATATCCGGACAGGAGACCGCAAGCCACAAAACAGTATCTTTCGAAAGAACAATATGCTCTTTACAATCTCATATGGAACCGTTTCATATCAAGTCAGATGTCTCCGGCACAGCTCGAACAGACGACTCTTATTATAAATAGCTTGCCAGCCGGCCAGCCTGCCGGCTCTTACGAGTTCAGGGCATCGGGGACTGTAATAAGGTTTGAAGGTTTTATGGCCCTATATACGGAAAGCAAAGACGAAGTGGAAGAAGAAAACGGGTTGACATTACCCTCGCTGAAAGAGGCAGAGACGCTCAGACTCCTCAATCTGGAGCCGAAGCAGCATTTTACACAACCGCCGCCACGGTATACAGAGGCGACGCTGGTAAAAGCCCTTGAAGAAAAAGGCATCGGCAGGCCGAGTACTTATGCAACGATTCTTTCCACGGTCCAGGAGAGAAAATACGTTCACAAGGAAGACGGCAAATTTTCTCCGACGGAACTCGGTGCTGTGGTGAACGACTATCTTGTCGAAAGGTTTTCCGATCTTATAGATGTCGGTTTTACGGCAAAAATGGAGGATGAACTCGACCGCATTGAAGACGGAAAGATGAAGTGGATAAAAGTTGTGAAGGACTTCTATAAGCCCTTTAATACTGATCTTGCAGAAGCGATCAAGACGACGGGCAAGGTGAAACCGAAAGATATACCGACTGAAACTGTCTGTGAGAAGTGCGGGCTGCCGATGGTTGTCAGGTGGGGGAGACACGGAAGGTTCTTGGCATGTACCGGGTTCCCCAAATGCAAGAATACTAAACCTCTTCCCGGGAGCGAGGAGCAAAAAGCGCAGGGTGGAGAGAAAGTTTCGGTACAGACCGAGGAAAAATGTGAGAAGTGCGGTTCACCCATGGTGATAAAATCAGGAAAATTCGGGAAGTTCCTGGCATGTTCAAAATATCCGGAATGCAAGAATACGAAACCTATTCCGACGGGAATGAAATGTCCGAAAGACGGGGGAGATATTGTTGAGAGACGTTCAAGAAAAGGGAAAGCCTTCTGGAGTTGCAGCAACTACCCGCAATGCAAGTTTGCCACGTGGTACAGGCCCGTCCCAAGAGAATGCCCCGGGTGCGGCGCTGCTTTCCTCCTTGAAAAACGTGACAGGTCAGGGAATGTGACGTCATTCTGCCACAAGAAGGAATGCGGATACAAAGTGACTGAAAAGGCCCGGGAAGAGGAGGCTGTCCCCGCGGAGGTTAGTTAACCTAAATGTCGCAAAAAAGATTTATATTTATGCCGTCATTCCCGCAGTCTTTAGGCGGGAAGCCATTTTAGAAAGCACATGGATGCCCGACTGAGAACTTCGGGCATGACGGAAAAAGGCAATAATCAGAAGTCAAGGTTAAATGAACTCGAACATTAGTATTGTAATCAGTAGCAGATGCCCGCCAGTAAAGCAATTAAAACGTATATTCACAATTGTTATGCAACTTATGTGTTAACTTCATCAGAGAACTCCGGATCGGGACCGAGAATGAGCGAAAATATTCTATCTCCGCTTCTCTAAGAATAATTCGTGAATAATCTGGACTAATGAGATGAGACCTACTATTATAGGCATCGGCGGCGGCGGGAGTGGCGCAGGGAAGACAACAATCGCCTGTAAAATACTTGAGAGCTTCCGAGGTTGGGGCGCAATAAAATACACAAAGACCTCCTTTTACGCTTCCATAACAGAGGATCCCGGGATACTGATGAAAGAGGGTAAAGACACAAGGAGATTCCTCGATTCGGGAGCCGGGAAAGTGCTCTGGGTGCAGTCGCCTTTTTCTG
Organism: Thermodesulfovibrionales bacterium; assembly: GCA_963727725.1. Taxonomy (GTDB): domain Bacteria; phylum Nitrospirota; class Thermodesulfovibrionia; order Thermodesulfovibrionales; family SM23-35; genus CAVSHJ01. The sequence goes on from CAVSHJ010000017.1 coordinate 25,970, forward strand.
AACTCGAGGAGACCCTTCCCCTGGCGGTTGAAATGCTCTCTTCCCTTGGAGGCATTGTCACTGAAGGAAACAGTGCAATAGAAATTTTGAAACCCGATATTGTTATATTTGTATCAGGTGCCGATGGGAAGATTAAGTCCAGCGCAGGACGTATACTGCAGATGGCGGACATTATTATTTTTGCTGGAGAACTGCCGCCGGAAATACCCGAAGGCGCAAGGAAGTTTCACAGAGATGATGTTGAAAAATACCTGCGCCATATAAAGACTGTTCTTGCCGGTCATTCATAAAATTTTCTGTGACCCCGCAAATGCTGCGGTTTCGTTGAGTTTTTTAAGCATGTTGTTGTAATATCTAAGTAGATACCGGGCAGGAAAGAGCTTAAGAAGATCCTGTGTCATATTCGAGATCAAAAGGTCACTCCCGGCGAAGCGGATGACCCATGATTTCGCGGAAGGATTTTTTGATGAATGATAAGGTGGCAGAAGAGATCAGGAAAAAAGCCGTGGACGGCAGGCTTCCCTGCCCCGCCGCCAGAAAGATAGCACAGGAACTCTCAGTTTCTTTCAGAGAAATCGGCAGGACGGCTGACCAACTTAAGGTGAAGATCACGGACTGCGAACTCGGTTGTTTCTGATGGGGATACTGCTGTTTGAACTCGCCCTGACCTTTTATTTTGCTGCGACGATTGTCAGTATTACCGAGCTATTCAAGAGCTCAAGGGCCACCTCGAAGATCATGCTTTCCCTCGCTGCTGCCGGTTTCGTCCTCCATACCGCAAACATAATTTTTCGTTACGTTACCGCCGGTCATATCCCTATAACCAACCCCCATGAAGCTACGTCTTTTTTTTCCTGGTGCATAGTCCTCATTTTTTTTATCTTACAGTTCAGATATAAGATCGTGCTGCTTTCTTCCTTTATCATGCCCATTGTATTTATACTGATGCTTTCGTCCTCGATGCTGTCCCGGGAAATAAGACCCCTGAGTCCTGCACTGCACAGTTACTGGCTCGGAATACATACGGTTTTTGCCTTCCTCGGAAACGCTGCCTTTGCGATGGCTTTCGGTGTGGGTTCCATGTACCTGGTTCAGGAACACTATGTGAAGTCCAAGCGTCTCGGCGGCCTGTTTGAAAGATTACCCAGTCTTCAGACGCTGGATGAAATAAATTACAGGCTGATCACCTTCGGATTCCCCCTGCTTACTCTGGCGATAATAACGGGTGCCTTATGGGCGGAGAGTGCCTGGGGCAGTTACTGGAATTGGGACCCCAGGGAGACATGGTCCCTCATAACATGGTTTATTTATGCGATTGTGCTTCACGCGAGACTTGTAGCCGGATGGAGGGGCAAGAGGGCTGCCCTCTTATCCATAATCGGTTTCTTAACAATTATCATCGCCTTTGCAGGCATCCAATTGCTCCGGAAAGGGCTTCACGTCTTCCCATGAAGGTTTTTGTCGTAGGCCTTAATCACAAGATTGCCGATCTCGATGTCAGGGAAAAACTGGCGTTCAACGGCCCCAGGCTCGAAGAGGGCCTGGCGAGGTTCAAAGAGCTTACCGAGGTTCAGGAGGCTATCATATTGTCCACCTGTAACCGGGTGGAGCTTTATGCGAATGTCACGGATGCCGGGCAGGCGTCCGAATCGGTAAAGGCGTTTCTCTCAGAATTCCATGGCATAAACAGGGGGTCGCTCGATAACGCCCTCTACATCTATGATGACATCGAAGCGGTAAGGCACATCTTCAGGGTTGCATCGAGCCTTGACTCAATGGTAGTCGGCGAACCCCAGATACTAGGGCAGATGAAAGACGCGTTCGAACTCGCCCTCAAGAGGAAAACCACGGGTATCCTGCTGAATAAGCTGATGAAGAAGGCCATATCTGTTGCGAAGAGGGTGAGGACGGAAACGAAGATCGCCGAGAATGCCGTCTCCATAAGTTTTGCCGCAGTCGAGCTTGCAAAAAAAATATTTACCGACCTCTCAAAAAAGGTCTTCATGCTCCTCGGAGCGGGGGAGATGGCCGAGCTTGCCGCAAAACACCTCATAAGCAACGGAGTGAAAGAAGTCCTTGTTTCGAACAGGACCTACGAGCGCGCCTGCGAGCTTTCAAAAGAATTCAAAGGGAGGCCCGTAAAGTTTGATGAGTTTATCCAGGAGATGGTGCACACGGATATTATTATCTGTTCCACCGGGGCCCCGACTTATATCCTGACCAGGAGTCAAATGCAGAAGGTGATGAAGGAGCGAAAGCAGAGACCTGTTTTTATTATCGATATATCGGTGCCGAGAAACATCGACCCTGAAATAAACGACCTCGATAATGTTTATCTTTACAACGTCGATGACTTGCAGGGCGTTGTCGATGCAAACATGTTCGAGAGGCAGAAGGAGGCGGAGAAGGCGGAGAAGATAATCGGGGAAGAGCTGGTGTCTTTTCTGAAGTGGCAGTCTTCTCTCGATTCCGTCCCGACTATTGTGGCCCTCAGGGAAAAGGCGGAGGAGATTAAGAGAGAGGAACTGGCCAAACTTTTTCCCAAGATCCAGGGCATCGGGGAAAAAGAAAGGGAAGCTATCGAATATATGGCTACCGCCATTGTCAATAAACTCATCCACCCGCCTACAGCGGCATTAAAAGAGGCTTCCGAAGATAAGGACGCTATAGTGGCAACAATCCGAAGACTTTACGGGATAAACGGTGAAGAAAAATAAAATCGTTATCGGCACCCGGGGCAGTAAGCTGGCGCTATGGCAGGCAGAATGGATCAGGTCCGAACTCCGGAAACTCTATCCTGCCCTGAATATCGAACTGAATAAGATTAAAACTACGGGAGACAAGATCCTGGATGTCCCCCTTGCACAGGTCGGAGGCAAGGGGCTCTTTGTTAAAGAGATAGAGGAAGCGATCCTCAGGAACGATGCGGATATCGCTGTCCACAGCATGAAGGACGTACCAACGGAGTTCCCGGATGGGCTGCACCTTGCGGTCGTATGCGAGAGGGAGGATCCGAAGGACGCCTTAATAATCGGCAAAAAGTTAAAAGTGATCCGCCTGAGGCGGAGTGAAAAGTTTAATCCCCCCATCCCCTCCTTGGAAAAGGGGGGTATGAGGTCATTACTTTATGCCCTCCCCCAAGGTGTAACGATAGGCACAAGCAGTCTCAGACGGTCATGTCAGCTGCTCAGTATCAGGCCCGACCTTAAGATCGGGCAGTTACGGGGAAACCTCGACACAAGACTGAGAAAGCTGGATGAAGGCCGGTTTGACGCCATAGTCCTTGCCGCTGCAGGTGTCAAGAGACTCGGCTTGTCGGACAGGATAACGGAGATACTCCCCTTTGAGATAAGTCTACCTGCCATAGGACAGGGAGCCATCGGGATCGAGTGCAGGATCCATGATGAATTTATTCACGGCCTCATAGCGCCGCTGAATCATCTCTCAACTTCTGTATGTGTGGAGGCTGAGAGGGCTTTCTTGAGGCGGCTGGAGGGTGGGTGTCAGGTGCCTATTGCAGCATATGCGAGACTGGAGAGCTCGTTACTTATTATTGACGGGTTGGTGGGAAGCATCACCGGGGAGAGGATTATAAGGAGTCACATCGAGGGAAAGCCGGAACAGGCGGAACAACTTGGTGTACTGCTGGCGGAAGAGGTACTTTCAAGGGGGGCAAAAGAAATACTGGATGAGGTCTATGAAAGAAATATGCCGGCTGTAAACGGGGAAATAAGCAGCTGACCTGTTATGATTCGCTTCTCTCTATTTCCTCGAGTTGTTCTCTTCTTTCCTGGCAGTCTGTGCAGTAAATCGCAAAAGGAAGGATCTTAAGCCGTTCCCCGCTTATCTCTTCGCCGCAATCCTCACAAATACCGTAAGTACCTTCATCAAGTTTTCTCAAGGCTTCATCTATCCTCTGGAGGTTCTCCCTGTGGGCACTCAGCCGGCGCAGACTCACATCTTCCGATAAATCGACGACCGACCAATCTCCGTCATCAAGTGCTGTATCGACAAGTTGTCTTGTTTCACCCTTTATGTATTTCGATATCTCCGCTTTTGCTTCTCTGACAATCTGCTCTCTCTTAGTGACAAGCAACTTCCTCAGTGAAAGCCTTCTTTCGTCTTCAAATTCCTTACTCCCGGGTTTTGGAGTCAGGGCACCGACAGGTTTTTTTATTCCGCGGACAGTTTTTTGTTTCCTTTTTGAAGGGACCTTCCTGGAAACTGTTTTCGCGGCAGGCTTTCTTCTTTCCTGGGAAGGTTTCGGTTTAGTGCGGACGCCGGTCTTTCCGGAAGCCGGCTTCCGGGTTGTGGTCTTCTTCCTGTCCGAGGCTTTAGGCTTTGTCCTTGAAGAGGTCTTTCCGGCAGTGGTTTTCACTTTTACCGCTTTTTTACCGGCAGATCTTCCAGCCTGTTTCTTGCTGTTCTTTTTTGTTTTTCTGGCGGCCATATTACGCTTCCTTTTTTTCTTGCTCTGGTTTTTCTTCCTTGAAAACCTCGATAATGCTTCTCACCTTTATCCCTGCAGCCTGAAGCGCCTTTTGAATATCTGCAAGTTTCGCATCCGATACCTTTACGATGAAATTCCTGTTCGTCATCAGACTTCCATTATTTCCTTTTCCTTGTTGGCCAGCACGTCATCCACTCTTGTGATATGGGAATCCGTGATCTTCTGTATTTCATCCTGGGATTTCTTGACTACGTCTTCACTGATATGTTTTTCTTTTTCGAGTTTCTTCAGCTCTTCGTTCGTATCCCTTCTGATATTCCTTATAGCAACTTTTGCCTCTTCAGCTTTCTTCTTCACTGTCTTGACGAGCTGTTTTCTTCTCTCCTCGGTAAGCGGCGGTATATTTATCCGGATAATCTTCCCGTCGTTCATCGGTGTGAGGCCCAGGTCAGATTTCAAAACGGCTTTTTCAATTTCGGAAATGACTTTTGGATCCCACGGCTGTATCGCTATCTGGCGACTTTCCGGTATGCTCAGACTCGCAAGTTGCTGCAGAGGGGTCGGCGTCTCATAATAGTTGACCATAATTTCGTCGAGGAGTGCCAGGGATGCCCTGCCTGTCCTGACAGAAGCAAATTCCTTTTTTAATGCCTCGATGGCTCGGGCCATCCGGTCAGTGGTTTTTCTTTTTAGCTCTTGCTCCATTGTTCCCCCTCACAAGAGTACCGATCTTTTTCCCTTCGATAATCTTTCGTATGTTGCCCTTTCCTTTCAGGTTGAATACCATGATAGGGAGATTGTTGTCCATGCATAGCGAAATTGCGGTCGAATCCATGATGCTGAGCCCTTTTTTCAATACGTCAATATAGGTGACTATATCATATTTTTTGGCCGTGGGGTCTTTGATCGGGTCCGAAGAGTAAACACCGTCGACTTTCGTCGCCTTGAGGATCACATCAGCCCCGATCTCCATGGCCCTCAGGGAGGCGGCAGTATCGGTCGTGAAGTAAGGGTTTCCCGTCCCTGCGGCAAAGATGACAGTCCTTCCTTTTTCGAGATGCCTCATCGCCTTGCGCCTGATATAGGGCTCTGCAAGTTCCTTCATTTCTATCGCCGATTGGACTCTTGTGGGGATGTCGTATTTTTCCAGATAATTCTGGAGAGCGAGGGCATTAATAACCGTTGCGAGCATGCCCATGTAATCTGCAGAGGCCCTCTCTATGCCCTTTACACTCGCCTCTACACCTCTGAAGATGTTTCCTCCGCCAATAACAATCGCCACTTCGATCCCCATGGATACGGCTTCCTTTATCTCCCGTGCGATATAATCGACGGTCACGGGATCAACTCCATACGCCTGATCCCCCATCATGGCTTCACCGCTGATCTTGAGGAGTATTCTCTTGTATTTCAACTTCCCTATCCCGAGGTTTTCTCTCCAAGCTGGAACCTGGAAAATCTTCTTATGACGATGTTCTCACCCAACTTGGCGACCTTCTCCGTGACAAGGTCTTTAATCTTTCTTTTCTGGTCCGGGTCTTTAATGAATATCTGGTCGAGAAGACAGACATCGGTATAGAATTTTTCGAGCTTGCCCTCCAGTATCTTCTCGACGACCTGAGGGGGTTTGTCTGCCACCTGCGCCCTGTATATCTCCTTCTCACGCTCAAGTACTTCCTGCGGCACATCTTCTCTCGCGGCGTAAAGCGGGTTAGCCGCTGTTATATGCATCGCAATATCTTTCACAAGCTCCCTGAAATCGTCGGTCCTGGCTACGAAGTCCGTCTCGCAGTTGACCTCGACCATGGTGCCGATCTTACCCATGTGTATATATGAATCGACGAGGCCTTCCGAGGCAGACCTTCCGGATTTCTTGAGAGCCGTTGCAAGGCCTTTCTGCCTGAGCAGGTCTATTGCCTTTTCGAAATCTCCGCCGCTCTCCGTGAGCGCCTTCTTGCATTCCATCATACCTGCGCCGGTTTTTTCCCTGAGGTTCTTGACTGATCCTGCGGAGATCGCGGTCATTCGGACACCCCGGCCTCTTCCTGTACGATTTTTTCTTCCACCGCCTGTTTTTCGGCCTCCTCCGCTTTTGTTTTTGATATAGTTTCTTTGCCTTCAACGATTGCGTCGGCTATTTTTGAGGTGATGAGCTTTATGGCCCTGATCGCGTCGTCGTTCCCGGGTATTACGTAATCAACTTCGTCGGGGTCACAGTTTGTATCGACTATTGCAACTATCGGCACGGAGAGTTTCCTGGCTTCGGCAACCGCGATCCTTTCCTTCTTCGGGTCGACTATGAACAAGGCTCCCGGGAAGCTTGTCATATCCTTAATGCCCGAAAGGTTCTTTTCCAGCTTTTCCCTCTCTTTCTCGAAAGAGGCAACCTCTTTCTTCGTCAGAAGGTCCATAGTGCCGTCCTCTTTCATCGTCTCTATCTTCTTGAGTTTTTCTATACTTTTCTTGATCGTAGAAAAGTTCGTCAGCATTCCTCCAAGCCACCGCTGGTTCACATAGAACGAGCCGGCCCTGTGGGCCTCCTCCCTGATAGCATCCTGCGACTGTTTTTTCGTGCCGACGAACAGTACAGGCGCTCCGGCTATCGTAACTCTTTTTACGAAGTTATAGGCTTCTTCAAGACCTTTGACTGTTTTCTGAAGGTCGATGATATAAATGCCGTTTCTCTCGCCGAAGATATATTTCTTCATTTTAGGGTGCCACCTTTTTACCTGATGGCCAAAGTGTACCCCCGCTTCGAGTAGTTCCTTCATCGCTGCTACCATTTTCTTTTTTCCTCCTGTTCCTGCAAAACCCCTTTCTCCTGCAGCGGGGTTTTTCTGTACAAATTATTGTGGGAAGACGTATTCCTGCGCAAGGAATACGGACATCTCCTTTAAGATGTTAAAGTTACCACAAAAATATCTTTTTTTGCAAGGGGATAGGTGGTAGAATAGAGTGATTTTCTGAGAGATCTCAGTGTAAGGAGGTATGATGATACCGCGTTATACGCGCCCCGGGATGGGGAAACTGTGGGAACCTGAGAACATATATCAAAAGTGGCTTGACATCGAGATTGCGGTATGCGAGGCATGGGCGGAGCTTGGCGAGATACCCGCAGACGAGCTGAGGATTATCAGGAAGAAGGCCTGCTTTGATATTGGGAAGATCGCTGAGATAGAAAGAGTGGTAAGACATGACGTTATAGCATTCCTTACCTCAGTGGCCCAAAATCTGGGCCCCGAATCGAGATTCATCCACAAAGGGTTGACTTCATCGGATATATTGGATACAGCCCTTGCCATCCTCATGCGGGAGGCGTCCGATATCATAATGAGCGATATCAGGCAGTTGATGGACGTCATAAAGAGACAGGCATACAAATATAAGGACACCCCGATGATAGGCAGGAGCCATGGTGTCCATGCGGAGCCGATGACATTCGGCCTGAAATTTGCTCTATGGTACGAGGATATGAAGAGAAGCCTTGCGAGAATAAAAAATGCAAGGGCGGTTATAAACGTCGGAAAACTCTCGGGAGCTGTCGGCACGTTCTCGAACATCCCGCCTGTCATTGAAGAGAAGGTCTGCAGGAAACTGCGTATGAAACCCGAACCTGTTGCCACGCAGGTGGTCCAGAGAGACAGGCATGCAGAGTATCTCACGGCACTTGCACTAATAGCAGCTTCCGTGGAAAAGATAGCTGTTGAGATAAGGCATCTCCAGAGGACGGAGGTCCTCGAAGCTGAAGAACCGTTTATGGCGGGACAGAAGGGCTCTTCAGCGATGCCCCATAAGAGGAACCCTATCGGCTGCGAAAACCTTTCGGGTCTTGCGAGGCTTGTGAGGTCCAATGCCATGGCGGCCATTGAAAATATCGCTCTGTGGCATGAGAGGGACATATCCCATTCTTCGGTTGAGCGGGTGATAATCCCCGACAGTTCGATACTTGTGGATTATATGCTCGAAAGGCTCAAGGGGATCCTCGACAGACTCCATGTCTACCCGAAGAGAATGAAGGACAATATGGCAAGGAGTTACGGCCTCTATAACTCTCAGAGGGTCTTGCTCGCGCTGCTCGAAAAGGGATTGACCCGGGAAAGTGCGTATGAGATCGTACAGAAAAATGCGATGAAGAGCTGGAAGACCGGAATTCAGTTCAGGAAGTTATTACTGAAGGACGCGGAAGTGAAGAAATATCTCACAGCTAAAGAGATCGGCGACATATTTGACCTCGGATATTACCTGAAGAACGTAGATTATATTTTTCAGAGGGTATTCGGGGCATCCGGATAGGTCTCTTGCCGCTTCTGCTAAAATAGCACAAATGGGACTGCTGCATTTTTACCGTATACCCGCGCTTTCACCTGCGAAGAAGAATGCATTATTGTCTGCCTCGCGTCAGAAAGTATCTGCGGAGATAAGAGATATCGAGACAGAGTATTGCTTCAATATTGAGGCTGCCGCACCGCTTACAAAGGAAGAATTCGGGGTACTGAGGTGGCTTCTCGCAGAGACATTCGAGCCGGAGAATTTTTCAGAGGAGAGTTTTTTAGTCAAGAACAATGGCGTCATTGCGAGAAGTGAAACTACGAAGCAATCTGATAAGGTTGAGATTGCTTCGCCTTCGGCTCGCAATGACGGGTCATTTATTATTGAGGTAGGCCCGCGCATGAACTTTACCACCGCCTGGTCAACAAATGCGGTCTCAGTTTGTCATGCCTGCGGCGTCGGGAAGATAGCGCGGATAGAGAGGTCAAGGAGATATAAATTCACATTAAGTGAACAGTTATCAGTGAACAGTAATCAGTGGGTCGATTTCTACTCGTCACTCGTCACTCATCACTCATCACTTTTTTATGACCGCATGACCGAATGTCTCTATCCGGAAACTCTCACCACGTTTGAGACCGGGACAAGACCGGAGCCTGTCTATACGGTGCGACTGATCGAAGAGGGCAGAGACTCCCTCAGGAAGATGAATGTTGAAATGGGGCTCGGTCTCGACGAGTGGGACATAGAATATTACTACAACCTTTTCGTTAATGAGATAGGGCGCAACCCTACGAATGTTGAATGCTTTGATCTCGGTCAGTCGAACAGCGAACATTCGAGGCACTGGTTTTTTAAGGGCAGGCTGATCATAGACGGCCGGGAGATAGCCGGTACTCTCATGGATATTATCAGGCAGCCGCTTACGGCAAACCCGAATAACAGTATTATCGCATTCAGGGATAACTCAAGTGCAATACGGGGCTACGATATATTCTCCATATTGCCCGAAGACCCCGGCGGCCCCTCTCTTTTTAAAGAAAAGAAGCTTGCCTATCACGTACTTTTTACCGCCGAGACTCATAACTTCCCCACCGGGGTTGCGCCATTCCCCGGAGCTGAGACAGGCACGGGAGGAAGGATAAGGGATGTGCATGCAACAGGCAGGGGGAGTCTGGTAGTAGCTGGTACTGCGGCATACTGTATCGGCAATCTACTGATACCGGACTATGTCCTCCCATGGGAAGACCCTTCCTTTGAATATCCTCCGAATCTGGCATCGCCGTTACATATAGAGATAGAGGCAAGCAACGGCGCTTCTGATTATGGAAACAAATTCGGTGAGCCCGTGATACAGGGTTTCACGAGGTCTTTTGGGCTGAGGTTGCCCGATGGCGAAAGAAGAGAATGGGTCAAACCCATAATGTTCACGGGGGGTGTGGGGCAGATAGACGAGAGGCATAAAGAAAAGGGATATCCCGAAAAGGGGATGCTAGTGGTCAAGATAGGCGGCCCTGCGTACCGGATCGGTATCGGGGGAGGCGCTGCATCCAGCATGATACAGGGAGAAAATATTGCGGAACTCGACTTCAGCGCGGTACAGCGCGGCGATGCGGAGATGGAGCAGAAGGTCAACAGAGTCATCAGGGCCTGCGTGGAAATGGGAGAGAAGAACCCGATAATAAGTATTCATGACCAGGGAGCAGGCGGGAACTGCAACGTGGTGAAGGAGATTATCTATCCCGCCGGAGCGAAGATCGAGATAAGGAATATCCAGCTTGGCGATGACACCCTCTCCGTCCTCGAAATATGGGGCGCCGAATACCAGGAACAGGACGCCCTGCTTTTGCAGCCGGCAAGGAGGGAAGATTTTCTGGCTCTCTGCGGAAGGGAGAAAGTCCCGTGTGCCGTTATCGGAGAGATAACGGGGGACGGCTATATTGTCCTTCATGACGAAATGGACGACAGTACTCCGGTGAACCTTGATCTGTCAAAGGTCCTCGGAGAAATGCCGCGAAAGACCTTCAATATAGAGAGAATAAGACCTCTGCTTGAACCTCTCGAATTGCCGGAGGAAACTTCAGTGAGAGAAGCTCTCGAACGAGTACTCCGTCTTCTTTCCGTAGGGTCCAAGAGGTTCCTTACGAATAAGGTCGACAGGTCCGTAACCGGACTTATTGCGCGGCAGCAATGCGTTGGGCCATTACAGTTAACCTTGTCCGATGTTGCCGTTATAGCCCAGAGTCATTTCGGATTGACCGGCGCAGCTATTTCGATCGGTGAACAACCGATAAAGGGGTTGATAAGTCCTGGGGCGATGGCGCGGATGAGTGTCGGCGAAGCGTTAACGAATATAGTATGGGCAAAAATCAGCTCCCTTGAAGATATTAAATGCTCCGGTAACTGGATGTGGTCGGCAAAGCTTCCGGGGGAGGGTGCGAGACTTTATGATGCGGCGGTTGCGCTAAGAGATGTTCTGGTTGAGCTGGGCATCGCAATTGACGGAGGCAAGGACAGTCTTTCGATGGCCGCCAGAGTAATTGATGCATCCGGCAGGACAGACATCGTGAAAGCCCCGGGAAGCCTGGTTGTTTCAGCATACGCAACATGTCCTGATATCACAAAGGTTGTCACTCCTGATCTGAAGAGGCCGGGCGAAAGCAGGCTGCTCTGCATTGATCTCGGCGGCGGCAAATACAGATTGGGCGGTACTGCTTTGGCTCATGTATACGGACAAATCGGAAACGAACCGCCCGACCTTGGCGACCCTCAACTACTGAAGAATTCCTTTAATGCAGTACAGAGACTTATCTCTGAGGATCTCATCCTCTCGGGGCATGACAGGAGCGACGGGGGATTGATTGTCACACTCCTCGAAATGGCGTTCGGCGGCAACTGCGGGGTCGATATTGACATCAGACACAATGAGGAGTCGACGACAAGAGAGAAACTCTCGTCACTCATTACTCATCACTCATTACTATCTTTGTTGTTCTCAGAAGAGCTGGGATTGATATTTGAATATCTGCCGGAAAATGAAGACAGAATAAAAAAGATGCTCGACGATAACAATGTCTCCTGTCAGATAATCGGGAAGACGGTTAAGGCAAAAGAGATTAACGTGAGGATAAATAACGAGACGGTACTGAAAGAAGATATGAGAGGCCTCAGGGCGATATGGGAAGAGACAAGTTACCGCCTCGACAGACTCCAGGCAAACCCCGGATGCGTCGAAGAAGAAAGAAGGATCAACCTGGATAGAAAAGGGCCCGCTTTCGACCTTTCATTTTCGCCTCAAACGACGCCCGAGAGATTTCTCAGGGCGGATTTCAAACCGAGGGTTGCAGTCCTGCGGGAAGAGGGCAGTAACGGGGACCGCGAAATGACCTCCGCCTTTTATCAGGCCGGTTTCGAGGTATGGGATGTAACAATGACGGATCTTGTCGAGGGAAGAACAGACCTCGATGACTTCAGAGGGATCGCTTTCGTGGGAGGGTTCAGTTATGCGGATGTCCTTGACTCGGCAAAAGGCTGGGCGGGAGTGATCAGGTTCCATAGGAGACTCTTTGAACAATTCGAGAGGTTCTACGAGAGGCCGGACACCTTCAGCCTCGGTGTCTGCAATGGCTGTCAGCTCGTGGCGCTGCTCGGATGGGTCCCGTGGAGAGGGATTCCCGACAGGGTCCAGCCGAGGTTCATACAGAATAAATCGGGCCGGTTTGAGTCTAGGTTCTCCACGGTCCGTATTTTGGATAGTCCGGCAATAATGCTGAAAGGGATGGAAGGTTCCACCCTGGGCATATGGGTTGCCCACGGGGAGGGACAGGCCTATTTCCCCGATGGTGGAATAATGCAGGATATCCTCAAAAAAGACCTTGCGCCCATAAGATTTGTCGACGATGACGGGGTTGACACCGAGACCTATCCGCTCAATCCGAACGGGTCTCCTCTCGGCATAACGGGATTGTGCTCGCCTGACGGAAGACACCTTGCCATGATGCCGCATCCTGAAAGGACATTTCTTAAATGGCAGTGGGCGTATATGCCGGAGGAATGGAGGAAAAATATTGAAGCCTCACCGTGGCTCAAAATATTCCAGAACGCAAGAGAGTGGTGTCAGGCGAACCTTCCTGGGAATAAGGAATAATTCAGGCTAAATTTTCTAGACCCTCAATGTGGCGATCAGCCTCTTTGGAGTGAGAAGCAAATCAATCGCATCGATCGGTGACATTACGAAGATCCGCGCTGCCTCAATAGCAGATATTGAACAGCCTTCCTTCAGGCAAACAGCGATACCGAGTTTCGCTGCCTTCAGCATCAGCACGTCGTTATTTCCGTTACCCAGGGCGGCCACTCTTTCCGCGCCGAGGACTTTCACGTAGTGTTCTTTTTGAACGACATGCTGTTCGCCTTCGAGAATGTGCAGTATGCAATTTACACCTCTTAATTCCTCTCTGGCGCGTCCGAAAGTGTCGGAGGTAAGTACATGGACATTCAGCTTTTCAGAAAGCTCGTTAAGCTTTTCTCTTACCTGCGGTAACAATATTCCGTCTTCAGAGAGCGTCCCTGAAAAGTCAGTAACGAAATGCTCAAATTCGAAAAAACCCTTGCCCGGGATTTCCACTCTTATCATGACAGTGATTTGCTTTGCATAATCTCCAATTAATTATAGTGGTAAATGCCGCTGAAGAGAAAGGTGTAAATTCGAGATAATAATTCATCAGGAAAATTTTCCGGAAGTCAGTGCTGAATACAACGGCAAACCTTGTCGTGGATTGTTCAGACGCGGGGACAGTACGGTATTGTGCCGGAATCTTCCATAACCTTATCCGATTTCTTTCCCTGAAGCGGGAGGACTTCACACATGACGGCCTTAAAGACAGGATATCCCGATATGGGATCTTTTGATTCGGGCGGTATTATCGAGTTGATATTCGCCTGCGGCCATAATCCGATCTGCCTGCGTCCGCCGCCGCCGTAAGGAACATGTACCGTCCCTGCACAAATATCATCGGTGACGTCCGCCTCCAGCAACATTTGACCGCTTGACGTACGGATTGCAACGATTTCTCCGCCACGTATATCTTGCGCTTCCGCGTCCCGCGGATTGATCTCGACAACGGCCCTGTTTCGCCCTGCAAGTTCGGGACGATCCAGATATTGCGAATTGAATCTCGCCCTTGAGCGCGCGCCGGTCGTGAGCATAAGAGAAGAAGCCCTGTCCTTTTTGGATGGCCGGGGATCTGTATATACCGGTAAAGCATCATAACCGTAACGCTTCAGCAGGGTTGAGGCGAACTCAAATTTACCCGTGGGAGTGGGAAACCCGGGCTCGCCGTCAGACCGGAGATGGCCCGATTCATATTTCCTCGTCCGGCGTTCCGGCAGGTTCAGTGACATGACCTCGGGGATTTCGCCGGGATGCTTCTGCAATCCCGTATAATTGCCGAGGGCCTTCCTTATGATTTCCTTTTCACTTTGAGGGAAATCTCCGCCGTAGCCCAGCCGCTCCGCAATTGCACCGAGAATGAGTGAATCGTTCATCGACTGCCCGACCGGCTCTATCACCTTATGACGGAGACGGATATGGTTCCGATAGATGTGGTAGGAATCAATTTCGTAGTACGTTGTCGCAGGGAGGATGACATCCGCCCATGCTCCCTCCTCGGGCATGAACCGGTCAACGACCGCTATGAAATCGAGGGACTCGTACACGCGTTTCCAGGTCGCCGGGTCCGGGTAAGAACGATAAGGAGAACTGCCGACTATCAGCAAGCCGCGCACGGGATAGGGATCGTCGTGCAAGACTGCAGCAGCCAGCCCGGAAACATGCGCCCTGCCGGCCAGAGCATAGAAAAGCGGGTATTCACTGCTGCCCAGCGGACGGTGACCACCGTTCAGCTGATATCCGTGAAACTGCCTGTGCGGATAGTCGTGGATGTAAAGCCCGCCGTCCACATCCAGATTGCCTGTGAGCGCCAACAGACAATATAAGGCCCTGGTGTTCTGTACTCCGCTCGGGGCATATTCGAGGCCGCTGTAAAAATCTATCGTAACACCTGATGCTTGGGCAATGCTCGCAGCAAGCCACTCAATGGTGTCTTCATCGACTCCGCATATCTGTGCCGCCGCCCCCGGTGTAAATTCAGACGCATAGGCCGCAAGTTCATCAAACCCCGAAGTCCAGTTCTCAACGAAAGTCCGATCATACCACCCGTGCTGAATGATGGTGTTGATTATCGCCAGGATCAGTGCGCCGTCGGTGCCGGGGATTACAGGTATCCAGTAATCCGCATTCCTGGTTAAACGGTTTCGCCTCGGGTCGATAAGTATCAGTTTGGCCCCGCGCGCTCTCGCCTGCTGTATCCGCAGCATCTTGTCCGGCAGCCCGTCTTTAAAGGGATTCGCACCCCAGAGGATGATAAGTTTCGCATTTTCGAAATCAGGAGTGATGCTTTCGCCCTGGACGCCCAGAGTAGTGACAGGCGCTATCACGCGTGACGAGACGTAACAGACTGAGCCGCAGTCCATATCATTCGGTGACCCTAACGGCTCAAGTATTTTTTTGAAGAATTCGGACAACCCGTCCTCAAGGGTCCCGGCCCCCATGTAGCTCGCCACCGCAGCTGCATTGTATGTGTCTTTGATACGCATGAATTCTTCTGCGATTCTATCGAGTGCCTCATTCCACGTGGCTTCCCTGAAGGCTTGTCGCCCTTTCGGGCCGTTTCGGACGAGCGGAGTTCTGATGCGGTCCGGTGAATAGACGACCTGGGGAGCGAGCCTTCCACGCCCGCAGAGGTTCCCATATTGTGAATGCGGATCAGCCGAGACTGCAACGAGCTTCCCCTCCGATACGGACGCGCGGACCCAGCATCCGTGGGGGCAGAGGCCGCAAATGGCAGGATACCTTTTCGAGTTCTCCATTTGGTTAAATTTAATATAGATATGGCAAATATATCTAATAGTTAGTTCCAATGGCTACGGATTTATCTATAGCTGTTGACCTGTTAATGATTATGAAACGGCTTGGGGGACTCAGATTATAGTATTTTCGTTCGTTTTCGCCCGCGGTCTGCCGACGGAATCCGGATAAAATATTTTTTTGGGAAGACTTGACATGTTCGAAATAAATGCTAAGCTCTGATTATAGAGAAAAGCTATAGGCAGAAAGAAACTGATAGATTTGAAAGGGGGTGAAAAAGCATGAAAAGACCTTTGAGTGAAAAGGCGCTTATGAAAGAAGCTTCCTTATGGGGTGACCTTAAAAGGATAATAAGAGAAAATCCTGTAAAGGCATGCCATAAGTGAAAGAGCTGAAAAAGCTAGAGTTGCCGGTCAGGCAACGAAAGTTGGATAAGGCACGGCAGATATGACAGAAGGTTATATCTGCCGTTGCCATTTCTTGAGACCCAGGAGTTAGACTTTTATCATATCTTCTCATCTTTATTCTCCGGCATTCTCCCTCTGCTTCATATCCGCGATTTCATGAATAAAACGGGCTGGAAATTATGCATTGAAAGGAAGGCTCTCATGAGATAAAATAGAATCGTTCGGTGTCTTAGTCGGAAGACGAAGGGAAAGCCCCCCGGGAATGACTTCGACAAGGAGGAGAGTGATGAGGAAGATAGTGGTTCTGCTCACATTGTGCTTTCTCTGCTTGAGTTCAACCGCCGCACTTGCCCAGATAGATGACGGACTTATTACAATAGGAGACCTGGCTGTTTCGAGGCCTGTGGGCATTGTGGTTACGGTAGTCGGCAGTGCATTGTTTGTCGTCTCTCTACCCTTCGCACTTACCAGCGGAAGTGTCAAGGAAACTGCAGACGTGCTCGTGGGTCAGCCCTTCAGGTTTCCTTTACGAGGCCCCTTGGCGATTTCAAGGAGTATCGCTCTTATGGATCATATGAAAAAACCGGGAAAGACCATAATGCGAAAGAAGAGGGGAAACAGAGCGAAGAATCCGGACGGGCTATTTATGGTGACGCCGAAATAGCTCACATCTTGTTGGGCATTTGCAGAGA
>CAVSHJ010000018.1:0-89578 GCA_963727725.1 Thermodesulfovibrionales bacterium
ATAGCGCCGAGGGAGGCGACGGACTCATTGATCGCCCCGCCCATCCTCCCTATCTCGTCGTTTGTCTTCACGTCGATACGAAAGGAGAGATCTCCCTCAGCCAGAGATTTGGCCGCTTTTTCGACAGTCTGTATGGGCGCAATAATAAGTCTTCGCAACACAATCCAGAAAAAGAATGTACCGGCAAATCCCGAGGATCCAGATTATAATATTCCAGGTGATCAGATTCGCACGGAGAGATATGATGACGCTGGCCCAAAGGACACCGGCCGCTAATAGGATAATCACAAAGATTAATATTTTACTTCTAGGCTTTCTCTTCATCTTTTAACTCCTTTAAAAATTGGAGAGCTGCGCGTATACGCTTATCATTTTCATATTTCAGGGCTAATGTGCATGTTTATTATGGCGAGATAGTGCCACGCCATCATGATTGGGGATTAATTTGGACTTCTCCTTAAAAATGGCAATAGTGTTCGAGGAGGATGTCCGACCTGGGAATGCGGACAACGCCGATGACCTTATCCACCGCCACGCCGATCGGCCCTCTCGGACCTCTGACTATCAATATCTTTCCTTCCCCGGTATCATCCAAAGGCGTGCCCGTCAGCGAGAGTTTGAGTTTAAGGTCAATCACGGGAATAACCTTTCCCCTGAGTGAAGTTATGCCGAGTATATACTTCGGGACATTTGGCACAGTGGTTATCCTCTGATGTCTAAGTATCTCTTCAAGATGGGAGACGCTGAAGGCAAATTCTTCCTTCAGCAGGCTGAAGGTAAGTATCTCTACAACTTCTTCCGCTTTGCCGGTACCGGCCTTCCCGTGAACCCCGGCCTGTTCAGGTCTCTCTTCCTTTGTTTTCCGGCCTTCCTGAGTTGCGGGTCCGGGTTCCTGTCTGCTTTCACCCTTTTTATCCGATGCTGCCTCTGCAGGTCTTGCCGGGGCTTCACGACTTACCGGCTCTCCGGAAATTGTTTCACCGGAAGGTGTGCTCTTGCCTTCCGGTTTTTTTAAGGATTGGTCGCTGACTTTTACTTCACGATCACCGGCCCGCACTCCCTGATTTTTTTCCTAATTTTCGCGATATCCATTCAATCCCAGTTCCCTTGCGGCTTCATTAATGAGAAAGCCGTCTATAACCCGGAGTTCCTTGCCGAATCCTTCAAGGAGCGCCGATGTCGCCAGGCTGTTTATGACCCTCGGTATTCCGGCTGAGTGGTGATAGAGTTGTCCATAGCTTCCGTCGGTAAACAGAGGCTCTTCAAGTCCGGACACCTTTAGCCTGTGCTCTACATAACCTCTCATTTCACTCTCCGACAAAGGGCCGAGGTGATAAAAAAGCCCGATCCTCTGTCTTAGCGGGAGATAGGTTTTGTGGTTCAGTCTTCTCCTCAGGTCCGTCTGGCCGACGAGTATGAGACTCAGAAGGTTCGTATAGTCAAGCTGGAAATTAGTAAGCAGTCTGATCTCCTCAAAGGTATTCTTATTCGGGATGAGCTGAGCCTCGTCTATGATGATGACCGGCGTTATTCCGGCCTCGTAATCCTCATAGACCTTTTCATAGATCGCGTCGAGCAGGCTGTCTTTGTAATTGTGAGGCACGTTAATATCGAAGCGCTTTGCTACCGTCCTCAGGAACTGGAGCGGCGTCAGCTGGGGATTTATGATGACTATCACTCTGTATTTCTCACCGAGGGAATCCATCAGCGCCCGGGTCAGCGTCGTTTTGCCGCTGCCGATCTCTCCCGTAAGCAAGACCAATTCCTTTTCTTCAACGGCATATTGCAGTCTCGCAAGGGCCTCCTCGTGGTTCTTGCTGAAAAAAAGGAATCTCGGGTCGGGTGTCTTTGTAAAAGGCCTCTGTTTCAGTCCATAAAATTCCTCATACATAAGACATGCCTTCCTGTTTTATCAGGGCCTTCTCCATAATTGACTCAACATCAAGGACGAGTATCACCTCGTGCTTCCCTATCTCGGCGGCGCCCGCAATACCCCACAGACCTCTGAAATAATCACCCAGAGACTTTATGACGATCTCATGCTGGCCTACGATCCCGTCGGCGAGAAGCCCGAGTTTCTTCCTCCCGAACCCGGAAACAACAGCGAATGAAATGTCACTTGCGTCCGTCTCTACGGAAAATATTTTCCCCAGGCTGATTATAGGCAGCATTTCACCTCTGAGATAATAGACATCCTTCCATTCTATTGTCTGGATATCTTTCTTTTCTACCGCAACGGTCTCGGAAATTGTCGTTATGGGTATGGCAAATTTCTCTTTCCCGACATTTACGATAAGCGCCTTTATGATCGCAAGGGTAATCGGGAGGGTAAGCGTGAAGGTTGTTCCCTCATCCCTTCTTGTGTAAACCTCTATGAAACCACCCAGGGCCGAGAGTTTTTCCTTGACAACATCCATACCGACACCCCGTCCGGAAATTTCGCTCACGGCGTCTTTTGTACTGAAACCGGGAGTAAAGATGAAATCAATGACTTCCCTGTCCTCAACAGCAGTCGCCGGGTCCAGCAGCCCTTTTTCCACGGCCTTTTCCCTCACTTTTTCTACGTCTATGCCGCCGCCGTCATCTGCCACTTCAATCACCACATGGTTGCCTCTCTGGAAAGCCTTCAGGACGATACTCCCGTGCTCCTTTTTCCCTTTTTTCTTTCTCTCCTCGGCCGGCTCCAAGACCATGGTCCACAGAATTCCTCACAAGATGCATAAGGGGGTCGACTATCTCTTCAGCCAGTGATTTATCGAGTTCCGTATCCTCGCCGTACAGGACGAGATCTATCTCCTTCCCTATCTCCCTCGAGTAACGCCTGATCACCTGGGCGAGCCTCGAGAATATCTGCCCTACGGGACCATCCTGATTTCAAGGACCTCGTCCTGCAGTTCGGCCAGTCTTCTTTCGAGTGTCTGCGAGATCTTGTGGACATCGCGAACAAACGACGAGGAATAGCGATGCATCTCGGCCATTTCTGCGCCGATCCTCTTTACCGCATCTTTTGCGAGAGTAAGTTCACCTATCGTGTTGAGTATCCTGTCCAGTTTGTCTATGTCGACCCTCACTGTCGTCGTCGTGCTCTTGATAGACTGCTCCGGTTTCTTCTGCGGGTGAGGCGCTCCAGCTCTTTGGGGAAACAAGCACCTCGATATCCTTGTCCGGTTGTGCGCCTAATTCCTGCAGTGTGAGGGTGGTCGCAAACATAAGGTTGAATCCGATGGAGCCGTCGGGAACGTCTGACGAGGTAGGCAGGGTCGATATGAGTTCTCCCTTTGATTTAATTTCTCCCGTCAGCTTCTCGAGGGCCGTATCAAATGTGGAGAGGTCAAGTATTGCCTTGAGAAGATATATACCGTTACCATTCTTTATATTCGCCTTGAGTCTGTGCTCTTCATATTCTGAAAGCACCTTTATGATGGAGTCATCGATAAGTCCCTTGATGTCCGGACCGGTTTCACTCTCTCTCAGAGAGCCCCTGAAGCTCTTTATACCATTTATGGACTCCGTCAGGTCCTGCTCCCTGTCTTCCTTGACTTCATCCACTGCGGATCTGAGTGTATCGATATTCTCAAAAAGGAAACTTACTACATCATCCGTTACGGTTATCCTGCCGAGCCTTAGTTCATCCAGGAGGGATTCAAGTGCATGGCTGAGGTCTGTTATCCCCCGGTTACCGAAAAGCCCCGAAAGACCCTTGAGGGTATGCATGGAGCGGAAAAGCGCATTAATTGTGTCCGGGTTTAGAGCTGTCTGAAACGTATCCTGGATCTCGAGAATCAGCTGCTGGCACTCGAAAAGGAGGTCTTCTGCCTCGGCTATAAATTCTTTCTTGGACGCCTTCATCACGTTATGGCTTGTTTTATGACTTCCTGAAGTTCATGAGCTTTAAACGGTTTCGTGATATACGCCATAGCACCCAGAGCTATGCCCCTTTTTTGGTCCTCCTCACTCCTTTCCGTGCTTACAATTACAAGAGGTATATGACTGTATCTGGGATTATTCTTTATGAAACTTATAAGTTCAAGGCCGTTGATATCGGGCATGTTTACATCGGTGATTACAAGGCTGAATTCTTCGGTCGGCAGGAGTTTCAATGCCTCAAAACCCGAGGCGGCTTCCACTGTGGTAAAGTCTCCCATCTCTTCGATCACAGCCCTGATGAGAGCCCTCGTCGTTGCGGAATCTTCAACGAGAAGAATGGATTTGACAGGGTTTTCTCTTTCCATCCTCCTAAATTCTAACAGATTGAAATAAAAAAAACATTACGGTTTTTTATTCTTTCTCCATTTCGTGGAGTCTCCGCTCGAGCAGGGATTTTTCGAGGGCAAGCCCCGCCTGATCTATGAA
Source organism: Thermodesulfovibrionales bacterium (assembly GCA_963727725.1). Lineage (GTDB taxonomy): Bacteria > Nitrospirota > Thermodesulfovibrionia > Thermodesulfovibrionales > SM23-35 > CAVSHJ01. The sequence goes on from CAVSHJ010000018.1 coordinate 4,354, forward strand.
TATCTCAAGACCTTCCGTCTCTCCCGTCTCTTCTCCGGTTGAGAGGTTGTCGCAGTATAGCAGCGCAACCACCTTGTCCTCTGTAGTTATCGGGAAAAAGGCGCTTTCATTCGGCCAACCTTCTCCGATTTCTTTCATCATCCGTATGGTCACTTTGTCTCTTTCCATCGCTCCCCTGCGAGGACGTTTTTCCTCGATGATCTTCTTCAGGAAATCGCTTTCTTCGAACGGCAGAGATATCTCCCGTATCCTCTCATCGGCCCTCTCCATCTCAAGACCGAACTGTCCGAGCCCAACTATTTCCGTATCTCCAACCATGAAGAGGACGCCCCTCTGGAATATCTCGCTCGCAAACCTGAGGATAAGAAGGGTTATCTCTGAAGCCGAATTGGGGAACCTCAGCTCCTGCGTCAGTGCCCTCAGTGACGATATGTCCTTCCTTTCCACAGGCTGCTGGATATCCCAATCATCCTGCCATACTTCTTCCTCCCCCTCTAACCCCGTCAGCTCTTCACCTGAGACCAACCCCGTCTGTGCCGATTCATCGTGTACCCTGGCGCCCTCCATCAGAAGGTATTCAGGACTCATTCCCTTCGACAGTTCCCACCCGAGGTCGGGTACGTCAATTTTTCCGTCCGGGGAGGTGTCATCGAGTTCAAACTGAAAATCGCCGTCCTGCCAGAAGAGGATCTGGTATACAACCCTCTCTATCCTTTTTCTCGTGATCTTTTCGAGAGTGTCCCTGTTCACAGAGCCGAATTCATACAAAATCTCGGCGCAGGTTTTTGCAGGCAGCTTTTTCTTTACCTCAGAAGCCAGGTTGAAAATGGTGTCCTTTATTATTCCTGCGCTGACAAGGTCTTCCCCGAGGGTCCCGCCGATATCATCTGTCTCCGCCCTCACAACGAGGCCGTTCTTAAAAGTTATCAGAGCACTGCCGCGGCTTCCTCTGAGGATGAGCGTGCCTGTCTTTTTGCCTATGCTCAGTATCTGGAAAATATCGGAGAGCGCAAGGTCTTCAAGCCTTCCTACAAGACTCATCTGGGTTAAGACCTCTTTGGTGCCATCCGGGTGCCCGGAGTCACTAAAAGCTCTTTTTCTGTCTCCCTCGTCATGACAGACAAACGCACAAGGTTAGAAAGTTCGTATGGCTCTCAAGAGCGCGACTATAAGTGTTGATAATCGAGTATATCAGTTGAAATTGAGACGTGTCAACGAAGGGCGGCACATTGTATAATAAAAACATGATTGCGATTATCGATTATGGAATGGGGAACCTGAGGAGCGTTGAGAAGGGATTCCTTAAGGTGGGTGTCGATGCGCGAGTCGTCAGGGAGGCCGGGGCTATCGACGATGCAAGCGCGGTCGTGCTGCCGGGCGTCGGCGCTTTCCGTGACTGTATGAAAAATCTCGCCGGTATGTCCCTGACAGAGCCCATTATCAGAGCAATCGGGAAGGGCAAGCCCTATCTTGGTATCTGCCTCGGTCTCCAGGTCCTGTTCACCGAGTCGGAAGAGTTCGGCACTCACGAGGGGTTAGACATAATAAAAGGGAAAGTCAGGAAATTCCGGATAAACCTCAAGGTCCCGCACATGGGCTGGAACGACGTGAAACTCCTTAGGAGGCCGCCGCTCTTCAAAGGGATAAAGGATGAATCCTCTTTCTATTTTGTCCATTCCTTCTACGTTGATCCCGAAGACCCTGACGTCATCGCGGCCACTACAGATTACGGGATTACCTTTACTTCGATGGTATGGAAGGACAATATCTTCGCGACACAGTTTCATCCTGAGAAAAGCCAGGAGACAGGTTTAATGATACTGAAGAACTTCGGAGATTTTGTGAAGAAGGTATAACCGCAAAAGAATCCGCTCAGACACCATATCTCAGCTGCACCTATGTGAACAGCGCAAGCAAACATTTTCCCACGCTCATTTGTTCCCGGAAGAAAGAAACAAAATAATCTGGTAAGGCAAAAACATGAAATTATTAGAAAGTGCAGCTACGCCTTTATTTCCCCGAACAACACTTAGCCTTTATAGAGGACCGTCCTGTCTTTGCCTTCCATTTTTGCGGCATAGAGCGCCTTATCGGAATTCCGTATCAGCTCTTTCCGTTCCTTGCCGTCATGCGGGAATGTCGCTATCCCGATGCTGATCGTTATGGTATCTCTTGGAAAGTTCTTCCATGTACAGGGCAGCTGTTCCCTCAGGGAACTTCTTATCCTTTCTGCTACAAGGAGGGCCTCGTCTTTCTCAGTTTGCGGCATGATTACCGAAAATTCCTCTCCGCCTATCCTTGCGATCACATCAATGACGCGCAGACTGTCCTTGGCGATATTTGCAATACACTTTAACATCTCATCGCCCGCAAGATGGCCCTCTGAATCGTTGAAGAGTTTGAAGTCGTCGATATCTATCATGGCGAGGGAGAAAGACAGGTTATGACGGTCCGACCGATGGAGTTCTTCAAAGAACCTTTCCTCGAAATACCGCCTGTTGAAAAGGCCTGTCAGAGAATCTGTAATCGAAAGCTCCTTGAGATGGCCTGCAAGACTGTAGTAGGTGGACCTCTCGAGTGCGATAGACGCATAGGATGCGAAGGAGCGAAGCAGAACCAGGTCCTCGTCTGAAAATGCCTCTCTCGTAATCTTGTCGGAGATATTCAGAACGCCGATACTTTTTTCGCCGATTTTCAGCGGGACACTGATGAACGAACTTGTCCTGTATTTCGGTCTGCTGAAGAATCCCCACTCGTTTTTCTCCATGTCATCCACTTTGACCGGCAGGCCTTCCTTGAATACTTTCCCCGCAATGCCCTCACCCGGCCTGATCTTTATTTCGTCCAGGAGCCTTCTGTTTATTCCCTTTGCCGCCTTCACGGTGAGATACGGGCTTTCACCGTCGACCAGCATTAAAGAGCCCTTCTCCGCGGAGGTAAGGTTTACTGACGTATCGAGTATGACTTCATAAAGCATGTCCGGCTCTCTCACGGAGGTGAGATGTGAAGCTGCCGCATTCAGCATATCGATCTCTTTCAGACACTTCGTATAGATGCCCTGCAGGTCTATGACCCTGACTACGAAACCCGCGATGCAACAGATCTCCGAAATGACGCCGGCGTCTTCCTGCCGGATGTCTGTGTTGAAGATATTCAGTATTCCGGACACATTGTCTTCGGACAGAATGGGGAATATATGAATGGACGTGACATCGTCACCGTATCCCAGACGCAGGATATCGATCACGGATTCAGAATACAGCGGTTTTTTACTGTCGACTATCTCGGATACGAGGCCCGTGACTCTTAAACTGATCGATTCCAGACGGTCCTTTAACCTGCCCGCTGTCTTTTGCGGACTGAACACATCGTTCTCCCTCACCATGATAGAGATGCTGTCGGCGTTGAAAAGGAAGAGTATGATATCAGTCAGGATTTCATACACCTCATCCGTTGGCTTGTCCAGCCTTATGTCGGATATGAGACTGAAAATGGTCTTCAGGGATCTGTATCTTTTCTCGAAAGAAGTGCTCTCACTGCTTTTCTCGAGAACAAGAGCGAAAACAGAAGTGACATACCTTGCGATATCCTGGATTTCTCTATGGCCTTTGATAATAATTTGAGGATACCAGGATTTCAGATGATAGGGGACGAGGCCGTAAGATGGACCTTCTCTTTTGTAAAAATCTTCAAAATCTTCACGAGAAAGGTATACCCCGCCGCCTACGATAATAAAGGCGGAGCCTTCAACGTGAAGTGTCGAGAAGAAATGGTACTGGCCGGCAGGTCCTTTAAGGAGAGCGATATCGGTTCTATGGGTCGCCCTTTCGATGTTCCTTGATACAAAATCGTTATACTCGTCCCTTGCACGAGGGGATGACCTTATTGTTGACAGGAGTTTGTTTTCTTTTACATGGGGCAGGATGATATTGCCTTTCGCATCATAGAGAGAAAGATAAAGTCCCGTCAGGTTTGACAGATGGTTCTGCAGGGGACAGATGGTATCGATATCATAAGTCCACGGCTAGCCTGACTTATTCCTGAGTATTTGCAAAAGTTCACACATTGTCGATTGCAGCACGGGGTGTTTTATGCCGGGTGCGATTTCACAGAGCGGGACCAGGACAAAATCCCTCTTGTGCAGAAGGGGATGAGGGATTGTTAAGGTGTCCTTATCAAGAGTAATATCCTCGTAGAGGAGGATGTCAAGATCAATAGTGCGGGGACCCCATCTGGCTGACTTTTCCCTGCCGACCTCAATTTCCACATTCTTTAACAATTCCAAGAGCTCCTGTGGTTTGAGTTCAGTTTCCACTTCTATCACCATATTGAGAAAGAGAGGTTGATCTCTCACTCCCCACGGCATGGTTTCATAGACAGAAGACCTTTGCCGGACAACGATTCCATTTTTCTCAAGCAGGTCGATGGATCGCAGGCAGTTTTTCTCCCTGTTGCCGAGATTGGAACCGATACCGACATATACAATAGACATTTCAGACCAAAAAAATCAACCGAGAAAACGGGTAGTGCAAAGACCCATTGCATTTATCACCGGGCGGTAAAACGGTACCCGGGAGGAATCAGCCAAAATATTGTCTTCTGCCTGATGCCGGAAAAGCATTCGGGGCCGTTACAGGACCCTCTGTATCCTGTCGACAGCCTCTTTGATCCTCTTGACCGGCGCAGTCAGGGCAAACCTCACGTATCCTTCACCGGCGTCGCCAAAACCATTCCCGGGCGTTCCGAGCACACCCGCTTTATCGAGCATATGCGCTACGAAGTTCATCGAATCAAAGGGCGGCGGCACCTTCGCCCAGACATAAAAAGTTGCTTCCGGTTTCATGAGATCCATGCCGAGTCTTTTCAGTCCGTTGTAAAGCACATCCCTTCTCTCCCGGTAGGTTTCCTTTATCGCGGAAAGGCTGCTCTGATCCATGCCGAGGGCGACGATAGCCGCCTCCTGTATTGCCTGAAAGACGCCGGAGTCAAGGTTTGTCTTCACCTTACCGAGACCCGACAGCACTTCCGGGTTACCGACGGCAAATCCTATTCTCCATCCTGTCATGTTGTAAGTCTTCGAGAGCGAATGGAATTCGATGCCGACATCTCTTGCGCCCGGTATTTGCATGAAACTCAAAGGTCTCTTGTGGTAGTAAATCTCGGTATATGAGGCATCGTGGCATACGATAATGTTATGCCTGAGGGCTATCTTTATTACCTCTGCGTAGAACTCCGCCGGTGCGACGGCGGAAGTCGGATTATTAGGATAATTTATAAAGATGAGCTTTGCTTTCTGTAATATTCTTTTGGGTATCCCGTCCAGATCAGGCAGAAAATTGTTTGCCTCACTCAGCGGCATAAAATAACTCTTTCCTCCCGCAAACAGAGTTCCGACGGAATATACGGGATAGCCGGGTGACGGCACAAGCACCACGTCATCCGGATTGACAAAAGCCAATGGTATGTGACCGATGCCTTCCTTCGAACCTATTAGTGAGAGCACTTCTGAACGGGGATTGAGCTTCACATTGAATCTTCTCTTATACCACCCGGCCACGGCCTCCCTGAAGGAGAGCATTCCTTCATAAGAGGGATAGCGGTGATGGGCGGGGTTCGCGACAGCTTTCTTCATCGCGTCTACTATCGGGGAAGGGGTCGGAATGTCCGGGTCTCCGATACTCAGATCTATGAGATCAGTCCCTTTCTTTAACGCCTTCTGTTTCATCTGGTCTATGGATGCGAAAAGATAGGGGGGAAGATGTTTTATCCTCGCGGCGAATTCAATGAGAACCTTTCTCTTCAAGGCCACCTCCTTATTAATATAAGTGTATATTATATACCACCATCAGGTGAAAAAATTGTGGACGCGCTTCCAGGGATTCCGGACAAAAAAAGGGCACCGGAAATATGGTGCCCTTTTTATTATCGAAGCAAGAGAAGTTACTCCTTCGGTGCTGGTTCTGCCTTCTTCTCCATCTTCTTGGCCTTCTTCTCAACCTTCTTCTCTGCCTTAACGGCTATGCTCTTTGCAACGTTCTTGCCCTCGACCTCTGAATACCTGGTGGAAACCTTGTCTCCTACCTTCACGTCGGCGAGAGTCTTCTTCTCTTTGCCCATCATGATCTTTGTCTTGTCGTTAACGGTAAGGGCGACCTCAGCCTTCCTGCCTTTTACGGTCAGGGTCATGGCAGCTGCGTCGACTGCTGTAACCTCACCGGTAAGCCACTTGACCTTCACCGGGGCTTTCTTCTCCATTGTCTTCTCTGCCGCCGGTGCCGCCGCCTTTTCGGCTGCGAAGGAAAGTCCTGCGACTGAGAGGACAAACAGGAGAGATACGATAATCGCTATTGCCTTCTTCATCAAAATCACCTCCTTTCATTTATAAAATTTTCGGAATAGAATGCTGTTTTTATCAGAAGTAGGAAGTATGCAACTTATATGCCAGAGGTAAGTATCTGCAAAAGAAGGAATTAATCTGAAGCCATGTTCCTCGTTTAGGGAGGGGTATCCTTTTTTGGGGAACCTGGATTGAGTTTCTCCCATCTGTACCAGAAGGTCTTATAACTCATTCCCAGAAGTTTTGCCGCCTTTGATGCCACACCGTTAGCTTTTTGCATAGCCTTCTTCAGAAGGTCTTTTTCGAGTTCCTCGACATTTATTCCTTCGTCGGGGATATCAAAATCGAGAATGTCTTTCCCCTGGAAGAGCCGTAATTCACCTTTTATGTCCTCAGGCCCGATAAGGGAGGAGTCGCACATGAGAATTGCGCGTTCGATGACTGACTCAAGCTGTCTTATATTTCCGGGCCAGTGATATTCCCTGAGCAATGTCAAGGCGCTTTCCTCGATACCCTTTACCCTCTTGCCGAACTCCTGGTTGTACTTACTGACAAAGAAGTTCACCAGTTCAGGTATGTCTTCTTTTCGTTCACGCAGAGGGGGCAGTTCTATGGTGATTACCTTGAGCCGGTAATAGAGGTCCTCTCGGAAATTCCTGTTGAGAATTTCTTTCTCAAGGTCTTTATTCGTTGCCGCGAGGATCCTGACGTTCACTTTGATGCTGTCACGGCTGCCAAGCCTTCTTATCTCCCTGTCCTGCAGTATCCTGAGCATCTTGGATTGCGTCAGGGCCGGGAGGTCACCGACCTCATCAAGGAAAATTGTACCGCCGTCTGTGGCCTCGAAAAGACCGATACTCCTTGATGTCGCTCCTGTGAAGGCACCCGGCTCGTAACCGAACAGCTCGCTTTCTATGAGATTTTCGGGAATAGCGGCACAATTTACTGCAGTGAACGGCTTTGTCCGCCTCGGGCTGTTATAGTGTATCGCCCTGGCAGCAAGTTCCTTGCCGGTGCCGCTTTCACCGAGAATAAGCACGGTGACGGTGCTTGAGGAAACCTTCTTCATAATCTCGACCGCTTCCACCATCTTTCGGGAATGGCCGATGATACCTTCTATCTTGAACCTGTCGAACAATGCTTTCTGGAGCTGCAGGTTTTCCTTCAACAGGCCTACCATTTCAACAGCCCTTTTTACGGTGATCAGAAGCACATCCTTGTCTACAGGTTTTGCGAGATAGTCAAAGGCGCCCTTCTTGATTGCATCAACCGCTGAGGAAATGGTCCCGTAGGCCGTCATAACAATTACTGACGGCTTGAAAGGCGCTCCCGGCAGAGACTCTATAAATTCTATCCCGTCCATGCCTTCCATTTTGAGGTCCGTCAGAATGACATCGGGGCGTATCCCATCGAGAACCCTCAAACCTTCTTCGCCTGACGAAGCGGTGTAGGTTTCATACCCTTCATCATCGAGTATCGTCTTGAGGATATCCCGCTGCAAGGGTCTCGTCATCGACTACGAGTATGACAGCCAACTCTTACCTCCGCAATAAACTCCTGCCATCCACATCTGTAATAGAAAAGGCAAAAAATAAGCTCTGCCTGAGTGGACGTCTCTTCTGCCTGTCAGCATGTTATCGCCGGCCCAGGGTTAACGGCAACGATATTGTTATTGTACTTCCCTTCCCTTCGGTGCTCTGAAAATCAACTTTGCCGCCGTGCTCCTCCACAACCCTCCTTGTCATTGCAAGTCCGAGGCCGAGCCCGGTAGTTTTTGTTGAGAAAAAAGGATCGAAGAGCTTCGGCAGGTTCTCCCTGGAAACTCCGATTCCGGTGTCCTCAATAATGATAAAGGCTTTGCCGTCAGAAGTCACGGTACCCACGTTAAGATCTCCTCCGGAAGGCATGGCCTGGAAAGCATTGAGGATTACGTTGAATATACAGGTCTTGATCAGTTCAGGGTCCAGGTATAGTTTAGGAAGTTCTCCGTCCTGATAATGTATCCTGATATCATCTTTTTCCGCTTTGGCAGATACAAGTGACAGAACCTCACTGATAATTACGCCTATATCGGCATGCTGAATGCTCAGTCTTAGCTGCTTCCCGTAATCGAGGAAGTCTCCTACAAGCTTGTTCAGGCGCTGTATCTCGTGTTTTATGCTCATAATGAGTGATTCAAATTTCTGTCTGTCCTCGTCGCGGTCGGGTGCATATTTTTTTTTCAGATGGTCTATTGAGAGACTGATGAAATTCAGCGGGTTTCTTATTTCATGAGCAATGCCCTTTGCCAGCTGCGCTATTCCCGAAAGGTGCTCGGCTTCCCGCAGCTTTTCTTCAAGGGCGCGTTCTTCCCTGAGCTTTTGGACCATGTAGTTAAAGGCGTGCGTCAGCTCCCCGATCTCGTCCTTCCTGTCCGTAGTTAATTCAGCTGTAAGGTCACCTGCTGCAACGCTTCTTGCGGCATTGACGACATTATGGATAGGTTTAGTGTACATCCAGGAAAGAAGCACGGCGAGAACGATACCAAGACCGAAGACCAGAGATGTCGCAATAATCCTCTTTATCGCGTGGCTCGCCAGCATCTGGGAAAAATCTTCCACGTTTATTTTCAGGTGAATATACCCATACTGTTCATTACCGGCAACGACAGGGAGGATAACGTTATAAACCTTCCCCTCTTTAGAGAGCGGCTCACCAAGCTCCGCCTTTATGATGCGTTCCTTCTTGGTAGGTCCGAGTTGCTCTCCGACTCTCGTAGGGTTGGTACTTGCGACGATCTCGTCGGCATTGCTGATTATAGATATCTCTTTCACGCCCTTTGCATTCAGTTTCTTGAGGTAGGTCTGAAGCCGCATCTGGTCCGTATACCCGCTGCTCGTTACCTCTTCCATTCCGACCTGAATGGCTTTTGAGAGTTCCGAGGTCTGATTTTCGAGTTGCGTCAGCAGCGCCTTTTCTGACTGCGAATAGAGGAGCATCAGGACAGATACAAGAATAAAACTGAGGAAGAGCATCATTCCTATGAGTTTCCTGTTCAGAGAGAGGTTCAGGAAATAATCTTTAATGGACATTACGCATATTTTATATTTGATATATATCTATTAGCAACTTGGCTCTTTTTTCTGCTACAATTCACCATGTTGCTGCAGCAGCTGATCAACGGACTCACCCTGGGAAGCGTGTATGCGCTCATCGCTCTCGGTTATTCCATGGTCTACGGCATTCTTGAACTCATCAATTTCGCCCACGGCGAGATCTATATGCTCGGAGCATACTTCGGCATCATATCTCTCGGCTTTTTTACCGCTATCGGCCTGACCGCCCGCAGCCTTCCACTCGCCTTAATCCTGACATTTCTTCTCTCAATAATCTTCTGCTCCGCTTACGGTTTCACGGTCGAAAAAATAGCGTATAAACCTCTCAGGAATGCCCCCAGGCTCAGTCCGCTCATAAGCGCAATCGGCGTATCGATATTCCTCCAGAACTACGTGATGCTCACGCAGGGGGCGACAGACAAGGTTTTTCCGAGCCTCTTCGGCATCTCGGGATTTCATTTCCTGACGGTGAGGATGACCTATCTGCAACTCTTTATTATTCTCGCATCCGTAATCTCGATGATGGGCCTCCGTATTTTCGTGAGAAAGACGAGGATGGGCAAGGCGATGAGGGCTGTCGCCCAGGATAAGACGATGGCCATGCTGGTAGGCATAAATATCGATACCGTCATATCGCTGACATTCATCATAGGCTCGGGTCTTGCCGCAGTCGCAGGACTCATGGTCGCAATGTATTACGGACTGGTTAATTATTTCATCGGGTACGTTGCGGGCATAAAAGCCTTTACGGCTGCGGTTTTGGGAGGAATAGGGAGCATAAGGGGCGCTATGGTCGGCGGGCTTCTTCTCGGTCTTGTGGAAAGCCTTGGCGGCAGTTACATTTCCGGTGAATATAAAGACGCATATGCGTTTATTATCCTGATCATCGTCCTGCTTGTGAAACCCGGCGGGCTTTTTGGCAAGACGGAACTGGAGAAAGTGTAAGAAAGTTAAGAGTTACTAATAGGGTCATAAGTGAAGACACATAAAATTTTATTCGTCATGCCCGAGGTTGTAGTCGGGCATCCAGGTTTTTTGAAAGTGGATTCCCGCCTTACGGACTGCGGGAATGACGGATTTTGGAACCTATTTTCGGGTCAATGACGAGTAATGTGACCTTACTTATGAACTCCTTAGTAAAGTCTAAGAGTTGAAAGCGGAAGGTTACAGAGAAAGATTTTACGAAAAGGCAAAGCCGGTCATAATAGCCCTGTGGTTATCTTTGCTTTTTTTCCCCCTTAGAGGACCTGTCGCAGCATTGATCTTCTTTGCAATATGCTCGGTGATCCTCGTATCCGGAAAATTTCTGTCTTATAAGAAGTTATCCGGTGGAAGGCTGTGGTCATTCTTCAGCAAGATACGTGCAGCAAAACCGGATTTTATCAATATTTCTCTTATGCTGCGCTTTCTGTTGCCGGTGCTGCTTCTTGTCCTGCCTTTTATAAGCGGCGATTATTTCATAGATGTCGCGATACTCTCCGGAATCTACATCATACTCGCGCTCGGACTGAACGTTGTGGTAGGTTTCGCAGGCCTCCTGAATCTGGGTTTTGTCGCATTCTATGCGATCGGTGCTTATACGTATGCCCTTCTCAATACAAAGTTCGGTCTCGGTTTCTGGTCGGCGCTGCCTTTTTCAGTAGGGCTTTCGGCAGTCGCCGGGTTTCTTCTCGCCATACCCGCATTACGGCTGAGAGGAGACTACCTCGCAATAGTCACGCTGGGCTTCGGAGAGATAGTCAGGCTTGTCCTGAATAACTGGGACAGTCTGACACAGAGGGCCTAACGGCATAGCGGGTATCGCGCCTCCTGTCATTGCCTCTGTGTCTCTCGGAAGGCTTTCATATTATTACTATCTCACCATTTTTTTCGTCCTGTTGACCGTCTTTATAACAAAGCGGGTATATTGCTCAAGGATAGGCAGGGCATGGGTCGCTATAAGGGAAGACGAAATGGCGTCCTCTGTCATGGGCATCAATACGATCATGTACAAACTCTATGCCTTTGCCTTCGGCGCCTTCTGGGCCGGTCTCGCCGGTGCCCTCTTTGCCGGCAAGATGCAGTTTGTATCCCCGGAAAGCTTTACTTTCATGGAGTCGGTCCTGATATTGTGCATGGTTATTCTTGGCGGACTCGGCAGCATCACGGGTGTTGTCCTCGGTGCCCTGGTCCTGGTGCTGCTTCCTGAAGTCCTGCGTGAGGTCCAGCTGTACAGGATGCTCGCCCTCGGCGCAGGGCTTGTTCTCCTGATGATATTCAGACCCCAGGGCTTTCTTGGAGGGAAGGGTGTATATCTTAGAAGTTAGAGGCATGTCAATGCATTTCGGCGGCATCAAGGCTATCGAAGAGATAACCCTCAGGATAAGAGAAGGGATCATAATGAGCATTATAGGACCGAACGGCGCAGGGAAAACGACATTCTTTAACTGTCTTACCGGTCTTGCAAGACCTACGAAAGGGACCATCCATTTTTTGAATGTTGAGACTACGAGACTCTGCTCCCCATGAGATCGCAAGACGCGGTATATCAAGGACCTTCCAGAATATCAGGCTCTTCAGGCAGATGTCGGTCCTCGAAAATGTCATGGTTGCCCAGCATTGCAGGACCCGCTCGGGCCTCCCGGGGGCGGTCATGAGGTGGAAAAAATTCCGCGATGAGGAAAGGACCGTAAGGGAAAAGGCCATGGAATACCTTGAATTTGTCGGTCTGTCCGGCCACTCCGGTACTGTTTCGGGGAATCTCCCTTACGGAGCACAGAGGAGGCTGGAGGTTGCGAGAGCGCTTGCGACAGAACCTTCTCTGATGCTGCTTGATGAACCGACAGCAGGAATGAATCCGCAGGAGACGTCAGAGGTTATGGACCTTATAAAAAAAATCAGGGAACTCGGGAAAACGGTCCTGCTCATCGAGCATGATATGAAGGTAGTGATGGGGATATCGGATTGGATAGCGGTGCTCAACCACGGCGTAAAGCTCGCCGAGGGCACGCCCGGCGAGATAAGGAAAGACCCTATGGTCATCGATGCATACCTTGGGAAAGAACACTGAAAGCGGCCGGCCAGCAGCTTGCAAGCTGAGAAGCGAACATTTGGAAAGTTAAGAGTTGAAACTTAAGAGCTAGAAGGTAAGGTCAAAGTGAAGAGTGAGGGGCGAAGGCATTGCACCTTTTAACTTTTAACTCTTAACTTGTTTTACGAAAAAATGCTCGACCTGAAAGATGTCCACACATATTACGGTCCGATAGAAGCCTTAAGAGGCGTCGATATCGAGGTGAAACGCGGAGAGATTGTCTGTCTCATAGGAAACAACGGGGCCGGCAAATCTACCACACTCATGACCATATCCGGTATCCTTAAACCGGAATCCGGGGAGATCTTTTTTGAGGGCAGGAGTATAAAAGGGATGGCTCCGCACAAGATAGTCCGGACGGGAATAAGCCAGGTACCGGAAGGAAGAAGGATTTTCCCGGGGCTTACCGTCAAGGAGAATCTCGAGATGGGAGCTTACTCCTCCGGAGGAGACCAGACTTCTTCCTTCGAAATGGTCTACAGTCTTTTCCCTGTCCTGAAGGAGAGGCATAAACAAAGGGGTGGGACATTGAGCGGCGGAGAACAGCAGATGCTTGCAATCGGAAGGGCACTCATGTCGGGTCCCAAACTTCTTCTGCTGGATGAGCCCTCTCTTGGCCTCGCTCCGATAATTGTGGTAAAGATATTCAGGACGATACGGGAGATAAACGGCGAAGGGGTTACGGTCCTGCTTGTTGAACAGAATGCTCGTGCGGCGCTTAAGTTATCCCACAGGGGCTACGTGCTTGAAAACGGCAGAATTGCCCTTGAGGGGAGGGGCGAAGAGTTGTTGAATAATGAACGCGTGAGAGAGGCCTATCTCGGTGAATAGAGGCTGAAGGGTGTGCTATAATTTCAGGATATGGAAGAGGCAAGGGCTCATCTGTTCCTGGACGGGCGTGTGCAGGGAGTCTTTTACCGTGGCTTTACACAGGACCTTGCATATAATCTCGGCCTGAGCGGCTGGGTGCGGAATCTGAGGGACGGCAGGGTTGAAGCTGTCTTTGAAGGTAAAAAAGAACTTATCGAAGAGGCCATTAAGGAGTGTCATTCCGGGCCGCCGGGCTCAAGGGTCTCAAATATAGAGGTTACGTGGGAAGCATATACCGGGGAAGAGAAAGGGTTTCACGTAAGATATTGAATCGTGTGTTGTATAAGCATCATCGAGAGATCTTGCATAGGTTTTATAGATACGTCTGTGACATCCCTGCCTGTTTCATCTGAATATGAATGCTGAAGGAACTCAGAATTAAGAATCTTGCGATAATTGACGACCTGAAGGTCAGGTTCGAAAAAGGACTCAATATATTGACGGGTGAAACGGGTGCGGGGAAATCCATCATAGTGGACTCCCTCGGTCTCGCTCTCGGCAGCAGGGGCCAGTCAGACCTGATCAGATCCGGAGAAAAAGAAGCAGTTGTGCAGGCATATTTTGAACCGGTCGAAGGGAGTGAACTTCCTGACATCGGAATAGACATGTCCGGCGGGCTCATCCTCAGGAGGGCTATTTCCGCGTCCGGCAGGAGCAGGGCGTATATAAACGATACCATGGTCAGCCTCCAGAGCCTTGCAGAAGTCGGCAAATCTCTTGTAGATATTCACGGCCAGCACGAACACCAGAGCCTCCTCTCTGTTGACAGGCACCGTCTTTTCCTTGATGCCTTCGGCAGGCTCCAGGATGATACTGCACGGGTGGGAATGCTTTTCAAGGAAGTCGGGGACATGAAAAAAGAGTTGGATGATCTGAAAGAGAAGGTGAAAGAAAGGGCACACAGGCTTGACCTCCTGACGTTTCAGATCCGGGAGATTGACGGGTCCTCTCTCAGGGCCGGCGAGAAAGAGGAGCTGGTCGAAAAAAGGACCATCCTGTCTAACCTCACCAGGCTGAGGGAGCTCGCAGAAACAGCCCATGCAGCTATCTACGGTTCCGAAGGTTCATGTATAGAAAGGCTTTCATATATAATAGTAAAAGTGAGAGAGATGTTGTCCGTAGACCCGTCGGTGTCCGAAATTCTAAACGTGCTCGAGTCAGGACTCCCGTTAATTGAGGACGCTGCGGTATCACTCAGACGCTGCAAAGATAAGTACGATATTGAACCGGGGAGTCTTGCGGATGTCGAGGACCGTCTCGAATCAATCGGAAAACTCGAAAAGAAATACGGCGAAGGGATCGAAAACATCATCAGATACCGCGATAATGCGGAGAAGGAGTTGGAGGAACTCGAGCTTGCCGATGAAAAGATCGATATATTTGAGAACGGGCTCGGGAAAAGACGGGAGGAACTCCTCGGTCTTGCAAGTTCCCTTTCCGAAAAGAGAAAAAAAACGGCGAGGAAAATAGAAGAACTTGTCACAAGGGAACTCAAAGAACTTGCGTTCGGGAAGGCAGAGTTTGTTATCGCTGTTATGCCGGAGGCAATTTCGGCCTGCGGGATGGACAAGGTGGAATTTCTCTTCTCGGCAAACCCGGGAGAACCTCCGAAACCACTTGCAAAAATCGCCTCCGGCGGGGAGCTGTCAAGGGTCATGCTCGCTTTGAAGAGTATCCTTGCAGATTTTGACAGCATACCGGTTCTGATATTCGACGAGGTCGATGCGGGCATCGGAGGAAAGACGGCGGTAAGTGTGGGGAAGAAACTCAGGGCGATAGCGGATAAACGTCAGGTGCTCTGTGCCACCCACCTCCCCCAGATCGCCTCGCAGGGAGACTTTCATCTGAAAATAGAGAAGGCACAACGGGGGGAGAGGGTCAGTGTGGAGGTGAAGGAACTTTCGGGCGCGGAAAGGGTGACGGAAGTGGCCAGGATGCTGAGTGGAAAGGTGACACAGGTCTCTCTTAGGCATGCACAGGAATTGATCGAGGGAGCGGCATGAAAGGGATGATTAAGATAGACAAGGAACTCTGCAAGGGCTGCGGCTACTGTGTGGATGCATGCCCGTTCGGGGTCATCGTTATTGAAGAAAAATTCAACACGAAGGGATATTTCCCTGCATCTCCTGAAAAGCCGGATAAATGCACAGGTTGTTGCATGTGTGCGGAAATGTGTCCGGAAGTGGCGATTGAGGTTTACAGGGACGTCAGGAAGTCCCGTTCGCGGAAAGAACGGATATAGCATTGCCAAAAGAATATGCGATAGGGATCGACATCGGCGGAACGAATATGAGGGTCGGACTGGTCTCGCACGACGGTGAGGTCGTCAGGAAAATAAAGGAACCTACTTCTGACGAGATACTGGCAGCTATCTTTAAGGCGGTGGACAGTCTTTTCAGCAATGAGATTGCCGGAATAGGTATCGGCGTCGCCGGGCTGATCGACAGAGAAAAAGGGAGGGTACTGTCATCACCTAACCTCCGCATTGTAGAAGGGATCGACCTTGTTGCTGAAATGGGGAAAAGATACGCGGTCCGGGTCATCATAGAAAATGATGCGAATGCAGCAGCAGTGGGTGAGATGTGGACCGGTGCGGGCAAGGATTTTTCGGACTTTGTTCTGTTTACCCTCGGCACCGGGATAGGCGGTGGCCTGATCTGCGGGAGAAAGCTGCTCAATGTATCGGCGGAGATAGGACATATGAGTATAAGCACAGACGGCGAAAAATGTCACTGCGGAAATTACGGTTGTCTTGAGTCATACGCCTCCGCAAGGTATATCCTCTCGAAGGCTATATCGGTTCTCGAAACCGGGAGGGAGAGTCTGCTCAGCGGATATTATAACGGCAATATCTACAAGCTCACCACAGAGGATATTTTCAAGGCGGCACTCGACGGAGATATGCTTGCAAGGGAATTGCTGAAGAACGCCGGAAGATATCTCGGTATCGGGATCGCGAATATGATCAATATCATGAGTCCTGAGGCTATTATCCTCGCCGGGGGTCTCACAGGGGCATGGGATATATATGTCAGTGAGGCGGTGAAGGAGGCATCGAGAAGGGCGCTGAAGGAACTCTATGAGAGGGTGAAGGTTATACCGGCCCTGCTGAGGGATGATGCGGGTATCATAGGTTCTGCAGGACTTGTATTCCAGGGAGATAAAGTAGTATAGAATGGCCTGGTTATCCCGGTATGAACAAGTACAGTCAGGCAATCCGCATGAGCGGACTGATTATGCATAAGATGGCGGAGGATTTTGAGTGAAAAGCAAGAAAAAGCTGTTTTGGGAATATTTAGAGGCGATAGTCACGGCCCTGGTTCTCGCGCTGATCATAAGGGCCTATATTGTACAGGCATTCAAGATACCTTCAGGTTCCATGATCCCGACTCTTCTTGTAGGCGACCACATCCTTGTGAACAAGTTCATCTACGGCACGAAAATCCCTTTCACGGATAAGCGGATTTTGATATTCAGAAAACCTGAGAAGGGGGATATAATAGTCTTTAAATATCCCGAGGACCCGAGAAAGGATTTTATAAAGAGGGTCATTGCAACCGGAGGTGATACGGTAGAGGAGAGGAACAAGGTTGTCTACGTAAACGGCGTGAGGCTCTCAGAGCCTTATGCGCATCACTATGACAACGGCTCTGAGACTGGGAGGCAACGACCCGAGAGATAATTTCGGCCCGATCACCGTACCAAAGAACAAGATCTTTGTGATGGGTGATAACCGGGACCAGAGTTATGACAGCAGATACTGGGGATTTGTTGACCTCAAAGAGGTACTCGGCAAGGCGCTTATTATTTACTGGTCCTGGGATCCTGACGACTGGGCCAGGTTCAACAGAATAGGGAGGTTAGTGCAATGAGAATCAAAATCGGCGAATGAAGGGCTTATCAGAGGGCTTCTCCTGCTTGCACTGGTCGTTGCCATTGCCTTTGTCGGAATATCTTTTGGAAAACCTTACTATCGTTATCATCGTACTGAGCTCTCATACCCGGGATATTATGAAAGAGGAAATCGGTAACGTCGACATGATAAAAGAAAAGATTATGGCAGAGGCAAAAGAATTGAATGTCCCCCTGCAGGATGATGACCTCGATGTCCGCATCGAGAAAAAAATGGTGAAGGTGGATGCGCATTGGTCCGAGGTAGTGGATTTCTGGGGATATTACCAGAAGAGACTGGATTTTACTATTCATGAGGAGTACTGATTGTTTACGGGACTGATACTCGAAATCGGTCGAGACGACATCGGTGAGAAAACGGACCGGAGGTGCGGTGCTCTCGCTCAAAGCAAACGAGGTGTCAGCTGCGTCAGGAATCGGGGACAGCATTTCCGTGAATGGCGTATGTCTCACCGTTGTTAATAAAAACGGAAATGAACTCTCTTTCGACCTGTCGGAAGAGACCCTGCGGAGTACGAATCTCGGGAGTCTCAGAGCGGGAGATGCGGTTAACCTCGAGCCCTCGCTCCGCCCTGATTCGAAGATCGGCGGCCATTTCGTAACAGGACACGTCGATGCGGCCGGGAAGGTCCGCTCAAAGACCACCGTTGGAGATATGATGAAGTTCGAGATTGCGGCGCCGGCAAACGTGCTCCGGTTTCTGGTCGAGAAGGGCTCGGTTGCAGTGGATGGAATAAGTCTGACTGTTGTTGATATACTTAAAGACGGCTTTACGCTGGTAATTATACCTCATACGGCTAAAATGACGACACTCGGATTCAAGGGGCCGGGCGAGACAGTGAATATTGAGGTTGATATCCTTGGGAAATATGTCGCCAAATTTTTGAACAGACGCGGAGACAGGGATACAAGACTTATGAAGACCCTGATGGAAGAGGGATATACTTAGTATAGATTATACAGACATTGTTTTCACCTCTGCGAATCCGCTGAGACGGACAAGAATTTATTTAAACTGATATTTGTTCTGTTGACGAGGCAGATTTATCAGATCAAGGAGTGAACATTATGGAAAAATATAAATTCAACGGAGTCGAGGAAGCCCTGGATGACATGGCAGCAGGCAGGATGCTGATCCTCGTCGATGACGAGGACAGGGAGAACGAGGGTGATCTCTGCATGGCGGCGGAAAAGGTGAATCCCGAGGCGATTAATTTCATGGCAAAGCACGGGAGGGGACTCGTCTGTCTTTCTCTTACCCCCGAACGTGTCGAGGAACTCAAACTGCCGATGATGACGGACGATAACACTTCGACTTTCGGCACCGCCTTTACAGTCTCGATCGAGGCGAAGAGAGGCGTGACAACAGGCATTTCGGCGGCGGACAGAGCAAAAACAATACTGACGGCAATCGACCCCAAAACCGGACCGGAAGACCTTTCAAGGCCCGGCCATGTCTTTCCCCTCAGGGCAAGACCGGGCGGAGTGCTGCAGAGGGCCGGACAGACAGAGGGGTCGGTTGATCTGGCAAGACTCGCAAGGCTCTATCCGGCGGGTGTCATCTGTGAGATTATGAGTGATGACGGTACAATGGCAAGGGTGCCTGAGCTTATGGAATTTGCGAAGAAACATAATCTCAAGATAGTCACGATAAAGGATATTATCAAATACAGGATGAGGACGGAGTTGTTCGTCAAGAGGCTTGCGACGGTCAAACTGCCGACGACCTATGGCGGCGACTTCTGCCGCTATCGCCTATGCCAGCGACATAGATAATGTGGTCCATATCGCACTGGTGAAAGGTCAGATAAAGCCCGAAGATGAGGTCCTCGTAAGAGTCCATTCCCAGTGCCTGACAGGTGATGTCTTTGCTTCGGAAAGATGTGACTGCGGGGAGCAACTGCATAAGGCGATGGATATGATCCGGAAAGAAGGCAAGGGAGTCATCCTTTATATGAAACAGGAAGGCCGGGGTATCGGTCTGATTAACAAACTGAAGGCGTACGAACTTCAGGACAAGGGACTCGATACGGTAGAGGCGAACATCAAACTCGGGTTTAAGCCCGACCTCCGGGACTATGGCATAGGCGCCCAGATACTCGTTGATCTCGGGGTAAGGAAGATGAGGCTGATGACGAATAATCCGAAGAAGATTGTCGGGCTGGAAGGATATGGTCTCAAGGTGGTGGAGCGCGTACCTATAGAGACGAGGCCCACCGAACGGAACATCGTCTATCTGAAGACCAAGAAGAAGAAACTCGGGCATATGCTGGATAATGTATGAGGATATTAAGAGTCTACAGTAGTCTCTACATTTGGTTTCACCGTCATTCCCGCGAATCCGCAGGGCGGAGGCACTCCAATTTAACCGAGAATGGATGCCCGACTGAGGCTCTCGGGCATGACGGAAAGGGCGAGATCCTGTAAATACTATTATGAGATCTGTCAATATGCTATAAGGGAACGGCTTTGGGATTTCGTGAATCGCAGATAGGAGGGGTTTTATGAAGATTATGGAAGGTGAGCTTCAGGCAAAGGGACTGAAATTCGGCATTATCATAAGCAGGTTTAATGATTTTATTACCGCTAAACTTCTTGACGGTGCAAAGGATGCGCTCTTAAGGCACGGCGCGAAGGAAGAGGATATAGACGTGGTCAAGGTGCCGGGCTCTTTCGAGATTCCGATGGTGGCCAAAAAGATGGCTTCAAAGGGCGTATATAACGCAATCATATGTCTCGGGACGGTGATAAGGGGCGGTACCCCGCATTTTGAATATATTGCATCGGAAGTCTCAAAAGGTATCGCGTTGGCATCCATGGAGACGGGTGTGCCCGTGGCGTTCGGGATCATAACCTGCGATACCATAGAACAGGCCGTAGAGAGGGCCGGAACAAAGAGCGGCAACAAGGGATGGGATGCGGCAATAACAGCAATTGAGATGGCGCAACTCCTGAAGAAACTGTAATCAGTGAAGAGTTAACGGTGATTGGTAGAAATCAAAATAATATTCTTAAGAAGTTATAAGTTATGAATTATGAGTTAAGAGTTACCAATAAAGACAAATATAGGAACTTCGAACTAAACTTTTCACTCCGCCTCAGGCGGATCACTTTTCACTTTTCACTTCTTGATGTTTTATGAAACGTCGCAAGGCCCGGGAGTATGCTCTTCAAATACTGTTTCAGACGGACTTTACAGGAAAGAAGTTTGACGGGGAAGCCCTCAGGGAATTCTGGTCGGAGAGAAAAGAAAACACGGATGTGAGGAAATTCACGGAGGATTTGGTGAGGGGTACCCTTGATAAGATTGAAGAGATAGATACGGCGATCGAAAAGGTTACGGAAAACTGGCTGTTGAAGAGGATGGCGGCTGTTGACAGGAACATACTGAGGTTTGCAGCTTACGAGATACTCTACAGGAAGGACATCCCTGCGGCGGTTACGATCAATGAAGCGCTCGAGATAGCAAAAAAATACTCTTCATCCGAGTCGGCCTCATTCCTGAACGGCGTTCTCGACAGGCTTGCAAAGCGGGAAGGCAAGGTCTGATGCTCTGGGCCGTGCTCTCCGATGTGCACGCGAACCTCGAAGCACTCGATGCGGTCCTGAAAGATGTGGACCGGAGAAACATACGGGACATATTATTTCTCGGCGACGCAGTCGGATATGGTCCCGACCCGAATGAATGCATCGGATCTCCTTGTGGAGAGATGCAAGGTCCTGCTCGCAGGCAACCATGACAGGGCTGCAATCGGTCTCACGGACATTACTTATTTTAATGCCTATGCGCGGAACGCCATCGAATGGACGATGAAAGTACTTACGGAAAAGAACAAGGAGATACTCGGGTCATGGCCGTTTGAAAAAGAGATGAAGGACGAGGATGTCCTGCTCGTCCATTCGACGCCGAAGGAGCCGGCTGAGTGGCATTATCTCCTTACTCTCTGGGACGCAGAGACAAACTTCCAGTATTTCGATAATAAATTCTGCTTTCTCGGACACAGCCACCAGCCTTTCGTGATCGAAAAGGTGCCGTCGGGAGAACTCGTCACTCACAGGGACGGGACGCGGATAAGGGAGGGCAGCAGGTATATAATAAATACCGGGAGTGTCGGACAGCCAAGGGACGGAGATCCCAGGGCATGTTATGCAATTATGAACGGCGGGGATATCGACATCGTGCGGGTCTCCTATGACATTGCGAGTGTGCAGGATAAAATGAAAAAAGAACATCTGCCCGAGCCTCTCATAGAAAGGATATTAACGGGGAAATGAAACAATGCAAAGAGCTGACAGCAGATAGCGTAGAGCACAGAATGAGGAGTAAGAAACAAAAAATAAGGTCGTATTTTTCTTATTCTCTGTACTATGCACTGTGCTCCGTTATCTTTGCTGTTTGCTTCGGCGCCGTCGCTTATGCTGATAATTCTCTTGACAGAATGCGGGATGAAACTGTTTCTTACTTCAAACCGCTTACGGGCAGGATATTGACGGTGGAAGACAAGAAGGTCACCATAAACCTGGGCATAAAAGACTCGGCGAAACCCGGCATGAGACTGAACATACTGCGGGAAGAAGCCCCTTTCAAGCATCCTGTCACAGGAGAACCCCTGGGAAGGTTGGAAGCCTTCATGGGCAAGCTCGTCATTAAAGAGGTGGGTGCGGATTCATCGACGGGGGAAGTGATAGAAGGCGGCGCGAAAGAAGGAGACAAGGTGAGGATATCGGAGATTCCGGTGAATCTGCTTTTCTGTCAGTCACGGGATACAGACTGGTATACCTCGGACTCCTATTACAGGAAACTGAAAGAGACCGGCAGATTCAATTTAATTGATACGAGTATCGAAACCGAAGACCCCGCAAAGGTAATTGAAGAGGCGAAAAGACTCCATGCCGAGGTGGCACTCCTCCTTACGTCCCAGAAGACGAACTCCGGCGTGCTTCTCACCCAGAGGCTCCTCTGGGTCTCAGACGGACTGAGGTTTTCCGAGACCAGCGCTGCCATCGATTCCGCATATGAGAAAAAGCTGAGGTTCGGAGACGAATTCTTCAAATTGCATAAGGAAGAAGCATACCTGAAGTTGGACCTGCCGGTTGACGCAAAGCTCATAACGGTATGTGATGTCGCCGGAGACGGTAAAAGAGAGATTGTCCTGAGCACGGGCAAAGATATCATGTTCTTTACGCTGGGGGCAGATCTCCATCCGGCCCTCGGCGGGATCAAGATTTCGGGTTCGACTCTTGACGATCACCTCTGGCTCGACTCAATCGACCTTAACAAGAACGGCAGGGATGAAATAATCGTCACGTCAATGAGAGGGGATGAAGTCGTATCTTATGTATATGAGCTGAAAGATGCCCAATTCAATCTCCTCTATAAAGGTGACGTATTCCTGAGGAGGCTGGGAGACAGACTTATAGCCCAGGAGTATTCCCGTTCCGAAGGGTTCAGCGGAGATGTGTTCGAGATTGTGTGGGACGGAGGATACAAGAAAGGAAAGCCGCTGAAACTTCCAAAGGGCGTCAACATATACGATTTTGTATCCTTTGAAGACCCTCAGAAAGGCAGGTTACTGCTTGCCTATGATGAAGGCGGGTTCCTTAACGTATATAATGAAAATAATATAAGGATCTGGAGGAGCAAAACCGGTACAGGCGGTTTTCTCAGGACGTTCAAGAAAGACAGCCTCCACGAGAGAGGCGTCTACGACTATGATCGACACGACCATGATCGACAGGGGTGAATGGTCGGTGAAGGACAGATTGTTCCTGAGGAATAAAGACGTCCTCCTGGTGGACAGGACTCCCTTGCTGGAGATGATGAAGGGTCTGGGTTACAAGAGGTCAAGGATTCAGAGCCTTTGGTGGAACGGACTCTCTATGGAAGAAAGCGTTTTGGTAGACAATGTGGGCGGCACCATCTTTGATTATGCGGTTGCAGGCCAGAAAATTCTCTTTCTTGCCAGCCCGATGTTCGGGATTAAACCCGGGAATATACTGAAAGGTGAAAATCCCTTAAGGACCGAGCTCTACATTTATACCGTAAAGGGCATTTAGGGAGGTACGGTGTTATTAGACGGGCGCGTGCCGAGGCACGTGGGGATTATAATGGATGGGAACGGGAGATGGGCGGCAGCCCGCGGGCTGCCGAGGGTCGAGGGTCACCGGCGGGGAGTGGAGAGGTCGAAAGAGGTAATCGAGGTTGCGGCTGAACTCGGGATCAGGGTTTTGACCATCTACACTTTTTCCATGGAAAACTGGCAGAGGCCTTCTTCGGAAGTGACAACTCTGATGAAGCTGCTGGAGCTGTATCTGAAGAAGGAAATCGACGGGCTCATCAGGAACGGTATAGTCTTCAAGACGATCGGCGATATACGGAGGCTGCCCGGTCATATACAGGACATTGTCAGAGAGGCCGAGGAAAGGACTTCTTCAAACAAGGGCATGATCCTTGTCACTGCTCTCAGCTACAGCGGACGCAGCGAAATTCTCCGGGCTGTGAAGAAGATACTGTGCGCCGGGGTAAAACCGGAGGAGCTTACAGAGGAAGTTTTCAATTCTTATCTTGATACAGCCGGCATCCCCGCGCCGGACCTGATCATAAGGACAAGCGGGGAGATGCGTATCAGCAACTTCCTGCTATGGCAGGCCGCGTATTCGGAATTTTATTTCACGGAGACGCTCTGGCCGGATTTCACAAAGGATGAGTTCCTGCTTGCGATACAGGATTATCAGAGAAGAGAGCGGAGATTCGGGGCGATCCCGGTGAGAACAGATGCACCTTAAGAGGCTTGCTGTTGCGATTGTCCTTTTGCCTGTCCTTTATCTTTATATTGTGTTCCTCCCGCCGGGATATTTCTTCGTTCTCATCATCCTGATATCAACGGCAGCACTGTCCGAGTTTTACTCCATGTATCACGTATCCGGGATCCTGAGGTATGCCGGCCTTTTTTTCGGCGTCTCCGTCCTCGGGATAGCGTATATCTCCAGGGCGCATCTGCCGGACGTTATAGTCGCTGCAATAATGGCTGCGATGGTCATTCGTCTCCTGTTCAGGAGGGACCCTGTTTCCTCACTTTCAGATATCGCTCCCGTCGTAGTCGGACTCCTCTATATACCGGCGCTGCTTTCATTCCAGGTAGAGATAAGGAAATTCGGAGCGGAGTGGATAATCTTTCTCTACGGTACGGTATGGGCGTCGGATTCACTGGCGTACTATATCGGCAAAGGCATCGGAAAGAGAAAACTCTATGTTGAGGTGAGCCCCAACAAGACAGTGGCCGGTGCGGCAGGTTCGCTGATCGGAGGTGCAGCCGGCGCGCTCATCCTGAAGGCTGTGATTGTTCCGCAGCTCGCGGCGGCGCCGGCAGCAGTCATTGGCATAATGGTCGGGATTATTTCTATAATAGGCGATCTTGTGGAATCGATGTTTAAACGCGACGCAGGCGTCAAGGATTCGGGCGGACTGATCCCCGGCCATGGAGGCATGCTGGACAAGGTGGACGGAGCTTTATATGCGGGTCCGCTGCTTTACTGGATTTTGAAATTCATATACGTGAAACAGGGAATCGGACTATGAGGCGAATAACCATACTCGGTTCGACAGGTTCGATAGGGAAGAGCGCCCTTGATATCGTCTCGGCCAACAGGGACAAATTCAGGGTCGTTGGACTGACTGCCGGGAACAACATCTCCCTTCTCGAAAAACAGATACGGTCTTTTTCTCCCGATGTTGTGGCTGTTGCCGATAAAGAATCGGCCCGGGAGTTGAGGAGGCGTATGAGGGGAAAGGCCGGGTCTCCGGAAATACTATCAGGCCCGAAGGGCCTTTCGGATGTCGCAGCTCACAACGGTGCGGACTTCGTCCTGTCGGCGATTGTGGGGGCAGCGGGCCTTATGCCGACTCTTGCAGCCATACGCGCCGGGAAGAGAATAGGTCTTGCAAACAAGGAAGCACTGGTGATGGCCGGGAAGATCATGATGGCGGAAGCCGGCAAATACGGTTCAAAAATCCTTCCGGTAGACAGTGAACACAGTGCGATATTCCAGTGTATGGCAGGGCATAGGAAGTGTGATGTCAGGAGGATCATCCTCACGGCCTCCGGAGGTCCGTTCGTAGGGAAAAGGAAGAGCTCTCTCGACAAGATTACACCCGAGCAGGCGCTGAATCACCCCAGATGGAAGATGGGGAAAAAGATAACGATAGACTCTGCAACTCTCATGAACAAGGGCTTTGAGGTAATAGAGGCCCATCACCTTTTCGGCCTTCCCCCGGAGCGGATAGACGTGGTAGTGCATCCCGAGAGCATCGTGCATTCCATAGTGGAGTTCAACGACAGGACCTGTATTGCGCAACTCTCCGTTCCCGACATGAAAGGTCCTATCGCGTATGCCCTTACTTATCCGAAGAGACTGTGCGACGTAACAGACGGGCTTTCGCTTCACGAGGTCGGCTCACTGACTTTCAGGAAACCGGAAAACAGGAGTTTCCCCTGTCTATCCTATGCTTATATGGCATTGGAAGCCGGCGGTACGATGCCGTCCGTGATGAATGCGGCCAATGAGGTTGCGGTCCATACTTTTCTTGCCGGCAGACTGAAGTTTACCGATGTGCCTGTGGTAATCAGGAAAACGATGGACCGGCATACGGTGATAGCGGACGGAGAACTCGGTGTGATAATGGAAGCCGACAGGTGGGCAAGGGAGAGGGCGAAAGAGTTTATAAAGGCGCTCAATGCCGGTTAACAAGCCTGCAAGCGAGCAAGCCTGTCAAGCAGAAAGCTGGCAAGCCGGCAAGCTGGAAGGCATTGCATGCCGGCAGGCGCGACAATAGAAGAGAGCGGGAGTTAAATAATGTCAATTTTATCGGCGATCATTCTGCTCGGCGTTATTATATTCGTGCACGAATTGGGACACTTCCTTTTTGCGAAGTTGATGGGTGTAAAGGTTTTGAAGTTCTCACTCGGGTTCGGACCGAGGCTTGCGGGGAAGAAATACGGAGACACCGAATACCTTATATCGGCCGTACCGCTGGGCGGCTACGTGAAGATGCTGGGAGAAATGCCCGGTGATGAACTGAAAGAAGAGGAGAAGCGTTTTGCTTTTAACCACCAGGCGGTATGGAAGAGGTTTATTATCGTGTTTTGCGGACCTCTCTTCAACCTGCTCTTCGCTGCGGCAATCTTTTTTTTCAGCTTTATGAACGGTCTTCCCGTGCTGGTCCCCGAGATCGGCAGCGTAATGCAGGGCACGCCCGCGGAGAAGGCGGGACTTATGAAGGGAGACAGGATTGTGGAGATCGACGGGGTCACCATACATCAGTGGGACGAGATGACTGAAGTTATCCATAGGAATCCCGGCAAGCCTGTCAACCTTAAGATAAGCAGAGCCGGCGCTACCTTTCAGGTCTCGATAACTCCTGAAAGGACAAAGGTGAAGGACATCTTTGGAGAGGAAAAAGAGGTCGGATTAATAGGTATAAAGCCATCGGGAAGCACGGTGATCAGACGGGAAAATATCGGAAGTGCGTTCGCAGACAGTTTCGATCGGACGTGGGAAATATCGAAGCTGACCATAGTGTCTATTGTGAAGCTTATAGAGAGGGTGATACCCATGGAGACCATGGGAGGGCCTATACTCATCGTCCAGATGGCGGGTGAGCAGGCGTCGCGAGGGCTCCTGAATTTTTTCATATTTATGGCCGTCATAAATATTAACCTGGGCGTGCTTAACCTGCTTCCTATACCGATACTCGACGGAGGACATCTGCTGTTTCTGGGGATTGAGGCGGTAAGGGGAAAGCCGCTGAGTGAGAAAACCATTGCTCTGGGCCAGAAGATAGGGCTCGCGTTCATCGTCACGCTTATGGTCGTCGTGTTCTACAACGACATCATGAGGCTGATAACAGGAAAGATGTTCCCGCAATGAAGCCTTCGGCATCAAAGAGCCAGGTGTCCGCGGGTGTTATTTTCAGAAGGAATGACGACGGGGAAGAGGTCGGGGAATGGGCAGGACGGTAAGCAGGGGTGAACTGAAGGGTATCGTCGACAGTCAGAAAGCCCGGGGCAGGAAGATTGTTTTTACCAACGGCTGTTTCGATATACTCCATATCGGACATATACGGTGCCTTAAAGAGGCAAAATCCCTCGGAGACGTGCTTGTTGTCGGAGTAAATTCGGACAGGTCCGTCTCCCGCATAAAGCCTGAAAGGCCGGTAAATCCTCAGGACCAGAGGGCCGAGGTCCTTGCTTCCCTTGCGATGGTTGATTATGTGACCATATTTGATGAGGAGACCCCTTATGAACTGATAAAGCTGCTGCGGCCGGATGTCCTCGTGAAAGGCGGAGACTGGAAGAAGGAGGAGATCATCGGTTCGGATATCGCAAAAGAGACTTACAGCCTTCCTTACATTAAAGGCGTATCGACATCCGCGATAATAGAGAAGATAAAAAGGCTCTCCTCAACTTAGACCTCAATTCACTGGCTGGGAAGCATGAATATTGTCATACCGGCGAATCCGCCTCAGGCGGACGGTATCCAGTGACGTTAAGGTGCTCAATAAAGCCAAAGTCGCTGGATTCCGGGTCAAGCTCCGGAATGACAACCAAAGATTTGAGAGGCTGCTCTAATCGCAAGTGCTGTCCAAGAAATTTATTTCGGACAAGAGCTATACAATATTATTTTTTGGGTTGATTATTCCCTTACCCTTATTGTATCCCCGTGCGCCTCAAGACCCTCTGCATCCGCGATAGTCTCTACTGTCTTTGCAAGTTTCCTGAATCCGTCCCTGCTGAAACTCAGAAGGCTTGAACGCTTAACAAAATCATATACTCCGAGAGGGGAAGAGAACCTTGCGGTACCCCCTGTTGGAAGGGTGTGGTTAGGCCCGGCAGCGTAATCACCCAGGGCTTCGGGCGTCCACTCACCGAGGAATATCGCACCTGCATTTTTGACCATCGGCAGGATTTTTTCGGGGTGCCGGGTCATGATCTCAAGATGCTCGGGAGCGATGCCGGTTAGATATCCCCGCCGCTTCCTTCAGACTTTTTGTGATTATGATAGATCCGTATCCGGCAATAGACTTCCCTGCGATCTCCTTCCTCTTCAGGGCATCAAGCCTCACCAGGAGTTCCTTTTTAACCGCGCCCGCAAGCCGCCTGGAATCGGTGATCAGTACGGATGAAGCAAATTCGTCGTGCTCCGCCTGACTGAGGAGATCGGCGGCGACGAATGCCGGATTGGCTGAACCATCAGCAATTATCAATATCTCGCTCGGCCCTGCAATCATATCGATATCGACAATACCGAAGACCATCTTCTTTGCGGTCGCCACATAAATATTCCCGGGGCCTGCAATCTTATCGACCTTCTTTATTGTCTTTGTACCGTATGCCATCGCCCCTATCGCCTGTGCCCCTCCGATCCTGTAGACTTCCCTGACATTCAGGAGCTTCATTGCGGCCATGACATGCGGGTTGACCTCTCCTCCGGGACACGGTACGCAGAGGGCTATTTCTTTTACACCCGCGACCTGCGCAGGGATGACGTTCATCAGGACAGTCGACGGATATGAGGCCTTGCCTCCGGGTATGTATATGCCGACCCTCTCCAACGGCTTTATTATCTGGCCCAGGACAGCGCCTTCTTCAGAGCAGAACCAGGACTCATCTTTCTGCTTTTTATGGAATGCCATTATCCTTTTCGCAGACATCTTCAGGGCTTTCACAACTTTCGGGTCCGCCTTTTCCGCATGTCCCGAAATCTCGTCAGGAGTCAGGGTAAAACGACCGGTCTTCAGGGAATCAAATGCCCTGGCATATTTAATTACGGCCCGGTCACCGTGTTTCCTCACGTCATCAAGGATGGACCTGACTCTTCGCTCAATCACCGGACTGATGCCGGAAGCCCGCTCCACTGAGCGACTTCAGGAAGACTCTTATTTCGCGGTCGTTTTTCAGGATCCTCATCGCAAATAATTCTAACCCGTGAAGGCCGATTAATCAAGGAGTCTTTCGCGGCTTTGACAATTGACCGGACGGTGATAGAGTTTAAGAAATGAAGATCAGGGAGATAAAGGCAAAAAGCATTCTGTCCGGGTCTCAGGTCTTTGATTATGCTTTGAACCCTTTGAGGCAGACCTGTGCACAGTGGAAAAAACCCGAAGAAAAGACCGAGTTTAACCTGCTAAGAGTTGCCTCTTATTCAGAGTAGTTGCCGGAGCGACAATAGACTTATTTCTTGCCGAGTATAGAGTCCTTCGCAGCTTTAGCTACCCGGAATTTCACGACCTTCTTGGCGGGTATTTTTATTGCCGCGCCGGTCTGGGGGTTCCTGCCCATGCGGGCCTTGCGCTGTACGAGTACAATCTTTCCAATGCCGGGCAGCGTAAAAGAATTCTTCGCCTCCCTGTACGCAAGCTTGGCGATTTCATCAAGGATTGTCACCGCCAGCACCTTCTTGATGTCCGCCTTCTTTGCGATGTGATCCGCGATCTGAGACTTCGTCATTGCCTTTGCCATGATATATTCCTCCCTGAGTTAAATTAGATATGACATTTTTATAGCATAAATTATCGCCGGAAGCAATACCACCCCCGTAAATTCAGACAATATGAATCGCCTGTGATACAATTTTCCTGTGCTGCTTCGGGCAGGACGTATAGGTTGGCTTTGAAGAAAACGGAAGAATTCAAATTCTATTTACGGAGGCTATTATGGTAGCGACAGATACTATTACCTTGAGCACGAAAGGTTTTACCGATGTCATTGATATAACCGAAAGAGTCACGAAGATAGCGGGGAAAACAGGCGTTCATAATGGTCTGGTGACTGTTTTCTGCTCCGGTTCGACAGGCGGCGTTACCACAATCGAATTTGAATCCGGGGTCATCAACGACCTGAAGAAAGCCATAGAAAAGGTTGCTCCTTCCAATATCCCTTACGAGCATGATAAGAGATGGGGCGATGGTAACGGCTTCTCTCATGTCCGGGCTGCATTGATGAAACCTTCTCTGACAATTCCTGTAGTAAATGGCAAGCTTGCCTTAGGGACATGGCAGCAGATTGTATTCATGGATTTTGATAATCGGGAACGGGACAGGAAGGTTGTTGTTCAGATTATGGGTGAGTGAGTATCGATAGCGGTTTTTGTTCTACTGAAAAGTCCACACTGCGGACTTCCTGCCGACTCTGTAAATAAATTCATTGCGACACCACAGGGCGTTGACCCTGTGGGTCGCTTTCAATGGACCTGCGGCAGAGACCGCAGGGTGTATTACTTATAAAATTATTCCGATATTTTTAGTGGATTTTTCCCTGACAAATTGGAATAGAAGTTCTGTTCATCCAAGTTCAGCCCCTCCTCTTTTTTTCAAAGACTCGTTGTAGGCATCGATAATGTTCTCTCGAGTAATCAGTCCTATTAAGTGAAGAGGATTACTCCTTTCAACCACAGGGATTCGTCCAATACCTCCTACTGCCAATTTTTGCAATGCAGTTTTCAGGTTTTCATCTGGATAGCAGACAATAATATCTGTAGCCATAATCTCTCTCAGCGGAGTGTCCGTTCTACTAACCAGGGTCTCATTTGTATCTTTGCGAGTTATCATTCCAACTAAATTTCCCTCAGAGTCAATTACTGGAAATCCTCTATGGCGATGGGTAGACTTGAGCATCTGATCCACATTTTTTACTGTCAGATTTTCATCAAAGGTCATTACACTCTTAACCATAGCTTCAGAAACTGTTATCCTTTCCATCAGATCTTGTCCTCTAATCTTTTGGAGATCTATCCCTCTTCTTCTCAGCTTCAACGTATAGATTGAGTCTTTCGCAAAACGCCTGACTACCACGGTTGAAATAATACAGGTTATCATTAAAGGCAGGATGATCTTATAATCGTCGGTCATCTCAAACATAATGAGGATGGCTGTAATTGGAGCATGGGCGGCTCCAGCAAAGACTGATCCCATCCCTACTAAGGCACAATCTCCGATAGGGATAGCATGGGCAGGTATCAAAAATTGAGTGAGCTTACCATAGGACGCTCCTAACATAGCTCCAATAAACAAAGAAGGCGCAAAGACTCCACCAGATCCGCCTGAGCCAATAGTTAAGGATGTAGCTATGATTTTCATGAAGACAAGCGTGGCGACTAGCCAGAATGCAATTTTGCCATATAAAGCCAGCTCTATAGACTCATACCCTACCCCAAAGATCTGCGGAAAAAAGACTCCAATTGAACCGATGACCAATCCTCCAGAGGCAGGTTTTATATACTCAGCGATCTTCCAGGAATCAAAGATATCTTCACATTTATAGAGAGATTTTATAAATAGCAGAGCACTGAATGCGGCCAAAAATCCAAAGATAAGGTAAAGTGGGAATTCCCAGAGACTTAACAACTGATAGGCAGGAACCGTAAAGGCTGGGTGATCTCCCAAGAAAGATCTAGATATTACGGTAGCAGTTACTGAAGAAAGGACGACTGAAGAAAAAAACCTGAGGTCATAATCCCCTAGGACGACCTCCAGCGCAAAGAATATCCCTGCTATAGGTGCATTGAAAGTAGCAGCGATTCCACCTGCTGTACCACAAGCGACTAAAATCTTTACCTTCTCCTCTGAGAGTTTAAATAATTGCCCCAAACTTGACCCTATAGCAGAACCAATTTGAACAATGGGGCCCTCCCTACCTGCTGAGCCACCCGAACCAATGCAGATTGAAGAGGCTAATGCCTTAACAATTGCCACTCGTGGTCTGATTCTGCCCCCTAAAGTAGCTACTGCTAAGATTACCTCTGGTACGCCATGTCCCTTTGCTTCCCTCGCAAAGAGATAGATTAAAGGTCCTACAATTAAGCCTCCGATTGCAGGGATGAGGATTACATAGTATGGTCCCATGAATTGAAGAAGATTATGCCCCTTTTCAAAAAATATGGTTTTAAAACTGCTTATAAGCCAGTGGAAGATGACAGCTCCGAAGCCAGCGCCCAGACCTACTACGACAGAAAATAGCAACAAAAAGGTCCCTTCAGAGGTTTTTAGATAAAGAATCAGTTCTTTAGTTTTCTCTTGAATTCGAATTTTTTCCATGAGAATACGACAGTCTCCGATAAAAAGATCCTTTCGTGAAAAGCCTCTCTGCCTCTGAACCGAGCATAGGATAATTTTAGACTATTTCCGTAAGATTGTCTTAAAAGTTGGAACTGATCTTATTGATTTCCGTTTGTAATGTTGTATTGTGAGGCAAGATTTAGGAATTACGCTTACAGGAAGAACAAATGCTTCATCCTATTTGTTCTATCTTCCTCGTTCTATATCTATTCCCCAAAGCAACACCTAACCATCCAGCGACCGGTGCACTTATCAGGTATGCTGCCAGTGTTTGCACTAATATTCGCACTGACAGCTTCGTAAGCTCTGAAGGTAACGTTCTATAATGAATCAGGTACTTAATGTTTTCATGCGAAAGAGAACGGAGATGGGGACGTTGCCAACTTAAACAATATGTCATGCACACCATCTTTCTAAATCATCAGGACGAATCTTATTATCCGCTTCGACGCGGCTCGATGACGCGTATAATGCCTGTGGAGTCACGCCAAGAACCTTCGACAGTTCGTATCCGCTTCTGCCAAGATATCTCATCCAGGCATATGCCAGAACTGCCCGCGCTGACGTTACTGCTCTGTTTCTTCCGCCGCCAGTTATCCCCTCCCTGCTTATGCCCTTATCCGCCGCGATGCGGCTGATAAGGGTTTTCAGACTCACCCTTTTGTGTTTCCCCTCTTCTTGCTTTTCAGCTTCCTCTATTATCCCTTCTATGAATGACGATGAGCCGAGTACCCTTTCGTCCGCACGGTATTTCTCACGCCCTCTTCTGAGCTCCATCACCCCCCTCCAACCATTGTGGCTGCGAAGAAGCCCTCCTCCTTCAAGTTCAGGCCTCCGTCCCTGCTCAACGCCAGCCGCTATAAACTCTTGATATAATCGTATCGTCCGTCCGCGTTTGTTGCTGAATCGCTCAAGCACCTCGTCTGTATCCTGCCACTTTCGTTTTACTGCGCCAAGAATCGCTGAATGCCCCGCATATCTATATATATCAAGCTCGTTCATGTCTTTCACTATTCTTGCCCTGAGCGGGTTCAGGTGAAGATATCGCACTAGTTCGAGAAAATAGGTCTCCTCCTCGCAGACTATCGATTTGTACCGGTTTTGAAACACATGTCCGTGTCTACTATAACGCCGGTTGAAATATCCGGCATAACCGCTCATTAAGGACCTCATGTTTCGGGTCAGTGGACTCTTGCCTGATCGCACCAAGAGATGGAAATGATTAGGCATTAACGCCCATGCATATACGATCCATGCCTGCTTCGAACTCAATGCCGATAATCGCCGAATAAAGTCTTCCATGTCATGGTCATCCCGAAATATCAGACCCTGTTCGATCCCTCTCGCCATTATGTGATGCAGTGCCCCAGGGGCATCAAGTCTTGCTTGCCTCGGCATGGCACTATCTTATCATATGTTGTTTATCTTGGCAACGTCCCCTGAATCGCAACGTTGGCAATCTAACAATGATTAGTGAATCGAACCACGGAAGCTCGTCAAAAAGCCAAACAAACCGATTTGCTGACCTTAAACCAACTACATGCCCAAAAAGTGCTATGTGGTCCGATTTCACTGCAGCGAGCAGTTACTAAGGAGTTCATAAGTAAGGTCACATTACTCGTCATTCCCGCGAAGGCGGGAATCCATTTGAGGAATCAACTTCCCGTTTTCATATGAAACCCTGGATGCCCGACTAAGGACTTCGGGCATGACGAATAAAATTTTATGTGTCTTTACTTATGACCCTATTAGTATGTGCTTTTCTGCAAAGTATTTTTAATTTTACTTTCTCTCTTAATTTGTTTTTCAATACTTTTATGGCATCTATCATGTACAAGCTGCGCATGAACCAAGTCATCTGTTTTGCCTCCTGCTGCATGAGCAATTTCATGATGAGCAGAGGCTGTTTTAAATTCTAAAGGCTTTTTACATTCGGGACATATCCCTTGCTGACGGAAAAACAGTACCCTTTTTTGTTCTACGTCATGCAGCCTTTGTTTGTCTGCGAGTATCATTGGATTGAGTCTTTTAAATTCGCTTAACATGATGTCAAGCCTGTTCTGAAATGAGTCTGCGGTAGTCATGACCTTTGATTCTTCTTTGTATTTCTTATAAGTTTCAAACTCCTCCTTAGTCATTCCTTTAGGGGCTTTGATGTCATAAATGGAAAACATATTGAGTCTCTGCATGAAGATTCGAGCAAATACAGCGTATTCATTTTGTAAGTTTTGATTGCCCGCCCGCTTCTTGCGTAAATAGGAGATTAGCAGGTAGAATGATATTATATCCCTCAAATTAAAAGCTCCGAGAAAGTAGTTGAGACTTCTCTCCATATAGTCCAAGTTTCCTTTGTAAAAAGTGAGTTTCTGTCTACCTATTTTCTTTTCATATTTCTTGACGCCTTTTATCATACTATCCAAATCAAGAGAGGGAAATATTCTATTATCAAAATCACCATCTAATTCAAGCAATAGAAGTTCAGCAGCCAGTTGTCTGAATCGGAATCTTTTTTCGGCACCGAGATAGGTAAAAAGCGGATGTCTTTCTCGCGTTTCTTTAAAAGTGTCTTTGAAGACTCCTCTCTGTGCATTAAGTTTTTCTGCTTTGTTTAGTGGGGTCCCCTCTTGGAGCCGCAAGAAAGTCTGAACAATGTCTTCCTCTTTTGATTCAGGGTCATGGCTTTTAAGCTTGAGGTAGAAAACACAGTATGCATCTTGCAATCTTTTTTCTCGACTGTGCAATTCAGCATAGGGAATAATGTCTGTATCGGCAAGGGGTAAAGTCCCTTCCAAATAACTTTTGATTGTCAGTAAGCGCTGTTGTCCATCCAGTATTTCATATCTACCTTCGTCATTGACAAAAAGCACTAAAACTCCAATAGAATACCGCTGATTAATAGATTTAATTAGCTCAATTTTCTGGGAGTTTTTCCAAATATCACCTCTTTGGTAATTTTTATTAATGAATATTTTGTTATCAGCAAACATGTCAGCTATATCTCCCAGAGCGAAGTAATCAAAATCTATTGCGGGGACTGTCTGTTGCATAATTTAATCTCCATTAACACATAACATATATTTTCAAACGTATTCCATATTTACTTAAAAGATTATAATTTATCAGATTGATTGTCAATGAATCTTGCCAAAATGTCCACTATAGAAACTTAGGGATTGTTTACAGATTTTCAGTTGAATTACGCTCCATTATAGTATCCCTCGTCAGCGCGGAGTTCAGGAAGGAGGTTTGACGGGACTCTCTGGATTCCTGAGTGCCTTTGATCCCATACGACGCATAATCCCGGCACCACTGACGAGTCATTGTGGGCTGTTCTATTTATTACCTTCGTCACTTTTCCCTTAAAGATAACTCTTGAAGAAATGCGGAGATTTTTGATTGGACCTCCTTGCGATGAGTAAAGATGGTAACATGCTCTCCACCCTTTGGTACAAGTAGCTGTGCCCCCGGAATTTCTGTGGCAAGTTTCTTACCATGATCTTCAAACGGAACCAAGGGGTCTTTATCTCCACGCACTACTAGCGTGGGCACGGCTACATCCTTCAGAGGGTATGATCTCGTTTGGGTTATTTTTATATCATTCTTGGTTCCCTCAATTCGTTCTGCCATCCGGTAAAAACCTCCGACTGCCACTTCTCTATATAGAGACATCACATCGGCATCTTTGAGTGTACGCTCCAAAATATCGGGATCTGATATTGAACGACTCAGGGTCCGTTTCATACTCTTTTCAGTCTTCTTCTTCATCATATTCACAAAGGCTGGCCAATTGGCCAGCAGTGTCATGATATGAAAAAAGAACGGTATTTTGTTTTCAGCTTTTCCTCCACAGGTTGAGATGAGCACAAGTCCTCGACACTTGTCACAATGTCGAAGAGCAAAGTGAATCGCACTTGGCCCGCCTCCGGAAATGGCTATGACGACTACTTGTCTGATATCGAGCAAATTGATGAACTCGGCATAAAGATCTGCTTGTTCTTCGGGCGTCTTACCAGCTGTAATCGGGGTCCCCAGGTAGCCTGGGCGAGAGAGTGATAGGTATCGATAGTTTGATGCTCCAACAGTGCGTGCAAGAATTTGTGCCTGATCATATCCACCCATAGCGCCGTGTAAAGAAAGCACAACCTCTCCAGTTCCTGTATCAAGGTACTCCACTGGCCCACGTGATGTGGTCAATACTTTAATATTCGAATTTTCCATATATCCTTCTTTGCTAGAACAAATTGCATGGCCTCCCGGCGACATGAGAAGGAACCAGTCTATCGCCTCAGACAGGTTCATTGAATACTATTTAAAATATCATAGCTGTCCAAGATATTCTGAAAGAGCTTCATTCAAGAGAAATAACCTATTGAAATCTGAGGCTTTCGGAAAGGTTTCGCTATCGTTCTGAAATCAGGTTCTATATGCTGTCCAAAAGACGCTGGATATTGTCATACCGGCGAAAGCCGGTATCCAGTGACGTTAAGGTGCTTCAATAAGGCCAAAGTCGCTGGATTCCGGGTCAAGCCCGGAATGACAACCAAAGATTTACGTGGTTTCTCTAATCGCAAATGCTGTCCAAGAAATTTATTTTGGACAAGAGTGTTAAAATATACAAGATTTTAACAGGTTGCAAAGGTGTCAGGAAGAACTTCGCGGCTGGCTTCCGTTCTTCAAATTTAATGGTTAAGACCCAATGCTCACGGTTTTTTTTCGACCGGTCATGAGAAATACGGTAAATCGTCGCGTTCCTCCATCAGAAACCGGTTTCATCAATTCTGCTGCTGTCCTGTCTCGGACATCGCCGAAACCCGCCCCTATAAAGTCCTGGCGTAGCACTGCCCGGTCAAAGCCGAAGTGGAATACACCGTCGTTGTTGTCATGAAATTTGCCGTCATCAAGATCAAGATCGGCAATACAAAGATATCCGGAAGGCGTAATAATCCTATAGAATTGATCAAGCAGAGGTCTGATTTCTTTAACATGATGAAGGGTCATGCCGCTTACAATCAGGTGATAACTACCTTCCAGAATATCGCCCTTTTCAGTATCAATGTATTGAGTTGTTACATTGGGAAGATTCTGTCTGTCGATCTTTGCTTTGAGAACATCAATCATTCCCGGGGAACTATCAACGCCTGTTATGGAATGGACTACCGGCTGTAACTGGAGGGTCAATAGTCCTGTGCCGCAACCGAAGTCCAGAACATCCATATTGGAAGTCAACACGATTTCGTCTGATACGGCAGCGCCTATATCTTTTGCCAGCTTGACCCGTGCCGGCACTTCGTCCCAGGTGGCTGCCTCCTTGTCAAAATCACGCCTTTCAATTTTCATTTAGATCACTCCGCCTTATTGATAAGTTTCAAAGTATAATTGTCATTTTCAATTCTCATGGTGGTTCCCATTTGAACGCTGCATAATTATAGCATGATCAAAAGATGCGCCTTTCAGGAAGAAGTGGAAAATCTGATCGCAAAAGGCAAAAATCCGGATTAGCTTTTTACGGCTTATACTGCCTTTCGAACCTCCCCTCATACTTCGCTCTGCCGATACACTTCTCAAAAATGAATTGACAGACTCTTGTGCCGGGATATAAAGCTAAACGGGTATGTCCCAGGTTCACTATTTCCAAAACCTGATGGTTCGAGATGCCGGGATGCATGAAGCCTGCCGTTACATGGATAGCAAGGCCAAAACGTGCAAACCTGCTCCTGCCTTCAAGCCAGCCGCAATAATTTTCTGCCAATGTAATCTTTTCCCTCGTTATCCCTAGAATCATTTCATCGGGCTTCACAATGATTGCCTTACCGTCTTGTATTGAGATAACCTCTGTGAGATCCTCGAAGTTGGAGTCATCCTTGACATGGTAAACGCCGCGATGTTTTTTGAATATCCTGAAATCGTTCCCTAACGTGAGATCAATAGAGCCGGCGCCTATCTGCGATTCATCCAGAGGCTCTATCTTGATGAGTCCCCGGTCAATTGCTTTTTTGATCTCATCTCGGGTGAGAATAGCCATAAAATTATATAGAAAGAATTCAGGAAGATTATATTACCTTATTGTACGTTGTATTATCTTAACTTTATTCCTTTAAACGGGGTTTAGTATCTTGTCAATAACCGTCCTTGCGACTACGAGCGGGTCGATGAAGATCGATTCCATGTCCTGCTCCAGATCGCGCTTGTTGGAAAGATAGGTGATCCTGTCCTGCATCCTGGCCCTTAGATACTCAAGGTATTTAGTGTCGTGTGTGGGTTTGTATTTTCGGTCGTAATCGCTGCCGAAGAGCTCATTTCCATTCCTGGGGACCGATAGCCCATGAAAGCGTTTCCAATCGCGCCATTCGATATTGCCGCGCACAAGCTCCGTGACGATCTTAAGGGAAAGCTCCTTCGGAATATCCGTAAGGTCGCCCGGGATTCCGAAGGCGTGAGTGTTCATGACGTAGCATTCGCACCCGGCCTTGAAGAGCTTTAAGAACTGCTGGCAATCGACGATGAGGGGATGCACGCGGAACGGGTTTGCGAAAGGCTCGATCACCAGCTTTTCAAGCTCCTTTGGA
This sequence comes from Thermodesulfovibrionales bacterium, assembly GCA_963727725.1. Lineage (GTDB taxonomy): Bacteria > Nitrospirota > Thermodesulfovibrionia > Thermodesulfovibrionales > SM23-35 > CAVSHJ01. Next base: position 43,316 of record CAVSHJ010000018.1, read on the forward strand.
TCGACATTCTCCACCCCCTTGGCCCTCATAGTCGAAAGCGACGCCCCCATCGAAACAGACAACACCGCGGAGTTCACCCGCAATATGGGCGGAAGCGAGGTGTCTTTCTGGAGCCATATAACCTTTTTTGGCGCCTCGCAGTAATCGGCGTGGTTGAACATATCGCGGCTCTTTATGCACCGGCCGTTGGCATTGCGGATGTCTTCGCCCAGGAGCTTCCGCTCGCCGTTCGATGTGCCGACGACGGCAACGTTCTGGGCCGAAAGAAAGTATTTTATGTCCGGGTCGTCGGACTTCACGGAGTCCGTCTTATCGAAGAGGGCGGGCTCCAGTGCCACTGTTATGTTGTTTACCAGGTCGACAAGAAAAGCATCGTCGTGTATGACCGTGACTTTTTCGTCGGGCTTCAGGGTGCCTGCGTGGTCGTGGCTGTTGGTTATCGAGGACTTGCCGCTCGAAGGAACGGCCACGCCTCGCAGTAATCGGCGTGGTTGAACATATCGCGGCTCTTTATGCACCGGCCGTTGGCATTGCGGATGTCTTCGCCCAGGAGCTTCCGCTCGCCGTTCGATGTGCCGACGACGGCAACGTTCTGGGCCGAAAGAAAGTATTTTATGTCCGGGTCGTCGGACTTCACGGAGTCCGTCTTATCGAAGAGGGCGGGCTCCAGTGCCACTGTTATGTTGTTTACCAGGTCGACAAGAAAAGCATCGTCGTGTATGACCGTGACTTTTTCGCCGGGCTTCAGGGTGCCTGCGTGGTCGTGGCTGTTGGTGATCGAGGACTTGCCGCTTCCCGAAAGCCCGAAAACGGCCACCGGCGGGTTGTCGCCTATCGTCTTGATGCCGCCATGGCAGGCCACCATGTTGTGGCGCACGCCCATCGTCCATGCAAGTGTGAGCGTCCCTTTCTTCCTTTCGCCGAAGTAGCGCATCCCCAATATGGCCATACAGTTTTCCGTCTCGTCGATTATCGCAAGCCCCGAAGGATATTCCGGACTTTTCCACTCAGGGTCGGCCAGGACGAGTATATCCGGTTCATCCAGGTCCCGGGATTTCTTGTAAAGCCGGTCCCACGGCTTCATGAAAGGGGTAAAATTTAGTCCCCAATCGAACATGTTCTTTGCATCCGTGACCGGGCTTAATAGATGTGCCTTCACCATGAAATCCTTGTGCAATCCCACAATCCCCTGAAGCCAAAGGCCATGCCTGCGGTTGAACTGATAAATGGCGTCCAGGAGGACGGTCTTCAACTTTTCGCGCTCTGCCTTGTCCAGTTGGCGGACAAGCCTTCTTGCGCGGGCGGTTCTGCCCACCACAGCGCCGTCGTTCGAGACCAGTATCTTGGCGTCCTTCGGGAGCCCAAACCTCTCCGGATCGTACATAGGCTGGGTCGTGCTTATCACCTCGGGCTGTTGCAAGGCCAGCGCGTAAAGTTCTGCCATTGTCGTCTGCCGGACGGAATTCGCGTAGAACGCGCTTCCGATAGCGGCCCTCCAAGAAGAGGCCACCTGCTTATAGAATGATGTCATATCTCTTTCCTTGCCCTTTCCTGTATCTGCGGGTACCCAGCTTCGCGGGGTACAATATTGTTATCGGAAATTTTTTAAAGGATAATGTCTTTCCTTATAAGGGATGTCCATGACTTTTTATTTGTGGAGCCATGTTATCGAATCGTTTCTTAACAATATCAGAGTCTGCAAAGTTATTCAACGACCTCTGTCGGGAGGCGATAATTGCTCATCCCCCGCGCTCTTTGCAGAAGCACCAAGGGACATACCTGATAGTGTAAAATCGATTCCGTGAATATGAATCAGCGCATAACTGTGAGTAGTCTGCGAATTGGGTGACTGTCGTAAGTCTATCGAAGGATGACACATATCAATGGATCTGTTCTTTAACAGGGGCATAATAAGAAAGGCCATAACTATCCACATAATTGACATTCCGGACCATATAATTTAAAGTGTTATGCATGGAAGGCGGGGTAAAGAACTCACAGGGGAAATCCATCATAGCCGAAATAAAACAGAGGATCAGACTCCTCAATGGAATCGCCGCTTTTGTCGTTATTACACTCCTTGCCGTAATATTGAGATACCTCGTTAGCACCTGTCAGCGAGGTTTTGAATTTCCTGCCCGATGTTTCGGTCACTCTTATCGTAATTATCGTTAGTTGTCCTTGCTCTTATAGGTTTCTACATGTGGGCGATGGTATCGAGAAAGCTCATCGCGAGCGTAGAGAACTACAGAGACAGGCTCGACAGCGTTCTCTCCATCACAAAGGATTTGAGAGAAGAGGTATACGGAGACGTGATCCTTGACAAGATAATGGATTATTCGCTTTCGATGACCCGAGTCCGATGCCGGATCTATCCTCCTTATCGAAGATGACAACCTTGCCTTCAAGGTGGCAAAGGGCCAGATGGCATCTGATATCGTCGGCAAGACCATCCCGAAAGACAAGGGTATCGCAGGATGGATCGTTGAAAACGGGCAGCCTGTGCGCATTGCGGACGTGAAGAGGGATGAGAGGTTCAACCCGGATATCGACGCGCTTACCGGCTACGAGACAAAGTCCGTTCTCTGTGTGCCGCTTGATGATGAGGACAGGCGTCATCGGTGTTCTGGAGCTTCTGAACAAAAAGGATGGATTCTACACCGAGAGCGGACGAAGAGATGATAAAGTACCTCGCTGACCAGGCCGCTATTTCACTTGCGAGGGCGCGATTTTATGAAGACCAGAAGAACTATGAGATACACATTACGGACATACTCCTTGAGGCGATAGACTTCCACGTCTCCGGAGAAACTGGGACATTCGAAGAGGGTGGCGAAATACAGCAACATCATCGCAAAGGCGGTAAATCTGTCCGAGGAGCAAAGGAAGAGACTGTATTTTGCATGCCTCCTGCACGATGTCGGATTCCTGAAGATAAAGGCTGAAGACAATTTCAAAAGAGAGTATTTCCTTCAGCATCCCGTGATCGGATATGAGATGATAAGTCCGATAAACTTCTATGCGGACGTCGCACCTTTTATCCTCTATCATCACGAAAGGTATGACGGATCAGGTTATCCCAAAGGACTGGCCGGAGAAGATATACCCATCGAATCGAGGATCATTGCGATAGCGGACGCCTTTGACTCCATGACGAGCGAGAACTCTTACAAGATACCCATGAGTTTTGACGCTGCTATTGAAGAGCTGAAACGGAACGCCGGTTCCCAGTTTGACTTCTGGCTTGTAGACCTTTTTGTGGACAATATAACGCCGGAACTCCTATAGCAATCCGCTCAGTATTTCCTTATCGATAGCATCTGTGAGGGACGGGGTATCCATACCTTTCCTGTAGAGAGCGAGCAGTCTCGCGGCATATCCTTCGGCTTTGCCGTACCCGGTTTTTCTTGCCTCGTCGATAAAGGTCCAGTCTGCCGACTCGCCGAACTTCTCGAATGCGCCGAGTATCTCGGGGAATATTACCTTTCTTAAACCACCGAGGAATACGATATAAAAAGCGAGCGAACCCGCCTTCTGTTTGTCGATGATGAATTTGAGCATGCCTTTTTCGGAAGTGTCCGACAGGACGTCTTTCACCGCACGGGCAAAGAGTTCGGCCTTTCCGCCCTGAAGAGACGCCAGGAATGCCTTCCATTCCTCACCCATTTTTTCCCCTTCGAATGCCTCGCCCAGTTCGTGATGGATATAGGTTTCCGCCTCGGAGCGTGCAATACGGGATATCCTCCTGTCGATGTCCTCGGACGGCTCTTCTTCAGGCGAGATCCCGAATTTCGAGAACGCATATGCGAGGGCACCCTTTGACTTCTTGTATCTCATTTCCTCGAACCTCGACCAGAGGAGAAGCCTTGTCGGGGTCACCCTTGCAAAGATCGACCGGTCCTGCAACATCGCGGGATAATCGGAGAGGTCTCTCACATATTCATCACCGGCGAGGTACACCTCATATCCGTCGACATTTTCCTTTGATATTATGTCCGCCAGAAAGAAAGAGGGTTTCATATGGAAGCCGAAACCCGCGCCGTAGACAAGTCCTTCCTTCTCCAGTTGAGCATTGATCTTCTCCACCTCGAAGGGCCCGTAGACATTTCCGTTGACGCGAGATATCCCTGAAATTCTCGTCTTCGAGTTCCTTCCAGAGACTTTCCCGTTTTGCGATCCACTCGCCGATCTCTTTCTGCTGGATCTTCTCCCAGAGACCGACCCCGCTTTCAGCACGGTAGAGTTCACGGAGCCTGAGGAGCAGGCCGCAGAGAGAGTATGACCCCCAGTACCGGGCGTCGGATATATTACAGTTGTGTTTTATCTGTGAGGAAATGAGTTGAACGTCTATCATTTGTTGTCCTCTACCAGTTATTTTATCAGAAGCATAACCCAAAAAATGCATTTGACTGGTTCGAAATTTTCTGAAAGGGATGATATTTTAGGTTCTTCAGAGTTAGTGTGGCGCCGTCATTCCGACGGATGCCGGATCCAGGCACTTTGTTTTTAAGTCGCTGGATGCCGGATCAGAGTCCGGCATGACAAACAATAAAGGCGTTCAGTTGTTAAGGCCGTCATTCCGGCAGTGTGTTGAGCCGGAATCCAGAGACTTTGTTTTGTTAAAATACCTTATGCAAAAGAAAGGTATGAAGATATCTTGTAAGGCAAATGTCGCTGGATGCGGATCATCGGCCTGAGGCGGATGGGTGACGACAAACGATAAAACTGAACGAATAAACAATTACCAGTCCACAAGGTTCCCTAAAGAACCATATTTTAGACCATGAGAAAAATAAGGCTGCTCCTTGAATACGACGGCACGGCATATCACGGCTGGCAGATACAGAGAGAAGGCCTGACTATTCAGGGCGTACTCGAAGACAGGATCTTCAGGATAACCGGAGAGCGGTCGCGGATCACCGGCGCGAGCAGGACGGATGCGGGGGTGCACGCCCTGGGTCAGGTCGCGGTTTTCAGGACAGGATCAGGGCTTGACCCGGCGACTATAAAGACGGGCATTGAATGCCGTGCTTCCCCGTGACATCAGGGTCCTTGAAACGTCTGTGGCGGAAGATTCATTTCGACCGAGGGATGACGCGGTTGATAAAAGCTATTTTTATCTGATTGCACACCGGGGAGAATCCTCTGCCTTTCTCCACCGTTATACATGGCAGGTCCCACAGGACCTTGATTTGCCGTCCATGCTCAAGGCAGCGGAGTTCCTTGTCGGGAGGCATGATTTTTCCTCTTTCATGGGAACGGGAAGCGGCATAAAAGACCCTGTGAGGGAAGTCTTCTCTCTGAGTATAGAGGAATTGGAAAGAATTGATTTCATGACCGCAGGCCTGAAGGGCAGCTTCCTTAAAATAGGAATGGCGGCGGATGGTTTCCTGAGGCATATGGTAAGAAATATCGTCGGCACTCTTGTTGAGACCGGCAGGGGCAGGATTTTACCCGATGAGGTGAAGGAGATACTTGAATCGCGTGACAGGAAACGTGCAGGACAGACCGCTCCGCCTAATGCCCTTTTCCTGGAAAAGATTACATATTAGACTGTTTAAGATCACTTCCTCATTTACTTCGAGAGCCGAACAGTTTCACCCATTCATCGAACCGCCTCAGTTTCTCCTTGCCGAATCTTGCGATACCTTTTCTTACCCTGTCCAGCGGTTTTTCCTGCAACAGGAATTCGGCGTCCTTCGAGAAAAATTTATCGGCAAAACAGATAATCTGTTCCTCAATGGATAAAGGCAGCATATCCCTTCGGGAACAGGCAGATTCTTGTCTTCAATCTCTGCAGCGGATAACCCGACCCCGACATGTCTTTCGCAAACGAGGGCGTGCCGGGGAAGCCCTTCTTTCTCAAGAATTTCTCTCCCCAGATAGCCGTGACAGATATATTCCCTGTCCCCATGACAGCCGATGCCCGGCTCGTTTGTCAGGAAAATACCTATGTCGTGGAGCATCGCTGCCTCCCGTATGAAATCCGGATCGGGATGAAGATGCCTCACCCTTTGGGCTATTCTCACGGATTTTTCTGCAACCATTTCGCTGTGGCGGGTCAGTAAATAGTACGCCTTCGATTCGGGACCGTAGTATTTCCGGATGATCTTTATCGGGTCCATGATCAGAGGAGCCGGTCGCTTTCGGATTGCAATTGTTATTGAGTCTCCGTCAATATCCTGTCCAGGGTGCCGGCCAGTTCCTCCATGGTATAGGGCTTTGCTAGGGCGCCCCTGAAACCGTATTCCCTGTAATTGGCTATTACCGGGTCATTTGAATACCCGCTTGATGCGATTGCTTTTACACCCGGGTCTATTTCGAGAAGTTTCTTTATCGCCTCTTCGCCTCCCATCCCCCCGAGTATTTTCAAATCGACAATTACGGCATCAAAGGGCTCGCCGGATTCAAGAGATTTCCTGTACAATTCGACCGCCGCTGCACCGTCGCCGGCAATGCCCACGTCATACCCCAGACGGTTCAGCACCCGCCGCATAAACTTGCAGAAGACCTCGTCATCATCCATTATCAGGATCTTTCTCCGGCGGACGTCCGGGTATCCTTCTTCCTTTCTCATATTGTGCCGTAGACCTTTCGACTATTTCGGGGTATCATTTAAATAATCCAGCTGAGAGCAAACGGAAGAAAAGTGAACACGTGCACAGCAAGCAGCGTTCGATCACCTCTTGTTTCAGACAGGACATTGCTCTGTCTCCGATACCTTATAAGTTTATCACAATTTTCAGGGGCCCGATTTCTCGGAAATTATCATAACAGCGCTCGTTATAAAATACTTGACAAGAAACGACTCAATTGATATGATATGAATTCACACGGAGGAAAATGATGGCGACTGACGTAAAAGACTATTACAAGACTGTCGGAGTGGCTAAAGACGCCGCCCAGGATGAGATAAAGAGGGCGTACAGGAAACTTGCGAGGAAATATCATCCGGATCTGAATCCGGGCGATAAGACAGCAGAACAGAAGTTCAAGGAACTGAACGAGGCATACGAGGTCCTGAGCGACCCCAAGAAGCGGGCTGAATATGACCAGTTCGGCAGTGCGGCCTTTGGGGCCGGGGCGGCCCCGGGTTTGAGGGTTTCAGGACCTATGACTTCGGGCAGAACGTTGATTATGGAAGCTTCGGTGATATCTTCTCCGATCTTTTCGGTGCAGGCATGAGACCCGAGGCGGCGGCACATGCAAAGGGCCCTGATATGATCATGGGACTTGAACTTTCCCTTGAGGAGGCGTTTTCAGGCGCAACAAAAACTATTACCTTCAACAGGGAAGTGACGTGTCAGTCATGCAACGGTACGGGGGCCGAGTCGTCTCAGGTCTGCGACGTCTGTAAAGGCACGGGTAGCATAAAGACCTCCAAGGGTTTTTTCAGGATGGCCCAGCCCTGCTCTGCATGCGGAGGTACAGGCAGGAAGGTTACAAAGCTCTGCAGTTCCTGCGGGGGGAGAGGAACTGTGCTCCGGACAGAGACTGTTAAGGTGAAAATACCCTCCGGGGTCGATACCGGTTCCAGGGTGAAGTTAAAGGGTATGGGAGGCGCGGGATCAGGCGGCGGGCCGTCGGGCGATCTCTATATAGAAATAACGGTAAGGCCTCACCGGCTATTCAAGAGAAAGGGAGACGATATCTACCTTGACCTGCCGGTGACCTTCGCCGAAGCGGCTCTCGGCGCAAGGATAGAGGTTCCGACCATAGACGGGATAGCGGCAATGACACTGCCGCCCGGCACGCAGGGCAGCCAGAGGTTTAAACTTACGGGAAAGGGTTTCCCTTCACCGAAGACGGGCATAAGGGGCAACCAGTATGTCGATATAAAGATAGTTGTTCCGAAAGACCTGGATAGCAAGGCAAAGGACAAGATAAGAGATATCGGCGCCTTATACAGGGAAGATCCGCGAAAGAGGTTGTTATACAAATGATCGAATCAAGGGACAGAAAACAACCTTTATTGATGATAAGTGTGGTGGCGAAGATGCTCAATGTTCATCCTCAGACCCTGCGGCTCTATGAAAGGGAAGGTCTGATCACCCCTTACAGGACGAAGAGGACAAGACTGTATTCGCTGGATGATGTGGAGAGGCTCGCCATGATCCTCCGTCTTACGAGGGAACTCGGCGTCAACAGGTCCGGTGTGGAGATAATCCTGAGGCTCAGACACAGGCTGGAGGCATTTCAGAGAGAGATTGAGGAGATGATGCATTTCCTTGACGAAGATATCAGAAAGGATTTCATCAAGAGGTTCAGGAAGATTTTTTCAGAGTATTAAGGATAAGGAGGTTTCAATGGATAAATTTACGGTAAAGAGCCAGGAGGCTATACAGGAGGCGCAGAGGATTGCTGAGAAGAAAGGCAACCAGCAGATTGACGCAGAACATCTCCTCTGGGCGCTCCTTGAAGATGAGGAGGGCGTCGCCTCCCAGATACTGAAGAGGCTCGGGGTGAACACCCTTGCCTTGCAGAAAGATGTCGAAGAGGCTGTAGATAAATTCCCGAAGGTGATCGGCGCAACACCCATGGGCCAGATTTATATATCGCCGAGACTGAAAGAGGTGTTCGAGAAAGCCGGAGAAGAGGCAGAGCATCTCACGGACGAATATGTGAGCGTTGAGCATCTTCTGGTGGCGCTGGTATCGATCGGGGGGACATGCTCCGACCTCCTGAAGAAATACGGCGCGTCTGCCGATAAGATCCTTTCGGCTATGAGGGAGATAAGGGGAGCACAGCGTGTAACTGATCCCAATCCGGAAGACAAGTACCAGGCCCTTAAGAGATACGGCCGCGACCTGACCGAGCTTGCAAGGAAAGGGAAACTCGACCCTGTCATCGGGAGGGACGACGAGATAAGGAGGATCATACAGGTCCTGTCAAGGAGGACAAAGAATAACCCGGTGCTTATCGGGGAGCCGGGTGTCGGGAAGACCGCGATTGCAGAGGGTCTCGCACAAAGGATTGTTGCGGGAGATGTGCCGGAGACCCTGAAAGACAAGAAGGTTGTCGCCCTCGACATGGGTGCGGTCGTTGCAGGGACAAAATTCAGGGGAGAGTTTGAGGAGAGGTTAAAGGCGGTTCTGAAGGACATAGAGCAGTCGGAAGGAAAGGTCATCGTATTTATCGATGAGCTTCACACCCTTGTCGGCGCCGGCGCGGCGGAAGGCGCCATCGATGCGTCGAACATGCTGAAGCCCGCTCTCGCAAGGGGAGACCTGAGGTGCGTCGGCGCGACGACGATCGACGAGTACAGGAAACATATAGAAAAAGACCCCGCCCTCGAAAGGAGGTTCCAGCCTATCCTTATCAGGGAGCCGGGTGTTGAAGACACTATATCGATCCTCCGGGGTCTGAAGGAAAGATATGAAGTCCATCACGGGGTGAAGATCAAAGACTCCGCCCTGATTGCCGCCGCCGTGTTGTCGAACAGGTACATTACGGACAGGTTTCTTCCCGACAAGGCGATCGACCTCATCGATGAGTCGGCGTCAAAACTCAGGATGGAGATAGACAGTATGCCGACAGAGCTCGATGAGATAGAGAGAAAACTCAGGCAGCACGAAATAGAAAAACAGGCGGTAATGAAAGACGACTCGAAAGATGCGAAAGAGAGGTTGAAGAAGATACAGAGGGAGATGTCCGAACTTCAGGAGAAACGCGATGAGTTGAGGGCGCAGTGGCTGAGCGAAAAAGAGATCATCGCCAGGATAAGGGAAAAGAAAAAGCAGATCGAAAAGATCAGGATAGAATCGGAGAGGGCGGAACGCGAAGGAGACCTCACCAGGGCGGCGGAACTGAGATATGGGAAACTGCCTGAACTGCAGAGGGCGCTCGAAGTGGAAAACGGAAAACTTCTGGATGTGCAGAAGAGAAGGAAGATGCTGAAAGAAGAAGTCGATGAGGAGGACGTGGCGGAGGTCGTCTCGAAGTGGACCGGCATACCCGTCAGCAGGATGCTTGAGGGTGAGGTGCAGAAGCTCCTCCATATGGATGAACGTCTGAGACAGAGGGTCGTGGGTCAGGACGAGGCGATAGAGGCGGTATCCAATGCGGTAAGAAGGGCGCGTGCCGGGATCCAGGACCCCAACAGACCTATCGGATCTTTTATCTTTCTGGGGCCGACAGGGGTCGGAAAGACCGAGCTTGCAAGGGCGCTTGCGGAATTCCTCTTCGATGACGAAAATTCGATGACCAGGATCGACATGTCCGAATACCAGGAGAGACATACGGTTTCGAGGCTCATAGGAGCGCCTCCCGGTTATGTCGGGTATGAAGAAGGCGGCCAGCTCACGGAGGCGGTGAGGAGGAAGCCTTATTCCGTGATACTTTTCGACGAAGTTGAGAAGGCCCATCCCGAGGTATTCAACCTCCTGTTGCAACTGCTTGACGACGGAAGACTTACGGACAGCCACGGAAGGACCGTTGACTTCAGGAATACGGTGGTCATCATGACGTCGAATATAGGGAGCGCTCATATCCAGCAGATGCTCGAAGAGAAAGCGAAAAAGCCTGATGCTTACTGGGTCATGAGCAACGAGGAATTGAAGGAGAAGATTACGGAGGACCTGAAGTCTTTTTTCAGGCCGGAGTTCCTTAACAGGGTCGATGAGATAATAATCTTCAATCCTCTCACAAAGGAGCTTCTCAAGCAGATCGTCGGGATTCAGGTGGACAGGATGAAGAGGTACGTCAAAGAGAAGAATATCGATATCAAACTGACGGACAGTGCAAAGGAATATTTTGCCGATATCGGTTTTGACCCTGTCTATGGTGCGAGGCCGTTAAAAAGGACGCTCCAGAGAGAGATTCTGAACCCACTGGCAAAGAAGATCCTCGACAGGACATTCAGGGACGGGGATACCGTAGTCGTCGATTTTGAAGGCGGCAAGATCACGTTCACGAAAGAAGTGGCTGCCGAGGTGGAAGTATAGATACCGCAGGGATTAGTTGAATGCGAACGTTGGTTGCACGGACGGCTTTTATGGGGGTGCGGAGATGAACAGAAAAATATTCCCCGGAGGTGAACAATGGGAACTATCCCCCTCAGAGTTTTGATTATTGAGGATTCGGAGGATGATATGCTGCTGGTAATTCATGAATTGCGGCGCGGCGGATATGATCCGGTTTTTGAGCGGGTTGAAACGGCGGAAGCGATGGCTGCCGCACTCGGAAAAGAGAGCTGGGATCTCGTCATCGCAGATTATGTCTTGCCGAGTTTCAGCGGATTGGATGCGTTGAAACTCCTGCAGAAGGCCGGGCTGGACCTGCCGTTTGTCCTCGTTTCCGGCACCATTGGCGAAGAGACCGCAGTCGAGGCAATGAAGGCGGGTGCGCATGATTACATAATGAAACATAATCTGAAACGTCTCGTCCCGGCAGTTGAGAGAGAGTTGAAAGAGGCGAAGATACGGCGGGAGCGCAGAGATGTCGATCAAAGGTTAAAAGCCTCTGAAAACCTTTACCGAACTATCTTTGAGACCACCGGGAATGCGACGGTGATAATCGAGGAGGATACGGTCGTGTCTTTGATGAACCGGGAAGCCGAACGTCTCACCGGATATTCAAAAGAAGAGGTGGAGGGAAAGAAGAGCTGGAGTGAAATCATAGTCAGCGATGATCTGGACAGGGTGAGAGAATATCATCGTTTAAGAAGAATAAAGCCCGATGCTGTTCCGGCGAACTATGAGACCGCGTTTGTCGATAAACAGGGCAAAGTCAAAAATGTAGTGGTGACGGCAGCCATGATTCCGGGCACGACAAAAAGTGTGGCTTCCCTCCTTGATATTACTGTACACAAGCGGATGGAAGGTGAGCTCAAGAAGAGGATAAAAGAGCTCGAGGAGTTCTACAACATCGCAATCGGCAGGGAGTTGAGGATGAAGGAACTGAAAGACGAGATGGAAAGTGTGAAGGAAGAACTGGAGAGATGCAGGTCGGGTGAAAAACTCTAACGATGGCTGATACAAAATCAGGACGGATATTGATTGTTGACGATGAAATCGACGTGCTCCTTCCGCTCCGTGACTTCCTGACGGAACTCGGCTATGAGGTCACGGGGTATGTATCTTCAAGAGAAGCGCTGGCTGCTTTAACGGAAAAGGATTTTGACCTCCTGCTGACAGACCTGGTTTTGCCTGAAATAGACGGGATCTCCCTGTTGAAATCCGCCAGGGAGTCGGCGCCCCATCTGACCTGTATTGTGATAACCGGTCAGGGTACGATAGAGAGCGCAGTCGAAGCGATGAAGGTCGGCGCGTTTGATTACGTAACAAAGCCTCTTGACTGGAAAGTACTCAGGACTACTGTATCCCGCGCAATTGAGGTGGCGAGGCTCAGGAAGTCGGAAGAAAAATATCGAAGTATCGTTGAAGACCAGACCGAATTTATCTGCCGCTGGCGGTCCGACGGCACCATAACATTTGTCAATGAAGTTATTTGCCGGTACCTCGGCATACCTTGTGATGAGCTTATAGGAAGCACCTGCGAGCGGTTTCTGCCGTCGGAGGAGTACGAAGAGTTAAAGAAAAGAATCGCAATACTGAATAAGGAAAATCCTGTGGCTTTCATGGAGCACAAGGTGATAACGCCCGATGGTAAAATTCGATGGCAGCAGTGGTCGAATCGCGCAATTTTTGATGAACAAGGGTGGGTAGTCGAATTGCAATCTGTAGGGCACGATATCACAGAGCGCAAGCGCGTGGAAGAAGAATTGAGAAGCTCTCATGAACAGTTGCGGGCACTTTCCGCGCGTCTCTCACAGGCGGAGGAGAGTGAGCGCAAGCGGATCGCCAGGGAACTGCATGACCAGGTCGGCCAGAACCTGACGGCACTCGGCATCAACCTGAACATGCTTCGTGCGCAGTTGTCCGACGTATTGACCCGTGAGATAGACTCAAGGCTGAACGATTCACTGAATCTGCTGGAAGAGACTGTTGCGAAGATAAGGGATGTGATGACCGACCTCCGTCCGTCGGTGCTGGACGATTATGGCCTGATGGCTGCCATACGCTGGTACGGCGAGCAGTTCTCAAACAGAACAGGTATCGGGATTGTTGTTGGAGGGCGTGAATTCAAGCCGCGCCTGACGCCGGAGGTCGAAATAGCATTGTTCCGGATCGTCCAGGAACTCTTGACCAACGTTGCCAAACATGCTGTGGCTTCCCGGGTGACACTCAGCCTTGTTGAAAAGGGTGAAAGAGTATCCCTGACCATTACCGACAACGGTATCGGTTTTGATCCCATAATTTCCGACCGGTCGGGGAGAGAAAAAGGCTGGGGATTACTCAATATACGTGAAAGGGCAGAGTCGATAGGCGGGAAGCTGACTGTGGAATCAAAGCCCGGTCAGGGGACGCACGTAAAGATAGATATGAGGAGATGATTGTGCCGGTAAGCGTTTTTCTGGCGGATGACCATACTATTGTGCGGGAGGGCCTGCGGCTTCTGCTGGAGGCACAGAGTGATCTGACTGTTGTCGGCGAAGCTGCCGACGGACGCGAGACCGTGCGTCTTGTCAAAGAGGTGTGCCCTGATGTTGTAGTGATGGATATCGCAATGCCGGGACTTGACGGCATACATGCAACAAGAGAGATCCGTGAATCCTGTCCGGCTACTCAGGTGGTTATCCTTTCGATATACTCTTCCAACGAGCATATCTTCCAGGCGCTGCGGGCCGGAGCCAGGGGATATCTGTTGAAGGAATCGGCAGGGAGGGAGGTCGCTGAAGCCATCCGCTCAGTTCATGCATGCAGACGATACCTGTGCAGGCAGATCACAGAAACGGTGATAGATGACTATATAAGAAAGTATGATACATTGCCGGCAAAAAGCCCGCTTGAAAGCCTGAGTTCCCGCGAAAGGGAGATACTCCGGCTCATTGTCGATGGAAAAACGAATACCGAGATTGCGAAAATTCTTTCATTGTCCGTAAAAACTGTGGAGACCTATAAGAGCCGTCTTATGGAGAAACTTAACATCAGAGATCTGGCCAGTCTTGTAAAATTTGCGATCCAGCACGGATTGACTTCCGTCGAATAACAGAAGTCGCGGCAAACAGCAAAACCCGGCCTTCTTTCAAACATTCCTTACACAGGATATCAAGCTTTCCCGACAGACATTCTAAAGGAAAACGATTAAAATTTTACAGGGAGTATTGTTCCCGGAATCATAATCCTGGCAAAGAAGAGAGATAATATGCGCAAGCCGGTTATTTTGATCGTTGAAGATCATGACGAATTGAGGCATTCACTGCAGGATTGGCTTTGCTCCTTCTTTCAGGACTGCCGCGTCCTCGATGCAAGAAGCGGGGAAGAGGCCGTACAGAAGGCCGGCTCCGAATCTCCTGACATCGTCTTAATGGATGTAATGTTGCCGGAGATGAACGGCATAGAAGCGGCTTCCCGCATCAAGGCTCTTGTCCCCGGCGTGCAGATACTGATGCTCAGCATGTACGAAGATTCTGCTTACCAGTCTGATGCCTCGGCAGCCGGCGCCACGGCGTATATCCCGAAACACAGGATGGGTGCGGAATTGATCCCTGCAATAACGAGGCTGCTGTCCGAAGCGGTGAAGAAATAAGATGCAGAAACAGATAGTTATAAAGAAAAGAATTTCAAAAGACGGAAAGGGTGGAAAGGTGAGATGCCGGGAGCTTTTCACCTGCAACAGGAAGGAGTGTCCGGCATATAAGTCAAGGAACCTCAAATGCTGGCTTCTTTCAGGGACCTGCTGTCGCGATGAGGTCCGGGGAAAGTTCATTGAGAAGATGGATATGTGCTTCGGTTGCCGGGTGTTCAAGACAAATACGGACGCTTCGTCAGCGGCAAAGACGCTCGGGCTCGCCGGCAGACAATTGAAGAAACTTACCCGGATGCTTTACGGGAAGGACCGTGAAATCAAGAAAATGAGTGTAGAGTTAGCCGTCGGTCTGTCGGAAGTTTTTGAGGCGTTGAGGAAGATCTCTTACGGAGACCCCACCGTCAGGATGCCGGAGACATCCGATGTTGAACTGATAAGGAAATTAAAACATATCGTGAATCTGACGGCAGCAAACATCGGAGAGATTGTTGACCAGTCCCATGAATTTGCCATGGCGCTCGCCGAGCATTTTGACGTATTGCAGAGGGTTACAGGGGGCGACCTTAATGCACGGGTGACAAGTGATTCCCGGGAAGAGCTGATGGAAGCCCTGAAGAGGGTGACGAATGAGACGATCGAAAGTATCTCGCGGGAGATTACCGAAAGAAGACAGGCGGAAGAGTCTCTGCGGAAGATAGAGGCGCTTGAGTCGTCCATTCTGAGTGCCATCCCTCATGCGGTTGTCGGATTTCGTGAGCGAACAATTGTTTTCGCCAACGATGCCGTTAAATCCGTCTTCGGTTGGGAACCTGACGAACTGATCGGAAGGAATTCAAGGGTCTCTGTATCGAAGTGATGAGGAGTATGAGGAGATAGGAAGGCATTTCTACACGGTTCTCGAGACGCAGAAGACCCATAGCGAAGAAATCCCCTGCCGCCGTAAAGACGGAACGGATATCTCGTGCAGGGCAAGCGCAGCTGTAATAGGCAAACAATTGAAAGAGATGGAAATCGTAGCCGTGTATGAGGATGTTACGGAGCGCGAGCGGATGCAGGAAGCCCTTACGGAAAGTGAAGAGAAATTCCATGACCTCTACCAGAACGCCCCTGACGCGCATCATTCCATCGGAGCCGACGGGACAATCCTCGAAGTGAATAATACCTGGCTCAGGATGCTCGGCTACAACAGGGATGAGGTCATCGGAAAGATGAAGCTGACAGACCTTCTCACGGAGGAAGGCATAGCAATCTTCAGTGAAACTTTTCCTGAGTTGAAGAAGAGGGGCATTATAGAAAACGTCGACTATTCCGTCAGGAAGAAAGATGGAATGTTCCTCCCTGTTCTCATAAATGCAACCGCGGTCTACGATGAAGAAGGTAATTTTCTGAGAAGCAGGTCTATCGTCAGAGATAACAGTGAAAGAAAGGCATATCAGGAAAAACTCAAGCGCGCCGCAGGAGAGTGGAGGTCAACGTTCGATTCAATGCCCTATGGAGTTATGCTCCTTGGCGCGGATTTGCGCATCATAAGGGCGAACGGTTTTGTGGCATCGCTTTTCGGTACGTCGGTCAAAGACCTCGCAGGAAAGGATTGTCTCGAATTGATCGATGGCGACAGCAAGCCAGTCGAAGGCATGAGCTTGCTCGATTTGAGAACTTTATCCTCTACAAAGACATTTGAACATTATATTTCAAGTCTGAATAAATATTTTATGGGATATATAACCCCTGTCTTTGACATGGACGGTTCAGTGAAAAGCTTCGTGCTTTCGCTGGTCGATGTTACGGAGAGTAAAGAGAATGAAAAGAGGATATCGGATAGTCGTGATGCTTTTCTGAACATGCTGAAGGAGACGGATTCTTCCTATAAGACGCTGAAGGAGCTCTATACCGGCCTGATCCGTTCCTTCGCGAACGCGATAGACGCAAAAAGTCCATGGACAAAAGGGCATTCGGAAAGGGTGACACGCTATGCGCTCTCGATCGCGGGAGAACTGCGACTGAAGGAGAAGGATTTGGAAGACCTCCGAACCGCCTCACTCCTTCATGATATCGGAAAAATCGGGACATACGATGTAATCCTCGACAAGCCGGATAAGCTTAATGCCGAGGAACTTGCCCTCATAAGGACACATCCGGTCAAGGGCGAGGAGATACTCAAACCGATAAAGCAATTACATGGCCTGCTCCCCATAATCAGACATCACCACGAAAGGCTGGACGGCAAGGGTTATCCCGACGGGCTTAAGAATGGTGAGATACCGTTTCTGGCGAAGATTATTACCGTTGCAGACTCATTTGACTCTATGACGTCTGACCGGCCTTACAGACCGGCGCCACCGGCGGAGTATGCCATGTCCGAGATAAAGAGATGCAGCGGTACTCAGTTCGATCCCGTGGTTGCCGAGGCGTTCCTCAATATCCTCGAAAGGAAGAAGGGCTCGAAATAGCCTGGAATTCTTCCGACCGGCTCAAGAGGAGTTTTTTTGCGGATTCCAGGTCTGCCTTTATTTCATAACCTGCGGCATTTTTGTGGCCGCCCCCTTTAAAGGACTCTGCTATCTTTGCAACGTCTGTGTCACCCTTTGAACGAAGGCTGACTTTCCACTCATTGTCGTCCTGTTTCCCTGAAGAACGCGGAGATGATGATGTCCCTCATCATCCGTGGGAAACCCGAGAAATTTTCGGTATCTTCCGGACCGGCTCCCGTCTTATGAAACATTTCTCTCGTCACATGTGTAAAGGCAACATGATCTCTTATTTCGAGGGTATTCAAGGTCATTATGAGCAAATGGAATCTTTTTTCAGTCCAGGCTTCATACAGACTATTTGAGATAAACCCCGGCCTCGCTCCCGCTTGCGCCAGTTCGGCTGCAACCCTCAAGACGTCGGAGGTCGTGTTGCCGAACCTGAACGTACCTGTGTCGATGGCAATGGCGGTATAGAGGTTTACTGCTATCTCCTGTGTTATCTTTACTCCCAACTCCTTTAAAATATAAAAAACCATCATTCCTGTTGCCGCAGCTTCGGGGACTATCCACTTAACGTCACCGAAGTTTTTTTCGGTCCGGTGATGGTCGATGACGGCGACACGCCTAAAACCCAGACCTTCGATTCCCGCCCTCTCCGGAGTATTGCAATCCAGCAATACAAGGTTCATCGCCGAAGGTGAGATATTCGCGCTCGAACGCACTACCCTCTTATGCTGCGGCAGGAATTTGTAAAATTCGGGTACGCCGTCACGGTCATAGACGATGGTCTCTTTACCGAGAGTGGCGAGCGCCATCGAAAGGGCAAGAGAGGACCCGAGCGCATCGCCTTCAGGGTTGATATGAGTAGCCAGAAAAAAACTGTTTTCTTCTTTCAGGAAAGAGATGATATCAGAAGGAACCTTCACTCTTCCTCCTGATATCGTCCAAAAGCCTGTCTATCTTGCTCCCGTATTCAACGGAAGGATCGATCCTGAACTCAATCGTCGGTATGAATTTCATTCTGAGCCTCCTGGACAGTTCGGAGCGTATGAAACTCTTTGCCGAGTTCAGTATCTCGATCGTCATCTTCCTGTCTTCCTCTTTCAGTATGCTGATATATACTACTGCCATCTTTATATCGTCCGTCACATCCGCACCGGTGACCGTTACAAAGCCGATCCTGGGATCTTTCAGCTTATACATGATGATATCGGCGATCTCCTCTCTCAGCAGATCTCCGACCCTCTGGGAGCGTTTATATGGAAGCATATCTTAATTATAGAGTTAAAAGTTGAAAGTTAAAAGTTACTTTTACACGAATAAGGCAGATGTTGCGAAAAAATTTATTTTTCGATACTGACAGTACCTTGCCTTGTCGATTTTCGGAATATTTCAGCGGGTACAACAACGAAAGATTTCAAAAGATTTATCGAGTTAAATAAATTTTTGAACAATGTCTGCCTTATTCTGGCTAGAGTTTTGCGGCTATTTTTTCGATTATATAATCTTCCAGAATGTCCCCGACTTTGATATCGTTGAAATTCTCTATCATAATACCGCATTCATACCCGCTCTGAACTTCTTTTACGTCCTCCTTGAATCTCTTAAGAGAACTGATCTTGCCGTCGTACACCACAATGTTGTCCCGGATAATCCGTATGCCGTCACTGGCGCGGCTGATCGTGCCGTCGACGACATAGCACCCGGCAACTGTTCCGATCCTCGATACGGGAAATACCTGGCGGACTTCCGCTCTTCCCAGAGTTTTTTCCCTGAGAGTGGGTTCGAGGAGGCCTTCAAGTGCCTTCTTGACATCTTCAATCGCCTCATAGATAACGTTATATAACCTGATATCCACGCCCTCTTTTTCCGCCAGCTGGGAAGCTTTCAATTCCGGCCTGACACTGAAGCCTATGATTATTGCGCTCGAGGCAGTAGCAAGCATAACGTCCGACTCGTTTATCCCGCCGACTGAAGAATGAATGACCTTTACCTTAACCTGTGGGTGGGAAATATTTTCGAGGGCCTCTTTCATCGCTTCGACCGAGCCCTGCACATCGCCCTTGATGATGATGTTGAGCTCTCTGATCTCCCCTTCCTTTATCTTTGCATATATTTCATCGAGGGTAAGTTTCCTGGTCCTTGCAATCTCCGCGAGTCTCCGCTTCTGCTGTCTTCCGAGTGCGATCTGCCTTGCCCTCTTTTCATCTTCGATAACAGTAAAGATATTGCCGGATGAAGGGACATCGGAGAAACCGATTACCTCAACCGGTGTTGAAGGGCCGGCTACGACAATCCTCTTGCCGCTGTCATCGATCAACGCTCTGACTTTCCCCGCATGGGTGCCTGCAAGAAAGGCGTCTCCGATCGCCAGCTTGCCTGACTGTACGAGGACGGTCGCTACAGGGCCTCTCCCTTTATCAAGCTTTGCCTCTATGATGGTGCCCCGTGCATGCTTTTCGGGATCGGCCTTCAGTTCCATAACCTCCGCCTGGAGAAGGATCATCTCGAGAAGACGTTCTATGCCGATGCGCTTTTTTGCCGAGACCTCAACAAAGATGTTCTGTCCGCCCCAGTCCTCCGGGATAATACCGCGCTCCGCGAGTTCGTTCTTCACTTTGGAAGGGTTCGCCTCGGGCTTGTCGATCTTGTTTATCGCGACAACTATCGGAACATTTGCCGCTTTCGCATGGTTGATCGCCTCGACGGTCTGAGGCATCACACCGTCATCCGCGGCAACGACGAGAACAACGATATCGGTGACCTTTGCGCCCCTCGCCCTCATCGAGGTGAACGCTTCATGCCCCGGCGTGTCAAGGAATACAATTTCTTTGCCTTCAAGGTTGACCTTATATGCTCCTATGTGCTGGGTAATACCTCCTGCTTCTGTCTCCGTGACCTTTGTTTCTCTTATTGCATCAAGGAGAGAAGTCTTGCCGTGGTCCACATGTCCCATAATGGTCACCACAGGAGGCCGTGGTACCAATTTGCTCAGATCCTCAGGCGCCTCCATATCTACGGTATCTTCTTCGATGGGAGCCAGCTCTATCTTTGTCCCGAAACTCTCTGCGATCAGAAGGGCTGCATCCGTGTCGACGGGCTGATTTATGGTGGGCATGTATCCCAGTTCCATAAATTTCTTGATCACGTCAGAAAGCTTCACGCTGATAAGTTCTGCAAACTCCTTTACTGTCGTACCTTCCTGAAGCTTAAGCATCTTCTTTCTCGGCGCCACAAGCTGGACCTGCGATTTCTTTTCCTCGGTCTGGAATCCCCTCGTCCTTCCGCCTCTCTTGACCGGTCTCTGTTCATGCCACCTCTTGGGTTCTATCTTCCTGATAGTCTGAAAAGCCCTCTGCATGCCTGGTTTTGCCTTGAATTTTTCTATCTTTTCAACCTCGATTTCCTTCTTGAACCTGTCGGGGATTTTTAACTCTTCTTCTTCCTCGGGTGAACCAGGCGCCTTTCCCTCCTCCGGCTTCTTCTTCTCCTCCGATACAGCGGCTTCCTCCTCTTCAGGTTTTTTCTCCCCGGGAGGCGGCGCGTGCTCAGCAACCTTTTTATGCGGCGTCTTGTGTGAAGGTTTTGCTCGTCCCTCGGGCGTCGCTTTTTTCGCGGGGGGGGCTCCGGGTCGTCCGGATGACTTCCTGAGCAACGCCTCTTCCACTTTTTTTGCAAGTTCAGGTTCGATGTTTGAAGAATGCGTTTTACCTTCCACTCCGAGATCTGAAAGCTCGTTCAGGATGGTCTTGTTCGGTACGCCGAGTTTTTTCGCCAATTCATAAATTCTTATCTTATTCATCTAATCCAGCCTGCATTTAATTCGTTATAGAATACTTGCCGGGAAAGGATCCGACCTTGCTCAATGCGACTCTTGTAACAATAACCCCTACATGTTATCATAATAAACCTTTTTAATGCAATGAGTGTAAGTCATTCGAAAGGTCGGCGCGGAAGGAATGTTTTCAGAACTCCTGCCGTTGGCGTGAAGCGAATTCGAACGATGTGAAGGAGGTTACGAGATGGCAAGTTGTGCGGTCTGCGGCAAGGAGAGGACAATCGGCAATAACGTCAGCCATGCTAATAATAGGACGAAGAAGGTGGTGAAGCCGAATCTTCAAAGGATGCGCGTAGAGACGAAAAAGGGCGTGAAGAAAATCTCCGTCTGCACCAGGTGTCTCCGCTCGGGGTTAGTTAAGAAAGCCGTTTAGTGAGAAGGGCGGATTCTTTACTCGCGCCTCTCATCAGGGATTTAGGCATCAGAGACGGTGTGAGACTCGCCGGGATCAGAAAGGATTGGTCTTCCCTTCTTGCTGACCCGGTCCCGCTTCATACATACCCTCTAATGTTGTCCGGCGATGAACTGCTTATCGCTGTTGATTCACCCGTTTGGCTCCAGGAATTGCAGTTTTATAAGGAAAATATTGTGAGAAAACTTGGTCCCTATGGAGTGAAAGCCGTCCGGTTCAGGCTCGGCAGGGTCTCGGCGCAGGCAAAGCCGGGAGGCAGAAGTCAAAAGCCTCTCAGGAGACTTACGGATAAAGAACACGCCTTCATACAGGAAGAAGCAGCGAAGATCCATGACGAGGGCCTGAAGGAGAAGCTGAAGACAACGATCGAAAAGGCGATCACATCGGGGAAAACGAAGATAAGTTAAAAGTTGAGAAGTTAAAAGTGAAGAGTTATGCAATTCTGTATAACTCTTCACTCCGCCTCTAAGCGGATCACTCTTAACTCTTAACTTGCCTCTACGCTGATTCTGCTTTCTTTTCGAAGATCAGGATAGGTTTCTCGCGCTTCGCGATAGAATCTTCAGTGATGAGACAGTCCTTGATCCCTTTCCGGGACGGGATCTCATACATCACATCGAGCATTATTTCTTCAAGTATGGAACGTAATCCCCTGGCGCCGGTTTTCCTCTTTATGGCTTTTTTTGCGATTGCCGAAAGCGCGCCTTCTGTGAATTTAAGCCTGACGTTATCGAATGAGAGGAGCTTCTGGTACTGTTTCATCAGCGCATTCTTCGGCTCTGTCAGTATCTTTATCAGGGCTGCTTCATCGAGT
Organism: Thermodesulfovibrionales bacterium; assembly: GCA_963727725.1. Classification (GTDB taxonomy): domain Bacteria; phylum Nitrospirota; class Thermodesulfovibrionia; order Thermodesulfovibrionales; family SM23-35; genus CAVSHJ01. The sequence goes on from CAVSHJ010000018.1 coordinate 65,440, forward strand.
TCGTCGAGCGCCGCGACAACGGGCATTCTGCCGACGAACTCGGGTATAAGCCCGTACTTTATCAGGTCCTCCGGTTCAACAAGGCCGAGTATCTCGCCGATCTTTTTTTCTTTCCTTGCTGCAGTATCGGAGATGAACCCCATCGTCCTGTGCCCGATTCTCTTCTCCACAAGGGTATCCAGACTGACAAAGGCGCCGCCGCATATGAAGAGGATATTCGTCGTGTCCACCTGGATATATTCCTGCTGCGGGTGTTTTCTTCCGCCCTGGGGCGGGATGTTGGCTACAGTCCCCTCGATAAGTTTGAGAAGTGCCTGCTGCACACCCTCACCGGAGACGTCTCTCGTTATCGACGGGTTCTCCGTCTTTCTGCTTATCTTATCGATTTCATCGATATAGACTATGCCCCTCTGCGCCCGCTCGGTGTCATAGTCCGATGCCTGCAGCAGTTTCAGGATTATATTTTCCACGTCCTCTCCCACATATCCCGCTTCTGTCAGGGTCGTTGCGTCGGCTATTGCAAAAGGCACGTCGAGTATCTTTGCGAGGGTCTGCGCAAAAAGGGTCTTGCCCGTGCCCGTGGGCCCTATCAGGAGGATGTTGGTCTTCTGGAGTTCGATATCCGAGTCAGCGGGGCTGTGAATCCTCTTGTAGTGGTTATGGACTGCAACCGAGAGTATCTTCTTTGCCCTTTCCTGTCCTATCACATAGTCGTTAAGGGAATGGTGGATCTCGCTCGGGGTAGGCACCTTCGGAAATGCAGGAATCTTTACCTCTTCCTGGAGTGTATCCGCAATGATCTCATTGCAGAGTTCCACGCACTCATTGCATATGTAAACGGTGGGCCCGGCAATCAGCTTTTTTACCTCACTATGTCCCTTGCCGCAGAAAGAGCATTTCAGAGCATTCTCGTCTTTCTTAGCCATTCGTCCTCCTGTCCTTAATGCTGCTGATCACCTCATCGACAATGCCGTATTCTTTTGCCTCATCTCCCGACATAAAGAAATCCCTGTCGGTATCGATATGTATCTTCTCAAGAGGCTGACCTGTGTGTTTTGAAAGTATCCCGTTGAGCGTTTCCTTCATGTGCAGTATTTCCCGGGCGTGGATCTCGACATCGGTCGCCTGGCCATGGAACCCTCCCATGGGCTGGTGTAACATGATCCTGGAATGGGGCAGGGCAAACCTTTTGCCCTTGCTTCCGGCCGAGAGCAGAAGAGCGCCCATGCTGGCCGCCTGACCTATGCAGTAAGTTGCGATATGAGGTTTCACATATTGCATCGTGTCGTAGATTGCAAGGCCCGAGGATACTATGCCGCCCGGCGAATTTATATATAGATGGATATCCTTGTCAGGGTCTTCCGTCTGCAGGAACAGCAACTGGGCGATGACTATATTCGCAATATTGTCGTCTATCGCAGTCCCGACAAAAATAATCCTGTCCTTGAGAAGCCTTGAATATATGTCATATGCCCTTTCCGAACGTCCTGTCTGCTCTATCACAATGGGGATGATACTCATGTATTCTCCTCTTTCACGATTGTAGCTCTCGAGAGAAGCAGGTCCATAACTTTCTCCTCATATATTGAATGTTTGACGCCGTCCAGAGAGCCCTGTTTATACATGTAGAAGTTTCTTATTGCCTCGGGTGTTGCCGAGAGTCTTTTCGCCACAAGGGATATCCGTTCGTCTACGTCACTGTCTGTGACGATAACGCCTTCTTTCTCGCCGATCGCATCGACAATAATTGATGCGCGGACATTCATCATCGCCCTCTCTCTCAGTTTGTCTGTCCGTTCTTCTTCCGCGCTCTTTTCCCGGTTGTCCGTCCCCGGTACCGCCTCCAGCACATCAGGCGGGATCTCAGGGGATTCCGAATCCTGTTCCTGGTCTGGCGCGGATATGCTTTTTTCGAGAGAAATTGATTCCAGTTCTCTGTTCAGGAGTGTTTCCGGCACTTCAACGCTGTTAAGATCAATGAGTTTCCTCACAATCTCGGCCTTCTGAATTTTCCTGAGATGTTCTTTTTTTGCAGTCAGTTATTTTTTCTTCTAATTTTTCTCTCAGCTCGGAAAGGTTCCCAAAACCGAGGTCTTTTGCAAATTCATCATCGATTTCGGGCAGACTCTTTTTCTTCACCTCGTTTATCCTGACTTTCACATTTACCGTCTTCCCGGCGAGTTCCTTTGATTTGCTTTCATCGAATGTAGTCGTGAATTCGATGATGTCACCTTTCTTCTTTCCGATTACTTCCTCCATGAGGTCCGGAGGGAAAATCTCGTTGCCCATCTTTGATACCAGTTCCTTCACGGAAGGGTCGGTTTCACCTCCGGCCACCTCGCTGTCAACATAATCGAATGTGACAAGATCGTCCGTTTCCGCAACCTTGTCCGTAACTTCAAAGACGGCCTTCTGGTTCTGAAGTCTTTTCAGCGTTTCATCTATATCGGTCTCTCCGACAGTAAACGGGATATCCTTCACGGTAATGTTTTCATAGTTCAGGTTCTCAATTTTTGGCACCACCTCAACGGTTACCGACAGATTGATCGGGTTGTTCCTCTCGAAATGAAACTCTTCGTCCAGTGCGGGCATCGTTACGGGGCTGACAGCGGCCTCCCTCATCGCACTGGTGAGATGTTCAGGGATGATCCTGTCGAGCACCTCCGCCTCAATTTCCTTGCCGAACCTTTTCTCTATAAGACTGATCGGGGCTTTGCCCGGTCTGAAGCCCGGTATCTTTGCATTCTGTCTGACCTTCTCAAGGGAAGCCTTAATCTCCCTCTCAACCACATCCGAAGGTATCTCTATCCTGAGCCGCTTTTTGGTCGCATTTATATCTTCTACCGATTTGAGCAAGATTAACCTCCCAACCAATTTATTTTACTGTAAAATACGTATCAGCGCTTTGTCAATTTAATGAAGTTTCGCAAGCGTGCATATTATTAAGGTATAATCACCTGTGAACCTTTATCTTATTGACGGCAATTCCTACGTCTACCGCGCCTATTACGCAATCAGGAACCTCTCCAACTCCAAAGGCTTTCCGACAAATGCGATCTACGGCTTCACGAATATGCTTCTCAAGATCATGAGGGAGAAGAAGCCTGACGGCCTCGCGGTGTCCTTTGATTCGCCCGTCCCCACCGAGCGGCACAGGATATACGAAGAGTACAAGGCGCAGAGACCCGAAGCTCCGGGGGACCTCATTGAGCAGATTCCCCATATAAGGAGGATGATATCCGCCTTTCGGATAAGAATATTCGAGGCGCCGGGATACGAAGCAGACGACATCCTCGGTACGATCGCAAGAAAGGCGGAATCTGAAGGCGCAGATGTGTTCATCGTAACGGGAGACAAGGATATGCTCCAGCTGGTTGATCGCAAGGTGAAGATCTATGACCCGATGAAAGATAAAGTGTTTGATGAGGAATTCATAAAGGAGAAATTCGGTGTCGGGCCCGAGAGGATTACGGAGTTTATGGCATTGACGGGTGATGCGGTCGACAATATCCCGGGTATCAAAGGGGTCGGTGAAAAAACGGCGAGAGAACTCCTTTCAGAGTTCAGCAGCCTCGAAGACCTTCTGAATAATCCGGACAGGATAAAGAAAGACAAATTGAGGACTCTTGTGGCTGAAAACGCCGACATTGTGAGATTGAGCAAGAAACTTGCAACACTCGATACCTCTGTGCCGGTTGATGGAAATGTGGAAGAGTTCCGCCTGCAGGAACCCGACTGGCCCTCTCTCCTTTCTCTATTCAAGGAATTCGAGTTTGGAAGCCTGATGAAACTTATCCCTTCCGGCGCAACGAGAAAACTGCGGTATGAAACCGTCCTTGCCGTGGAAAAGGCTGAAGAGTTAATCTCGTCAATCCGGAATGGATTTGCCTTTGACACAGAGACGACAAGCAGAGACCCGATGATAGCACGTCTCGTCGGCCTCTCGGTCTGCAGCGAAAAAGGGCGTGCTTTCTATATACCTGTTTCCCATTCGTATGACGGCGTGCCCCCGCAGATAAGCAGGAAAGACTTGTCCGAAGTTCTTGTCCCGGTCTTTGAAGATGAAAGAAGAGAGAAGATAGGACACAATCTCAAGTACGACATAGTGATCTTAAGACGGGAATACATCGATCTGAAAGGCCCCGTCTTTGACACGATGATCGCGGCATACCTTCTCAATCCGAACAAACCGAACCACAGTCTCGAGGAAGTCTCCCTTGAATATCTGTCCTACCGGAAGAAGACTTTCATGGAGGTCCTCAGGAAGAGAACTTCTTTTTCGGAAGTTCCACTGGAAGAAGCCGTTCCCTACGCATGTGATGACGCAAGTCTGAGTTTTGAATTGAAGGAAATACTCTTCGGTAAACTCAGGGAGAACGACCTTGAAAAGCTCTACTTCGATATCGAGGAACCCCTGATTTATGTGCTTGCCGATATGGAAATGGCAGGGCTGAAGATAGACCTGAATAAAATCAGCGAAATTTCGAAAGAACTCGAAAGAGAACTCGACGGGATCACGAGAAGGATTTATTTCCTCGCCGGGAGCGAATTCAATATCAACTCACCCAGGCAGCTTGCGGACATCCTGTTCCGTAACCTTGGATTGCAGCCGGGTAAGAAGACGAAGACGGGTTTTTCTACCGGAATGGGCGTACTTGAAGAGCTTGCGCAGACCCATGAACTTCCCCGGGAGATACTTAACTACAGGAGTCTGAATAAGCTGAAGACAACATATATCGACGTCCTGCCCGCACTTGTCAACCCGGGAACGGGACGTATACATACTTCGTTTAACCAGACAGTGACCGCTACCGGCAGATTGAGCAGCAGTGAGCCGAATCTGCAGAATATCCCGATTAAAGGGGACTGGGGCAGGCGCATAAGAGAAACTTTTGTGGCGGAGGAGAATAATCTTCTCCTCTCGGCAGACTATTCCCAGGTGGAGTTGCGGATACTCGCCCATCTCAGCAACGATGCGGGTCTTATCGAAGCGTTCAGGAGTGACGTTGATATCCACGCGAGGACCGCCTCTGAGATATTCAGTATACCGATAGACAGGGTAACACCGGATATCAGGAGAATCGCAAAGACAGTGAATTTTGGTGTCATCTACGGAATATCGCCATTCGGCTTGTCTGAAACGCTGAGCATTTCCCGGGAGGAAGCTAAGGACTATATAGAGCAATATTTCAACAGGCACCCGGGCGTTAAGCGTTACATAGAAAAATGCCTTGACGAGGCCAGGGAAAAAGGATACGTAGCAACAATTTTCGGGAGAAAGCGCGCGATTCCGGAGATCGGGAGCAAGAATTCGAATACGAGACAGCAGGGAGAGAGGCTCGCAATAAATTCTCCCATTCAGGGTACAGCGGCGGACATTATCAAAATTGCGATGATAGATATACGGAAGAGGTTCACGGAGAGCTGTCAGAAAGCTAGAATGATTCTTCAGGTGCACGACGAACTCTTATTCGAGCTGCCTATACCCGAACTTGAAGCCGTTACCGGCATTGTGAAGAAGGAGATGGAAGGAGTCATAGCACTTTCAGTGCCTTTGCGCGTTGGGATTAGTTACGGGAAGAACTGGGCGGAGGCGCATTGAGAAAGTTAAGAGTTGAAAGTTAAGAGTAAGATAAGAAGCTGAAGCGGAGGCCGTGAAGCGGAAGTGAAGAGTTAAATTCCTTAACTTTGAGATAGAGTTTCAGGTAAAATATGCGCGATCAGGGCAAGGAGGGGCGGTGAAAAAGAGAGCAGCTGCCGGGAGAATTTCTGATACAAAAAAGAAAAAAGAAATCGAGAGGAAGATAAAGACCGCCCTCAGGACTCCTGAAAAAACTACGGAGAAGAAAAAGAGGAAGATTGCTCCCAAGCCGGCAGAAAAGACCAGGGCGAGGAAGGTGAAGGTTGAGGGAGAGAAAAAGGTTAAGGGCAAAGAAAAACAAAAGACTGTGAGAAACAAGATCTCCCCGAAGCCTGAGAAGAAGATCGAAAAGGTTAAGGCTGAAGGGAAGTCAGAAGAAGAGAATCACAAAGACTCAGGTCTCCGCAAAAGAGAAGGCGGGAAAAGTTGCCCGTGCGATCCGGAGAACAAGAAGAGCTGAGGAGAAGGCCCCGCTGAAGAGAAGAGAAAAAGTCTCGCCGAAAGCTGCAGGGAAAGTCAGGATCAGTAAAGCGCTTGCTCCGAAAACTGCTGAAAAGGTCAAAGCCGGGTTGTCGAACAGGAAGAGCAGGAAATAGAAAAGGTTGTCAGGAGTAAGGAGTGTAGCGGGAGCGATCCGAGACAAAGGAGACCCGAAGGTTGTCAAAGGAGCCGGAAAGGCGAAGGATTGGGGAATAGCAGCCGGGCAAGGTGAGGCAAGGTAGCGAAGCAAAGGAAGTTCAGGTAGGGCCGAAGTCGAAGAAGCCTCCTCCGACGCCGCGGGCAGTGCTGCCTGAGGAGTATGGTGAGAACTCTGTCACTCTCATGACCGTTGACCCTTACAGACTTTTTGCCTTCTGGGAAGTGAGAGAAGAGACCCTGGAGATATTCAGGGGCGAGGTTGATATCAGGGTCTACGATGTGACAGACATCGATTTCGACATGATGGATGCGAACAGTTATCTCGACGTGAGAGCGGACGGCAGAATAGGGAAATGTTACGTCAGCGTTAATCCTGAAAGAGAATATACTGCAGACATAGGCATTATCTTTGACGGCATTTTTATCGCTATCGCCAGGTCCGCGAAAGTTTCAACTCCCCGTGCAACTGTTTCGGAAGAAGGAATTTTATTGTCCGGGCTCAGGGAAACAGGTCTTCGGACCGGCTATTGATCCGCAGAAAATTACCACCTGCTTTTTATACTACTTCATAAATTTTACAAATAAACAAATAACTGCCGCATAGTAGTAAAAAAGTTGTGATATAATCGCTCAAGCATCTGAAGACTTGGAGGGGTTGTGGAGGTAAGGAGTGCTCATCGGGTGATCTGAAAACTCATAAAATCTTTTTCAGAGGGAGGGATATATGAAGAAGACAGTGGTATTGTTCCTGGTATTCAGTTTCATTTTCTGCATGTCTGTTCTGCCTGTCCTTGCCGCAGACGGATCCAGCGAACTTGATCAACTCAAGAGCGAAGTGCAGAAGCTGATGCAAAGGATTGAGGAATTGGAAAAGAAACAGGCTGAAACTCAGACAAAGAGCGTCGAAACCGAAAAGAAGGTAGAGGAAGTTGCAAAGACTGCTCAGAAGATCGAGAAGAAGTCTCTCAAGGACCGTTTGGAATTCGGCGGTGAATTCCGCGCCCGCGCACTGATAGAGAATGCTGCAACCCCTGCAGATTTTTACGGCTATGGTCAACCTAGCAAGGATCTCCATTTCAGAGACGAGACATCCTTCCCGCTGCGAATCAGGTTAAATGCTCATGCTGAGGTTGTTCCTGAATGGGTCGATTTCTATGCGCGTCTAACCATGAACAAACGTTTCGGTGCCTTTGATGATACACCGACCGACCCGTTCAACAAAAGAAATGCTTTCGAAGCGAGCATAGGACACGATGTCGATGCAAGGTTTGAACGGGCATATATGACCATGAATCTGCCCTGGGTCAACGGCAAATGGTATATAGGACGCCTGCCCGGGCTTGATGGCGCTCCACAGCGTTCGGAAGGTTATCTTTTCCCTAGGCCCTTTATAGACTCGGAGATTGACGGTACGTTGCTTCAAATTCGATGCTCCGCAGACCGCCCTTGACGACATTAATCTGCCCTGGACTTCAACGAGGTTATGGGGAACACAGAGCGAACCGGGGAAAGCTCCAACCCTCAAACAGTATGAGACAAAGGTTAAAGAGAAAACAGGGATTATTTTGGGATACCTGAAATATGACGAGAAGAAAATGCAGAATACAGATGATTTGGAAACAAAGGCAGACTCTGACGCATTTCTCGCGCAGGCACAGATAAAGATTGGGAAGGATACAGTAATTGTCTGGGACGGGCTGACTATGGCTGACTGGCATATGCCCAATACCTCCGGTGTAAGCTATGTCCCGGATCTTGAAACCAATTATGTGTTAACGGGCGTTTATCTTGACACGCAGCTCCTCGGATTCGAGATTTACGGTGCTTACTATTACAGCCATTTCGACATACCGGATTTCAGTTTCAAGCCCGGAGGGACCGGAAGTACAAAGAATGTTCAAGGACAGGGGTTCCCCGGCGATTTATGGTTCGGAGGATTTAACACAGGAGACCTGATTAGTGATAAGCAACAGTTTACCCTCGAGTTTGCGGATGGCTCTCAAGCGTGGATCAATCCATTCAACTATCGTGGATTCAGGAGAAAAGGAACGGTATTACAACCGGCGGGCAACTATTTCTTTGATCCTTCCGGCAAGAGTACTGTCGGATTTTATCCTTTCAATGCTCAGGTCTGGGACCTCTACTATGACTATTACGCCTGGAAGAATGTGCGTTTCCGTGTGGGTTACCTGGACTTCATGTATCCCAAACACGTGCCGAAGGATGGCGATCAATTTTCCATCCTGGGAAGTTCGAAATTCCAGCATGATTATTGGCCGTACGTTGAGGTCAATATCTCCTTCTAAGGTTTGCTTGATCGTAATGTAGAAGGCCGGCATCCAGCCGGCCTTCTTTTTTTATTGTTGCTGACGCTTTACAATATTCTCTATACGACTTGCAAGCAATTCAGGAAATACATTAGAATTTAGTTCAGTTGAATCCTGCGGACGTTTCATAAATATCAGGACCCGCCGTATGCCGGTGTAGCTCAGAGGCAGAGCAGCTGATTCGTAATCAGCAGGTCGTCGGTTCAACTCCGACCACCGGCTCCACTTTTCGCCTCATATCATCGATCATCCGATATGGCAAGTCCTCCAAGTTATTTGAATCTGAGGTGTTTATTCGCTTCTTTATTGACATGCTTGCTATCAATTAGTATTATAATTACATGAGTGTATTTATAATTTTATACGGGAGGATTGCATGAATTTTAATACCAAAACTATTTCGAGACTTGTCGGGTTAAGCATAAGGCAGGTTGACTATTGGGACAGGACGCATTTCATAAAGCCATCCGCTATGGAAGCTGCCGGTTACGGCTCTGTGAGGCTCTACTCTTTTAACGACCTTATACAGTTGAAGGTTGCCAAGACATTGATGGATAAGGGAATCAGCCTGCAGAAGATAAGAAAGGCCATAACCTATCTTAAAAAGAACATGCCTGAGGTTGAGAAACCTCTTTCAGAAATCAGGTTCTTGACGGATGGAGATACAATCTTTGTACTCACAAAAGACAAGAAGGTAATCATCGATACACTCAAGAGCGGCCAACTTGTTTTTTCTATTGCCCTGGGAGAGATTGTGGAAAATCTTAAAGGTGAAATTGTCACGCTACAAAAAGAAAGAAAATATCATGTTTCGATCAGAGGTAAAAAATATTCCGTAGTTCTTCATCCCGATACAGAAGATGGCGGCTATTGGGTGGAATGCCCTTCACTTCCCGGATGTGCTTCACAGGGCGATACGGTAGAAGAAGCTCTTGAGATGATAAAGGATGCCATCAAGGGGCATCTTGAGGTTTTGGAGCAGAAAAATAAGGTTAAGAAAGCTTCGTGAGAAGCCTCAATAACCTGAAACCTGAAAGGGTTATCAGGGCGTTGGAAAGAGCAGGCTGGGAGATATACATCGCTTTTTGATTGTAATTGAAAAAGCAGATGGCAACTATTGGCTTGGCATATAAATACGTTTTGGATAAGTATATATGGGATCTACATAAAGAATATCTTTTCTTCGTGATTTGTTTAATTGGTAATCTAATTTTCTGGATGTTAAGCGAGTATGCCATATCACATGGTTTTCTTTTTAGGTATATACAAGCTAAAGCGGCTAAGATAGAAAAAGAAGCTTATACAGAAGAAGAGTTCCAAATAGCGATCAAGAGTGTCCTGGACCTCTCTTAGTTGATCGTCGTTGAGGTGAGGATAAAGATTTCGTAAGTCGGGGTCAATTTCGAATTCGGAAGTTTCGGTGTCCATGCAGTTAGCATAGGACATGGACGATTTCAAAAAAGAGAGGATAAATTAGCTATTCCGGCAATACCGACCCTCTTGGATATCAGGCGGTGGTCAGGGGAAAATTTAGGAATCAAGAATTATTTAGCTTTTTCCAAAACAAATTCTTTTATCTTTTTTGCCGCCGCATATGCTTCTTCGGCATCCTTCCAGGAAAATTCCGGAAAGTCGCCGGGATAGCGAGTTTCGATATAAAAACGGTTCAGCAGGCTGGTCTCTTGATGCATCTCGCGCATGTCCGGAAGGGCTTCAGAAATAATTTCTTCCAGTTTTACCAGGTCATGTATTTTTACCAAATCATTTTTAAGAAATACTAAAAGCCCTTTTAGATATTTTTCCGCTATTTGTTGCGAAAGAAAGCAAACCGCACCGGGAGTTCCATCCCGATGCTTCAAAATCGACAAGGCATTAAGCTCGTCCTCATCGCCCTTTTTAAACCAGCGTGCTAAAATTATTCTTTTATTTTCTTCCCGCATAGGCTTTTTCGTACAAAACTTTTCCGGCTTTTAATACCTTAGTAATGAAAGGCTCCTCTATTTCCAATTCTTTCTTAAGCTGATTAGGCGTATAGACAATGAAATCCATCGCACTAAAGCGGGGAAATATCGAGCCGTCAATTTTTCTCGCCATGTCTCTCGTATTGTCCGTCTCTTTCACAATAAACAAGTCCACATCGCTGTCTTCTGTCGGTTTTCCCCACGCCCAAGAGCCGAAAAGGATGATTTTTTCCGGCTCGTATTCTTTCACGATTTTATCCGTGATTTCTTTGAGTTCTTTCTCCATTTGTTCGCTCATAGCCTGATGTTACTATAATACACCCCAAAAAACAAGGCGTGGTGCGGACGGATAAAAGGCCATCGCTGCTAAAGAACTATTTAAGGCAGAGGTCAATTATGAAGCGTAATAACCGAAGCACTCCATAAAGGGCCGCAGACAAATAAATACCGAAAGTCACCCGAATCTCCACCTCATGCAGCACACGCCTTGCGGCTGAAACCCGAAGATTAGACGGACCCCTCCCAGCCTTCTTGCACCTTGAGACGGGATTTGTCCCTTCCTCTGGAGAATTTGGCAAAGAGATAAGGAAGTTCGGATTGCGGAATGCCGATGCCGGTGTCGGAAACCGTGACTCTGATCCAATTGGTATCTTCTCTTTCCGTTATGTTTGCATATACGTCTGATAGCAGCATCCAATAAAACAAGGATTGAAACGGGGAGCAAGCCTCTCATCACAGCAATATAATAGAAGTCCGAGTTAACGTTTGAGTTGCCAGTTGCCCTCCCTGTTTCAGGGCTGTTCCATCCTGCAAGCTTCACCTTCATATTCGATTTCGACCGTACTGTGTGTGAAATCCATCTTATCGGTCAACGATTTTATTGCACACTTCATCTGCCAGACATCGTCTTTGGTTGCTTTTCCATCTACGACGATATGGGTCGTGAGCACGTGATGTATGCCGTCCAGTGACCAGACCTGCGTGTGATGGACCGATTTCACATTCTCGATGACTCTCAACCTGTTTTCGACTTCATCGATATCGATGTTTTCAGGAACGGCTTGCAGAAAAAGGGCCAGGGTCTTTTTCAAATTTCTGATTATATTATATAAGACATAAGCTGCAATCAACACGGACAATACAGGGTCAAGAATCGGTATGTCCTTGAACATAAGGGTGATGGCGACAACCAGTACCGCCACCCAGCCCAATACGTCTTCTACAAAATGCCAGATAACGACTCTTGTAACGAACGTCTTGCCGCCCTTCAGCCGCAAAGCGGCGAGACCGTTCACCAGAATACCTGCAATGGCAAAAGCCAGCATCCCCTGAACCTTGGAATGTTCCGGATTTATAAGTCTTGGTACGGCCTCAGACATAATAAAGAACGAACCTCCCACCAGAACCATGGTATTAATCAGCGCAGCCAGGAGTGAAAAGCGCTGGTATCCGTAAGAAAAAATCCTGTCTTTTTCTTTCCGTGAATACTTCTCCAGATACCATGAAAAGCCTAAAGAGAAAGTATCACCCAGATCGTGCAGGGCATTTGAAAGAATTGCGAGGCTGTTAGTCCATAGTCCGCCGGAAATTTCAAAAATGGTAAAAATGAGATTGAGGAAAAAGACAGCCCTGAGGTTATGATCGCCATGTGAGTGTGTCGTTCCCATTTTTTTATTTTAACCCTTCTTACAACTTATCACAGGTCCCTGAAATTTCAATATTGGAAGAGCGTTGAACGGAGACTATACGGTCAGTGCAGCGGGTAGTATAATCGAAAGCTGTTTCGGGCATTTTGCCACATCTGCGGGACAAATTTCCCCGTCGGTTGACCCGCGAAAATCTTTCATAAAAAATACGTGGAGCCCGGGAACCGATTTTTGGGGATAAGATTAATGACAAAAGAGAATCCGCAAAACCAAGGATATTGGAGAAGGATTTGTTTTGGACGTTCTATTTATTGAAATCGAGAATAGTCCATGTCCATCCTATAATGACACAACGGAACAGAGTTCGCATGAATAATTCGGATTAAGCAGCAGGACGAATTGCATTAAGCGGAATGGTAGGCGATGCTGGTATCGAACCAGCGACCTCTTCCGTGTGAAGGAAGCGCTCTACCACTGAGCTAATCGCCCGCCGGGGCAAAAAAGACTTTTTATCCACAGGTATATTAACCGAAACCGGTCTTTTTTTTAAATACCGGGTCCGGCTGTCTGAACATAACTTTTCCTTTATGAACGACAATCTGAAAATAATGACTCATTGATATTGAACCGGTTCAATGCAGGTTATATGATTATTTATGTATGATTTTTTTGAAGCCTTCCGATAGAATAGTTACCGTGCCTGACAGGGAAGACGATGTTCGTTTCATGAGGATGGCTCTCGAAGAAGCAGATATAGCCTTCCACGAAGGAGAGGTACCGGTGGGTGCAGTTCTTGTGAAAGACGGTCGGGTTGTTGCAAGTGCACATAACTGCAGGGAGTCTTCGCATGATCCGACAGGCCATGCTGAAATTCTCGCAATGAGGCACGGCGCGCAGAAAGGCGGCAGCTGGAGGCTGGCAGATGCAATACTCTACGTGACAAAGGAGCCGTGTATAATGTGCGCAGGCACGATGGTAAACGCAAGACTTGGCAGGCTCGTTTACGGGTGCGGGGATGAAAAGGGCGGGGCGGTGGACAGCCTGTATTCCCTGCTTTCGGATAACCGCCTCAATCATCAGGTGGAAGTCGTGTCGGGGGTCCTGGATGGAGAATGCGCGGAAATTTTGAAGAGATTTTTTCAGAACCGGAGATGAAGATTTACTTTGCCGGGGCAACACAGGCATAATTTACAAATTTCTCTGTGGCCGTTATGAACTCTTCACTGATAACCGTCCTTTTTATGGAGGGGTGCCGGAGTGGCCGATCGGGGCGGTCTCGAAAACCGTTGTGGGGGTAACTCCACCCAGGGTTCAAATCCCTGCCCCTCCGCCAGAAAAAAGGAGACAAAATAGACTATTTGGCATGGTTCTTGTATTAAATCTACGGGTTGAATCTGTATGTTTGCACCCCATTTCAAAGTGCCGAGGTGAAAATGATGGATGATGGGTCAAAAACCTTAAACAGGACGGTAAATGTCCTGCTTGTGGAAGATAATCCTGCCGATGTGCTTCTAACAATGGAGGCCCTGAAAGAAGGCGATATCTCCCACGAACTGAACGTTGTCAATGACGGTGCAGACGCGATAGCCTACCTGAGACGTAAAGGCAAGTTTACAGATGCTGTACTCCCGGACATAATCCTGCTTGACATAAATCTTCCGAAAAAGAACGGCTTCGAGGTGTTGGCAGAGATTAAGGAAGACCCGCATCTGAAGAGCATACCGGTAATAATATTAACAACGTCAAGCGCAAAACAGGACATACGCAAGGCTTACGATCTGCATGCGAACTGTTACATTGTGAAGCCTCTCGATTTTGACGCTTTTTTGAATGTGGTCCGGTCCATTGAAGATTTCTGGCTTACTGTCGCAAAGCTGCCCCGTGCCATAAACTGAAATCATGTCCATCCCGGTGCGGATTATTTCGTGCATAATGCCGGAAAAATCTCCGGCAAATGACATATCGGACCGTGAACTCTTATGGACTGTTTTGTTTTCCGGCGGCTGAAGAATTTTTAGCAAAATAATCGTATGAAGATTCTCCTCATCGAAGACAACTCGGCAGATGCCAAATTGATAAGTGAGATGCTGAAGGACATCAGGCCCCTCCCCCTTGCCCTTGTGCATGCCGTCAGACTTTCGGCGGGTCTGCAACTCATTTCGGAAGAGCGGTTTGACGCACTCCTCATTGATCTCGGCCTCCCCGACAGTAAAGGCATCGATACCCTCAGGAAAGTGCTCGTTCAGGCTCCCGAGGTGCCTATTATAGTACTGACGGGACTTGCCGATGAGGTGACCGGGATTCAGGCGGTGCAGGAAGGAGCACAGGATTACCTGGTCAAGGGTGCTGTCAACAGCGACCTCCTCATACGCTCGATCAGATACGCCATAGAACGGAAGAGGTTAATGACAGAACTGCGGAACCTGTCGCTTCTGGATGACCTTACCGGTCTGCACAACCGGCGTGGTTTTTTTGCACTTGCGGAGCAGCAGATGAAACTGGCAAACAGGGAGAGGAGGGGCGTGCTGGTCATACTTGCCGATCTCGATGACATGAAGAAAATCAACGATACGCTGGGACACGAGAAGGGTGACCTGGCGTTGAGAGATACCGCTACTATTCTGAAAGAGACTTTTCGCGGCGCTGATGTCGTCGCGCGAATAGGCGGAGATGAATTTGCCGTCTGTATCGTTGAGGATGAAAAATCACGCGAAGATATCGTCACGAAGCGGCTGCAGAAAAACCTTGATGATTACAACAGCGCTGAGACATGGTCCTTCACGCTGTCCCTGAGCCTGGGGTTTGCCCGTTGCGGCTATGAGTCTTCGTGTTCCATTGATGAAATGCTTTCAAAGGCGGACAAGTTGATGTATGAACAGAAGAGGAATAAACATGACAAAAGGCTCTGAGCTTTGGATTTTTTATCCCTGGTGTATTGAAAATATTTTATCTTGACTCATGTGTGTAAGAGACCAAATCAACTCTGATGTTTGTTGCCCCCGGAACGCTCTTCGCGATTTCCTCTATTTTATGAATCAATTGTTCATCCTCAAACTGCGAGGTTTTAGCTCTTATTACAATAGTTCCATCTGCAGCAAACACTTCAACGTCGGGTTTCACATCTATTAACGCAAGCTTAACTCTTGCGTTAAGTAACAGGCTCTCCAGTGCTTTTTGTGATTCCGGAGTTGCTTTGAATTGTTCCAACCCGACAGCATGACAAATAATATCTACCGCATCATCCACCGTAATTTTCTTAATATGGATAACCAAATCATAGAGACTGGGGTCCCATTTATCAATTCCATAAATATATTTGCACCATTTGCGTCTTTCTTTGTCATCATTTGTAAGAATACGCAACGCCTCTCTTTTTGAAATTCCCTCACGTTCCATCTCGAGTTTCACGCGATCTTCCATATCGGCGATGATTCTTATCTTAAGCACATGAGAGATAGTCTTTACGAAGAAATGGCCTGCGAGACCATGGTAGACTGTATTATCCTTTTGAAAATGCTCCAACATCGAAACATGCAGATAGGCCAGATATTTTTCCTTTGAATAGTTGAACCTTTCCAGAATGGAAGGGGCGTCATGAATGGCGCGAATCAGTTTGATTTCCGGAATATTAAATTCTTTTGATGCTCCAAGAATGGCATCTCTTGCAATACACTCGTAGCCTAATTTTCGGGCTACCTTCTCTGCCACTTCTTTTCCTTTGCTGTAAGAGCCTCGCGAAATTGTAATAATGGACATTATGTGCTTCTCCTCTGAAATAGATATTTTTTATATTATATATGAAACTTATGAAGAAACGGATGTTTCCTATCCGTAGACAATAAAGTTCTTACAAAGAGATGACATAAGTAGTTCTTAATTTACTTCACGCACTGTTGCGCGTGTATTTTCGCCCTATCACAAACCAAGCCAGAAAAGTCGTCTTCGATGTCGCCTTTCTCCTTATAGTCTTGCTCCGATACTCTGTTGTCAGGATGAAGTGAATACAGTGGATTTTGATTCTGCCGTGAAGACCATAGACAAACTGCTAATGAACAACCAGCCCAATACATTCAATAGTTCCTGGATACTAGGATATGCTCCACATATTTATCGATTTTTACAAACGTAATTGGCTTCATGTCGCCCTTTGAGGTCGCAGGCAGTCCTGAGCTTATTGAAATAGGATACGCCGCTGGTTTTGGGGAAAAAGGAAGTATGGGCTTTGGGATGGTCAAAGAAACCGATTAAAGTGAGCCTCTTTTCACTCAAGATGACTCACGCCACAAACAAGGGTGGCAAGACTCTTCTTGTGCCGACGCCCTACGCGTTTAAAATGACAATGATTGACGCGTGTTTCCGGGGCTTTCCGAGTCATGAGGCAGAAAGCAAAGCGCGATGGCTGTTTGATCTCGTAAAAGGACGCGAGATCAGATTCAGTCCACCGCCAACCTGTATTGTGCAAAATACCTTTATCAAAATCCGCCAAGAAGAGCGGGGCGCGCCAAAAGGTTATTACATGCCTACAATAGCTTACCGTGAATTTTGCTTATATGCTAACGGCGAGCTTGCCGTAGCAATAGACACAGCCAATCTTTCGGCGGAAGATGTCGCGACACTAAAACATATAGGCAGTCACATCAATTGTATAGGGAAGAGAGGTTCTTTCTGGCAGTATATCGGCCATGCACTTCACACAGGCAGCCTCCCTGATGGATACACTTATCCTCATAAAGAGGAACAGGCAACCATCGGTAAGAGTGGCTGGACACAATTTCTTGATGATTTTGGTGAGGCATTGTGCAGTGCAAAGGATGGATTTGACAGAACAAGCACATATGGTTCCGGCACAATTAAACTTGGCGAGCATCGAATTTTGAAGGAGACAGTTGTTCCATATATTTTCGAGCGAAGCAGTCGCCATTTCACACAATATAAAAAAGTTCAAAGTGTATAGCGACACGAAAAATATCACTATCACCGGCACGGAATTTAACTATTACAACATCTGTCATCGGAAGCTGTGGTTGTTTTCGCATGGGATACAGATGGAGAGGGAATCGGATAATGTTTTGCTTGGGAAGTTGATAGACGAACATTCATATACGCGAGAAAAAAGGAAAGAGATGCTGATTGACGGGGTTATCAAGATAGATTTCATGGACGATGAGGCAGTGCATGAGGTTAAGAAATCAAACAGAATGGAGGCGGCCCATATCGGTCAGACTCTTTACTACATTTATTGTCTCAGGCAAAAAGGCGTTGATATCAGGAAAGGGGTTATCAACTATCCGAAACTGAGGAGGACAACAGAAATCGAGCTTACTCCTGAAAAGGAGATTGAAATAAAGGATACGATTGAGAAGGTTAAGGAAGTGGAATCCCTTGACGGTCCTCCGCAGGCATTAAATTCAAAGATTTGTAAAAAATGCGGGTATGAGGATTTCTGCTATTCATAAAAAGAACCGATCAAACGGTTCAAGCCGTTTGAACCGCTTAAACTGTTTGAACTGTCAGTTAAAAACATGAAGCGAAATTATTACATAACAAAAAACGGGCGTCTCAAGAGGCAGGATAATACTCTTTATCTTGAATTCGAATCAGGTGAGCGGAAGGTCATTCCCGTTGAGGATGTAGAAGGGCTTTACCTAATGGGTGAGACAGATTTGAACACCAAGCTCCTTAATTTTCTTGCTCAGCAGAAGATTCCAGTGCATGTGTTCAATTACTATGGCTATTATTCCGGCTCTTACTATCCGAGGGAACATCTGAATTCCGGCTTCCTTATCGTAAACCAGGTAGAGTGTTACAAGAACAAAGAAAGACGCTTGAACATTGCAAGGGAGTTAATACAAAGCGCTTCACATAATATCCTTCGCAATTTGAAATATTACCAAAACAGGAAATCAGGGCTTGAGGGTTATATATCGGACATTGAAGCAAAAGTGCCTGAACTGGGAAATGCATCGGATATCCTTGAAATCATGGCATGGGAAGGACATATAAGAGAGCGTTACTATGACAGCTTCAATGTCATCCTTGACCTCGATGAGGAATTTACCAAACGAACTAAAAGACCGCCTGATAATATGATGAATGCTCTAATATCATTCGGAAATTCCCTTTTATACGCAACAACGCTTGGTGAGATATATCATACCCAGCTTAATCCAACTATCAGCTTTCTCCATGAGCCGGGCAATCGAAGGTTTTCGCTAAGCCTCGATATTTCTGAGATATTCAAGCCTGTGATTGTTGATCATGTTATTTTCAAGCTTATCAATACAAAAATGCTCGATGAGAGTGATTTCGAGAAGGACGTAAACTTCTGCTATCTCTCCGATAACGGCAGAAAAGTATTCTTAAGGGAATATGATGAGAGACTTAACACCACAATCAAGCATAGGAATCTCAAAAGAAATGTATCTTACCGACATTTAATCAGGCTGGAATGTTACAAGCTTGAGAAATATATTTCAGGGATTGAGGATTATAAGGCATTTAGGGCATGGTGGTAATCACAATAAAAAAGGTCAACCCGTTCAAGCTGAAAAAGCAATGTACTATGTTTTAGTTTACGACATAGGTGAAAAAAGGGTGCAGAAGGTGCATAAGCTTTTAAAACGATATTTAAACTGGGTGCAGAATTCAGTTTTTGAAGGAGAGCTTACGGAAGGCAGGTTTGAGGCCATGAAGATAGAGCTCGAAAAACGCATGAAGGCGGATGAGGATTCTGTCATTGTCTACAAGCTCGGCAGTCTGAAGTATACTGAACGTGAGATAATCGGGGTCGAAAAGAATTTGACTGGAAATTTGTTGTGATGTTGGCGTCGCGCGTCGTCGAACTTACGGTTTTTTAGCATAACCGGCGGTAGACAGATAGATTTTAGGAAGGAGTTCCCCCAGGATTTGATAGCTTCGGGACGTAACATTATGAAGTAAAAGGGAAAGATGGATTTGTGAAGTGGTCTGGTTTGCTTTTTAAAAATTGGGGGAACTTTTTACAGGTAAATAGTAAGATAAAAGCCGTCATTCCCGCGAAGGCGGGAATCCATGTTTCCCATTAGGTATGAAAGAAACCTTTTATGTTTACATTTTGGCCAGCCAACGAAGAGGCACCCTGTATATAGGAGTGACCACGGATCTGACGAAGAGAGTTTACGAACATAAGAACAGTTTGGTTGATGGTTTTACAAAGAAATACGGGGTGCATCGGCTCGTTTACTACGAGGTTATGCGAGACGCCGAGACAGCGCTATCGAGGGAAAAGCAAATGAAAAAATGGAATCGAGTATGGAAGCTCAAGCTTATTGAGGAACAAAATCCCGAATGGCTGGACTTATACAAAAGTTTGCTGATTTGAAAAGAGTGGATTTCCGCCTTCGCGGGAATGACGGAAAAAATTGGGGGAACTTCACATAGATTTTAGGTCTTTGACAACTTAACTCCTTATTTTTTAGGGCAAATTTTTGCCTTTTAATCGCACCAATATGGAATTGAAATACCTGCCGAGACCGATAAGAGTTGTCGCCGTTGCTCCTTTTAATCGCACCAATATGGAATTGAAATTAGAAGGACAAGAGAAACATGCTCTTTCGTAGTGCCGCCCTTCGTTGACACGTCTCAATTTCAACTGATATACTCGATTATCAACACTTATAGTCGCGCTCTTGAGAGCCATACGAACTTTCTAACCTTGTGCGTTTGTCTGTCATGACGAGGGAGACAGAAAAAGAGCTTTTAGTGACTCCGGGCACCCGGATGGCACCAAAGAGGTCTTAACCCAGATGAGTCTTGTAGGAAGGCTTGAAGACCTTGCGCTCTCCGATATTTTCCAGATACTGAGCATAGGCAAAAAGACAGGCACGCTCATCCTCAGAGGAAGCCGCGGCAGTGCTCTGATAACTTTTAAGAACGGCCTCGTTGTGAGGGCGGAGACAGATGATATCGGCGGGACCCTCGGGGAAGACCTTGTCAGCGCAGGAATAATAAAGGACACCATTTTCAACCTGGCTTCTGAGGTAAAGAAAAAGCTGCCTGCAAAAACCTGCGCCGAGATTTTGTATGAATTCGGCTCTGTGAACAGGGACACTCTCGAAAAGATCACGAGAAAAAGGATAGAGAGGGTTGTATACCAGATCCTCTTCTGGCAGGACGGCGATTTTCAGTTTGAACTCGATGACACCTCCCCGGACGGAAAAATTGACGTACCCGACCTCGGGTGGGAACTGTCGAAGGGAATGAGTCCTGAATACCTTCTGATGGAGGGCGCCAGGGTACACGATGAATCGGCACAGACGGGGTTGGTCTCAGGTGAAGAGCTGACGGGGTTAGAGGGGGAGGAAGAAGTATGGCAGGATGATTGGGATATCCAGCAGCCTGTAGAAAGGAAGGACATATCGTCACTGAGGGCACTGACGCAGGAGCTGAGGTTCCCCAATTCGGCTTCAGAGATAACCCTTCTTATCCTCAGGTTTGCGAGCGAGATATTCCAGAGGGGCGTCCTCTTCATGGTTGGAGATACGGAAATAGTTGGGCTCGGACAGTTCGGTCTTGAGATGGAGAGGGCCGATGAGAGGATACGGGAGATATCTCTGCCGTTCGAAGAAAGCGATTTCCTGAAGAAGATCATCGAGGAAAAACGTCCTCGCAGGGGAGCGATGGAAAGAGACAAGGTGACCATACGGATGATGAAAGAAATCGGAGAAGGTTGGCCGAATGAAAGCGCCTTTTTCCCGATAACTACAGAGGACAAGGTGGTTGCGCTGCTATACTGCGACAACCTCTCAACCGGAGAAGAGACGGGAGAGACGGAAGGTCTTGAGATATTCATAGATCAGGCGGGGCTTGCCCTCGAAAAATCCCTGCTCGAGCGGAGACTCCACGAAATGGAGAAAGAATAAAAAACCGTAATGTTTTTTTTATTTCAATCTGTTAGAATTTAGGAGGATGGAAAGAGAAAACCCTGTCAAATCCATTCTTCTCGTTGAAGATTCCGCAACGACGAGGGCTCTCATCAGGGCTGTGATCGAAGAGATGGGAGACTTTACCACAGTGGAAGCCGCCTCGGGTTTTGAGGCATTGAAACTCCTGCCGACCGAAGAATTCAGCCTTGTAATCACCGATGTAAACATGCCCGATATCAACGGCCTTGAACTTATAAGTTTCATAAAGAATAATCCCAGATACAGTCATATACCTCTTGTCATTGTAAGCACGGAAAGGAGTGAGGAGGACCAAAAAAGGGGCATAGCTCTGGGTGCTATGGCGTATATCACGAAACCGTTTAAAGCTCATGAACTTCAGGAAGTCATAAAACAAGCCATAACGTGATGAAGGCGTCCAAGAAAGAATTTATAGCCGAGGCCGAAGACCTCCTTTTCGAGTGCCAGCAGCTCATTCTCGAGATCCAGGATACGTTTCAGACAGCTTTAAACCCGGACACAATTAACGCGCTTTTCCGCTCCATGCATACCCTCAAGGGTCTTTCGGGGCTTTTCGGTAACCGGGGGATAACAGACCTCAGCCATGCACTTGAATCCCTCCTGGATGAACTAAGGCTCGGCAGGATAACCGTAACGGATGATGTAGTAAGTTTCCTTTTTGAGAATATCGATACACTCAGATCCGCAGTGGATGAAGTCAAGGAAGACAGGGAGCAGGACCTGACGGAGTCCATAAATGGTATAAAGAGCTTCAGGGGCTCTCTGAGAGAGAGTGAAACCGGTCCGGACATCAAGGGACTTATCGATGACTCCATCATAAAGGTGCTTTCAGAATATGAAGAGCACAGACTCAAGGCGAATATAAAGAATGGTAACGGTATATATCTTCTCAAGGCAATACTTGACCTCTCCACATTTGATACGGCCCTCGAGAAGCTGACGGGAGAAATTAAATCAAAGGGAGAGCTCATATCGACCCTGCCTACCTCGTCAGACGTTCCCGACGGCTCCATAGGATTCAACCTTATGTTTGCGACCACCCTCACACTGCAGGAATTAGGCGCACAACCGGACAAGGACATCGAGGTGCTTGTTTCCCCAAAGGCTGGAGTGCCTCACCCGCAGAAGAAACCGGAGCAGTCTATCAAGAGCACGACGACGACAGTGAGGGTCGACATAGATAAACTGGACAGGATATTGAACACGATCGGCGAACTTACTCTCGCAAAAGATGCGGTCAAGAGGATAGGCGCGGAGATGGCCGACGTCCGCTATTCCTCGTCTTTTATTCGCGACGTCCACAAGATCTCGCAGACACTCGAAAGGAAACTGACCGAACTGCAGGACGAGGTCCTTGAAATCAGGATGGTCCCCGTAGGGCAGATATTCTCGAGGCTCGCCCAGGTGATCAGGCGTTACTCGAGGGAGATAGGGAAGGAGATAGATCTCGTCCTGTACGGCGAGGATACCGAACTCGATAAATCACTGGCTGAAGAGATAGTCGACCCCCTTATGCATCTTGTGAGGAATTCTGTCGACCATGGTCTTGAGCCGACAGAGGAGAGAAAGAAAAAAGGGAAAAAAGAGCACGGGAGTATCGTCCTGAAGGCTTTCCAGAGAGGCAACCATGTGGTGATTGAAGTGGCAGATGACGGCGGCGGAATAGACATAGAAAAAGTGAGGGAAAAAGCGGTGGAAAAAGGGCTGCTCGATCCGGGGACTGCTGTTGAGGACAGGGAAGTCATTGATTTCATCTTTACTCCCGGTTTCAGTACAAAAGACGCCGTGAGCGAAATCTCCGGACGGGGTGTCGGTATGGATGTTGTCAAAGAAAAACTCTCGGCCCTGGGTGGTTTCATAGAGGTTTACACAAGAAGGGATGAGGGAACAACCTTCACGCTTACCCTCCCGATTACCCTTGCGATCATAAAGGCGCTTATCGTAAATGTCGGGAAAGAGAAATTTGCCATACCCATAACGACAATTTCCGAGACCGTTGCGGTAGAAAAGAAAGATATCCAAACAATAGAATGGAAGGATGTCTATTATCTCAGAGGTGAAATGCTGCCTATAATCAGCCTGGGGAAAATATTTTCCGTAGAGACGGACGCAAGTGACATTTCATTCGCTGTTGTTTCCGGGTTCGGGAGGAAGAAACTCGGGCTTCTTGCCGACGGGATCGTGGGCCAGCATGAGATCGTCATAAAGTCTCTGGGTGATTATTTCAGAGGTCTGTGGGGTATTGCGGGCGCCGCCGAGATAGGGAAGCACGAGGTGATACTCGTCCTTGATGTTGAGTCAATTATGGAGAAGGCCCTGATAAAACAGGAAGGCATGTCTTATGTATGAGGAATTTTATGGACTGAAACAGAGGCCTTTTACAAAGACACCCGACCCCAGATTTCTTTTTCTCAGCAGGAACCACGAGGAGGCCCTTGCGAGACTGCAATATGCCGTTGAAGAAAAGGAATTGGTCTTGCTTACGGGAGAGATCGGCAGCGGCAAAACGACGCTGACCCGGGCGCGATGGATTCCCTCGGTGAGAAATACAGAGTAATAGTCATCATCAATCCCCAGCTGACGCCGCTCCAGTTCCTGAGGACGGTAGCAAAGCGCTTCGATATTAACGTGCCTCACAATTACAAAGACAGCCTGCTCGACGCGATCTATGAAAAGGTCTATGAGGATTACGAGGCCGGGATAACGCCGGTCATCATCATAGACGAGGCTCAGCTTATCCCGAAATAAGAATACTTTTGAGGAGATCAGGCTGCTTACTAATTTCCAGCTTGACTATACGAACCTTCTGAGTCTCATACTCGTTGGCCAGACAGACCTGAGGAGAAGACTGAACCACAAAACCTATCTCCCGCTAAGACAGAGGATCGGGCTTTTTTATCACCTCGGCCCTTTGTCGGAGAGTGAAATGAGAGGTTATGTGGAGCACAGGCTGAAGGTGTCCGGACTTGAAGATCCCCTTTTT
>CAVSHJ010000019.1:0-54299 GCA_963727725.1 Thermodesulfovibrionales bacterium
ACCCTGGAGACTGCCATTGATGCCTACATCTACGGCTACTCGCTGGTACTGACGGAATTCACCCGGCAGGTAATGCTGGAGTCCGGGCAGCTGGATGGCATGAACCAATTCAAACACACCGCTCGGCTGCTGGGGCCCGACGATAGGAGCGTCAGGCGCTCGAACAATGACACGCTTTACTCAGAAGCCTTTCTGGATCTTAGAGCCGAGCCCCTCATCCTGCATGTGCCGGACACGAGCGGTCTTTATTACGTGATGCAGATAATGGACGCCTGGACCAATACGTTTGCTGCCCCCGGCACGCGAACCACCGGCTCGTCCGCCAAGGACTTTGCGATAGTGGGGCCGGACTGGAAGGGGCACCTGCCGCGGCACATCAAGGTAATCAAATCCCCCACAAACATGGTCTGGATCATCGGCCGCACCCAGGTGAATACGAATGTCCCACCGGAAGGGACCTGTTCACCGATTGACTATTCGGACGTGCATAACATTCAGCAGCAGTACACCCTCACTCCTCTAAGCGAGTGGCTGGCCGGCAAGGCCCCAAATCCGCTCAGTGGTGTTTCCCCTGTCACATCTACTCCCACGCCTCCCGACCTTGTTGCACAGCTGACGGGAGTTGAGTTCTTCCAGATGCTTTCCGATCTCATGCGGGACAATCCCGCCGCTCATCGGGACAAGCCGGCGCTCAAAAAATTCAAGAAGATCGGATTTGTGCCGGGCGCTCCATTCAACCCTCCGGCGGACATGGTGGCGGACATCAATGCCGCCCCGCAAATCGCAGTCCTGGTGATGAGCTGGCAATTTCAGAATCTGGGAGACATGGTAAATGGATGGAGGGTGACCGTCTCCGATATCGGTACCTATGGCACGGACTATCTGAGCCGCGCTGCGGTCGCATGGGGGGCTCCCGGCGCGAACCTCCCGAAAGACGGCTTCTATCCCGCCACGAATTTTGCGATAGTGAACGGGGAGCCGGTCCAACTCAATAGTTCCCATAAATACGTCATCCATTTCGACCCAGTGCCGCCGGTGAGCGCAAACGCGTTCTGGTCCGTCACGGTTTATGACAAGGATGGCTACCTCGTCGATAACCAGATCTGCCGATATGCCATCCACAGCACGGACCAGGCGATCTACCATCAGACTGCCGTGGACATATTGCTCCAACCGGACGAGCCGGCTGATACCGGAAAGGTAGGATTTTGGCTCCCCACCCCGGTACCGGACACGGCACACCCGGACGCAGCCAATTACAGCATAGTGCTGCGGATGTATTGGCCGGACAAAACCGCCCTGAAAGAAAAATGGGTACCACCCCCGGTCCAAATCCAGGAATAGCGCGAGAGGAGATGAGAGAGATTTAGCTTGTAGATCAAGTAATCCATAAAAATGCTGCCGCATTTCTGTGTTAATGTTTCTCACGAGAATTCTTCACTGTTTCAGATAATTGAAACAGTGAATAGTAGGGTATGCTGTGTAAAACGTATGACTTGTCGGTTAAAGTCCGACGGTGGGAATTTGGTAGCTCACCCACATAGCTTGAGGGAGGTGCAAAGGGTAACCTAAAGCATCAAGTTTCCTGACAAAGGCTCCGAAAGGGAGCTGAGCAAATCTGCGGGTCGCAGCTAATGCGAACCCAGACGTAGCCTCGAAATGCACAATGGAGTTGTCGACCCTCTCCTACATTGGGGAAGACCGCTGCATCTATCCTAACAAAAACTACCATAACCGATAGATGGACTTCCGGGGTAACAGGGGTGACACGCAGAGGAAGCCATATGACAATGAACACAGGAGACCCTTGCCGATGCTGTTCAGGGCGGCAACTGGTGGATATAAGGCAACGAAATTCCACTGGGTCGGCAAGGGAGTCGGATTTGCCCATAGCGTACCGTTTGTATCCCAAAGACAACATAACTTTGGGAGAGGGAAGGGGCAATACTTTTATCACGTTTTCGAAGAAGTAAAGGAAAGGAGATTGCGTAATGCTGAAAACTCCGGAAAAGATTCGAGAACTTCAGAGAAAACTATACCAGAAGGCCAAGCAGGAAAAGGAGTACCGATTCTATCTTCTCTATGACAAGGTCTACAGGCTGGACATCCTGAACCATGCCTATAATCTTGTCAGAGCAAACAAGGGTGCGCCGGGAATAGACGGTGAGACCTTTGACCTCATAGAGGAAAAGAGAAGGAGGAGTAAAGGGATATCTTGAAGAGATCGCCGTGGAACTCAAACGGAAGGAGTACAAGCCGAAACCTGTCCGTAGGGTATATATCCCGAAGGCAAGCGGAGGCAAAAGGCCGCTTGGAATACCGACGATCAAAGACAGAGTGGTGCAGATGGCTGTAAAGATAGTGATCGAGCCCATATTCGAAGCCGATTTTCAGGAAAACTCCTATGGGTTCAGGCCGAAGCGGAGTGCTCATCAGGCGGTAGACGATGTGAAAGAGCAACTCATGAGAGGCAAGACTGATGTAATTGATGCCGACATCTCCAAATACTTCGACACCATTCCTCACGACAAACTTATGCAGTTGGTAGCGAAGCGGATAGTGGATAAGAACATTCTGAGATTGATAAAGATGTGGTTGAAAGCGCCGATTGTGGAGGAACGTGAGGATGGAAAGAAGGAGTACAAAGGGAATGATAAGGGGACTCCCCAAGGCGGAATAGTCTCGCCCCTCCTCGCCAATATCTACCTCAATGTGCTCGATACGTTGTGGAAGATCG
This sequence comes from Thermodesulfovibrionales bacterium, assembly GCA_963727725.1. Classification (GTDB taxonomy): domain Bacteria; phylum Nitrospirota; class Thermodesulfovibrionia; order Thermodesulfovibrionales; family SM23-35; genus CAVSHJ01. The sequence goes on from CAVSHJ010000019.1 coordinate 2,738, forward strand.
AGAAAGTGCAGGAGAGATTTGGTGCACGGCTTGTGAGGTACGCTGATGATAGTGTAGCGCTATGCAAAGGCAGTACCGAGCAAATATTGAAGGGAATGAAGGCGGTTCTCAGTAACCTGGGGTTAGCCCTGAATGAAGAGAAGACAAGGGTTGTGAATGCACAGCACGAGAGCTTCAATTTCATGGGTTTTACCATAGTAATGAGAAGGGGCAAGAGAACCGGGCGTGAATTTCCTCTCATCGTGCCGTCTAAGAAGGCGCTGAAGCACATCCGGTCAGAAATCAAACAATTGACCACTGAACGGTATAGTGCAACCCCGACTGAAGTTGTAATCCAGCGAGTTAACGAAGTCGTCAGAGGATGGGTGGGCTATTTTTACTATGGCAACTGCACTAAAGCGATGTCATCACTGAGGAACTATCTGGTACGGAGGATTCGGATATACCTGCACCGTAAGCATCATTATAACGGTTATGGGTATAGGCGGTTTCCGGATGAGTACTACTACCAGACCTTGGGTTTATACAAGATCCCGAGAACTGCTCCATGGACTCAGTCTGCGAAAGCAACTGGATGAAGATAATCGGTAAGCCGTGTGCGGGAAAACCGCATGCACGGAATTGACGAGGGGGAACTGGAGATAGAACCATTCCGGCTACTACGCCAGTTCTCTACTCTACTGGCATCTAGAAAAAGGGCGTGCTACCTTCGGGGCGAAAGACGCACGACCTTCTTATTAACTCCAGAGAAAAAGCCTCCTTCCCGAAATCTTCATTGAGTTCATCTATCATAATGGGACAGACTACACAGAATAGTTATTGGATTTTAATTCTCAGAGATACTAAATGGGCACTCCTAATAATATTTTCAGTCTTGTTTTCGGAATTAACCTTATTGTAGTTGGGTTGGTTGCATTCATCTCAGGCATTGTATCCCTGGCAAAGAGAGACGAGTCCGTAAAGAAACAAACCTCCATCACCTATATTATTGCTGGAGTTGCAGCTGTTTACTTTGGTGTTGTTTTATTGAGAAGCGCGTACAATATGTAACGATTAAAATATGTGCCCTAGCGTAAGCCGAACTCCAGCTCAACTACTTCCTGTACTACACGCGTGCGCTATAGAAATGAAAAGTGAATATTAGAAGTGGTAATCGATATCTAAAATGAGAAATACATTATTAATATTTTTAGCGACTGTTTATAATAGTGCGAGAACAAAAATAAAATTATGTCTGAAAATCATTATGCAAAGAGTAGTAGACATGGATTCTTTTGAAAAGGTGGGCTTTCTAAGTGGGGATTTGGAAGGGTTTAAGAAGCAGGTAAAAGATGTCTTTCCATCACACTACGAATCTTTATCAAGTATAAATCGCTTTTCTCAGGGACTTCAATATAGGGTTGAAATCCATTATCACGATCTGCGTGAACTTATATCGGCGATATTGTTTGCCAGAACACTTTCCACCTTTCAAGCTTTTATTTTAATTTCAGAACGAGGGATGATCCAACAAACAAAGATGCTTTTAAGATGTATGTTCGAGTCTCTATTTCCGTTGGTTGCAATATCAAAGGATAAAGCTTTTACGAAAAAATATCGTGATTCTGATGAATATGAACGTAAAAGAGCTCTTAATAAATACTTAATATTTCACAAAAGAAACAATCCGAGTGATCCAATGATCCCGAAAGTTGAGAAACGAATTTCAGAAATAAAGGAAAATATAGAGAAAAATAAAATAAAGAAAATAGGCGTTGAAGATGCAGCGCGGGCTGCTGGACTTATTGATTGGTACGATACGGTATATTCTCTCTTAAGCAGTACGGTGCATGCATCGGTGAGATCCCTCGAAGAAGCTTTTGAAGTGGATAATCGACGAAACATCACAACTCTGAAGAATGAGCCAGAATTAAAAGAATTGGGCGACCTGTATACAGTTGCATTGGAAGCCATGCAGTTTGCAATTATTGCCATGGGGGAAATTTTCGGAATTGATGTAAAAGATTTTATTCAAGACTTATCGCAGAAGATTAAAGAATTAACGGTGAAGATAGAAGCTGACGTGGGGGAAGAATTAAAAGAGATTGTACCATACTATAATTCGTGAAATAGTTAGCTGTTAATCCTATGTGAACTCCTTCCTCTTCTAAGGAGCAACGACGTCCGTAGAACATGCGCAGTACACCCTTAATTGAACTTTTCCCCTTCCCCTCGGCTGGCCTACTTTTCTTTTTGTAGAACTTTTCTCCAATTGTTTTCTTGTATCAAGTCTTTTATCTTTCTCGATTTAATATCAATTTTAGGGCCGAGAAGGAGAGATGTGTCCTTTAATTTATTAATTTTTCAATACCCCACAGTCTTTGCTGTGGGGAGACCTTGAATCCCCTTTTGAGAAGGGGGTTTGGGGGATTATAATGCTGTTAGAATGGAACTGGGAAAGAGAGCACATGCTGTCTATAAAATCAGATATCATTTTGTGGCTGCTGTTAAATATCGTAAAGCGTTGCTGAAGCCGGAAGTTGAGGAATGTATACGAGAGACAATGAAGGGTATCAATGAAAGGTACAACATTATAATTGATGAACTCGGTTTTGATGGGGACCACATCCACATATTCTGCGGTGCTAGACCACAGTATAGTCCCAGTCAGGTGCTGCAACTGATAAAATCGATAACAGCGAAACGAGTATTTAAACAATTTCCCAAGCTGAGAAAAGAAGAGTTGTGGGGAGGGGAGTTCTGGAGTGATGGCAAGTATATAGGGACGGTTGGAGATGCAACGAATGAAGAAGTAATCAAGAGATATATAAGGAATCAGCATTTGGATAAATCTGAAGTAGAGCGACGCACGGGGCAGCTAAAATTGTTCAAGATATAAGTGATCACGGGTTTTGTTTTGCGATACCCCGCCGTCTCTGCGGCGGGGAGGTTCATTGTTAGTCGCAAAATAAAATTTGTCTGAATTTAACTCGCAGATACAATTGTTAAATGTTGAGTTAAAGAAATATGATGAATCCATTTGAACAACACTATTTAGATAATGATTATTGACGTTGATTAATATCATTTTGTCTAAATCAAAGGCTATTGGATTCCTTTTAAAATTAGATACACCAATATCTTGAGTAAGAGAAAAATGAAATGGAGATTTCAGGGGTATATCTTTCGAGTCATGCGGAATATTTACCTCAAATTTATCACTTTTAAAAATTGAAAAATGCATGGGGCCGCCTATTTCCTGATATTTTCTTTCAGATAATCTAAACACGGCTTTTGAAAGTTCGAGCAGGTTTTCACATGACATTGTTCCTACCTTACCATCCTTTATTTGCTGTATATATTCATTTATCCCTTGTTCGTTTGAATCAATATAATTATGAGGATTACCTATAATATCAACGGCTACATCAATCAGGCCAGCAGCTTGATAGAATAATCCTTGTTTCTCTAATAGCCCTTCAACTTTCGCAATATCATAATCAAGGGAACCATTTGGTTTCTGCCTGCATTTAAGGATAACTTTTGTAACTTTTATTTTACCGTTATCGAGTCCGGTAAATATTACTTGAGATTCGAATGGTCTATCATCAAATTTTTCAAATGTAGAATTGATGCTTGAAAAAGTGTCCAAGTAGAATCTTATTGAATTAATTAAAGATATAACTACTTCTTCATACGGGGGAGTGTATTTTTTTGCTTTTACTTCATTCATGTAATCTTCAACAATCGAACTCATTGAAGTGGTCAATTCTGCAGAACCTTTAACCCCAACAACGTAATATCCGGCTACAGTTACCATTACATAATCTGTAATAGGAAATAGTTTTCTGAAATTATCTTGAAACTCTACTTTGTCAGCAGTTTGCATGGTTAATCTGCTATCAGAAGCAACAATTGTACAATTTTCTGTTTTTAAAACTAAATTCAACGTGCCGTGAGCATTTGTTATTTCGTCGCCTAAGGAAGTTCCACGTAAAATGCAAGCCCAAAGGAATAATGCGAAGAGGTATGTTTTCATATGTGCTTACCTTTCATAACTCGGCAGCCTTCATGTTTTTTGTAACCAGTTGTCAGATAGACAAAACGCCCGGACAATATCGGAATTTGCATATTAGTCAGATGAAGCTCGATTTGTCCCACGCTTGAATATTACACTATTTTGAAGCTTTTAAATAGTGCGGACTTCAAAGGGTACTTCTTGGAGTTTCATGCTCCTCAACCCCGTCCAGTAGTAGGTGGACGTCTCAAACTGATCTTTCCGAGTGCAATATCTCATCCACCTGATACACCGCACCTTGGACATTTCGCCGAAGCTGTTGAATGCTGAAAATAACCGTCACACGAGAGGGTGCAGCCCGTTGAACCTGAAAGGTATTGAATTCACTCGGGAACAGGAGGAAAAAACGAACAAGAAGTGACCTACCTCATTATTTGGGTGTTAAATTGCCTTCCTTGAATATATGTGACCAATCTGTGACTTCCGATATGTTAAAAAAAAGCCTGAGTAAACCAGAGGAAATCCCTGAGCTTACATTTTGAAAGAGTGAAAGACATAGAATTTAATTTCTTATCAAAGGAGGTATTATGGCGGAAATTTGTTACAACAATGGTAGATTTGCTAAGGCATGGTTTGACAATCTCACCGGCATTCAACATTGCATGGCAAATTTGAATCATCTCACAAAAAGCAATACTAAGGATTTTTCAAAGCAGACCTTGGATGAATTGCTCATGTCGGGAGAACCTGGTTTTGATAACCGAAAAGGGGCTCTCAATATGTATTGCCAGGATCAACTTCATCTTCTAGTACCTGATGATGCTTACGATGATATGAGCCGGAACTTTTTGTGGTTTCTCGGGTATATATCTATCACCGCAGAAGATCGCTTGAAGAATCTGCTATACTGTGTTGCTCAGAATTTCAGCCCTGATATATTTCCGGATGATTTCCCCCCAGACAATTTCCTAGATAAAACGCTTAGGGAAGCTTACAAAGATATACCATTTGATAATAACCCAGGGTTGAAAACATTGGACGGGTTACTACAGGAGAACGTTAATCATTCTTTTTATACGAGTGATAATATTCTTCGTAGCCTTGATTCGACCATAAAAATCGTGATTGACGGAATTGTTAATTAGGGGGGGGAAATGAAAATTCTGATATTATGTAGGTTGCGCCTGATCCCGTTTGTCCTTGTTTTGATTCTGTGTAATTCTGTTCTTCTTTTTGGGAGTGAAAAAACCCCAATACAGATAAACGCTGTCAGATTTGAGCACTCAGTACAATATCCATCATTGATTCCTATCTACTATCTCAGAATTACTTATCTCCGTAGTGAGAAAGCTAGCGATGAAGAACTCACCCAACTTCTTAGTAATATAGGGAATTGGCAAATCTCCCTAAAGCGGAATGACCAGAAGATAACTTTAAGCAAGGACGTGGTCCAGAGAGTTGACCTCGGAAATCACATTGACACGTTATACATTCTCTTGAACGAGGGAGCCTTGCAGAAAGGGGATGAAATAACAGAAGTAAGAATAGGCAATGCGACGTATTCAAAGCCTGTCAAAGTATCTGTCTCAGTACCTAAATGGGCATTCTCGATAGATCCCAAGGAGGCTCCCAATGAAGAGTTGACTGACGGAACAAAGAAGACTGCTACTCAGGTAGGGATCAAATTGGATATACCCCAATTGGCAACTATTCCTGACTTTGCCCATGTTTTTGTCAGCAGCGACAATCTATTATCTACTGAGAACAAAGATAAGAGTTCTAAAGTTGAATTTAAGATTGGAGCAGAAAGAAGTTTATTGAAGGCATACTACTCGCCTGCTTCCGTCAATGTCGAATTTATTGGCAATCAGGCTTTTTCAAATGCTTCGGTTGTGACATCTGCAGATACCAAGTGGTTATTGCCATGGAGATGGACTGACCCCATATTCTGGAATGATGCTATTAAGGCCCCTATATCTCCGTTCATTGCTCTTGCAGTGCAGTATGAAAATCGCCTTAAAAAAGATGCCTCGACTGACGTATCTCATGCGAAAGATAATCTTTTCAGAATAAACGGGGAGCTTCACTGGAGTCCCATTTATCTGTTGACTGGAGAAAACAATCCTCTAACTGGGATGAAACTGGAATTTACAGCCAAGGGCTGGTATTTCCCTGATGAAAAAGCAACGGGGGGTGCTTCCGTGAGAAGATTTGAAAGCAATATTAATACTGCCTTATATATTCCAATGCCAGAATGGATAACCAGTGATAAAGGAGCAATGTTCAAAATGGAATACGACAACGGCGCCAATGAGGCAAATGGATTTGTGAGATCATCCAGCATCAAATTTGGCGTTCAGTACTCCAAAGTGAAGGCAAAAACTGAATAAGCAGTAAGAATATTTATGCGAAAATGTCAACGAGGAGGTCTATATGTTTAACTCGCAGATTTTAGATGCTGTCATCGGCTTGGTAACTGTATACTTTTTGTTGAGTCTCCTGTGCTCGGTGATTGTCGAGATAATCACATCTCTGACAAAAAAGCGCGCCAGAATGCTCAGTAAAGGTATTCTCTTACTTCTTAAGGACCCGGAGGCCCAGAAGAGGCTTTACAAGCAGCCTCTCTTCATGGGAGATATGCCTCCTGAAGGCTTCTGGCAATATCTTCGGGAAACCGTCAAGCGATTTTTTCTATCGGAGAAAAAGACATATCCTTCCTACATTTCTTCCCACAGTTTTGTTATCTCCTTGCTGGAGAGTCTGAAGCAACATCCGGAAGTTGTAAAGAAATTGGAAAGCAACATCCCTGCCATTAATTCAGTAAATAGCATCAAAACTTTGGTGAGCGGTCTTCCTGACGGCAATGCCATCAAGATGGCGTTACTCCCCTTGCTGGAGACTGGCGTTACTTCTGTGGACAAGGCGATTGAAAATATGGAGAAATGGTACGATGAAGCAATGGACCGTGTCACTGGGTGGTACAAAAGACATTCCCAGCTCTTCGCCCTGATTGTGGCCTTTGTAGTTGCTTTGCTGTTGAATGCCGACTCGTTTCAGATCGGGAGGGTCATTTATCGCGACCCGGAAGTTAGAGCTTCTTTAGTCGACATGGCTAACAAGGCGATAACTGAGGAAGAAGGTAGTCAAGGGAAACAGTCGCTAGGAGCGAATCAAAAAGCAGCGAGTGGACAGACGGCACTGGATAAGAAATCTACACCGAGTGATCCGGAGAATGCTGTCTTGAAGAACAAAGAAAAAGCAGATAAGATTTTTCGGCAGATCAGCAGCCTTAATCTTCCCATCGGTTGGCCGTTAAAAGAAAATGGTTTTCCGGACACTCATAAAATATTTGACCTTCTTAATATTGTGAAACTCATTGGCATCTTAATAACAGTCTTGATGGTGTCTCTGGGGTCCAACTTTTGGTTTGAGTTACTCAATAAACTCGTCAATATGAGGAACGCCGGCAAGAAACCTCTGACCAGGGAAGAGCAGGATGCCTAAAAGAAGTAGTGTGGGTCTTGACAGCCGCCCTCCAAGTGCGTGTCGGTTGTTACGCAAAGAGGGCGGCACTCACTCGTGCACGTTTCGGGGGCTGCGCCTATTTACTGGTGACATGTTTTCTGTATAGTCGTGCCATCGTCCTCCACCTGATAATCGACACATAGGAGACATCTCGCAAATAATGTTTAGTTCCGATAGAAACCTCGCGAAGCGCTCCCACGATTTAATAAACAGGGAAGCGTCCCTTTATTGCGCTGTCCATCCGCACTGCAGGTATCAGATCTCTCAGCCGTTATCGATTTACGGTAATACCCCTTACGCCGAGGTTTTTCCCGGCTCTCTAATGCTTCCTTAGATCCGACTCTTCCTATGGGCATGATGGACGGAAGGATATTTGTAATGCTCCTTGCGGTAATAAGCGATCAGTTCTTTGACAAGTTCCTGCGGGTCTACGCCATAGATTAATTTGGCGCCGGTTCTTTTCCGCACTATGTTGACTATGTTCTTTATCTCGGTAGTGATTCCTCCCGTGCCCTGGAGAATGCCAATCAACTTACCTTCGTCATAAGCTATCGAGAATTCTCCCAGCGTGCCCGAACGGCCTCCGACGATAACCACAATATCAGAGCTTCGTATATTGACCACCTCTCTGCCCATGAGCCCGCTTCCCGTGAATATAAGGACATCGTGGTACTTTACGGGTGAATGATATTTGTTCACATGTTCCCATTCGCTGAGACCTGGTGAGATTCCGACAACCAGACCACCCGCACTGCTTGCCCCTTTGGCCGATTCCAAAGGGAGCCCCGGACAGGCCCCTGTAATGGTTATGCAGCCTTCTTCCGCGATGACACGCCCGAGGTCAAAAGCCAGCCTTCTATGTTTTTGGGAAAGTTTGCCCGTTGCAGATCCCATTACCCCTATCTTCAATTTCATGTCTATCTCCTCTGTTAATCGAGATCGAATCAAAATGAGACGCCCATCAGTTCCTGCAAAACTTCGCTTACGCAACTTTGCCTTAACGTGTTGATCAACTGATTTTTTTGAAGTCTATGAATCCCCGTTCAACATCCGTATGAACAAGCTGGACCCGAATCCTGTGACCGACATCAGCTCCCTCAAAGCCTTGAATGAGCCTCCCTTCAATAGGGGGACGGAAAAGGCGCACCCATGTGCCTTTGGATGCCGCGCCTGTAACAATGCCGTCGAACCGTTCTCCGATCCTCGACTCCAATAGCATGGCCGCTGCTGATTTTTCGACCTGCCTCTCGACTTTTTTCACCGCATCCTCTTCCTCTGTGCAATGTTTGGCCAGTGACGTCAACTCATCATTCTCATAAGGCACTGGATGTCCGGCAACCGCAGCCTTGAGCAAACGTTGGGTGATGAGGTCCGGATATCGGCGATTCGGGGCAGTGGAGTGAGTATAATCCTTGACTGCAAGACCGAAGTGGCCCTCGTACGTCTCTCCGGGGAATTCTGCCATGTATTCACCCGGTCCGAGCAGCTTGATAACGCTAAGGGACAAATCCGGGAAGCCAGGCGGATCGGCATTCTTCTGCTTGACCAGAAATTGCTCGAGCGCCTTAGGGTCGGGGGCAGCCGGGAGCCTGAACCCAGCTTCGGCGGCAATTTCGACGATGCGGTCCCATCGTTTTGGAATGTGGACGACACGCCGCAAGGTCGGAAACATCTTTGAATCCAGATATCTCGCGGTTACACCATTGGCTGCGATCATGAAGTCTTCTATGATATCCTTCGCGCGATCCTTCTTTTCCGTCTCAAGATCCATAAGCGTGTCCTCTTCAAACACCGGACGCGGCTCTATCGTTTCGAGAGTCAGGGCGCCATGAACATGCCGGAACATCTTCATAGTCCGGGCGACCTTATCCTGAATCCGCAGGTTCTCCGCAAGTCCTTCGATAGCAGTCACGCCTTCGGGCGCATTGCTCTTGCCATCAAGCCATGCAGCGATGCTGCTGTACGCCAGCTTCGCGTGATTGAGAACAATCGCCCTGTAAACGCCTGCATCCCGTAATGACCCATCAGTTTCAATCACCATTTCAACGACAATAGAAAGACGTTCGGCATCGTAGTTTAGAGAGGTAAGGTCAGTCGATAGCTTCTCCGGCAACATCGGGAATATCTCGGCTGCTGTATAGACAGACGTTGTATTATGTCTTGCGTGATCATCTATCGCGGTGCCTCTTTTCACGATGGTGTCAACATCAGCGATGGCGACATAGATCTTTACTGCTCCCGCAGACATCGACTCTGCGACAGTAAGTTGATCCAGATCACGGGAATCATCGTTGTCGATAGAACACCAGAGAAGGCGCCTCAGGTCACGGGATGAGTCTTCAGCTCCCGCTGGAACTGCATGGATTCCATTGAGTTCAGCAAGTGCCTCAGGTGAGTAATCGGGGAGCAATCCCCGCTCAATCATCGCTCTGCGGGCAATCCGCCTGAGAATGGCACGATGCTTTTTTGTCTCGTTTGTCATTATATGCACCTACACGATCGATAAATTGTTCGTGATATCTTACCACCGGAGCTATAGAGTTACAAAGTCTTTTGAGAAGGTGTTGGAGGGTGGAGCTGTTTTGGCTATAGGATACCTTGGTGGCCTTCATTGCAAACTCAGTGCACCTGATAATCCGCGCCTCGCGTTCAAGGTTTTACGCGAGAGTTACCGAGAGAAACTAGTGTAGTGCGACATAAATCTATTTACATAAAAGCCTTGAAGAAATCTATCGCGTCATTCCCGAGGTAGTAATCGGGAATCCATTGTCTTCAAAAATAGAGAGTTTGGATTCCCGCCTTCGCGGGAATGACGGCTAAAAACATCCAACATATGTAAAGAAGCGTTAGACGCACTACACTAGGCTAAATGCATATCCGCGAGCCTGACCCTCTTCATTAGCCCAGACGAATTACAATAAACAAGTAGACCCCAGTTCTCCTTTCACACATCTGATACTTGACGCCCAGTACATTTCGGCGAGACCGTTGGTTTCCGATAGAAAGCTGCGATAAGCTCGACGACCACGATTTGATAATAGGCGGCATCGACCTCCTCCCCGTCATCTTGACATCAGACGTATAATAGAATAGAATAAATACGTCAAGGAGGTATCTTATGCCTACAAAGCTCACTCTACGGCTGGACGATAAAGTAATCAGGCAGGCTAAAGAGACGGCACGATCCAAAGGCGTCAGCCTCTCGCGCATAGTGGAGGACTATTTCAGGTCCCTCGCGGTTCGGAAAGAAAAGGAAGCGCCTGAATCGCCGGTGTTGTCGGAAATATCGGGTGTTCTTTCGACCGGAATGGGTACGAGGAAGCTTCGGGCGGAATACAGAAAGCATCTTCAGGAAAAATATCGTTGAAATACGTTCTCTGTGATATCAATTTTTTTCTCGATATTTTTCTGAAGCGTGAACCTTTTTACGCTCCAGCGGCCATAATATTCAAAATGATCGAGGAAAAGAAGTTGAAGGGCTATCTCTGCGCCCTCAGTTTCCCGACACTCTATTATCTGCTTTCGAAAGAACTGAAGCAGGAAAAGGCGATAAAGATCCTTGAAAAGATCAGAATCGTCTTTCATGTCGCAGCGGTCGACGAGCGGGTGATCGATCTCTCCCTCACATCGAGTTTCAGGGATTTCGAAGATGCCGTGCAGTATTATTCGGCCGTTCAGGCAAAGTCAGAGTGTTTCATTACCAGAAACAAGTCTGACTTCAAAGTGGACGTCTTGCCTGTCCTCACCCCAGAGGAATTTCTGGCAATTAAAATCGGCTGATAAATAGCCTTTATCAGTCGCTTCTTTAAATGTCTTCTGCTGGCATCCCCCCTTCTAAGAAATAGGATTGAGAAGGAGCAACGGTTCTCATTATATCCCTGAATTTAGGTACACCTGATACTAAACACCCGGAACATCTCGCCGATTGTGTTGATTACTGGTACAAACCTCGATTTGCAGCCGTTTCGCCTGTCACCTTCTTCCTTCCTTTTCTAAGGGGCATCTTTTGATCGTGCTATAATTATGCGTAGTTCAAATGGGAACCACCATGAGAATTGGAATGAAATTGGCACGTCCCGATATTCGTATACTTTGAAACTTATCAATAAGGCGGAGTGATCTAAATGAAAATTGAAAGGCGTGATTTTGACAAGGAGGCAGCCACCTGGGACGAAGTGCCGGCACGGGTCAAGCTGGCAAAAGATATAGGCGCTGCCGTATCAGACGAAATCGTGTTGACTTCCAATATGGATGTCCTGGACTTTGGTTGCGGCACGGGACTATTGACCCTCCAGTTACAGCCGGTAGTCCATTCCATAACAGGCGTTGATAGTTCCCCTGGAATGATTGATGTTCTCAAAGCAAAGATCGACAGACAGAATCTTCCCAATATAACGACTCAATACATTGATACTGAAAAGGGCGATATTCTGGAAGGTAGTTATCACCTGATTGTAAGCGGCATGACCCTTCATCATGTTAAAGAAATCAGACCTCTGCTTGATCAATTCTATAGGATTCTTACGCCTTCCGGATATCTTTGTATTGCCGATCTTGATCTTGATGACGGCAAATTTCATGACAACAACGACGGTGTATTCCACTTCGGCTTTGATCGGGCATTGCTTCGCCAGGATTTTATGGAGGCGGGATTCGAAGATATCCGAGACAGGACAGCAGCAGAATTAATGAAACCGGATTCTGAGGGAGTAATGCGACCATTTACGGTATTTCTCATGACCGGTCGAAAAGAACCGTGAGCATTGAGTCTTAACCATTAAATTTGAAGAACAGAATACAGCCCCGAATTTCTTCCTCCTGTATTGTACCCCGATTATCAAAATCGAGAAACACAATTTGTTGCCATGTCCCTAAAGAGAGTCTCCCTTTGACTATGGGAATTGTCAGTGAATGTACGTGATGTCGAAAAAGATGAAGAATAGCAGGTCTTTGGTGTTACTGTTAAAAGATTTCTCTTTTGAGATTTCAATAATCAAACCCACAACTGGCTTATAAGAAAATAAATGGAGAAAGTGATAAGCAGTGTCCCGAAGAGCAGCTTTATAGTCTTTGATTGAGTTTTGATATCCATCTTTGCTCCAATGTATGCCATGGGAGCAACACCGATGCCAATAGCAGCACTTATTTCCAGATTAATGTGTCCGAGATTATAATGAATCAACATCCCAGGAACAGACATTACAGCCACCGTCAGAAGTGATGTGGCGATAGCTTCTTTCATCTTCATTCGAAATATCACAACATAGGCAGGGATAAAGAATAGACCACCTCCGTTGGCGAGGATCCCTGATAAAAGCCCTATGACAGTAGCAACACTGATTATGGAGTAAGCAGGAGGAGGAGAAGAAGAAGAAACATCCCCTTTGCGAAACATCTTTTCTATCACATTGTTATAAAAAAAATCGATCCCCATAAAAAAGAGTATAAAACCTGTGAAGAGCATCAAAAACTTTCCCGAAAGATATGTTGTTAAATAAGAGCCTACAACCATTCCTGGAACTCCTCCAACGAGACTGTATAAGGCAATCCTGAAATTTACAAGGTGTTCTCTTCTATATGCAAGTGATGCTATGGTAGCTGTTAATAAAGTCAATGGCAGAGGCGTCCCAAGGGCAATATAAGGTGAGAGGTTAAGAAATAGCCTCAACAGCGGTGTGTCAATGCTGCTGCCTCCGATACCAAAGAAGGCAGATATGAACCCTGTTAGACATCCAATAATAGCTGCTTTAAAATACAAGTTGTTTCCGCTGGAATATCTTACGTTTTTTTAGAACGCCATTATTCATGAAAATCTCTCATAAGTTATAAATGGTTCGCTCATAAAAGTATACCTGATTATTCTTTACCCTCAAAGCACGCGGCAAACCTTCTTCCTGAAATCGACGCCCCTGAACTCTGATATAATCATGTTGATTACAACTGATACTCACCGTAAGATTTAAGAGGAGGTTTTATGAAAAGACATGTTTTGTTACCAGTTGCAGTAATATTCTTTACTATGAATATATTTATTTGCCCGTTATCAGGAGAGGAAGCCAAGGAGGCCGTCAAAGTGTCAAGTCAAGGACAAGCATGCATCGGCTGTCACGAAGCAGTGTCCCCGGCTTTTGTGCAGGAATGGAGAATCAGTAAACATGCACAAAAGGGTGTCGATTGTTATTCATGTCATAAAGCGGAAAAAACTGACCCCGATGCCTTTGAACATAACGGGTTCACAATAGCAATTCTTGTGACTCCAAAGGACTGTTCAAAATGTCACCCCCAAGAAGTTAAAGAGATGAGTGCAAGTCATCATGCTAAGGCCGGAGATATTCTCAATTCGCTGGACAACTATCTTGGGGAGGTCGTTGGCGGACCTGAGGCTGTTGCCGTGGGGTGTCTGCAGTGCCATGGGGCAAAAGTGAAAGTGTTAGCTAACGGGAAGCTCGATATCAATAGCTGGCCGAATACCGGTATCGGCAGGATTAATCCAGATGGTTCAAAGGGTTCATGTTCAGCGTGCCATACGAGGCATACTTTTTCAAAGGCTCAGGCCCGAGAGCCTCAAACTTGTGGAAAATGTCACGTTGGTCCAGACCATCCAGATATAGAAGTCTATCAAGAATCAAAACATGGCATTCTCTATGAAGCGAATAAACAGCGACTCCATATGGACAAGGATAAATGGGTTGTTGGACAGGATTATTCTGCTGCTCCAACCTGTGTAACATGTCATATGGGAGCTACCCCTTCCCAGCAAGCTACTCATGACGTAGGGGCAAGAATGAGCTGGACATTGAGCCCACCAATATCGAAAAAACTTGACGATGCTGATAAGAAACGCGCAGCAATGAAGGATGTGTGCAGGAATTGTCATTCAAACCCTTTCATTGAAGGGCACTACAATCAGTTTGACAACCTTGTTAATTTTTATAATGACAAGTTTGCTAAACCTGCAATGCTGATAAGAAATGAACTGATGGAAAAAGGCAAATTGACCAAGGCAGACTTCGATGACAAATTAGATTGGATTTATTTTGAATTATGGCATCACGAGGGAAGGCGGGCAAGGCACGGTGCTGCAATGTCTGGTCCTGATTATGCATGGTGGCAGGGAATCTATGAAGTTGCAAAAAATTTCTACAGTGAGTTTCTTCCCGAGGTGAGAAATGTTGCGGGCCCCGACCTTTATGATGAACTTGTAAAAAAATATATTGAGTCAGATATAAGACATGAATGGTATATAAAAGGTATGAGCAAAGAACAGCTTGAGAAGATAAAAAAGTTCTATGAAGAAAGATATGGTGGAGCTGCCACAAAATAACAATGAACTACAAACGCTGAAAAGGAATATCAAATTTTTTATTGAAGACTATAACCTGACCGGTAATACTTGCTCTTCGACTTTTCCATATATGCAAGATCAGTAGGTGGAGTTGGGGCAATAAAATAGGGACAGCGACTATTTATAATTATAACGAACTGCATTAAGTGGCGGGACGAATAAAACGGTCGCTGTCCCTATTATTTTATTCCTGATTCACTCTGCGTGGAAAACGCAAGGTGAATACCCAGTGGCTACTCTACTGTACGGTGCATAATTTGTTGAAAGTGCATCGGTACGGAGAAGGGTTTGCATAGGAAAGCTGAAGATAGGCACATATGCTGAGAAAAGCAGGGCCATTGGCAAGATCAAGTCGCATATGGAGCAAAAAGGCCAGAGGGCACAAACAAAAATAGTGCGATAACACCCAAAATTCAATATAATGAAATCAATATTTGATTTTGGACTTTTTCTACAGACTCGTTAAGTGCAAAAAATATGAATGAAAGGGAAATTCCGAACTCTGTTATCGGCGTCGTTGCCGATGTTCTCGGCGGCTACTATTACAGTCACAGTCGTCTTAACGCATTATTTATGGGGAGTGGAGCGCCAGGCGATCCACCCGAAGGAAATTGTGTTAACAAATGCGTATCATGGCTCAAGAGATGCAACGATGACCCGCTTGTAAACCCCTTGGAAATTCTGGGTAACATTCTACAAGATTTCATGGATCGCGATTTTGGCGATCAATCACTGAAAGAGAAACAACATCATATAAGGACAATATTAGAAAAAAACGGTTTGACTTATCAGATGAATGGCATTATTTTGATTGGTGGCGTTGGCCCGTCAGCGCGCACACTTGCAGAAATCTTGAAAACAGGCGATTTTGTTGCGTTGGAAAGGGAATTTAATCGTGCATTAGCGACGGTGGCAACTGATCCTCCATCGGGAATAACAGCCGCAAGTTCTATTATTGAAGCGTTGTGCAAGACATATATACATGATCGACACTTGGCATTACCTAGGAAACAAAATATTCAAGACCTATGGCGTGTTGTTCGCAATGATCTTGGTCTTGATCCAAAGTTGGTTGAGGACGAGGATCAAAAGAAAATTCTATCGGGACTCGCTTCCATCGTAGATGGCGTTGGCTCTTTACGAACTCATGTGGGCTCAGCACATGGAAGAGGGCCTGATACCAAGAATGCCAAAGTTCGTGAAGCGAAGCTGGCCATAAGCGCAGCGCATTCCCTCTGCGTATATGTTCTCGAACTATGGCACGAAGATAGAAGCACTTAACAACAAAACCGAGGGGTTATGCAAAAGGAAAATAATATGGGCATGTTTACTTCGTTAGCAAAAATAGCTGATTCGATCTGTTCCGTTCTTACATATATAAAGAACATTCAGACAAAAGCTGAAAGAGAGAAAGCAATTCTCGACATACTAAAAACATATTTCTTATTAAAAGACATAGTCGATGATGGTACCCGCTTATTATCAAGCGCTGGTACTGATCCAGTTGGAAAAATATCAGAAATGGAAGCTGCTGATGCAATAAAGACACTCACTGCATGGGATTTGATAGTGCAAAGACAGGGCAACCGTCTATTTACACTTCGAAACTATATATTCGGAGAGCACCATCTTTCCGTCATTAATCCTGCCCTTCAGGAACGCATTACTGAAATTATCGGAGACAAAATGGATCGAACAATAACACTGCACCAGATAGGTGCTGCTCTCTTTTTCCGAAATATGTTCCCTATTGCAGACAATGAAAAGGAAAGAATTAAGTATGTGGAGCTACTTCTTGACGCAAGCGAAGACGGCACCATAAACGTGGTACGCGCTTCTTCGGAAATAGAGGACTTAGAGCAATCGCTGTCCGCATATCGTCAAGTAATCGAGCGCTTGGTTTCCAGTGAAGAACTTGTCGCCTTGTCCGCGCGCGCACGACAAGAGACATTAATGGCGAAAAGAGATGCATAACAGTGCCTTCAACGAGACGCGGAATAAGCCTGTCGCTTTTTTGATGTTGCCCTGATTGCCCGCACTGGTTAAGGCAATCGTTAAACAATTCTCCCGTAAATCATCGCTTTTTTCTGGTTAAAGATTTTGCGTGTTCGTAGGTTTTATCCGCACCCGACCCCGAAGATAATGCCTTCCAGGATATTCATCCGATTTTGATGCATGTTTCCTCCCGAATTCCACGCGATGGAAAGCAGACCCAAACTCCACTCGACATATGAACGCATCCCCTAACAGTGGAAAGAATTCGCAAAACTTCGGGGTGAAATTCTCGGTTGTGAAAAAACAAGTCGAGTTTCGATTACTGTGAGAAAATCTCAGTAGTTTCAAGCAGACGTTATTGACTGTAGGCACGCCAGTTTTCTCTTAATTCAGGCCTTGAGTTCAATAACTCTTATGACCCTTGCATAATCATTTCCCTCAGGGTCTTCAAAAAGGGCGAAAAGGACTTTATCCCCAGGCCTCAATTCAATCTTTGTTCGGATCAATCCGCGAATGTCGATTACATCTCGTCATCATCGGGGGATTTAATTTTCCCTGTGCTTGGACAGGGGGCAAATTCAAGGACAACTCCCTCTTCCTTTATGAAAAGGCAAAGCAAGTAATATCAACCTTTCGCAGAAGAGTTTAGGCTGGCAATGGGCCGGTTTTGGGCCCAAAGGGGTTAGAAAAATATCTTTTTAGGGGAACGTAACATGGTTGTCCAACAACTGATTTATGAGGTATGATCTTTGTAGAAGGGCTTAAAATATAATAAAAAAGGGCTTGCATTTCTGCAAACCCTTGATTTCCTTGGTGGCGGGGACAGGATTTGAACCTCTGACCTTCGGGTTATGAGCCCGACGAGCTACCGGACTGCTCCACCCCGCGATACGTTCTATAACAATAACCTATCAATTTTTTTTTGTCAAACGTCCGGCGTCTTCTCTGTGCCCGGCGGCAGCCTTTGTCAATTACGCCATCACATGGTATCATAAGTAGCAGTCTTCCTTTTACTATGGAGCTCCTAAGGCAAATAAGGTGGCAGGATATCGTAGACATCGTCGTGATGTCGATCATAGTCTACCGGCTCCTCCTCATCATAAAGGGTACAAAGGCCGCTCATATGCTGATAGGGCTCGGTGTCCTTCTCGTGGCATCGCTCCTCTCAAGGTATTTTGAACTCTATACGGTGGACTGGCTGATACAGAGCTTCTGGTCACAGATCGTTATCGCTCTCATTATTCTTTTCCAGCCTGAAATACGGAGGGCGCTTGCGCAGATGGGAGAGACACAGTTTCTCCATACTCTGACTTCAGCCGAAGAACTCAAGTCCCTTGATGAGATTGTGAAGGCGGCCATCGCCCTTTCGAACAGGAAGATAGGCGCACTGATCGCCATAGAACGGGACACAAGTCTCAGGGATTTTGTCGAAATAGGAACACCCCTGGACGGAAAAGTCTCGAAGGAACTGCTTCTGAGCATATTCCACCCGACATCCCCCATACACGACGGAGCAGTGGTGATAAAGGGCAACAGGATAGTGGCGGCCGGGTGTTTTTTGCCGATCACGATGAATACGGACATCAGCAAGGCACTGGGGACAAGACACCGTTCCGGCATCGGCCTGTCCGAAGAGACGGACGCGGTGATCATCATCGTATCGGAGGAGACCGGTGCGGTATCAATGGCTATGAACGGAAAGCTTGAAACACCGCTGGATATGGGAATGCTCAGAGATATCCTTACAGATCTTTTTACAAGAAAAAAGGTGAAGAAATGAAAAAAATCTTTCTCGAAAACCTGGGCCTCAAGATTGCATCTGTCCTCCTGGCAATAGTCCTGTGGATTTTTGTCACCTCGCGGGGACAGGCGGAGATGTCCATTGATGTGCCGCTGGAGTTCAAGAATATCCCTATAGGACTTGAAATGGTGAACCATAATATCAAACTGGTGACTCTTACCATAAAAGGGCAGGAGGGGCTGATCAAGAACCTCAAGCCGGCGGACGTGCGGGTCTCTATCGACCTCGGTAAAGCGAAGAAGGGAGAGGGACTCTACTATATACAGAGAGATGACATAAAAATTCCCCACGGGTTGACTGTCACAAGTGTAGACCCGTCAAGTGTGAAAGTGACGACGGCAGAAACGGTGACGAAAATAGTAAGGGTCGTGCCCGTTGTCGCCGGCGAGCTCGAAAAAGGGTACCACATAAAATCTATCGAGGTTGCGCCGCAGACTGTGATAATCGAAGGTATAAGGTCCGAAATATCCAGGATCAGCAGCCTGAAAACGGAGCCGGTCGACGTAACCGGCTTGAACGAGACAGTTACTCAGGATGCGAAGCTTGACCTGGCGGGAAGGAACATAAGGTCAAAGAGGGGTGTTGTTTCCGTCAGGGTAGTGATCGGAGGGCCGAGAAAATGAGACTTTTCGGGACGGACGGCATAAGAGGGACCGTGAACAGGCATCCCATGACGCCCGAAACAGTCCTGAGAATAGGTATGGCTGCCGCATATTTCCTCAGGGAGAAGCACGGGAGAAACATGATATTGATCGGAAAGGATACGAGATTATCCGGCTATATGATAGAGAGCGCCCTTACGTCCGGCATATGTTCGATGGGGATGAACGTCACTCTTGTCGGCCCTATCCCCACACCCGGTGTTGCTTTTCTTACGAGGACACTGCGACTGGATGCAGGCATCGTTATTTCCGCATCTCACAACCCGTTTGAGGATAACGGTATCAAGTTTTTCTCTTCCAGAGGGTTCAAGCTTCCCGATGAACTCGAAAGGAAGATCGAGGGCACTTGTACTCGACGACGGACTCCTGAAAGACAGGCCGAGGGGCGTGGAGATAGGCAAGGCATACCGGCTGGATGACGCAACGGGACGCTATATCGAGTATATCAAATCGACGATGCCGAGGGGTGTGACCTTTGAAGGTATGAAGATAGTCATCGATTCCGCGAACGGCGCCGCTTACAAGACGACCCCCTGGGTGCTGCGTGAACTGGGGGCGGAGGTGATCTCTCTTAACGACAGGCCGGACGGGATCAACATCAATGCCGGTTCGGGCTCCCTTCATGTTGAGGGACTGTGCAGGGCGGTGAAACTCCATAAGGCCGATATCGGAATTGCTCACGACGGCGACGCCGACAGGGCGATCTTCTGTGATGAGAAGGGGAGGGTTGTTGACGGGGACAAGGTCATGGGCATGTGGGCGGTTGAGCTGAAAAAGAACAGGATGCTAAGGAAGAATACCGTGGTGTCCACGGTGATGAGCAACCTCGGCCTTGAAAAATATCTCGAAATGAATAATATAACGCTGAGCAGGACAAAGGTGGGCGACAGATATGTCGTGGAAAGGATGGTTGACGGAGGGTTTAATCTGGGTGGAGAACAGTCGGGGCATATCGTCTTTCTGGACCACAATACCACGGGCGACGGTCCGCTCACAGCCGTCCAGGTACTCTACCTGATGAAGAAGAGGAATTCATCTCTTTCAAAACTTTCGTCAGGCATAAAGCTTTATCCCCAGGTCCTCGCAAATGTCCAGGTAGAACATATGCACGATGTCCATACGATACCCGGGATCAGAGAGGCGATAAAAGCGGCGGAGAAGAAACTTGACGGAACGGGGAGGATACTCGTAAGGCCTTCGGGCACGGAGCGGAAGATCAGGGTGATGATCGAGGGGAAGGACCTCAAACTTATTACAAAACTCAGCAGGGATATTGCAAAGGTCATCAAAGAAAAGATGACCTGATGCATTTCTTTATCTCATTCCTTGCCGGCGTAATTCTTTTTTACGCATTTCTCTATTTCCCTTTCTCGAGTGTCTTTGTATGTTTACTGTCTTCCGCATACCTTGCCTTCAGAAAACAATTTTTTCTCATCCCTCGTCCTCATTCTCGGAGCTGCCTATGCCTTCCTGAGATACGAACCCCCGCAGGACATCCCTTATATCAGAGATAAAGTCGCCGTCGCCGGGGCTTTCGAATCATATCCGGACAAGACAGATATGGGGACATTCAAACAGACCTTTCTTATCACATCAGCCACGGATATTGAGAACGGTGAACGGCTGGACGGATTATCCGGAAAGGAGATAACTCTATTTTCCGACCGGGGACTCGATCCTGCGCAGGAATATGAACTCGTCGTAAAATTTCTGAAAAGCCGGAAGAGGCTTAATCCGGGCGAAAGGGACATGGACGATATCCGTGCATATCTCCTCGATATATCCGGTTCACAGAACAAAGGGAAATCCCTGCACTTAAGGATCGAGGAATGCAGGCAGAGGATCAATAACTATATCGGAGAGAATTTCGGCGGGGATTCGGGTGCTTTCATCTCATCAATAACGACCGGCAAGATGACCGGCGTTACCGGGGAACTGAGGGATGCTTTCAACGCAACGGGCCTCACCCATATCCTCAGTATTTCAGGCAGCCACTTCGGCCTCTTCTCCGTGATTTTGTTCGGCATGTTCAGGTTTCTCATAAATGCCATGCCTTACAGGATCCTGCAGAGGGTCACAATTTTTCTTACCCCTTCCCAGGTCTCTGCCGTGCTCTGTCTCCCCTTTATGCTTGCATATCTCGGCCTTTCAGGGGCAAGCATTCCTGCGGTGAGGTCATTTATCATGATAGTCCTTTTTCTCGCCGGTCTCCTTATAGACAGGAAGGGCTTCTGGTTAAACTCGCTGCTCTTTGCCGCCTTTGCAATAGTCATCTGGGAGCCCGGCTATATCTTCAGCCTGTCGTTTCAGCTTTCATTCCTGGCCGTGTTGTGCATCGGTTTTTCGCTGAGGAAAGACGGGGACGACGGAAAGGACGGCGGGGAAAAGGAAAAGAAAAAATTATTCGGGTTTGCCCGGAGTTCTCTGCTGATAACCCTGTCCGCCTCGTTGGGCACAGCGCCTCTTGTGGCATATTATTTCCATTATTTCTCGATAATATCTCCACTGTCAAATCTTCTCATCGGTCCCCTGATCGGGTTTATCCTCATACCGCTATCTGTCTTTTCATCTCTCCTTTTCCTGGTTACGGGCCATTTCGTGACCACCCCTGTGGTGTCAGCGGCTTCGGAATTGAGCCTTGCCGTCATAAGGTGGTTTTCAAAACTCCCCTTTGCAGATGTGAAGATGCCGGCTTTCCCCCCGGTTATCGTCCTGCTTTTCTATGCAGGCTTTATCTTCTACTTTCTGTTCAATAGAAGGAAATACCTGTTGTTTGTCCCGTTCATCCCCGTTGTGATGTATCTTTTCCTCACGGTTCTTGAGAAGAAAGAACTCAGTGTGACTTTCCTCGATGTCGGCCAGGGGGATTCATCGGTCACAGAACTGCCCGACGGCAGGACCATAGTGACGGACACAGGCAGGACAGGGCGTGAGACGTCTTCCTTCCTCAAATACAGGGGCAAAGAAACCGTGGATTTCCTCGCATTGAGCCACAGTCATCCTGACCATACGGGCGGGCTGGATTATATCCTGTCAAAATTTCGTGTCAAAGAATTATGGGACGGCGGAAGGATGATATTGCCCTACGGTCTAACGCGCCGCTCTCTGAACAGAGGGGATATGATCGAAGGGGAAGGATACAGGATTTACATCCTCCATCCCTATCCCGGATTTTATACGGCGGACAGAAGTGAATACATTGCAGCCAATAACGATTCGCTCGTCTTTAGGATAGAAGGTAAGCGCAAATCGTTCCTCTTTACCGGAGATATCGAGGAAGAGGCCGAGGAGGATATCCTTCATCTCGGCAAGTGGCTGAAAAGCGATGTCATGAAAGTCCCTCATCACGGCGGAAAGACATCCGCGTATGGACCTTTCCTGGAGGCGGTTTCTGCCGATGTTGCGGTGATATCCGCCGGACGGGATAATTCCTTCGGCCACCCGCATCAGGAAACGCTGAACGCACTCGGGAGTGGAAAAATAATCAGGACGGACACCGACGGCGCTGTGAAGATAAGCGAAACCGCTGAGGGACTGGATGTAAGAACGTACAGGAGTTTTCAGTTTAAGAGGACAAGCTCTCTATCCGGTGAAATGAGGAATTTCCGACTGCTGTTCGAAAAATGGTGATGTTATGGCGTAGACAGTTAAGCAAGCCGGCAAGCGTGCAAGCTGGAAAGCATGCAAGCATTCGTAAGTGTGTAATCCGAGAATTCTTCCTGTTCTTCATATATAATTATGTAATGTATCAATCGGAATTAATTGGTTTGACCGGGATTTAAGGGCATTGGAACAACTTAAGAGACGGCTTATACTTTCTATCGGACTCGTAGTCCTTGTAATTTCTTTTGGCACGACGGGTTACACGGTCCTGGAAAGATGGGATTTCCTGGACTCCCTTTACATGACGATCATAACTCTGACAACCGTCGGCTTCAAGGAAGTCCATGATCTGTCCGACAACGGGAAGATATTCACAATTGCCCTTATCGTAGGCGGCGTGGGCACCATGCTTTACGTACTCAGAATAGGCGCCCAGCTTATTCTGGAAGGTGAGTTGCAGGAAATATACGGGAGGAAGAGATTGGAAAAGAAACTGAAGGAATTAAAGGACCACTATATTGTTTGCGGGTACGGAAGGATGGGGAAGATAATAGCGAGGGAGCTCAGACATGAAGATATGGACTTTGTCGTTATTGAGAAGAATCATACAATACTTGACGAGAAAGAAGAGACCCTTGTTATTGAGGGAGACGCCACAAAGGACGAACTTCTCAAGAAGGCGGGGATAGAAAAGGCAAAATGTCTGATCTCGGTTCTTCCCACCGACGCCGAAAATCTGTATGTGGTTTTGAGTGCGAGGGGATTGAATCCGGATCTCCTGATCGTTGCGAGGGCAGGTGAAGAAGGCTCCGAACAGAAACTGCTCAGAGCGGGCGCCGACAGGGCAGTATCGCCATACTATATAGGCGGACTGAGGATCGCGCATACGGTATTGAAGCCCGCAGTGGTGGATTTCATAGAATTTGCGACAAAGAGCGGCAATATCGACCTGCAGATTGAGGAGATAAATATCGGGGAAGGTTCGGATCTTGTGGGGCAAACGCTGGACCAGTGCGGTATCGGAAGAGACCTGGGGATCATTGTTGTGGCGATAAAGCACTCAGGCGGCGAGATGAAATTTAATCCGACCTTTCGCACTGCTATGGAAGCGGGCGATACATTAATAGCTGTGGGCGAGACATCGAAATTGAAAAGGCTGGAAGAAATGGCAGCGAGAAAGAAATAGGACAAGCCGTGATCTCATCATGATGCAGGCTGCCTGCATTTGACTTAGCGGGACGCCAATAATTATAATTTTAAGATTTGCATTCATTATGGAAGAGATCAACGAACTCATAGAACAGCGGATAAAGAAACTCGAGGAACTGCGCCGGTCGGGGATCGAACCCTTCGGCGGCGCTTTTTATGCGGAAGACCATGCGTCGGAACTCCAGTCCAGATTCGGAGATACGGCGAAAGAGGCGTTCGAGAGCGATCCTGTTTCCTGTTCCCTTGCCGGCAGGATTGTCGCAATGAGGGATTTTGGCAAGGCCGCTTTTGCCCACCTGCAGGACTATACAGGTAAGATACAGGTCTACTTCAGGAAGGACAAACTCGGCGATAAATACTTCCTCATAAAAAAACTCGACATAGGAGACATAGTGGGTTTGCGGGGAATATTGTTCAGGACCAGGACGAATGAACTTACCGTCCAGGTGGAGGACGTTTTCTTTCTCACGAAATCTTTGAGACCCTTGCCGGAGAAATGGCACGGCTTAAAGGACATCGAGACAAGATACAGACAGCGCTATGTTGATCTGATTGTGAACCCTGAAGTGAAGCAGACATTCATAAAGAAGAGTATTATCATAAAAGCTATGCGTGATTTCCTCGAATCAAAGGGTTTCATCGAGGTCGATACGCCGATGATGCAGCCGATTCCGGGCGGCGCAACGGCAAGACCTTTCAAGACCCACCATAACGCCCTCGGCGTGGATTTATATCTCAGGATCGCCCCCGAGCTCTATCTGAAGAGGCTTCTCGTCGGCGGATACGAGAGAGTATATGAGCTTAACAGGAATTTCAGGAACGAGGGCATATCGACGAGACATAACCCCGAGTTTTCGATGCTGGAATTCTATATCGCCTACAGGGACTATAATTTCCTGATGCCTTTTACAGAAGAGTTGATAACGCATGTTGCGGAAAAGGCGCTCGGAACACTCAAATTGTCATACGGAGATGAAGTCATAGACCTGTCACCTCCCTGGCCGAGAATAGCGATGCTCGACGCGCTGACGCAGCAGGGTGTGCCGGAGGAGATATTCGGTGACGAAGAAAAGGCGCGGGCATGGGCAAAGGCGAACAACATACAGGTTGAAGCGGGAGCCGGCCCGGGAAAAATTCTGGATGAGATATTCAAGGAGAAGGTTGAACCCGGTCTCGTACAGCCTACGTTCATTATCGACCATCCTGTTGACCTGTCACCGTTGGCCAAGAGAAAACCCGATAATCCCGCGCTTGTTGAAAGGTTTGAACTGTTTATCGCGTCAAGGGAAATTGCCAACGCCTTTTCCGAGCTCAATGACCCGATGGATCAGAGGCAAAGGTTTCAGGCCCAGGTGGCGGCAAAAGCCCGGGGTGATGAGGAGGCTCACTGGATGGATGAGGATTTCGTCAGGGCGCTTGAATACGGTATGCCTCCGGCGGCCGGAGAGGGCATAGGCGTTGACAGGCTTGTCATGCTGCTCACAAATTCCCAGTCGATAAGGGACGTAATCCTTTTCCCGCAGCTGAAACCGGAACAACAGGTTTGAATCGTTTGATCTTATGAACCTTCCCTATCAGTTATTCATAGCCCTCAGATATCTCAGGACCAAGAAAAAACACAGGGGCATCTCGGTGAACACTCTGATCTCGACCGGGGGAGTTGCAGTCGGTGTGATGGCTCTTCTGGTTGTCCTTTCGGTCATGAGCGGATTCCATGAAGACCTGCAGAGGAAGATACTCGGTGTGAACGCCCATGTTGTTATTCTTGATTACAGAGGCGCCATGCGGGATTATGAAAATGTGACGGAAAAATTGAAGGGCGACAAAGATATTGTATCATCTGCACCGTTTATAATGGGACAGGTGCTCGTGTCGTCCGGGAAAAGGGCCCACGGTGTCTTTTTGAGGGGCATAAATCCGGAGCTGGAAAGAAAGACAACGGATATAGGAAGATTTATGAAGGAGGGCAAACTCGAAAGCCTCAACTCCAAAGGTGAGACACCGGGCATAATAATCGGTAAAGAACTCGCGAGCAGCATGGGGGTTTTTGAAGGGGATACAATCAACGTTTTATCTCCGATCGGAAAAATCGGACCTCTCGGAATGCTTCCGAAGATCAAGGAGTTCAGGGTCGTGGGAATTTTTGAAGTGGGAATGTTCGAATACGACTCAAACCTTGTGCTTACGAGCCTGGGCGCAGCCCAGCAATTTTTTGACATGAAGGGTGAGGTGACGGGCATTCAACTGAGGCTTGCCGACATATACAGGGCGCCGGTTGTGAGGGAAGAAATGGAAAAAAAATTAGGGTTTCCGTTCTATGCGAAGGACTGGATGCAGATGAACAAGAACCTTTTTTCCGCACTCAAACTGGAGAAATTTGCCATGTTTATCATCCTGGTTCTGATAATCCTTGTGGCCTCTTTCAATATCGTGAGCACCCTCATCATGAATGTAATCGAAAAGAAGAGGGAGATCGCCATTCTCAAGGCTATGGGTGCAACGGACAAGGGCATAATGACGATCTTTGTGCTTCAGGGGTTGTTAATCGGGCTCCTGGGAACGATCATCGGCGTGACCGGCGGATATCTGCTATGTTACGTCTTAAATACGTATCAGATTATCAAGCTGCCCGCCGACGTGTACTATCTGAGCCATCTGCCCGTGAAGACCAAGTTGTCTGATTTCGTCGCTGTTTCCCTGTCCGCCATTATCATAAGTCTTCTTGCAACGATCTACCCTGCATGGCAGGCGGCAAAACTGAATCCGGTCGAGCCGCTGAGGTACGAATAGGTTGGAAATCGTGGCGCGGCCTGTGTCAGGTGATTAGTTCATGGGAAAGGATATTATAGGACTGTGTTTAAGCTCATAAGACGTCTCATAGGCATCAGCAATAATCGCGGGAATTGTCTTCCTCGCACTCTCGTTGTGGCAGGGGGGAAAACCTTTCAGATGGTTCGGCAGGCAGTCCGAGCAGGCGGGAGAAGTCGTCAGGGAAAAGAGCGATCAGTTTGCCGAGGAAGCGGATAAAATCAAGAAGAAGACGGATAATGTGACGGATACAACGAGAAAGGTGGCCGGGGGATATCAGAAAGGTGGGAGAAAAAATAAGGTATATCGCGGGCTCGAAAGGACAGAGAAATGAAAGGATGTGTATCCGAAGAGGGTGATTAGAGCGGAGAACCTGAAAAAGTCTTTTACCACGGATGCGGGTGAGATCCATGTGCTGAGGGGCATCGATCTTATGATCGGCGAAGGAGAAATGGTCGGCATAGTAGGCGCATTCGGGCGTGGGAAAGAGCACACTTCTCCATATACTGGGAGCGTTGGACAGACCGACTTCGGGTAATGTCTTTTATGACGATACGGATATCTTTTCGCTTAGCAGAAATTCCCTTGCGTCTTTCAGGAACAAGAGGATAGGCTTCGTGTTTCAGTTCCATCATCTGCTGCCGGAGTTTTCCGCGATCGAAAACGTCATGATGCCGGGACTCATAAACAGGAGTCAGAAGTCAGGGGTCGGAAAGCAGCCTGAAGAGATTTACAGGAAAGCGGAAAGTCTTCTCGGCGAGATGGGCCTGGCCGGACGGAAGAGACACAGACCGGGGGAACTGTCAGGCGGAGAGCAGCAGCGGGTTGCTGTTGCGAGGGCGCTCATCCTTGAGCCGAAAGTGGTGCTTGCCGATGAGCCCACAGGCAATCTGGATACCGGAACCGGCGAAGAACTCTTCAACATCTTCATCGATCTGAATAAACAAAAAGGGATCACTTTTATAATTGTTACGCATAACGAGTCGCTGTCCCGCCGTTGTCACAGGGTGCTCAAGATGGTTGACGGCAGGTTGACGGACGAGTAATTGATTCCTTAAAATTGTAAAGTCTCTGAACGCAGAGACAGAAGTCCTTGACATTGGTGGGACAATGACGGAGAATATTTACATGTGCAGATCGGTAAGAATGCTGGCCTTTATCCTCGTCGTCATCAGCCTGGGTTGTGCCAAACCGCCTGAAGAGAAAGAAATAAAAAAGTCAAAGGACACTATCGAAATCGTTTTCGAAGGAGTTATCACGCCTTCAAGGGAAGAGAAGCTGTTGTCGCCGATTTCAGGGAAGATCAGCAGAATAAACCTGAACAAAGAGAAGAAGGTTGAAAAAAATCAGGTAATAGCGGAATTCGACAGGCGGGAACTGGAACTGGCATACAGAAAAGCCAGGGCGGATTATGAGAAGTCCGTGATTGCCGCCAAGTATTACAACCCGGTGTACAGCGCGAACAGAGTCGTTATAGATAATGCTAAAGAGAGACTTCTGAAGACGTACGACCTTTACAAGGCCGAATATGGCGTCATTGGCGGAACTGAAAACCGCTGAAGACAACTATGTGAACGCCCTTGACCGGTGAAATCAGCAGGGCGCAGAACATCGAGAGAGCAGAATTTGACAGAAGGAAATCGGAGGATGAATCCCGGAAGGATATTGAAAAGGCGAGACTGGACATGGCCAGGGCAAAGTATGATCTGGAGCATTCCGGTATCGCTGCCCCTATTGACGGATATCTGGCGGACTTCACCGTTTCCGAGGGGCAGAATCTCTCGAAAGGAGAGCTTATCGGCAGGGTCGTAGATATTGGCGACGTCTTTCTGAAAGGGTGCAATTTCTCCGGGTACTTATAAATATCTCAAGGTCGGCACATCGGTAAATGTGAGTTGTGTTACGGTCCCACCCGTGAAAGCAAAGGGTGTTATCTCGGCAATGTCTCCGATCGTGGACCCGGAATCCGGCAGGATGAGTGTGTATATACCTCTTAAGAATGATGACTATCTTTTGCAGCCGGGGTGAAATGCCTGGTTTCTTTCATCATGCCCAGGAAAAAGGCAGAACAGATGGGCATAGATACGGGGCAATACGAAAACAAGGCAAACATAAAATCCCAGATTAAATCACCGGAAGTTAAATAGGTCCCTGTAATCTTCTCATAATCGTATTTTTTCCCTCCACAAACGCGTTAAAAACATCGCGGTCCAATTTGTTCGGTACCAGATCCGATATCTGTCTCACTGCCTCTTCGAAACCATATGCCTTCCGGTGAGGCCGCTCACTGACAAGCCCGACAAATATTTCACTCAGTGAGAGTATTTTTGATTCCGTCAGTATTTTTTCTGCGGTAATACCGTGCGGATATCCTGTCCCGTCATTGAATTCATGGTGCTGCAGGATGATGTCGGAGATGGGATTGAGCGAGTCTATCGGAGCTGTAATCGTTGATCCGATGAGAGGATGATATTTTAAAATGCTGTAGTCTTTGTCTGAAAGCCTCAGATCTTTCAGCGTAAGGTCATAGATATCCCCTATCATTCCGATGTCGTGCAACCTGGCGGCATATTTCAGTTTTTCCAGTGACTTTGTATCGAGTCCGAGTTTTTCCCCGACGGTAACGGCAACAAATTCGACTTTCTCGGAATGGCTCTGATAGTATTCCCCGGTATCTTCAAAGGACTTCACGGCTGTCTCAAGGACGTACAGAAAGTCGCCGACCAGAGTCCGGTTCCAGTAGAAGGAGAGCATCGCTGAAATGAGATCAAGAAACCTTCCGATATGGACAATGTCCTCCTGACCGACACCACTTTTTCTGCAGATTTCCATGTTGATATCGGTATTCCTGACCTTGAGGTTCTTGCACTGACCTTCCGAAAAATCATGGTGACCTATGACTATTCTTTTTTCCCCGAAGATGATCTTTACACCGTCAAGATTTCCGGCCTTCAGGATAATATTTCCGATGAATGTAAAATAGCTCTCCATATTGAAGGCGGGTGAGGAAAATATGTCTTTCACTTCATTCAGGACCCTTGTTTTCAGGAGTTCAGTCTTCAGATGATCTTTCTCTGCAAAACTCTCCATCAGCGCAGACAGATATTCCAGATCTGTCTTCAGTCTTTCAAAATTTATTGCGTCAAAGGAAACTATTCCCACCGCTACGTCCCTGTTTGCAGGCGCAAAGGTGTAAGTGTGGTATCTCCCCCTTGTTTCATGTTCGGGCGCCGGTGTCATGATGACCTCGGGAAAGAAGGACTTATCCGCCATCTCCTTTTCATAGGTTTCGGCATTCAGCAGCTTGTAAGCATCCTTGTCTCTGACATATATACCTATGCTTTTTATCGCCGGATGGTTCTCCTTAAAGTATCGGGTCAAGGCGGCCAGATAATCCTGCATCGAACGGGCTTCCGACAGCTTTTGAATAGCTTTTCTCTTCTTCCGTTCTCTCCGATCAAGTGCCATAATTTTTCGGACAGCATAAAGAGTGATCATGAGAAGGAGAATGATAACAGCGACGTACAGGTAAGGGGATATCGATGAGAGAATGTCCTCCAACGAATGCCAGGAACCTTTGATCGTTACCGGCAATTCCCTGAGCAAATAATGTCTTATTTCGTTAATGCCCGTCATACAGATAGATCCTCCCTATGGAATGCTTCAACCCCGACGGATAAACCTCCGAAGTCAGGTTCAGCACGAGTTCATTGCTCCTGCTTTCCAGATACTTTTTTTCATAAAGATCGAAGACCCTGCTTTTCCCTTGAGGCAGTGTGATCTCGACTGTCGCATCACTGTCGCTCACCACCACAATGCCCCGGGAGAAATACTTCACATATACGCCGTTATTCATCTTGTAGAGACCGCTAACAGGGGTTCCGGGCGGATGCAAATATACGTCATCTTTCACATAATCAAGGCTCACGTCGTCCCCGCCGGTAAAACCCGACGCATTTCCGATATAGCTGCATGCCAGGGCGTAGAAGATCGCCTGCCGGTCTACGGTTTTTTCGAATATCCTGTGCTCCTGCCCCCCTGTCCTTACGCTCTCTCCGGTCGGTTTATAGTAGGGGAAAGCGTAGTTCAAGAATAGAAATTTTATGGCCGGATTGGCCTTTCTGGCTCTCGCGGGCAGCCGGGTTGCCAGGTCAACAGACCTCTGCACATCGTTGAACCATGTGTCGCACACTTTTCGGGTACCCTCTGATGCGACGAAAATATCATAATATGAATTATTGCATTCCACTGCCGTAAACATGCTTTCAACGACATCGTAATCTGCATATGTATCTAATTTCGACTGGTCGGATCTGAATCCGCCGTTGAGCATGATAAGCAGCCCTTTCTTTTTCAGTTTCCCGATAAACTCATTGACTTTATCATTATAATTGATATCAGGATGTCTTTTTGAAAATTCTTTCATCAGGAAATCGTATCGGTTTTCTTCAAACGCATTCCACCCGGAGCCCCAATCAAAGAAAACACCGTCGTAATTGTTCGACTGAACCGTATATACAATATGGTCCGCTCTCACTTCTGTGAACTCGTCATTCGCCATATCATAGAAGAGGTCCATGCAGCCATATCGTTCTCCCAAAGGGTTCGGGGCGGCTTCTCCCGGGTCGAGGGTCCAGGAGAATCTGTTCTGGTATATCATCTCCTCCCAGTCGTTGTGGCTTTTGCAGTAGTACATTGCCGGGAGCCAGTCATAGTAGAGGACTTTTGCTTTTCTTGATTTCAGCTTCCTGACCGTACCGGCATCGAGCAGCTTGCCGGTGACGATAATGTCAAAATGTGACAGGAAGTCTATGTCGTCCCGGTCGGGTTTATGATAACTAAAGGCTATTGTCGTAGTTGTCGGCGGAGTCGAACGGAAGAAGCTGCAGCCCGCATCCGACACTGCCAGACAGGCAAAAACAAGGGTAAGTATAAGGGTCTTCATCGTCCCGTATCCTTCAGGGCTTCGCGCTGCCTGAGCAGCGAATCTTCGGAAGACCTGTTATCTATCAAATATACGTCGACCCATTGGCTGCTGTACCACTCCTTTATGTTGTCGTGGTACTGAGAATAAATGGCAATCCAGTCTTTGAGTTTGAGCATGATGTCCGGCCTCCATCTGTACCAGTATTCTCCCATCCCCTGGTACGCGATTGGAAAATTTTCCATGAAAATGAAGACGTAATCGGTAGGTATTTGGATACTCTTGTCCGCGGGGTCATACGTCTGTAAGAAATCCTGCGTATTCATATGATATCCTCTTGATATTACCTGCGGGAATTCCTGCACATAAGAGACTATCGTATAGCTAAAGGGCTGGAAGTTGTCTTCTATTTTGTATGACAAGATAAGGGAATTCGTTATATTCGATAGCATGGATATTGTCCCAGAACAATTTTGTGTCTATCCACCGCGGGCTGTAAAGCTATAGTGAAGACACGACACGATGAAGACACAGAAAGGTTGAAGCCATGAAATATGTCTTCTTAAAGACGGATTTCAGAAAAGATCTTTCAACCACCAGATAATAGAAAACCGGCAGATACGATAGCATAAGAATAGGCCACAAAGACCATCATTCTGCTTTGGTCGACTATTCGCGGCAGTCCAAGGTTCTGGAGCGAAATAGATGAACAGAACCCCGATTGATGTGAGGGAAAGAGATGTGAGCCGGAACCGCAATCTCTTGGTAAAGATTCCTCCCAAAAAGAGGACGAAGGATGCTAGTGATTAAGGAGAGCATGAACGGTGTCGCCGTGAGTAGCAGCAAACGATTCGCTCACTACCGCTATTGAAGCTGATCCGGTCTGGAATATCTTGTCCAGCAAGGGAGCAGCAGCTCCTATCCCTGCGGCTAATCTGTAGACAAGAAATTGCAGCATCCAGAGATTGCCCACGAAGAGCCGCAACCACAATAGCAACCATCATTCTCAGCAGTGACCTGAAGTCTATTTTAAGGGAAAGAAGGGCATAGACAAATATGAGGAGCGAAGAAGACAACAGCGGGATGGCTACACCACCGTGAATCGAAAATACTATCGCCAAGGCTTTCTGCATAGAGCAGCAGATATATGTTCTTTTTTGATTCCATGAACTTGATTAACAAATAGAGGTTGATCAGAAAGAAACTCGAAGCGATTTCATAAGGCAGTGTCGTGGTGAATCTCCAGAAGAATATAGCCGGGAAAAAAGTTGATATCTGGTCAGTTTGCAAATTGAAGACCGGCGGGTAGTAAAAGAGAAAAAGGAAAGATTTTCAGTATCTCCGGTTTGGTAGTTGTCGATCACAAGACCAAAAAATTGTTCCGCAAGAGGGCTCGGCAATACGATGCCGAAAAGTATAGAGCGCCCCGAACATTGAGGCTGTCCGTTCGCCTTCGAATTCAAAGAGTTTCCTGAGGACGTAAAAGATCGTAAAAAACATGAAAGACAGGAAGAGGATTGGAAAGATATTGTACATGACTACCGTGTTCAACTGGGCAAGTTGATTGACCGTATAAACCAGAACCGGTCCCGACCACATGTAAGGGGCGCCGGCTGTCTTATCGAAGAGTATGTTCATCTTCAGGATATTTCCCCAATAGTAAAACTGGTACATATCGGGCACTGCCCCGACCAGACTTATGTAACCCCTGTAAACCCTTAAGAAGAGGGCATATAATACTATTGTGAAAAAAGTTGTCCAGTAAAGTATGGCGGTCGCAGTCAGCCGACTTCTTACTGCGATCAGTTTTTGGGCAAGATATTTTCTGAAGAGCTTGAAATAGGTATCGGGCTTTTCGAGGAGTTTGAGGGTCTCTGTCACCATGGCAATATAAACAGACCTAAGATGATCGTGAAGATTCTTTTTATAGTAGAACCGGAGGAAAAGAAGTCTCAACGCCACAAAGAATATGACTATGAAGAGGAATCCGAAAATTCTTAAATATACAAACAGCGGGAACAGTAGAGTAATGATCGCAACCATATGGATAATGTTGAACATTACCCTGTCGAGGGGATTATCGATATACTCCTGCGGCAGAACTCTTTTAGGTATCCAATAAAAAAGGAGATAGGCCGAGACTAATAATTTTATGGTGCCGACTATCTGAAGTTCTATTACCTCATTTTCTACCATTCAACGCCCATGACAGCAGGTCGAGCCTGAATATTTCACCGTCATAATGCACATTCCTGAAATCAAAAGGCGCAAGCGTGAGTATCTTACCCTTGCCGTAATTCACGTAACTCGCAAAGACTGTGTTTCCTGATTTTATTATCGGGGTCCCGTCAACTGTAATATAGATG
Source organism: Thermodesulfovibrionales bacterium (assembly GCA_963727725.1). Taxonomy (GTDB): domain Bacteria; phylum Nitrospirota; class Thermodesulfovibrionia; order Thermodesulfovibrionales; family SM23-35; genus CAVSHJ01. The sequence goes on from CAVSHJ010000019.1 coordinate 36,973, forward strand.
CCTGTATAATCAGTCTGTTCGAGGAGGAGTTTCTTCACGTCCCTGTCCAGCCCGCCCATGTCCCGGACATTTTCGGGAGTCACTTCTATCGATAATTTTTCCGTATTGAACTCATCTATCTTTTTTGCGGTAAATGTCCGGACATTCAGTTTATTCCCTAAAATGGTCATCGCCTTCAGTCTGTCTACCAGATTTTTTAATTTCTCGTCATCGAATTTATTCAGGTGATAGTCATAGGTCGAAATGTATATCGCCGGTTCGATCCATAAAATTCCTCCGTTTCTGATCCACGTCTCAAGGATATTAAACTGTTCATCGGAGATGTTATAGGAGTAGACGATATTCTTCAAGAAGTCGTTTCCGCCGAGAGATAAATCGCCGAGCCACATCGGGTTGATATAGATTACGTCGTAGAGGTGCTGGTTGTATCTCAACTTCCAGAAATCAACGAATCCAATATACTCGGCATTCCACCTGTACTTGATGCCCGAGTAGAATTCCGGTGGAAATTTGCCTGTGAAATTAGTGACCGGCTGGGAGGAAATAAACGGAAATCCTTTCAGGATGTCCGGTTTGTTGTCCCTGATTTCCCGCGATGTGCTTTCCGGCGGAATGGAAAAAGTATACACTTCTTCGGGTTGAGGCGAAACGTCACAGCGGGTTGTTTTTGCAGTCGGCGCACAGGCAAAGGAAAATAAAAGGATTATGAATACGGCAAAAAATACTTTATTCATCTTCTGCATGGATGCCCTCCTTCTTCTTTTCAGAATCATATTCTCACAAAGATTCGTTGTTATTATAACCTAGCTATGTTAATATTTTATATCTTTTTTATTATATTTCAACGAGTTGCTTTGTGATATACTTGAAAAGAGTTATTTAATTGTTTTCTGGATATATGAACCTGAAACCGAATAGGAATCGTATCGGGAAATATTCTGTCGCCCCGGAGGGCTGGTTATTAGTCATTCTTCTGGTTTCGTGTCTTTTCCCTTTACCCGGGTCGGTCCATGCCGAAGAAATAGTCAAAGTCAAGAGTATCGATTATCTGTCGACCCCGAAAAATATATCGATTGCCGTTGGACTCTCATCTGTCGGCAGAGTTGTTCATTACAGGTTGTCCAATCCGGAAAGGATTATTGTAGACCTGAAAAGCGCCAGTCTGGCAGAGAATGTGAGTAGAGACATCGCCATAAAAGAAACAGATAACCCGGTGAAAAGGATCAGAACGGGCCGGTATAAGTCGAATACGGTAAGGATAGTTTGCGATCTGGAAAAGAAAGATTTGGATTATAAAGTTTCGCTGCTGAAAAAACCTTTGCGGCTCGGGATCAGTATTTTCGAGGAGAAGGCTCAGCAGGGATATGAAAAAGAAAAGGGGCCGGGCGCAGAGCCGCTGCCGGCAGAGAAAACCGCCGGGGATCTTCCTTATAAGGCTTCCGCATCTGACGAAAAAAGATCGGCTGAACAAAGATATAACGACCGGCGACGTGATCAGAAGTGAAAGCCGGATGAAGATGGCCGACAAGAAGGCCGACAACAGGGCCGGGGCGAATATTAAGGGAACGTCGGACGACGCCGGAGACCTTAAAGCGAGGATAAGCCATGAAGATCTGCCCGGCAATATTGCCAATGGTCCACCTTCTTTTACCTCAATGGATTTCAGCGAATATGTGAAAAGGGTCCTGGATTCCAATCCTTCAGTGAAGATCGACGAAGAGGACTACAGGCAAACCCAGGTGAGGTTTTTGAGAGACTTGCAGACCTACGGTTTCCAGCTCTCTCTCGACGGCGGTGCGCAGGCGGAGACAGGGATACAGGGAAGCGGTGCAAATATCCGGCTGGATCTGACAAAACATCTCTACGACGGCGGAAAGAAGCAGATCCTGGAAAATGAGTTCGAAGTGGTGAAAGCCCTTTCAAGGGCAAGGTTACTTGAGAGTTATGATACCACCATTTTGACTGCCGTACTATATTACTCGGAATTCTATTATAAGCAGGAGGTGGTAGATTTCCTGAGGGAGCAGTTTGATCGGCAGAAAGATTTTATAGACAGAGTCGGGAAGAGTTATCAAAAAGGTATAAGATTTTCGAGTTATGATTTTCTGACTTCCCGGAGCGACCATTTGAATCTCGAAAAAACGTTGGTGAACCAAAAAGCGGACTTCACTAAAACGGAGATAGCTTTCAGGCAGTTCGGTCATGTTTACAACGAAGGACCGGTGAAAGTAGCTCCCCTTGATGTGACACTTACCACGGACATGGACAGGTTGCAGAAGTATGCGCTTGTCCATAACAAATCCATATACGCCGCACGGCTGGGAACGGAGGTGCAGGAGTACAAGATTTCGGAGCGAAAGGCTGAAGGCGGACTGAAGATAGACGGGCGGACGTTTCTGGGCGCTCAGGCAGGCAATAACCACTACACCGGGGGTGATAACCTCCTCGCAGGGATAGCGCTCGATTTTTCCCTTCCCCTTTATGACAGCGGTGTGAGAAAATCCGAAATATTCGCAGAGCAGATTGGATATCTGAAGCAGCGGCTGACCGTACAGAAAACCGAAGAAGACGTTGTCAAGAGGCTTAATGATATCTATACGGATTACAAGACCATGGAAAGCAGCCTGAAGATTCTCGATGAACAACTGTCCCTCAACGAAAAGAGATTGAGGATATCTATCGAGAGACTGGAAAAAGGGCTGGATGATTACCGCGCGGTGAGGGAATCCTGGGATGATTTAATCGCCACAAAGATTGAAGCAATTACTCAAAGAACTCTCGAACAGAAGTTGCTTGTCGACTTATCAATTTTGTCAGGCATGAATTTATTCCACTGATGGCAGACCGTTTGAGGGTTGTCTTAACGACCGAGGGCACATATCCCTATTACAGAGGCGGGGTGAGTACATGGGCCGATATTCTGATCAGGAAGCTCGGCGATGTCGACTTTCGTATTTTGGCGATCATGATGCACCCTTATATCACCATTAACTTCAAACTTCCTCCAAATGTTTCGGAGCTCATCAATGTACCGCTATGGGGAACCGAAGAACCGACGGAGTATGTCAGCGGATTGCATTTTTCAGACATTTTTACGCGGAAACTGAAGACTCATGACGACATTATCGAAAAGGTCACATTGATCATCCGGGACATTACGCGTGCAATCTATTATAAGGATCCCGACCTGTCCGAAATCGGAAATGATCTGGTCCAACTGTATGATATTTTCCAGGAGTACGATTACCGTACTGTTTTTCGCTCAAGACACATGTGGGATTTTTTCTATGAGACGACCCTCGATTTTTATAAGAACGAGGAAGAGAAACCCTCGGTGTACGAGGTCGTCGAAAGTCTCCGGTGGCTCTACAGGTTCTTTATATCTTTATTGTCACCTATCCGGGAAGCCGATATATACCATTCAAGTGCCGCCGCCTTCTGCGGCCTTCCGTGTGTCATTGCAAAGATCAAGAAAGGCATGAAGTTTCTTCTGACCGAGCACGGCATTTACATGAGAGAACAGTACCTCTTCGCATCGAGGGAAAGAATGCCAATCAGGACAAAGGAGTTCTTCTGCGGTCTCATCAGCCTTGTCTCCAGACTGAACTATTTCTTCGCCGACGAGGTCTCGCCGGTCTGTGCCCATAATAAGCGATGGGAAGCTCAAACTCGGGACAGCCGAAAGCAAAATAAAGGTTATATATAACGGCATAGATACGGACCTGTTCAGGAAGATGAACGTCAGACGTGATGACAGGCCGACGGTTGTTATGGTGGCCAGGGTCGATCATTTAAAAGATATAGAGACATATATAAGAACCTGCTCAAGAGTGAGGGAGAAAATACCGAAGGTACTGTTCAGGCTCTATGGCCCCGTTATTGAGAAGGATTATTATGAGAAGTGTAAGAATCTCGTTGAGCAGCTGAACCTGAACGGCAATTTTGTTTTTGAAGGTCTTTCCTTTACGCCTGAAATTGCGAATAACGAGGGAGACGTGATCGTGTTAACCAGCATATCCGAAGCCTTCCCCTTTGCGGTGCTTGAAGGGATGGCGTGTGAGAAGGTCGTGATCTCGTCGGACGTCGGAGGTACAAGGGAGGTATTGGAGGGTTACGGCTTTATCATTAAACCGAAAGACTATCAGGCCTTCGCGGAAAAAATCATATATGTGCTGGAGCATCCGGCGGAAGCAGCGGAGATCGGGATAGAGGCACGGCAAAGGGTAATGAATGGTTTCCGGATAGATGACATGGTGAGAAATTACAGGGAAACATACCAAGGCCTGGTTGGTGCCCATGCATCCTGAAAACAGCGCATATAATGCCGAGGAAATGAGGTATATCGAACTTCTCAGGACCATAACGGAGGGCAAGAGCAAGCCCCTGGACGACTGGGAACTTACTGCGCTGCTTGAGACGAACGGCCTGCGGGACATAGATGCGAGAACCGATTGGTCGGAACCGGACCTCTTTGCCTTGCCCAAAAAACTGAGGAATCACGTGGATTCCCTTTCTTATGAAACAAAAGAGAGACAGTTCGAAAGATACCGGCTGCGGCGAATATTCAAGAACTACGTAAAAGGCGCCATATTCGCCTTTCCAATGTTTATCCAGATCCTCGCAATGATCGTGATCGGGTTCGGCATATGGTCGAGCGTAAACTTCGGTCTCAGGGAAGCTACTGCGATCTCAGCCGGGACACTCCTTGCTCTGGCAACGACCGGGGGAATATCACAAATGGTGGGCAGGAAAGGGCTCTTCTATGTGAAATTCGAAGAGTTCCTGCTTGCGGCCAAGATTACAAAAAGACTCTATTTCCTCGGCGTAGCCTTTATAATATTCTTTGCGCTGTTTTTCACCCTCGTCAATTTCTATTTCAAGCTATTTCCGTTCTACATGTACCATCTCTTTATTATCTATTTTTCCCTCCTGAGTTTTTTGTTCCTTATCTTCTCAATATTTTATATGCTTGAAAATTACGGGACTATCGCGTTGGTGACCTTTTGCGGGATCGTCCTGATATACGTGTTTCTGATCCTTCTCAATTTTGACCTCGTAAAATCACAGGCTATCAGCCTTATCATTATCATACTTCTCTCGAACGTAATCGCGTTCTACAAGATGAGGAAGCTCGCAAAGAAATCAGAGGCTGAAGGGACGCTGCTGCCCAATGTGCCTTCTCTTTTCTATACTCTCTACCCATACTTTCTGTACGGCACCGCTTACTTCCTGTTCCTTATCATGGACAGAATGCTTGCGTGGACGACGGGAAGCAAAGCGCTCCCCTATGTTGTGTGGTTTAATTATCCCTACGAAGTCGGAGTGGACTGGGCGCTCATTCCGCTGATTTCAACGATCGCCCTCGTGGAAGTCTTTATCTATGAACTCGGGTATGCAGCGTTTAAGAAGATCAACGAGACAAAGGCGCCTGACGTACGGAGTTTCAATAAACATTTTCTGAGGATATACGGGATTGCAGGCGTGACTTTTTTCCTGGTAGGCATAATCTCAATCGTCCTTGCATATTTTTTCCCTTATGTAATCAGGGATGTCCCGTACTTCTTTAAATTTGCGAATGTATTTTTTAACGACATCAACTTATTTGTATTCTTTTTCGCCTCGGCGGGGTATGTTCTGTTGAGCTGGTCGTTACTCAACTGTATCATATTTTTTGCATATTCCCGGCATGGATTTGTTTTGAAAGCCATGGGATTCGGATTGCTGACAAACTTCCTGGTCGGGTTTATTTTAAGCAGGGCGTTTGATTACTATTATTCTGTTATCGGACTAACGGCGGGATCGATAGTTTTTGCCGTCATCAGCACGTATTATGCGTATCATTTTTTTAAACACTACGATTATTACTATTATTCCGCCTACTAAAGACGATGAAAATATCCTTCTTGATACCGGCCTATAACGAAGAGAGAAAACATCGGGAATGTCCTGAAGGAACTGAAAGGGCATTTTCCGGATCATGAAATCATTGTCATTGATGACGCCTCGACGGATAACACTTTCCGAATAGCTGTGGAAATATGCGGAGACAAGGTCATAAGACATAATAAGAATCGCGGTCCGGGCGCAGCAGTAAAAACAGGTATACAGAACGCAACCGGTGATTTTGTGGTTATCGCCGACGCTGACGGACAGCATCCGATTGAAGAAATCAAAAAGGTTGCCGATTATGTTTTGGAAAATCCTGCAGTGGACGCCGTTTTTACTCAAAGGTCGAATGTCTACTCTTCGGGGTTTGTAAGAAGCGCGGGGAAATTATTGATAAGATACGTTATCAAGCGGCTTATAGTTGAGAAAATAAGAGATCACAATTGTGGCTTGAGAGCCTTCAAAAGAGACAGGATATTGCCGTTTTTGTTCATGTTGCCTGACGGATTTTCCTATGTGACAACTTCTCTCGTACTGGCATATAAGGAAGATTTCGATATTCATTGGATTGAAATCGCGATGGGACAGAGAAAGTTGGGAAAAAGCCGGGTGAAAATAAAGCACGGTTTTAATACGTTGTTGTTGGTAACCAGATTGATAGTAATTTTCGATCCGCTGAAATTTTTCCTGCCCGTTACTGGATATGCCTTTCTGTTGGGAATGATCTCAATTATAAACAGTCTTATCCAGACAGAGACCATTGGCAAGAATTATATCTTTTTCTTCCTGTTCGGAATGCTCATATTTATCCTGGGGCTGCTCTCGGAGCAGATTTCTATGTTAAGGAAAGAGATAGCGGCTCCTCAAGACGGGACGATGACCGTTTCGGTGCTTGATTTCCGGGATGAAGACTCGGTTGCGCAGTGGGATGCTTTTGTATACGGAACGCAGTCAGTTGTATCACCATTCCCGCTGGGCGAAGATCATATCTCTCTGCTTCGGTTTTGAACCGAACTATCTGTATGTGGAGGAAAATGGAGAGATAAAATCCGTTTTTCCTCTTTTCCATGTGAGATTTCCGCTAGTACGCAACGAACTCGTGAGCATTCCTCACGTTGAATCGGGCGGCATGATCAACACTGAATTTTATGATCTCTACTTCGACTTTATGCGCCGGAACTGGAAGACAAGAAGGATAAAGATATATCAGTTTCGGGACGGATTAAGGAGTTTTCTTCGAATGCGGACGACGTCATTATGATCAAGAGCCTTCCCGGGGCTAAAGAGCAGATAATAAGCGGCATCAAGTCAAGCACTACAAGGAAATATATGAGAAGGGCTCTGGAAAAGGATTTCGAGGTCGTTATTCAGAATGATGATGAAACCCTGCGCAATTTTTATCGTGTCTATCTGGTGAAGATGAGGGAGTTCGGCACACCGCCGCACAGCATCCGGTTCATGAGAAAAATTGCTGAAGAATATCGTAGGGAAACGAGAATTCTTCTTGTGAGAAGTTCGGGAGAAGTAGTAGGCGCTGCATGGTATATATCATTCAATGAGTATCTCTACGGTTTATATCTTGCGGTCCCCCAAAAATATCTGAAGGACCGGATAGTTTACCTTATTCAATATAAGGCTATGGAAATGGCGATAGAGAATAACTTCAGGTATCTTGTTCTCGGGAGAAGCACAAAGGACAGCGGTACGTATTTTTATAAGCATGAATTGGGCGGGCAGCCGGTACAGGTGTACGTGTATAATTTTTTGTTGACAGATGAGGGATACAAGGCAGGGCAGGAGAAGACTGTGAAAGAAAGATACAAATTCGCCTCCCGCCTCTGGTCAAGATTCCCGTCTTTTTTCACGGATACGGTTGGTCCGAAGATCCGCAAATGGGTGTATTAAAAAAGATAGTCCGCTTCATCGGGCCTGCGTTACTCATCTTTGTATTCATAAGATTTGTTGATATATCTTTGCTGCTGAAAACGTTCAGGGATGCCTCAATCCGTTACTTATTTTTCTCTTACCTGTTAACTATTGCTCTGTTCCTGGGTAAAATCTTCAGGATCTCTCTCCCTCTCTCGAAGAGTTCGATTGATATCAAATTTTATTATTTCACAAGAATTTTCACTTCCGCACGGCTTCTGGGGTGGATAAGCAATACATTTGTTTCAGATGTTGTCAATGCCGGGATATTGATGACGAAGTACGAGAAGAAAATGAGGATATCGAGCGTCTTCATATTAAACAGAGCAGCTGATATTTTGGCGACTCTCATACTGTTTGGTATTATGTTCTATCTGAATGCCGGTCTTATTGCTCCTTACCTGCGGTTGAGTTACCAAAAAATCGTCATAATTTTCAGTGCGGTATTTGCCGCGCTGCTTTTGATCTTTTTTTTGAGAACAAAGGTGATGGTGTACGTAAGAGATTTTCTTTCAACGGGAAAGACTTTCCTGGCCTTGACCGTGAATTTGTCTGTTTTCGTAGTTGTTTGCACTATTCTGGCGGTCGTATTCAACGCGAAGGCCTTGAACATCGATGTCTCATCGAGTTTTCTGCTGCTTTGCTATACTGTCGGCATCGCAATATCGGTGCTTCCGATTTCCATATCCGGGATAGGAACAAGAGAAATTACATTCGTATTTTTGATGAAGCTTGTCAACGTCTCTTCCGAAAAGGCGATTGCGTTCAGTTTCCTCGAATTTTTGTTTATGCCGCTTTTCTGTCTTGCCACCCTGCATGTTGTTGCATTAGTAGGAGAATACCGTGAGAATAGCCATCACCGTTGATGTGGAAAAGGACATCGGGTTTATGGACACCTGTTACGGGATAGAAGAAGGTTTGCCTCTTATCCTCGATATGTTCAGAAGGAATTCCATTAGGGCAACTTTCTTTATTTCATCACAGGCTGTGGACGATTTGCAGAAGAGAGGCTTTTTCGATCAGTTAATAAATGATTCGCATGAAATAGCTTCACATGGATATATGCATGCCGATTACAGAGGTTGGAAGTATGAGAAGATAAGAGAAGAGATCCTTAAATCAAAACAGATCCTGGAAAAATTCTCAGCAAACAGTGTAAGAGGTTACAGGTCTCCCCAGTTCCTCATAAATGAAAAGATTGTCAGAGCTATCAAAGAATCCGGATTTGTTTATGATTCTTCTCTTCCTGACATTACCGGAATAAGCGCTGCAAAAATGAGAAAGGTCAAAGTTGATAGGGAACTAATCGACATAATACGCGCGGCGGGTCTCAGAGAATTCCCTATCGACTCCGTACCGATTCTTAAAATACCCCATGGTCTGCTCTGGATCAATCTGATATCATTTAATGTATATACGATATTATTCAAGTTACTGAAGAAAGATTTCATGATCTTTTATATGCATCCTTTTGATCTAATCAAGGACAAGCATCGTATAAAGCTGGACCTGAAGAGAAAAGTATTCTATTTGAAGAATCAAGACGGTATATCTGAGTTACTGGAAAATCTCATCCGTTTTTGGATATCCCGGGGGGTTACCTTCACAAAATTGGAAGAGGCATAAATATAATTTCCTTATGAGAAGCATTTCAAGTAGTCATACAGAGAGACCGAAGTTCTGGAGAATCGCCGATAACATTACCTTTCCGATAAGGGCCTTGTTTATGGCAACCGAGGGGCAGTTTGGACTTCCGTCGCTGAGAGAGGAACGGATGCGGATGGTTGCCCGATATTGTCAAGGACGAGTCCTGGATGTAGGTTGCGGACCCGGAAATTTGTTTATCAAAGAGTTTATCGGCGAAGAGAACGGAATAGGCATTGATGTTTTTCCTTATCAGGGAGTTTCAAATGTGATTCCGGATATGACCGGACTGCCTTTTGAAGATTCCTCATTTGATACGGTAACCTTAATTGCTGTTGGGGGTCATATCCCAAAATCAAAAAGAAAGGCAGAATTTGCTGAGTTTGTTAGAATGCTAAGACCGGGAGGGTTTCTAATAATGACAGAAGGAGAACCCCTTACCCAATTTTTAACCCACAAATGGAGAAAGTTTTTTGACGGTTTACAGGGTAAAAAAGATATGGACTCTGAAAGAGGGATGGATGAAGAAGAGGAGTATTGTATGCCCAAGCAAGAATTATTGTCTTATTTAAATACTCCACCCTTAGAATTCAAAAAAAGAAAACGCTTTATGTGGGGATTAAATAATATTTATATTGCAGAAAAGGTAAAAAAGTCATCAAAGAACTGAAAGGAAAACTGCTCTTTCGTCGTTCAGTCTGCCTTTTTTATTGATTCAACTATGCGCTCTATCCTTGATTTCGGAGGCCCGGAGAAGACCTTTTTTAATTCTTCATCAGAGAATTTTTCCCTCAGGAACGAGATAACATCCGTCCTCTCCTTCCAGCAGCCGATAATATTTCTGCAGGGCAATCCCTCGTTCATCGAGGTGCAATAGGTGAATTCGATCAGCATCCCCAATTGGTTACAATAAATGTTCATATCTATATATTAACAAAAAGGGGGAGGATTGTATCCTCCCCCTTTATCAAGCTACCTTCAATGCTTATGGTTTCGGGAATTTCTCCAGATCTTTCAGTAGCTTTCTTATCTCATCATCGGGGAGTACGTAGTCTTCGAGCTTCCCTGACAGATAAGCATCGTATGCTGCCAGATCTATAATGCCGTGGCCGCTCCAGTTCATCAGGATCACTTTTTCCTTGCCTTCTTCTTTTGCCTTTTTTGCCTCTTCTATGACACAGGCAATAGCATGATTTGTCTCCGGGGCAGGGATAAATCCTTCCGTCCTTGCAAAGGTGATGCCCGCCGAAAAGGTCTCAAGCTGGGTATATGCCCTTGCCTCTATGAGCTTGTCCATAAGCAGTCTTGAGATGATAGGGGCCATTCCATGGTACCTGAGACCGCCGGCATGAATAGGCGCGGGGATGAAATTGTGTCCGAGGGTATACATTGCTATGAGCGGCGTAGTCTCTGCGGTATCGCCGAAATCATATTGATAGGAACCCTTTGTCATGGACGGACATGATGTGGGCTCTGCGGCGATGATCCTTACACGTTTCCCGTGTATCTTATCCCTCACAAAAGGCAGCGAAAGACCGGCAAAGTTGCTGCCGCCGCCTGCGCAGCCGATCACGATATCCGGATATTCTCCTATCATCGCAAGCTGTTTATGCGATTCAAGACCGAGGATTGTTTGATGCAGGAGAACGTGGTTCAGGACGCTGCCGAGAGAATAGCGCGAGTCTTTTGAGGTTACGCCGTCTTCTATCGCCTCGCTGATCGAGATACCCAGACTTCCGGGATGCTCGGGATTTTCTGCGAGGAACTTTCTGCCCGCATTCGTGTCAGGGCTCGGACTGGCAACGCATTTTGCGCCCCAGGTTTCCATCATTACGCGGCGGTAAGGCTTTTGATTGAAACTTATCCTCACCATGTATACCTTTAATTCCAGACCGAACTGACTGCATGCAAAAGCGAGCGCACTTCCCCACTGGCCTGCGCCTGTTTCTGTGGCAAGCCTCTTTATCCCGAAGGCCTTGTTGTAATATGCCTGTGCGATTGCGGTATTGGGCTTATGACTACCCGGAGGGCTCACACCTTCATTCTTGAAATAAATCCGCGCCGGGGTCCCGAGGAATTTCTCGAGGAAATGAGCCCTGTAGAGAGGCGTCGGTCTCCAGATGAGATATTTTTCCAGAACTTCGTCGGGAATATTGATCCATCTCTCGGTGCTCACTTCCTGTTCGATCAGGTTCATCGGGAATACAGGCGCGAGCATGTCGGGTGTTATGGGTTGACCTGTTGCCGGATTGAGAGGCGGCGGCACAGGGTTCGGCAGGTCAGCCTGGATATTGTACCACTGTTTGGGTATATCCTTTTCGTCTAAAATAATTTTTCTTTTTTTCACGGTTACCCCCTTTATTTGTTATCTTATTTTCAATCAGGTGATATTTTACTGATAAAAGAATTTTTTTTAAAGTGCCGTCCGGGTCACCTTGACAATACGTCAACCATAAATTAAAGTATTCGCATGCGTAAACCTTTCATTGCTGCGAACTGGAAGATGAACAAAACGCTCTCCGATACACGGGATTTTATAAATAAATTTGTACCGGAGGTGAAGGATATCTCTGCCGTAGATATTGCCATCGCACCTCCCTTCACCTCCCTGGCAGGCGCGGCAGAGAGACTGAGAGGAACGAACGTCATACTCGCGGCCCAGAATGTATTTTATGAAGAGAAAGGCGCCTACACAGGTGAAATCTCCCCATCGATGCTTACTGATATCGGGTGCAGGTATGTTATCGTCGGCCATTCGGAAAGAAGGCAATATTTTCTTGAGGATGACGGAACCGTGAACAGAAAGATTAATGCTGCAAAGAAAGCCGGTCTCGGAATTATCGTATGCATAGGAGAATCGTTGGGAGAAAGGGAAGGGGGAAAGACTTTCGAAATACTGCAGAGACAGATCGAAAAAGGTCTTGAGGGAATCGGACCGGATAATATGGTTATCGCCTATGAACCTGTATGGGCTATCGGCACGGGCAAGACCGCGACCCCCGGACAGGCGCAGGAAGCGCATGCCTGTATCAGAGGGGAATTGAGAGTTTTATATGGAAATGAAGCCGATAAGTTTTGTATAATATACGGCGGCAGTGTGACGCCGGAAAATGTGGATTCACTGATGGCCTGTAACGATGTAGACGGCGCTCTTGTCGGCGGTGCAAGCCTGAAAGTTGAGAGCTTTGCCAGAATAGTTAAATTCAGGAAGGAACAATGACATTACTTTTGATAATCATCCATGTCTTTGTCTGTCTTTTTCTTATTGCAGTTGTGCTGCTCCAGAGCGGCAAGGGAGCCGAAATCGGCGCCGCTTTCGGAGGGTCCAGCCAGACGCTTTTTGGAAGCCGGGGCGCTGCATCGTTTCTCGGTAAAATGACGACAGTTGCTGCGGTCATCTTTATGCTCACATCTCTGACCCTGGCGGTTGTTACTGCCAAGGGAAGCTCTGTTGTCAAGAGGACTGTTCCGACCCAGCAGGGGTCAATGCCGATACCCGCGGGTCCTGTTCAGGGGAAAGGGACGCAGCCTGTAACGCCGCTCCAGCAAGCACCCAGGCGCCGCAGAAAGCTCCGGCGAAGTAATTACCCAAGAGAATCTTTGGTTCTTCAGGGAAGCTTCTGGATAGGTAATCGATTTAAGGCAAAGTCACTGGATTCCGGCTCAACACACTGCCGGAATGACGGCCTCAACTGAATGCCTTTATGCCGTTTGTCATGCCGGACTTGATCCGGCATCCAGCGACTTAAGGCAAATGTCGCTGGTTAACCGGCTGAAGTTTACCTCGTACTCGATAGGGAATGACGGCCCGACACTGAATTTTGAATGAATCTTTTAAGGATACTTGAGTTGAAGCCTCTGAATTGCTGTCGACCTGCCTGACTTTTCGTCAATCTCGATAACGACCGCGGAGAAAATGCCGTCGCCCTTCGCTGTTTCAAACCGCATCGGCATGCTGGTCAAAAACCTCTCTATGATCTGTTCTATCTCGATGCCTATTACAGAGTTTGAGGGGCCTGTCATACCCACGTCGGTTATATAGGCGGTCCCCTTCGGCAATATTTTCTCGTCAGCGGTCTGCACATGAGTATGGGTGCCGATGACGGCGCTCACCTTTCCGTCCGCGTAATGCCCGAAAGCGATCTTTTCAGAGGTTGCTTCTGCGTGGAAATCAATGATTATGATTTTTGTGAGACTGCTGAGTCTCTCAATTTCTCCTTTGCCCACCCTGAATGGACAGTCAAAGCTTGACATGAATACACGCCCGGAAAGATTTATTATGCCGACTTTCGTACCGTTATGCAGAGGATAAAGAAGGCTTCCATACCCGGGTACTCCGGGAGGATAGTTCAGAGGCCTCAGGACCCTGTCTTCCTTGGAGATCTGGGGGATAAACTCTTTCTTGTCCCAAACATGGTTCCCTGTCGTGATGACATGGACCCCGTAGCCCATGAGTTCGGCCACTATCTTGTCGGTAATTCCGAAGCCACCGGCTGCATTTTCACCGTTTGCAATGACAAGGTCTATCTTATATCTGTTTACGACGGCCGGGAGTAGCGCCTTTGTCGCCAATCTCCCGGTCTTGCCGACTATATCACCGATAAAAAGGAGTTTCATGATTACTATTTCGCATACTCGACATACCTTGACTCTCTTATGACAGTTACCTTTATCTGCCCGGGGTACGTCATCTCAGACTCTATCTTTTTGGCAAGCTCCCTTGATATGACAGATGATATTTCATCGCTCACGTCCTCGGGTTTTACAATTATCCTTATTTCTCTTCCGGCCTGGATCGCATAGCATTTTTCAACACCTTTGTAAGAGAGTGCCATCTGTTCGAGCTTTTCGAGGCGTTTGAGGTAGTTCTCTATGCTCTCTTTCCTCACTCCCGGACGCGCAGCGGACAGGGCGTCTGCCGAGGCGATAAGGGCGGCTTCGACAGTGATAGGGTCTCCCTCTCCGTGGTGGACCAGTATGGCATTTGTAACCTTGTGGTTTTCTCCGTACTTCTTTGCCATGGTCGCGCCGATCTCCTGGTGCGATCCCTCTATCTCATGATCCACCGCTTTGCCGATATCGTGAAGTATGCCTGCCCTCTTTGCGAGTTTAGTGTCCACCCTCAGTTCTCCGGCCATCATTCCCGCGAGGTATGCCACCTCCCTTGAATGCTGCAGAACGTTTTGGCCGTATGATGTCCTGTATTTAAGTCTTCCGATAAGCTTTATCAGTTCGGGATGGATACCGGAGAGTCCGAAGTCAAAGACGGCCTTTTCTCCTTCTTCTCTGATATGCGCATCAATTTCTTTCTTCACCTTCTCCACTATCTCTTCTATCCTTGTGGGATGGATTCTTCCATCCGTAATCAGCCTTTCGAGTGAAAGCCTGGCAATTTCACGCCTGACAGGGTCGAAAGCAGAGAGTGTTACTGTCTCCGGCGTATCGTCCACAATGAGATCTACGCCCGTCGCCGCTTCAAGCGCTCTGATATTCCTGCCTTCCCTCCCTATTATTCTTCCTTTCATCTCGTCGTTCGGCAGGCTTACGGAAGAAACGGTGGTGTCAGTGACGTAATCGCTCGCATACCTCTGGATTGAAAAGCCTATCACCTCTTTTGCCTTCTTTTCCGCGTTCTCCCGCGCTTCCTCTTCGATCCGTTTCGCAAGCTTTGCGGCCTCGAAACGCGACTCCTCTTCCACTTTCTTCATGAGCTGTTCAAGTGCATCTTCAGAACTAAGCCCGGATATCTGCTGAAGCAAATCCGTCTGGTCCTTCAGTAACTTGTTGTAACTATTGTCCTTTTCCTGGATCAGCCGCTCTTTTGAAATGTAATCTTTTTCTCTCCTGTTCAATTCCTGCTCTCTCTTGTCGATCTGCTCGAATTTCCTTTCGATGCTTTCCTCTTTCTGGCGCAATCTCTTATCAAGATGGTTCAGCTCAGAGCGTCTTTCTCTTTGTTCCTTCTCGCCCTCTGCTTTCGCCTGATATACGACATCTTTGGCCTCCAGGAGAGCCTCTTTCCTTATTCCGTCGGTTTCTTTCTGTGCTTCCGCAATTATCTTTTCTCTCTCTTTTTCGATGGCGCTTCGCTTATCTTTGAGTTTTGCGTGAAAGATAAGAACAAAGGCGATTCCTGCGGCGAGACCTGCAGCTATGGCAATGGAGATATACAGTATCTGATTCATTTATATCAAACCCCCTTCCTCAATTTTCCCCGCAAGTTGAGGGATTATTCATGAAGCGTAAATAGCTTCCTGTCAGAATATTGATTAAAGAGGCTGGATTAAGACGCTGAAAAGACTCTTGGAGGAGATAAATAGTTATTTTTCAATACAAATTTCCATCTGCTCTTTGTTCCCCGATTTCTATTTATAATCCCTCCGAAAGGTGTAAGCGCCATAAAAACCAGCCTGTTAAATAAACCCACCCTGCCGTGTAAGGCGAAATTAGATCCGCCTATAAAATAGGTGGGTGCCCTGAAAGAGCCTTCAGGCTTCTCCTTACCACAGGTGAGGAGCATGCTCACCAACTCTTTACTCAGGCTCCCAAAAGATCTAACTTGCCGGATCAACATGTTCGCCCTATCACAAACAGGGCAGGCAATATACTGGAACTGGTAACCTCCTTAGATATTTTATACTATTAAGATAAACCAAACCGGTGATTTATGGCAAGGGAAAACTCCGGGCGCATCTTTCTCAAATATATGACTATTTCAGCGGATTGGAAAAACAACTCCTGAATGTCCGGTGGACTAATGCTTCTGAGCGGCTTTGGGGATAACGTAGCTGCAGGATGGGTTGCCGTTCGCCATGCATTCTGTACGGCTCACGTCCTTTCCCAGGAGGTCTCTGAACATTTGAAGGTCATACCGGCATGCCTCGTCAAATCCGGCTGCCACCTTCGGAATCGGGCAGTTAAACAGGCTCAGATTATAATGGCTGTCCGAATCAGATAGTTCGGCAAAATAGCCTTCCGACTCAAGAAGGTCCCTGAGTCCGTAAACTTTATCATGGATGGTCTTTTTACCCGCGAGTGATTCTCTTGCGTCTTTAAGAAATCTGGCCTTGCGCCACCTGAATATTTCCTCAATTTTGTCCCTGCCATCATGCTTTTCGATATCTTTGAGCAGATTTACGATAAATTTGTCGTACGCCTTGGGGAAGAGATCATCTGCCCTTTCCGTCAGTTTATAGAGGAAAGCGGGCCTCCCGATCCCCTGTCTCTTGATAATATATTCTATCAGACCCTTCCGTTCCAGGGAGAGCAGGTGTTGCCGTATCCCCATCGACGTGATATTCAATTCCCTGCTGAGCTCTTCAATGGAAAGGGTGCCTTTTCTTTTCAGGAGGAGCAGTATCTTTTCTCTCGAAGGATTTTCATTCAGAGCCGGCTGCATATTAAAAAAATATCACAAATTTCAAGGTTTTGTAAATAAAAATTAATAAATAATTATAATAAAGTATTATTTCCGGATTCCTGTGACAAATCGCTGGTTGCGCCCGCCACCCGGTTACGCCCTCCTGATTTCGCCTCATAGAGCGCAAGGTCGGCCGCGTCGATAAATTTTTCGAAAGTATTCAATGATGATTCCGGTATGCTTGCTATCCCGATACTGACGGTGACCTGCCCGTCGATATCCGTAAATTCATGGCTCGAGACTGTGGTCAGGATTCTCGATGCGACCCTCAGTGCGTGCTCTTTGGCCGTCCCCGGAAGCAGCACCATGAACTCTTCCCCGCCCCACCTTGCCAGGGTGTCCACTTTTCTCAGACAATTCTTCACGATCCCCGACAGCTCCTTGAGGACCAGGTCACCTGCACGATGTCCGTATGCGTCATTAATATTTTTAAAATGGTCCACATCGATCA
>CAVSHJ010000020.1:0-36131 GCA_963727725.1 Thermodesulfovibrionales bacterium
TCTTGGGTTATAGTTTCAGGTTCTTAATGGTTCCCACACAGATAAATAATCCTAAGCCAAGTTATTGTTTGTTAAGGGAAAACAGTGTCGTTGCCATCTATTATCCTCTCATATTTGTCGGCCAAATATAGCTGATTTATTAGAGAACCAGTTTATCATTCTATCAACCACCAGATTAGAATCGCAGTTTTCTTACTCTTCTTGCCGATGCAAGTTAAATGTTGTATTATAAATTGTGACTGGTAAGCAGTTCATAAAATTACTTCAACAGAATGGCTGGCGTTTGGATAGGATCGAAGGAAGTCACCATATTCTCTCTAAAGGAGACAAGACGTTATCCGTTCCAGTTCATAGCAGCAAAGACTTGGGCAAAGGTCTGCTGCACGCTTTAATGAGGCAAGGAGGATTAAAATGATTTTACAGTATCCGGCAAAAATAAAATACTTGGCGGAAGATAAGGCTTATCTGGCCGAATTTCCCGATCTTCCCGGATGTCTCACTGAAGGGAAGACACTTGAAGAAGCGACGCAGAATGCAAAAGAAGCCTTGACAGGGTATCTTGCTTCAGTTTTTGAGAGAAATCTTAAAATCCCTGATGCTTCTGCAATCAAGGGAAAGAATATCTATCTGATCGAACCGGAACCTGAAGTTGCAGTCCCCATACTCCTGAGGAAACTCAGAGAAACCAGAAAACTTACCCAGGGAGATATTGCCAAAGTTCTCGGCATATCCTATCAGGCATACCAGCGGCTTGAAAAACCAGGCAAAAGCAACCCTACATTGAAAACTCTTGAGCGTCTTGCGAAAGTCTTTAATAAGGATCTTCGGCTCGAATTTGCTTAAAAATTCACTATCTTAATGATTAAAGAGAAAGAGAAGATTCTTGAGAATATTGGTGCGCTCGAATCCCGATTGAAAGTAATTGACGAAGAACGCGAAAAGACTGAGCGATGAACTTTCGCGATTGCGCCTTATTCTTGCGGAACTTCAACAATCATCAGTACAGCTTTCTAAGGGTCTCTCTTACATAGATTCTCAGTCTCCTTTAAATGAAAAGATAACACTTTTTCGCTCTCTATTTAAGGGCAGGGAAGATGTGTATCCAAAATTATGGGTAAGCAAAAAGACTGGGGCAAGGGGATACAGTCCCGTTTGCGAGAATGAATGGATAAATGGAGTCTGCAAGAAGCCGGTGATAAAATGTGGTTCATGCGATAATCGCAAATTATCTCCTCTATCGGACGATGTGATCCGCAGACATTTGGATGGGTCAATTACCGTAGGCGTGTATCCTATGCTTCAAGACGAAACATGCTATTTTCTTGCGATCGATTTTGATAAACAGGCATGGCAAGATGATGTTAAAGCTTTTTTGGAAACCTGTAAGCGATATAGTATCCCAGCATCACTCGAACGATCGAGATCAGGAGAGGGAGGACATGTCTGGATCTTCTTTTCAGATCCTGTGGTGGCTTCTCTCGCGAGACAGTTGGGCAGTTTCTTAATCACCGAGACGATGTCCAAGAGACATGAACTCGATATGAAGAGCTATGATCGGCTATTTCCTAATCAAGATACTATGCCTAAAGGAGGCTTTGGTAATCTTGTTGCGCTGCCACTCCAAAAAATCCCGATGATAAAGGGAAACAGCATTTTCCTGGATGAGAATCTTTGTCCTTATACCAATCAGTGGCTTTATCTATCGAATGTAGGAAAGATAACTCCTTATGAAGTCGAAACCGTAGTTGCGGAAGCGATTAAGTCAAGAGACATCATGGGGGTTAGCATAGGGCAGACAGACGATGATATTAAGCCGTGGGAAAAACCGTTGGCCTATAACCAAAAATTTGAGAAATTATCGTGTACTCTGCCTGCCTCACTCACTGTGATAATGGCAAACAGGATATATATCAAGAAGAAGGGCTTACCATCTCCTCTCCTCAATAAGGTAAAAAGACTTGCTGCCTTTCAGAATCCGGAGTTTTATAAGAAACAAAGTATGCGCCTTTCAACAGCTTTGACTCCGCGGGTAATATGTTGTGCAGAAACAGTTGATGATTATATGACTATCCCAAGAGGATGCCTTGAAGATCTCAAAGAACTATGTTTCGTTAATAGTATTTCGCTCCATGTTGTCGATAAGAGATTCGAAGGTGAATTAATAAAGTTCAGTTTTCATGGTGAACTTTCTGAAGCTCAAAAAAAGGCAGCCGAAAAATTAATGAAACATAACCATGGCATTTTCGTGGCTCCGCCAGGCATTGGTAAAACTGTTGTCGGTATTCATATGATAGCTGCAAGAGGGATAAACACCCTTGTGCTTGTGCACAGGAAGCCACTGCTTGAACAATGGCGCAGTCAGATTTCCTCTCTTTTAGAGATTCCAGTTGATGAAATTGGCCAAATCGGCGGCGGGAAAGGCAAGGCCAATAACGTTATTGATGTGGCGATGCTCCAGACGCTGGAAAGGCAGGGCGAGATAGACAGCAGGATTAGAAACTACGGGCAGATTATAGTTGATGAATGTCATCACATCTCGGCATTTTCTTTTGAAAGAGTGATGATGGAAGCCAATGCAAAATATGTAATAGGCTTGACTGCAACTCCATATAGAAGGGATGGACATCAGCCGATCATAGTAATGCAGTGCGGTCCTGTGCGCTACAAGATTTCGAACAAGAAACCTTCCGATTCCGATATGAAGCATACCATTTTAGTTAGACACACAAATTTTTCATCTTCTTGGACCGAGGAGGATAAGATTCATGCCCTTTGGCCCGCAGTGATTGCCGATGAAGAACGTAATCAGATGATATGTACCGATATAATCAGGGCTCTCAAAGAAAAGCGCTCGCCTATAGTGTTAACAGAAAGAAAAGAGCATCTGGAGATCCTGAGGCGGCATCTTGAAAAATCTGTCGGGCACATTATAGTTCTTCACGGCGGAATGAGGTCAAAGGCGAGAAAAGAAATGATTGCTAAGATGACCGAAATCCCAGGCTCCGAGGAACGACTACTGCTCGCAACCGGACAATACATTGGAGAGGGATTTGACGACCCGCGCCTAGATACGCTTTTCCTTGCGATGCCCTTTTCTTTCAAAGGGAAAATGGTACAGTATGCCGGACGACTACACCGTGCTTATCAGGGCAAAACAGATGTGAGAATTTATGATTACGTCGACGTTAATATCCCGGTTTTGGTAAAAATGTATAAAAAAAGGCTTAGAGCATACAAATCGTTGGGATATGAAGAATCAACAGACATCCCGGCAGCCGGTTGAGAGTTTTGCAGAGAGTAACACACCTGGAAATTTATTTACTTTAAAATCAATATGTTAAAATTTGGCTCCTGGGAAGGGATTCGAACCCCCGATCCGCCTTAGGCGGATTAACAGCCCCCCCCTTCGCGAATCGCTAACCGACCGCTACAAAAATTACAAACCTTCAGCTTATAAAAATTTGGCTCCTGGGAAGGGATTCGAACCCCCGACCAAGTGGTTAACAGCCACCCGCTCTGCCGACTGAGCTACCCAGGAGCAGTTTCAGAAATTCACGTCCCTTCCCGCTCTTAAGAAATTTCTCTCTCTTGAGAGCTTCTGAACGCGTCCCTACTTCTTCTTTATAAAACAGCTTCCACGGCCCTTTATTCTTCTTAGTATAACTCGAAAAATCGTTGTCAGGATCATTATGTTGATTCAATCTGTTTTCCAAGTCAATTGTTTGTCCTATATATATCTTATTAGACTTCTCACTTTTGATCACATAAACATAATACATACAAAATTATATCCTGTGCATTGCAGCCGCCCTCCGCCTCAGGCGGACGACTGAGCTACCCAGGAGTAGATTTTTTTTATAACAGAAGACCTGATGCTTTGTCAATTAAGCTTCATCTCTGTCACAAACTTTGC
The DNA here is from genome assembly GCA_963727725.1 of Thermodesulfovibrionales bacterium. Taxonomy (GTDB): domain Bacteria; phylum Nitrospirota; class Thermodesulfovibrionia; order Thermodesulfovibrionales; family SM23-35; genus CAVSHJ01. The sequence goes on from CAVSHJ010000020.1 coordinate 3,914, forward strand.
GACGAGGTCTCCGACCTCGCTTGTGCCGTAACCCATCCTGCCTGCTGCAAGACTCTTCAGATGCTTGCCTGTAACTTCTATGACCGCGTTCTCTATAAGCTTCCCGGCCTTATTTTCTCCGATTTGTTCGAGCATCATTCCTCCGGCACAGATCGCAGCGAGGGGGTTCACCACATTCTTGCCCGTGTATTTTGGCGCAGAACCTCCGATGGGCTCGAACATCGATACCCCCTTCGGGTTGATGTTACCGCCCGCAGCTATTCCCATCCCTCCCTGTATCATGGCTCCCAGATCAGTGATAATGTCTCCGAACAAGTTGTCCGTCACGATAACATCAAACCACTCGGGATTCTTGACAAACCACATGGTTATCGCATCGACATGAGCGTAGTCCGCTTTGATTCCCGGATATTCCCCGGCGACCTCATAAAAGGTCCTTTCCCACAAATCAAACGCAAAAGTAAGGACATTAGTCTTGCCGCAGAGCGTCAGCTTGTTGTTCTTGTTCCTCTTTTTGCAGTATTCAAAGGCAAACCTGATACACCTCTCGACACCCTTCCTTGTATTTATGGATTCCTGGATTGCGACTTCATCAGGCGTGCCTTTTTTCAATACTCCACCCGCTCCTGCATATAGACCCTCGGTATTCTCCCTCACAACAACAAAATCTATGTCTTCGGGTTTCTTATCCTTCAGCGGGCAGTCAACGCCGGGATAAAGTCTTACCGGCCTTAAATTGACATACTGATCGAGTTCGAACCTCAGCCTCAGGAGAATGCCCTTCTCAAGGATACCCGGTTTTACGTCGGGATGCCCGATAGCGCCGAGATAAATTGAGTCATATTTCTTCAGTTCATCTATCGCACCGTCCGGAAGTACTTCGCCGGTCCTTAAGTAACGACCTCCTCCAAAATCATAATATGTGAAATTGAACTTGATACCGAATCTTGACGAGACAGCGTCCAGTACCTTAATTCCTTCTCTGATGACTTCCGGCCCTGTCCCGTCTCCCGGGATAACTGCGATATTATAAGATTTCATAAATTACTCTCCTGAGTTGTTCAAATATTGAGTATCCTGCAAACGTTGTAAAACAATTTATTTTTTGATACCTTAGTGTACCTTTAACAAATGGCAAATAGAATCTTAGCTGATATCACAAACATAGATAATTTCAATAATCCATCAAGTTAAATAAATTTTGAAGAATGTTTGCATACTCGTACTAGACTTTACTCGCTAGCTTTCTCTTCGTCCACTCAATCAGTCCACCGGCGTCTATCAGGGCCTGCATGAAGGGAGGGATGGGATTGGCTTTATATTCTTCATTCAGCGTCAGATTTCTTATCGTTCCATTGTCCGCATCAATCTCAACTTCGTCTGCCTCTCTAATCTTCTCTGACGCTTCCGCAGATTCGAAGATGGGCAGCCCTATGTTAAAGGCATTCCGGTAAAAGATCCTTGCAAAGCTTTTCGCAATAACCGCCTGAATGCCCGCTCCTTTTATTGCGATGGGAGCGTGCTCCCTCGATGACCCGCAACCGAAGTTCTTCCCTGCGACAATGATATCTCCTGCTTTTACCTTCTTCGAAAAATCCCTGTCAGCGTCTTCCATCACATGCGTTGCCAGTTCGCTTGGGTCAGAGGTATTAAGATACCTCGCCGGTATTATTGCATCCGTATCGATATCATTGCCGAATTTCCAGACCCTGCCCCTAATCAGCATGTCCTCCTCCATTATCAATGAATTTTCATTTACAGCTGAGTTGTTATTATAGGCAATTCACCTGCTTATAAACAAGTCAGGATACTGGTGTAAAATAGTTAAGATGGCTGTCTTATCCGAAATATATCATAAACTTTTTCAGGCATTCGGCCCTCAGGACTGGTGGCCGGGCGACACCCCTTTTGAAATAGCCGTAGGAGCGATTCTCACACAGAACACAAACTGGGGAAATGTGGAAAAAGCGATAGGGAACCTTAAGAGGCAGAGTGCCCTTTCGGCAAAGGTCATTCATGAAATGCCCGCAAAGAAACTCGCTGCGCTGATCAGACCTGCAGGATATTTCAATGTGAAGGCCAAAAGGCTCAAGTCTTTTATCGGTTTTCTCATGAACGGCTATCGCGGAAGCATGAAGAGGATGAAAGATGAGGACCTCAATCCTCTGAGAGAGAAGCTCTTGCAGGTGAACGGCATAGGTCCCGAAACAGCAGATTCAATGCTCCTTTATGCGCTGGAAAAACCTGTTTTCGTCATTGACGCTTACACGAAAAGAGTCCTGTCGAGGCATGGCATCATCGGGCATGAAGAACCATATAATGAATTCCAGGATCTGTTTCATTCTGCCTTGAAAAGGGACGTAGAGTTGTTTAATGAATACCATGCACTTTTTGTAAAAGTCGGAAAAACATATTGCAAGAGGAAGAGACCCCTGTGTGATCAATGTCCTCTAAAAGAGGTTGGTAAGCTTAAAATTATTTGATATGGATGAATTTAGACTTATTACCCCTCTCTCTCCGAAAGGAGACCAGCCGAGGGCGATAGAAGAACTTACCAAAGGCGTCCGGAGAGCATCAAAGCACCAGGTACTCCTGGGTGTCACCGGCTCAGGGAAGACATTTACAATCGCAAATGTGATCGCTAATATTAACAGGCCTGCCCTTGTCATCGCACATAATAAGACCCTCGCCGCCCAACTTTACGGAGAATTTAAAGAACTGTTCCCTGAAAACGCCGTTGAATTCTTTGTCAGTTACTATGACTATTATCAGCCCGAGGCATATATACCGACAACTGATACTTACATCGAGAAAGACTCGATGATAAATGACGATATAGACAGGATGAGACATTCAGCGACCATGGCCGTCCTCGAAAGGCCGGATACCATTGTCGTAGCCTCTGTCTCATGCATTTACGGCATCGGCTCTCCACAGGACTATATGGACATGCACATGGTGATTGAAGAGGGGACGCATACAGAACGGGATGAAATTCTAAAGAAAATCGTGGAAATGCAGTATACGCGATCGGACGTGGAGTTCAGAAGGGGTACTTTCAGGGTGAGGGGAGATATTGTGGAAGTATTTCCATCCTTTTCACAAGACAAGGGTATCAGGATAGAATTCTTCGGGGATGATATCGATGCGATCTCCGAATTTGACCCGCTTACCGGCGAACGGATACGGAGGCTGGATAAACTTGCGATTTTCCCGAACAGCCACTGGATCACACCAAGGGAAAGGCTCGATCCGGCTCTAAAAAATATCGAGAAGGAGATGGAAGAAAGGGTTGCACATTTTCTTGCAGAGGGGAAGCCTTTGGAGGCGCAGAGGATTGAACAGAGGACAAGGTTTGACCTCGAAATGCTGAGGGAATTCGGCTACTGCCATGGCATAGAGAATTATTCCCGCCACCTCAGCGGCAGGGCTCGCGGGGAGCCGCCGTATACGCTGATAGACTATTTCCCGGACGACTTCCTGATAGTTATTGATGAGTCTCATGCAACCGTCCCCCAGATCGGAGGCATGTACGCAGGCGACCGTTCAAGGAAACAGACCCTTGTGGATTTTGGCTTCAGACTGCCTTCGGCCCTGGACAACAGACCGCTCACGTTTACCGAATTTGAGCACAGGGTCCATCAGGCGATTTATATATCTGCGACGCCCGGGCCGTACGAGATCGAAAAATCGCGGGGACGAGTGGTCGAGCAGATAATCAGGCCGACCGGTCTTATAGACCCGAAAATCATTGTGCGTCCCATTCCGGGACAGGTTGATGATCTTCTCGGTGAGATAAGAGGCCGTGCAGCGCGAAGTGAGAGGGTATTGGTGACCACTCTCACAAAAAAGATGGCTGAGGACCTGACCGACTATTATATCAACCTCGACGTGAGGGCGAGATATCTTCATTCGGATATCGATACTCTTGACAGGGTTCAGATACTGAGGGACCTGAGGCTCGGAAATTTTGACGTGTTGGTCGGAGTCAATCTCCTGAGGGAAGGACTTGATCTGCCTGAAGTCTCACTCGTCGCAATCCTTGATGCCGATAAAGAAGGCTTTCTGCGTTCCGAGCGCTCTCTGATCCAGACGTCAGGCCGCGCTGCAAGAAACCTCAACGGGCAGGTGATTATGTATGCCGATACCATCACCGGCTCGATGCGGAAGGCCCTGCAGGAAACTGAAAGGAGGCGAAAGATACAGGAAGACTACAACAAGAAAATGGGCATTACCCCCGAAACTGTCAAGTCCAACATCAAGGACATACTCAGCTCTATTTATGAGGCGGACTACTGGACGGTACCCGTCGCTGCGGAGGGAAAAGCGGAATATGCATATGATGACGAGGCGGTCAAGAGGCTGGAGTCTGAGATGAAAGAGGCCGCGAGAAACCTTGAGTTCGAACGCGCCGCAAGGATAAGGGACAGGATCAGGGAGATCAAGAAGAAGATGATTGAAGTGGGGATAAAGGATAGAGTAATGGGTAACGGATGAGAGTCAGGATGCTATAATCTATCATGTAGTGCGTCACGCCTCTTTACATAGATGTTCAGTACTTTTTACCGTCATTACACGTGAAGGCGGGAATCCACGGATCTTTGATTTTTAACGACAATGGATTCCCGATTACTACCTCGGGAATGACGACAAATGGATTTACTCATGACGCTTCACGTGGTTACAAAGGGATTTATGCCGCTATACATTTACTATAAATGTTTTACAGGAGGTAACGATGATCGCCATTGCAGACAACCTTAATACCAGGAATAAGGCTTACATGGATGCACTGACGGGAAGAGACAGGAAGGCCGTTGCTGAGCTTGTCGGGATACTCAGACAGTCGGGCGCGAACATGATTAACGCGCAGTGCTCGCTGGACGGCACGGGGGACGAGGAGACCCTGCCATGGATAACGGAAATCATCTCTGATGCCGGGGATACCGGCGTATCTCTTGATTCAAGGAACACTCAGGCAATAAAGAAAGCCCTGCCGTTGTGCAAGAAACCGGCGCTCATTAATTTCGTCTCTAAGAATGAGCCTGAAGACAAAGAGACGATGTTTTCACTTGCGGCAGATTCCGGCGCCTCGCTGGTTATCAGGGCCTCACGGGGTACAGTCCCCACGTCGCTGGAAGCAAAACTGCAGATCATCGAGGAACTTCTCGAAATGGCGAATGAGGCCGATATACCCAACGAGAGGTTGTTCGCCGACCCTTCAATTGTCCATATAGGCAGAGGGATGGGACAGAAGCACCTCGTAAATTCACATGAATGTCTTCTTATCATGAAAGAGCTGGTAGAGCCGCCGGTCAACACTATTGCATGGATTTCGAATATTTCTCCCGGCCTGCCAAGGGCTTTAAGAAAACCTCTGGAAGCCGCTTTTCTGACTTATATAGCCGGCGCGGGACTGGACGCAGCCATGGTGGATATCCTTGATGAGAATGTCAGGAAGGCGATCTACCTTGTGAAGGCCTTCAGGGACGAGGTCGTATTTTCTCAGGCCGACATAACTTAGCCTGCTCACCTCATTCACATGAAGGTTCTTCTTATAAACCCAAACACGTACAAATCACCGCCTGTGCCGCCGTTAGGGCTCGAGTATATCTCCGGCCCTCTTGAAGACAAGGGGCATACGGTCGAAATCGTTGACCTCTGCTTTTCCGAAAATTTATATAAGGACCTTGATGATGCCGTAGAGTCCTTCAGACCTGATATTGCAGGCATAACAGTGCGAAATGTGGATACCGTCCTCTACCACACAAATGAGTTCTTCCTTGATGAAATAAGGGATATCATTACTTATATAAAATCGAACCATGGTCTCCGCGTCATTACGGGAGGGACCGGCGTTTCCGCAAACCCCCGGGGAATTCTTCAGTATCTTGGCGCCGACTTTGCAATAGCGGGACCGGCTGAAAACACGGTCTGCGAAGTTCTCGACGGAATTATGCATGCCCGTGAGGACAAAAGAGTCTTCTGCGGAAAATTGTCCGGTCATAACGCCTGTCCTCGCAGAACAACTAAGATAGACTACAAAAAATACCGTGAGGCAGGTGGGATAGCAGGATTTCAGACCCATAAGGGGTGCAGTTCTTCATGCGTCTATTGTCTTGAGGCGAACTCAAGGGTATCATTCAGAAATGTCCCGGACGTCGTCAGCGAGATAAAGGGTTTTGTCGATTCAGGGTTCGACCACTTCCATCTCTGTGATTCGGAATTTAATGAAAGTCTCGAATATTCGGTCGATTTCTGTACGGCGTTGAAAAAAGCCGGGATGGGTATCAGATGGGCAGTTTATATGAAGCCTTCCAATTTCAACAGGAGTCTGTTCAGGTTGTTAAAAGATGCCGGCGTTTACCTCATAACACTTTCGGTTGATTCATGGAAGAAATGTGAGCAGTACTGGTCGGATTTTGAAAAATTCGTCTTTGGAGCGAAAGCATACGGAATCGGCATCGCAGTCGATTTTCTTATGGGATTCCCTTACGAGCAAAGAGAGGACATACTTCAATACCTCGATCTCCTCAGGAGGCCGCTGCCGGACAGCATCGGCGTAAACACGTACATCAGACTTTATAAGTCACTTCAGATAACAGATATCGTCTGGAGCGACTCGAAACTGAGAGAGCATCTATCAGGTCATACCGACGACGACACGCTTCTGAGACCCGTCTTTTATAATCATATCGATACCGATACTCTTAAAAAGTTTATAAACGGGGATCCCCTCTTCAGGATTGAAGGGCCGGAAAAAGGGGTCAATTATACCAGGGCGACCGGTACTTGATCCGCGCAAAAAATACGTCATTCTCCAGTGTAGTTCGTCCGACGCTTCTTTACGCATGTTTGGGTCTTTTTAGTCGTCATTGACCCGAAAATACCCCTCTTTAGTAAAGAGGGGCAAGGGAGATTTTATGATGAATGCATCATTCTTAAAATCCCCCTTAATCCCCCTTTTCCAAAGGGGGAATGTATTATGGGGATTTTCATGTTCCATTGTGATCCAGAGGCTCATGTCGATTCCCGCGAATCCGCCTGCGGCGGAGGGAATCCAGGACTCTTTTTTTTAGAGACAATGGATTCCCGATTACTACCTCGGGAATGACCATAGATGGATTTTCTTACACGTTGTGATGTCAAGCGGACTACTCCGCCTGACCAAGGGATCCATGTACTTTTGACCTTGTTTAAGTGCCACTGCCCTGATTCCTCACGCAAATTTCATTCCGACACGGTAGGTATTATCGCCGATCTTACGCACCCACTTTACGATCGCAAAACCCGCCGGGATTCCATTCCTTATCTGATCTTCAAATGTGAGGACATGTCCTTCCTCGAGCGGATAACCTGTTGTCATGCAGAGACCTCCGGCGCTTATGTTTGAGCACATTCCAACGTCACGTATGCGCTTTAACACACCCAGATCAAGAACAGGAACAGAATAGTTTATGGCTCCGGCAATCTGCCTTCTCATTCCCCTGCGAAAGTCTGCTCCTGTCTCCATAATAGTCATTCCCTTAAACTACCTCCCGACGACAGCGGGCGCTTTCCGGTTCTCGATAACGATATTCGCGACTATTTCTTTCCCGCTCTTGGCAGATTTTGTCACCTTCCTGATACTGTGATCGGATCCAAAGAGTCTCTTTCCTATAGCCATGGCCGTTGACCCGGCAAATTCCTTTCGACTCATATCCCATGAATAAGGGCCCACTACCAGGGGAGACCCCCCTGTGTGTCCCACAAACATTGCAGTCACGGTCCCCCTCTCACTGTCCAATTGTGCTGACAATGTGCCCGACACACTTTTTTCAGTCGCCTGAGCATAGAGGTTTAATGTCGCCATCAGCATTGCAGGAACCAGCAAAATGGCCGTAATCAAAATCTTCGTTCCAATCCTGCTGAACATTTCTTACCCCTTTAAGCGTTAAAGTTCTCAGTCTCCTTGTCTGTCCCGCTTGTCCCACTCGTAATCGTCTTTTTCATCTAATTCTCCCGGAGTCTGGCAAAAGGGCATATCATTAAAGCATCTGCTAATATATATGGACCTATGATAAGAAAAGAGAGGCAAAAAGTCAACAATAAATTAGCTTATGCTTCAATAAGGCGGGGCTGGGCTGAGTATATGACAGTTTTCCCGAAACTTAACCGAGGGATGGTAATCAAAGGAAGGATAAAGGGGCGGGAAATTTCAGAGAAAGCAGTAAGGAATGATCAGGCTCTTTTCTCCGGGAAAATTGTCTTGAACCTGTTCCTGATGGAGATGGTCCCCAATGCAAAGATGGCACCCGAGGAGTCTATTATCCAGTCGTAGACTGACCCGGTCCTGGAAGGAATAAAAGTCTGAATATATTCGTCAAGACAGCCGTAGATGACTGCTATTACCCCTGCATAAATGATCCATTCCGGACGCCACACTTTCCTGTTCCCGGCACGCAAAGCCCTGTACAGAAGAAAGGTCAGGAAGGCGTAGTTAAAAAAATGGGCAAATTTGCGTACCGTGATATGCAACATGTCTATTGTGGACTGGCCGGCATGCGGCAGTAGCCACTGCAGCAGGGGAACGATAATATATGACGTACTCTGCGAACTCAAATAATCATTCGAGGGAAAAATGATTGCCATCCAGATCAGAGGCGGCATCCAGTAGACAATAAAGGTTTTCAGATGAGTTTGCTTCATGCTTGTCAGCTTTCTTACCCTTGAATCTTAAAAACATATTTTGTTGCCAGCCTTATGGGCCTGACAAAATAGTAAAGGAAATGAAGAGAGGAGGGAAGACGTAAAAATGCCCAATCTTGCGGACTTATCGTGGTAATCAGTCTTAAAGAAAAACGGATTTTATCTTGCAGTCGTTCCTTTGACAGCAAATAAAAAAAATAACTTCGAAAGCCGGGCGGTTCACCGTCTTTTTGAAAAAGTCTGCTGAGTACCCAACCGGCAAGCTTTTTTGTGGTGGGGTCCCCATCTATCTCCTGCAGGACAGTATCAGGGAGCGCTGTTCCAAAAATATGTCTTGCGAGAAAAAGCCCGAGGAAAAGCATTCTCCGGCAGCCGAAACTATGTCCTGTCTCTATCACGGAAGGCCAGTCCATATTCCTGCTTGCTCTGATCAATTCAGCCACATCACAGACCCATATCAACTGCCTCCAGAAATCTTTTGTTCCGTGTATGCAAAGCATGAGCAGTAAATATTCCGGTGGAAGAATCGAAAAAAAAGATTCATCCGATGAAGGCTTGTAATACTTCCATAACCGCTCCAGTATCGGCGGACAGTTAAGGTAACGGGGTGCAATTTCCCACTGAAGTTCTACAAAGATCCGGCCGTTTTTGTGTATCAAAGGATATTCATACTGGTACTCCAGGAGATCCGCAGCCTGCGACCGTTCCAGTTGAAGCTCCGGCTTGTATCCAAGGGTGCCAAGCAGTTCCCCCGCTTTCAGAACATCCTCGATCCCGACTAAAACATCGAGGTCGCTGAACTGTCTGAGGGCCGGATCGCCGTAGACCGATATAGCAAGAGCAGGTCCCTTGAAAGGGATTGCCGGTATTCCGTTACTCTCAAGTACGTGCATGATCTTGATCACTTCACCTGACAGAAAGATGTTTCTCTGCTCATTGGCTTCGAACTGATTCTTGAGATCTTGCAAAACTTCCCGGGGGACTTCTTCCCGGCAGAAAACGCTTATATTCCTGTAAAGGAGCGGCGTTACTCCGTGCCTCTGCGCCAATTTGATGAGATATGCCCAGTCCACATTGTTCTTTACAAGAGTTTTGAGCAGTTCGCCTCTTTCTTCACTCATGGCCGTTACCGCACAGCAGACGAGGATCTCATTTTCAGGCCGCTCTAATGTTGGATTTACGAGATTCATGGCTTATAATTTGGGACTAATTCTTTCAGGATCGCGATGATATTATCTTCCGTCGTGCTGTTCCTGGCCGTATCTATCAGATATTCCACTTTCCTGATATACTCAGGGCCGAGCTTGTCGGCAACCCTGGCAACATAGATCTTTTCATGTTTCGTGGCCGTAGTCCCTTCTTCGGCCGTAAGGAGTTCTTCAAACAATTTCTCTCCCGGCCTCTTTCCCAGTAAAAACGATCGGGATGTCCTTGTCAGGTTCCAGCCCGTAAAAACGGATTATGTCCCGGGCCAGGTTGAGGATCTTCACAGGTTCCCCCATATCGAGCACAAAAACCTCCCCCCCTTCACCCATCGCACCAGCCTGTATCACAAGTTCAACAGCCTCCGTGATACTCATGAGATATCGTTTCATCTCGGGATGGGTGATAGTAACCGGACCGCCCCTTTTGATCTGCTCTTTGAATATAGGGATGACGCTGCCCCTGCTTTCCAGCACATTGCCGAAACGGACCGAGACGAACCTGCATTTTTCATTGTTCAGACATCTCAGAAGTTTCTCGGATACCCTCTTTGACGTTCCCATGATGCTGGTGGGGTTTATTGCCTTGTCCGTTGAAATAAAGATAAATTTTTCGACGTTGTGCTCCAGAGAACAGAGTGCGGTTACCCTGGTGCCCTCAATGTTATTCAGCACCGCCTCTCTCAGATTTGTCTCCATAAGCGGAACATGCTTGTAGGCAGCTGCATGAAAGACTACCTGCGGTTTATAACGTGAAAAAATATTTCTCATGCTGATAACATCCTTCACGTCCGAAATAGCAGAAATAACCGATATTTTATCGAACTTTTCTTTCATCTCCCTGTCTATATAAAAGAGTTCCGTCTCGCCGACATCGACCATAACGAGGGAAGATGGCAGAAAGCTGGCTATCTGCCTGCAGAGTTCGGACCCTATAGACCCGCCTGCTCCCGTGACCAGAACACTTTTCGCCCTCAGATAAGAAGCGATCTTTTCGAGGTCTATTCTTATGGCCTCTCTGCCGAGAAGGTCCTCGGGGGCTATTTCTCTTATGTCACTCAATGCCGCATTACCTGAAAGGATATGCAATAATCCCGGCAGAATCTTCACATTTTTCACGCCGGACGCCCTCACATATTCCATTATCTTCTTCAGTTCAGCCGAGGAAGCCGAGGGTATGGATATAATGATCTCCTCGACCTTAAAATCGTTTGCGAGTCCCGGTATATCTTCTTTGGTCCCTGCGATCCGGACTCCGAGGATTATGCTTCCCTGCTTGCCGGGGTCGTCATCTACAAATGCTACAGGGACATATTTTGAAAGAGGGCCCGTGATCATCTCTCTCGCCAGCTGCGCCCCGGCACTTCCCGCACCCACAATCAGCGCCCTTATTTTGCCCTCTCCCGGCACCTGCGGGAAGTAGAAAAACCTGAAGGCAAGCCTCAGGCCTGAACCCGTAATAAAAGTGAGCATAAAGTCGATGAAAATAACGGACCGGGGAAAGCCTTTCAAAAAAGAAACGTCTCTGAGAACCGTGATGATCAAGGCAAAGACAAGATTCGAAATAAAAGACGCCTTCAGCACGGTAAGAATTTCATACATGGAGATAAACCGGAACGAGATATGATAAAGTCTGAATAGCCAGAATACCGCGATTTTCAAAGGCACGACAGTCACGGCTAAAAAAATGATCTGAGTAAAGTATGTCCTGTCAATACCGCCGAGCCTTATCCAGTAGGACACAAACAGGACCATAGCAAGAATAACAACTTCCCCCGAGGGGACGAGAATCCTCTTGTACTTCCTCCCTTTATCTATAATGGCAAAGATATAATCTCTCATCTCCGGAGTATTTCCATGATTGTCCCGAAAAAGATCCTGATATCAGTCCCGAGACTCATTTCGTTCAGGTATTTTCTGTAAAGCCTTATTTTTTCCGGCATGACCTCTTTGATGTAGCCTTCCTCCACGTTGTCGAACTTGCTCAGTATCTCTTCTTCGTTTCTGAAAGCGATCAATGCATAGTCCGTCATGCCCGGCTTTATCTTCAGTATTTCCCCGTAGTCGTCCCTGAACTTATCAACGTATTTCCTGAGTTCAGGCCTCGGCCCTATTACGCTCATATCGCCTTTCACTATGTTGAATATCTGGAGCATCTCGTCGACCTTGAATTTCCTCAATAGTCTGCCGACCCTCGTAATCCTCGGATCATTGGCCGGTGTGACAGAGGGACCTATGCCGGAGGCATTCTTCACCATCGTCCTGAATTTGTAAAGGTTGAACGGCCTGCCTCCACGGCCTATCCTCTCCTGGCTGAAGGAAACGGGCCCTGATGTATCAATCTTGATCAGGATGGCACTTATCAGAAATACAGGTGACAGAATAATAATGGAAGGGATTGACAGAATCAGATCAAAAACTCTTTTGCCATATCTTCCGTAAAAGCCTTGCGTTCTATCTCTTGAATTTCCTGCAGACATCTTCCACTGATTCTATCACTGCACGGACATCCTTATCCGACATCCCGGGATAAATCGGCAGAGAAACTATTCTCTCATACAGGCGCTCGGCGACCGGGAAATCTGCAGGATCATACCGAAAGGCATTCCTGTAAAAAGGATGTCTGTGCAAAGGTATGAAATGGACGCTCGTCCCGATGCCCCTTGCCTTAAGTTCCTCAATGAATCCGGCCCTATCAATGCTTAACGCCTCAAGATTGAGTTGAATTACGTACAGATGCCAGGCAGAGGTCCGGTCGGATCTGACCTGCGGTGCCCTTAGCAGCCCTGAATCCCTGAAAGCGGCTGTATATCCGTCCGCAATCTCCTCTCTTTTTTCCCGCATCCAATCAATCTTCTTCAACTGGGCGAGACCGAGGGCGGCCTGAATGTCCGTCATATTATATTTATTGCCGGCCTCGACAACTTCATAATACCACGATCCTTCGTCTGAGTACCTTTTCCAGGCATCCCTGGAAATACCATGCAACCTTAATATCTTTATCCTGTCTGCCCATTCGTCATTTTCGGTGGTGACCATGCCGCCTTCACCGGTTGCGAGCGTTTTAGTGGCATAGAAACTGAAACAGGTCATGTCGCCTATCGTTCCTATTTTTTTTGCCTTGTACCATGCGGGAAGAGAGTGGGCCGCATCCTCGATCACTCTCAGTTTATGCCTTTCAGCAATCTGTTTTATCTCATCCATATCACACGGCTGACCGCCGTAATGCACAGGGATAATAGCTTTGGTCCTCGGCGTTATCGCTTTTTCTATTTCGGAGACGTCGATGTTGAAGGTATCTCTATCCACATCAACAAGAACAGGCTTCGCATTAAAGTAGCAGACAACCTCCCCTGTCGCCGTAAAAGTCATTGTAGGGATAATAACTTCATCGTCCGGCTGTAAGCGGATCGCTCTTAGCGCGAGGTGGAGAGCCGCCGTGCCGGAATTTACCGTTATCGAATGTCCCGATCCGATATACCTGCTGAATTCATCTTCAAACCTCATCGTCTTCGGCCCCATGGTAATCCAGCCGGATTTCAGAGAGTCCACCACTTCAGAAATTTCATCGTCTGTTATATAGGGTTTATGAAAAGGGTATTTGCATGTTATCTGGTTAAAGGGACTTCCTGAACTTTCTTGTTCCTATGTTTCTTGAATACAATAAAATCCCAGATACCCTTCAGATAGCCGATGCCATAGCTGAAATGGAGCGTTGCAAATACTACCGGTAAAATGAAAAAGTATTTGAAACCCTTTGTCATGGAAATCAGAAGAGAGAAAATCAGGTCCAAAGCCGCATACAGCGATAAAACCAGGGTGAAAAGCCACAGAAATTGTCTTGCGGCGACAGACAGGAGAAGCAAGATTATCAAACTACCGACAAGTAAGCCGGGTACCAGTTGACGCCAGGTAAGAATGCCGCCGACTTTCTGTGCAACCAGAGGTTTGAAATACCCATATTGATAATACATTTTCCGGACTTTCGATAATGAATCCCTTGCATAATAGTAAGAAACTATGTCCGGTACTAACAGAATCTTGCCGCCGGATTTCAGCAATCTGAAATTGAATTCATCATCATGGTTTATTGCCAGGTCTTCATCAAAAAGCCCGATCTTCTGAAAGACCTCTCTTCTGTAGCAGCCGAAGGGGACGGTATCCACGTACCGGGGTTTTTTTGAGCCTATCCTGAAATAGGCATTGCCGGCGCCAAAAGGGTGAGAAAGAGCGAGAGCAATAGATTCCGCAATAACCGAATTATCTCCCGGCAATGTGATGATGATCCCGCCGACATTATCGACAGTATATTTCTGCAGATTTTCGACACACCTGGATATGTAATCTCTGCTGTAGATATTATGGGCATCCATTCTGATAATGATTTCTCCTTCAGCTCGCCGGATTCCTGTATTCAGTGCTGTGGGGACTATTTTGTCATAATTGTCAAGAAGTTGAATAAACTCATATTTCTCCGCATATCGTCTTACGACATCTCTTGTCCCGTCTTCACTCATCCCGTCAACCACAAAGACCTCAAGGTATGATGCCGGATAGTCCTGTGAAACAATCGAATCCAGACATTTCGCAATAAACTTTCCCTCTTCCCGGCAGGGGACGATTACCGAAATGAATGGAAGCTTCGCAGTGTTTTCAGGAGTCATGACAGAACATAGACATTGCCGTTTCTACGTTTCCCTACCGCTTATTGTAGTCCAATAACCCGATAATCTTTTCAATTTCCTTCACCCCTATTAATTGGTGAGTCGGAAGGTTTATGACATGCCGGCATATGTTTTCGGCTATCGGACACATTCCTTTTTCATAAAATACCCTGTCCCATCCTTCAAGGTTGGGATGGACAGGAGAGACAAACCAGTCGCCAATCTCTATTCTTTTTTTCCTGGCCTCTTCGAGAACCTTTGCCTTATTCCTGACAATAACAGGGTATCGCAGAAACACGGGCCTATAATGGTCCGGCAGTTCCACCGTCCGTATCCCCTTTTTCTTCAACTTTTCTTCATATAGTGATGTAACCCATATCCTGTGGTCTGTGATTTTCTGAATTCCCTTCAGTTTTCTCTCAAGCAAGCCTTTTTGCCATCCAGACATTTTTTTCTCATATCCTCCGGGCATTTTGCATTCAAGTTCCTCATTGGAAGATGACCCGAGAGCGATACCTAACCTTGAAAGCGTTCTGTAAATGCTCTGGACAACCCAGAACGTGGAAGGCCTTAGAATTTGTGAATGTATGAGATATTGAAGTCTCAAAAGGATGTCCTCTTTAAGATCAGAGTCCATAAACTGCGGATAGTCCTTCTCCATTCTTGCCTTCAGGTCGGGGTTATTTACAACTGCCCATCCCCCGAGCCCCGTAGTTACGGGTTTGGACCATTGAGACGAAAAGAAGGCCGCATCGCCAAAGGTCCCCACTCTTTTCCCCCTGTATTCTGAACCGATTGCATGACAGGAGTCTTCAATCACATATAGGTCGTGTTTCCTGGCTATCTCTTCAAGCCTGTCCATGTCTGCCGGGATTCCATATGTATGCTGGGCAATTATCGCTCTTGTTTTGCCGGTAACCCTTTCTTCTATCCTGGCGCAATCCATATTGTATGCTCCGGGATCTATATCGATATAGACCGGTTTTGCATTGAGATAAGTGATTGCGTTAGGAACCACGATACAGGTAAAGCCGGGGAGGATAATCTCGTCACCCTGTTTAATGCCGATTGCCTTCAGGATGGCATAAAGAGCAACGCGGCCCTTGAAGAAATATAGAATATTATCGGTCACCAGATTTATTAACCCCGTTAATCTCTCATCCCTCTTCTTAAATCACTTTTTGCGCAGAACCTTACGGGCCGGGAGTCCGGATGTCAGCAGTCTCACTATTCCCCATAACGAACCGAGTCCGTAAGAGATGTGGAGGACAGTAAATGCTGCAACCAGGGATGGGAAGTATTTAAGGCCTTGCTTGCCGGAAAGTTTAAGGGAAAAGAATGAATTGACCATGAAGTAAAGACCAAATATGAAAACGAATAGATAGATAAAAGGATAATAGAAGAATGAAAGAAACAGACTGCAAGCCAGTGACATCACAAAAAAGAGAGGGACAAGATGCCTTACGGAAAAAGGTATCTTCGCGAATCTAAGGCTGTACAAGACCCAGAACCCGTTCAAAAAGTTTTGCCTGAATAAGCTCTCAAGCGTCGGGCGTGAATGATAGTAGCTTAGAATATCCGGAACGAGCAGAACCTTTCCTCCTGCTTTCTTCAGCCTGAGATTAAATTCAATGTCCTGGTTTCTGACAAGATTTTCGTTAAAGCATCCGATCTTCGTGAAAACTTCCTTTCTGTAACATCCGAAAGGAACGGTATCCGTTTCCCTGGGCCTGGGTGAGCCGATCCTGAAATATGCATTGCCGACGCCGAAGGGGTGGGAAAGAGCTAACGCTATTGTCTTCGCCACAAGCGTCTCCGAACCCGGCAAGGTTGTCCAGATTCCGCCAACGTTGTCAACCTCGTACTCATTAAGATATTTGACGCACTTTGAAACGTAATCCTTCTCATAAATATTGTGTGCATCCATTCTGATGATTACATCTCCCCGTGCATTTTTAAGTCCGATATTTAATGCCTTCGGAACTATCCTGCCGGGATTATCAAGCATTTTTATCCGCGCATCTTTCTCAACATGTTCTCAACAATCTCCCTTGTCCCGTCTTCACTCATTCCGTCAACAACCAGTACCTCCATTCTATCTTTCGAATAGTCCTGGGCGGTTACTGAGTCCAAACACTGTCCGATAAATCTTTCTTCATTCCTACACGGGATAATGACCGAAACAAATGGGAAATTCATGTTAGTTCAGGACTTCAAGATAAATCTTCTGAAATTGCGAAGTAAAATTCTCAATTGAAAACTTTTCCACAACTTTCTTTCGGGCTGCCTCACCGATCTTCCTGCGCAGGGATTTGTCTTTCAATAATTCTATTATTATATTTGCAAGATTTTCTGTATCTTCAGGATCAACCAAGAAATCCATCTTTCCCGTGTTCGATAATCTTCAGAGAGGTCCTCCCCGATTCGATGCAATTACAGGCTTTTCCGGAGGCCATATAATCGAATAATGTCAGCGGACACGGATCCGGCAAAACAGATGGAAGGACACAAATATCCATGGCGGCGATGATGTTCGGAATATCATTGCGGAAACCGGTAAATACGACTTTATCAGATAACCGCATCTCATAGACCAATCGCCTTAACTCTTCAAAATATGATTCCCTTGAAAAAGTTGTGCCTCCGACGATCATGAATTTCACTTTTTCGATGTCTTTAGCTACCAGAAAGGCTGCCTTGATAAACTCCCTCTGCCCCTTCCACTCTGTCAAACGCCCAACCATTCCGACAACGAGTTCGTCATCAGCTATACCGAATTCGTTGCGGATTCCGGACCCGTTTATTTCGGGTGAAAACTTTTCCAGTGTCGGTCCCATTATAGATGACCCGGACTTTTTGGGCACTCTTCCCCTTAAACATCTTTCCAACGGCATTCGAAACAGCGACAATTCTTTCCGGAAGAACATTACCGAGTAAATTAATCGCTCTCCCGGCAAATCCGAAAACCATCTCGTGGATCGACAATATCCTGCATGTGCCAGATGCAGGAAACGCCGGCTATCTTCGCGGCAATTCCACCGTATATGTGGGCAAGCATAGAGTTTGTATGGACAACATTTATTTTTTCCTCTCTAAATAATTCTTCAGCTTCAATATCGTTGGCAGAAAGACAATAAAATCATAAAGGACTGCAAACGGATTGAATATCTTTCTACCCATAATATAGGTGCTCGTGGACATGAATTTCGCACGGGGAATCACATGACACTTGACTCCCATCTGTATCAACCGCTCGGTCAGTGGCCCTGCATATGGAACTATGACAATAGGGCAGAAAAGGTCTTTATTTAGTCCCTTAAAAAGATAGAAAAGATTAATCTCCGCCCCGCCAATGCCCGAGTCCTGTTCAATAAAGGCAATCTTTATCTCCTTATGCATGAGCTACAACATTCAGCAGGGCGTCTGTTCTCTTATTCAATGGAAATTTTTCTAAAACTCTCTTCCGTGCCTTATTACCTGAAGTTTCGTCCGCATTGAGCGCTCTCCCGATCTGCTCTTTAAGGCTCTCGATATCGCCCGGTACCGCAAGAAACCCCGCATCTCCAACTACCTCCGGCAAGGCAAACACATTGTTAACTACCGGAATGCATTTGTACAGCATCGCTTCCGCCACCGAGCAGCCGAAGCCTTCGTGCCTCGATGCCTGAACGTAAACCTTTGCTCTCGATAATATGTTCGAAATGGCTGATTCGTTAATAAAGCCCGTAATTTCAACGTTCCCGGGAGCAACATTCTGCAAAACTTTATTAGAGTCATCTGTCCATTTCCCGATCAACTTGAACGGTACATCCGGAAAATATTTTGCGGTCCGAACAAAATCTTCCAACCCTTTACGTTTGAGATTACTACGTTTCACCTCTCCGATTGTTACAACCATCCTGTCTTTCTTCTCAGCCGGCTCATTAACTGGAGCAAAGCCATGATAAATCATGGAAATTTTAGAAGGTTCAACTTTTGCATTTTCGATTGCCTCGCGGCGGTTTGATTCTGAAATGGAAATTATTCTGTCGGCGAGTTTATACATGAACCTGACCAGAGTCGTCTTCAAACCACCTCGCATGTTTCCGTAATCGATCTCCGGGAGGCTTACAACATCATATCCTCCCGCTACTATGATGATTTTTCTGCCGAGGAGTTTCGCCATGATAACAGAAGGGAGAAAGTGTAAGCTGCCGAACCAGCAGAAGACAAGATCAGACCATATGACCCCCTGTAAATTTCTCCGGAGATTTCGTATGCCCCTTTTGTAATTACACTCTGCCTTCACTTCGTGGGCGGTTTGCAATATTTCCAGATCCCTTTTTACAAAGGGAAGCATCCCCGTGTAGAGAAAATAGACTCTCACAGGTCTTTCTTTGACCTTTCATATTCCCAGAGTTTTATGTACATAATGAAATTGTAATGGGCTCTGAGGACGGAAAGGAGAAATCCCCGAACGCCGTCCCGGAAGCCCTGTTTATAAAAATAAGACCAGCAGAACATATATAGAGGTCTGAGCGTAATTTCTCTTAAGCGGAATTTCCTGCCATCTCTAACCAGTTGATCAACTTCGTATTTCATGTAACGGGTGAACTTTATCATGTAACCGTGCAAATCTGTAAAGTCGTGATGGATAATGTGATGTTTGAAGTGTCCTGTTCTTTCAGGCGCAATATCTATGTGTGCATGGACCTCCCGCTCTATGTAACGGCATTTCTTCCGAAAAAGACGCACCAAACGGTCAGGGTAAATCCCACATGTTTTAACCCATTTCCCGTATATCAGATTCTTTCGCGGCATAATGTATCCGTCAATATGTTCGGATGGATTCTCAAGGATAGCAAGCACTTCCTCCTTGAAACCCGGCTCCAATTCTTCATCACTGTCCAGAAGAAGAATCCAATCATGTCTGAGCCTGTGGTATCGCCCAGTTTTTCTGGATGGCTGAATTGATATATTCATGCTGAATAATCCGTGCCCCGTATTCCTTACAGATATCGAGAGTCCTGTCAGTGCTGAAGGAATCAACAACAAGAATCTCATCAGCCCATTTCACGTTTTCCAGACATCGGCGGATTATCTTCTCGTTGTTGAAGGTCGGTACTATCGCTGTAATTTTTGTCACGTTCCATAATTTCACTTTTTTTGTTTTCTGAAATTCGAGCAGGTTATTCGGCGTTCTTTGTCATTCCGGCTTGTCCGGAATCCTTCCGGTGATGTCTGTGTATAAGTCTCTCATTGATGAATTCACCTGCCTCGCATTGGCCATGATATATACAGCAAATTATAGCTGTCCAAAATACGCTGGATATTGTCATACCGGCGAATCCGCCTCAGGCGGACGGTATCCAGTGACGTCCAGTCGCTTCAAAAGGCCAAAGTCGCTGGATCCCGGGTCAAGCCCGGAATGACAACCAAAGATTTACGTGGTTTCTCCAACCGCAAATGCTGTCCAAGAAATTTATTTTGGACGAGAGTGACAGCAAATATATTTTCAATCATTCAGCCATTATATCAGAAAGATTCCGGACAATCCGGAATGACAACACTCACAGCCGCAAGAGCTTATTCTTTCATATTCAAATTATAGATATGAACACCATGCGGCCCAAATGTGTCCGAAAAAGTTCCTTTCTTAATAGATATCTTCCCTGCGTCACCAAAAAAAGCGATCTCGTATTTCGATGAAGCTGACTTTCCACTAAGGTGGAAAGAAGCTTTAATAGGTTTGTCCATTGAATTTGCAGCAATGACATAATATCCTGCCTTTAGTCCTCCTGAGTCCTTTGCCAGATGCTTTATTGCCAGATGAACAGGCAAAACTCCCCATTCGTCTTTTTGCGGTCCTTCGGTAATTTCAGTAGTTATTTTCAAATTATCATTTGGAAGTAAAAGCAAAGGATAGATTCTATTCAATTCAGCAACAATCCTTTTCAGATCATTCCAGTGTTGAGGGGATTGTAATATACGGTAATCACTGCCTGTAAAGGTGTAATAAAAAATGCCTTTCGCTCCGTGAACGATGGATAGGAAAGTCATAGCCCTCATTTCATCATATGTAGGTTCACGGGCACCCCACCCTTTCAACTTCTGATTTTGATATCCAAATGCCTGCAGAACAGCCCATACGGGACCGCTGTCACCTTTCTGCTTGACTGCCCAGTGCGGCAGCCTCTGCAACATGGCTTAACGGCCTACTCGGAACGGGATAACGGTCTATTATCAGGATATCGCTTGCGTTCCTATATTCTTTAAACCGGTCAGTTCTGTGTATCACTACTGCCGTTGGATGGTTATGATCCAACTTCTTAATGAATGAATTGATTTCCTCGATCTGTAACGGAGTCCCGCCATTCAACTCCGGCTCATCCGCGATATACCACGCCAATATTGCCTTTGAATTCTTATTAGCATAGATAAATTGTTTGACCTTCTCATTATTAATGCTACCCTTATCTGCTCTATCGCCGGGGAATACTAAGGTTTTCAGTTCAAGTTTGTCCGCCTTTTCGAGAAACTGCCGAAGCTGCTCAGGGTCTGAGAAGTACGTATGGGCAGTATTGAAACCGGCCTCCTTCACTACCTCCAATCCATTCAGTCCCACCGAAAACATGCCGATAGGGAAGAAATTCTCCGCAGTGCAAACTTTCGGAGCAAAGATTATTGAGAACAAGAAAATGAAAATAATATTTTGACAAAATCCGCTTAATTCCTGAATAAACTTGTTATTCACAAAGCATGACCCGGAAAAATTCAGTCTGCTTCATTTATTGATGCGAATGGCACAGAGATGTAGTACAACATTCGGATTCTCTATTACAATCTTCCCTTTTCCCGGAATAGTAAAATCTGATTTATAAATATGGCCTTCAGAACTAAAAAGACTTCCGGGATATTTCAGGCTATAGGTAAAAACCGGACGCTTTTCCCATGTGTACCATATGTCGCTTTGATACAATCCTCTGGAATATGCATTTTGATATTTGTCTCTATGATGTCTTCCAATCAAAAGTGGAATTACAGAAGTCCCAAAATCGAGTTTGCCTATTCTTGTTCCATCCTTGAGCATACTTGCATCTTCAACGAAATAGAAGATAGATATATGTTGGCTCTTGTCTACGCCGATATCAAAACTATTTTCAGCAGTTATATCTTCCCATCCGTAAACTTTTGTACTTTCCTTCGTAATAGGCAGGTATATGTCTTTATAGGGTATTTGGAAAAATGCCGGTCTCGGTTGATGCAGCTCCGAGGCACTCCCTCCATTCCTATAGATATAAGAAAAAAGCGGATAATGAATATATGAATCAATACAGTCCTCGTCATTCTGTCTTAACAGACCGAACAATCTTGAAACCGCATGAAAGCGCTCGGACGTTCCGGCACCCGAGTTCCAATTCTGATATTTTGTCAGTATCTGGTAGGATTTCCAGTCATCTGTGACAACCATAACAAATGGAGAAGATTTTACGGCGCTTCTAACCCTTTCTATGTCATATATGGAATAAAGGTATTGGGGATCAACCTGATCCTTACCATAAAATAAGAACGTCTCTTCTGACCTGCCATCAACAACAACCACTCCTCCTTTTCTTTGCACATCGCGAGCCATATGAACAATATGTGGCCAATCAATACGTTCTGCGCTAAGACTCGTAAACAAACCAACAGATACCGATAGTATTATTAATGCAGGCGGGAAATACTTGACAATAGTGGCCTTGCGTTGACTCCCGGGTACAAATGCAGAAAGAAAAAAGGGCAGGAAGAAAAGAGCATGTTTTGATTCAAACTGTGTTGCTCCAAGAGGGGTTAACGGCTCCAGGAGCCAGTACATAAGCACGAACGGCGCAACTCCAGCAAAAATAGTTAGATAAAACTGCTGCCTATTCTCTTGTCTCATTTTTAAAAGGCGATAAATGAATGTGAGTAATATAAGAAGAAACAATAAGCTAACAAAAATATTTTCCGTCATTTCGATGTCGTATCCGAAAACAAATTGAAAAACAGCATATATAGGTTTTACAAGTATCCCGAGATTGAAACCGCGTATCTCGTCCACAATCACTGTTTGAAAATAAGTCAATTTTGGAACAAGCTCAAAAAGTTGAGATCTGAACAAGAATAGAAGAATAGATCCACTCACTAGACTTATAATAACCGTCTTTTTTTTCTTGCCATCTGAAGAGAACACTTCGCTTAAGAAAAAGAAAATAAAGAGCTGCCATGTCAGAAATAAGTAAATAATAGGGGAGAGACATATGGTTAAAATGAGCCATTTCCTCTTCGTTGGAAATGTTAAAGAATTCAAGTATCTGAGTAGATAAAAGACTAAAAAAGAACTGAATAAGTAAAAACCGTAATATCTAAAGCACTGTATCTGAAATAACACGAAACTACTCAGCACAAGGAAAATGGAGTAAAACAACGGCAATGTCATTTCACCTCGATTTGTCTTATCCTGTAGAAAAAGAAAGCCAAGCGTTAGCATGAACCACAGCATTCCAATCTGGCGATAAAATATATAATTGCCGGTCGAAACTTCGCCAAAAACTTTTTTCCCGATAATAACAAGCAGGGTATT
Source organism: Thermodesulfovibrionales bacterium (assembly GCA_963727725.1). Classification (GTDB taxonomy): domain Bacteria; phylum Nitrospirota; class Thermodesulfovibrionia; order Thermodesulfovibrionales; family SM23-35; genus CAVSHJ01. The sequence continues at coordinate 27,052 of CAVSHJ010000020.1, forward strand.
AGGCGCCGCCATTATTGACGGTATGCTATAGGTATACCATTCATCTCCTCCCCACGGTAAATGCGTCGTGTAAAGGATGTTAAATACTAGGCTCGATGCTGCCAAGAGCAGGTATATAATCTTTGTCCCTTTATTCATTGTCAGCAATCATTTTAAAAATATTAAAATATCTCCAAGAAATCATTTCCCATGCATTATCATTCAGATTTATCTGGACATTCTCTGAGTTGTCAGAACGCGTCGTGATATCCTTCAATCCCAACAGAAAACATATCGATGGGGAAAACTTCTCTGCATGGCAGACTTGAGGATAGAAAGCTATCGGCAGTGAGAATCAATTATGATTTTTAACCTTTGGCTGAACACATGAGCTATTCGGTCACACCCTTCAACCATAGGGTGAATATGATCCCTAAGCGTTTTAAGGTTGGAGGGAACGCTATTGCGAATATCCACGAATTCAACCCTTTCTGAAGCGCTTAACTCCCGTAGGATGTTATCCGCATCATCAAATGCCTGAATCATTTTATCCTTTGGTAGAAACCACATAATTTTGAGATCTTCTTCCTTCGAGCTGTTCTTTTTGATCAAGGTTAATTCGTTTGAAAGAACAGTAATGACACCGTTGGCCTTTGCTGTTGCGATTATATTTCTTAAATTCCTTCGGTACACAGATTCGCCGTAAGAAAAATCAATTCTTTTTCCACTTGTTTTCTCCGGAACAGGTTCACCTCCCCGTGCATATCTGTTACTGAACCTTTCTTTAATGATCCGCTTTATTGCCCCTAGAAATATAAAAGTGTAAGACTTGTGGAGAATACGATCAAGGAAAGTTTGAGGCGGTTTATCGAATGCCAGTCCTGTCCGGGAAAAATTATGGGTCGGCGTTATTTCAGTCCAGTATTTGATGTCATTCCATACGTGATAGACTATGATGATGTCCGGCTGAAAGTCCAAAATATTCGTTTGAAAATTAATCATCGATTGAAATGTAGTGTACCCCGGCACGCCTGCATTCACAACTTCAATTCTTCTGGCTGGATACATTTTCTGAAGCTCTTTCTGGAGTTTATAAGGCCATGTTTCCGTATCATGAAGTCCGTGTCCCCATGCTGATGAACCTCCAAGGCAGAATATCCGTACTGTATCCGGTCCTTTTATTGCGGAAATTTCCTCTCCTCGAAATCCAAAAGCATTCGTCTTATAATGCATTGACGGATGATTTATCTTGACTGACGGTTTTAGTGTGAAACCCAAAAAAGGGTGAGGTTGGTATACCCGATAATCAATATCAAAGGCAGCGATGTCCATATGCGTAACCCAGAAAAAACTTCGAATCGTAAGTTCACTAAGCACAATAAGTATCAATAAGAGTACTACCCCATAACCAATTTTCCGCTTGATTGTGCTCTGCGCCCTTGATGGCGCTGCTATGGTATCCAAATCAGGCATTTCCCAGGTATCACTATAGAAAAGTAATGTGACTCAGAATAAAATGTAGATCTTCAGATATTTCAACGACACTTCTTTCCATGAGAATTTATTCAAATCCATCTGACTATCCTTGAGATTGTCTGAAAGTGCCTTCTTAATTCCTCTTGCAAGGTCTTCAGCACTTTCAGCTTCGACAAAATATCCGTTTATCCCATCCTGTATTATTTCAGCGAGTCCTCCTGTACGGGCCGCAACAACCTTTTTTCCCGAAGCGAAAGCTTCAAGAGCAACCATTCCAAAGGATTCCTTGCGGGAAGGGACAACAACTATTGCGCACCCCTTCATCAGGCTTTTCATCTCATTTTTGTTGGCCCTGCCCCAGAAAATTATGCTGTGCGCGGATGAGATTTGATTCGTCTGCATATTCTTACCTGAAGTTCTCTCAACTCAAAAGGCAATTGCAATTCTCTTCTGCCAGGTTAATCAGATTTTCTCGTTCGGGACCATCACCGGCTAATATAAGGTCTATTTTTTGTCCTGCATCCAATAGACGACGATAAGCGTGAAGGAGCACATCGAATCCCTTTGCATACACAAACCTTCCTCCAGCAAAGATATATGGACGCGGGTGTTTATAGGGCTTGATGTCACGATATTCCTCCGGATTGATTCCATTCCATATGGCAGTTGATTTTCCCTCAATCTCAGGAACTATTTTTTTCGCTTCATCGAGAAGATAGTTTGAGCAGGCTGTCACATAATCTGCGCTAAGCAGCACCTTTTTAAACAACCAGTGGTCGATTCCTGAACGGTGCGGCAAACCCTCCACATCATCGCCATGCAGAGATACAACACATCTTATTTTCAAAAGTTTAGAAGCGAGTATTGCATAAGGAGCCTGGCTTCCGAGAAAGTGAATATTCAGACACATCGGGCTTTGTTTTTTTTAGGAGAAACGTCAGTCGAAAGAAATTGATAAGACTAATTAAAAAACCGGCAACATATTTCAGAACAACATAAGGATTGAAAGATGGCAAATAAAATCCCGTAAAGAGCATTCTTTCCACATTTATCCCGTCTATCACTTCATTCCTTTTTAAATGTCTCGGATATCTGTTCGTCAGGATTGAGACATCGTGCCCCTGTCGCTTAAACTCTCTGGCTAACTGATAAACAGCCTCCTGCAGACCGCCGAGAATAGGAAAATATGAGGATGGGATTAAAAGAATTTTCAAGATCTTCTACAAAAACTATTCATAATTTCCCGCCCCTTAATGGGAGGGGAAGAAGCAGACTGGTCTCACCTCCATGGAGGGAAGAAAAAGGGCCTTCCACCAGAGGAGAGGAATAAGATCTATCCTCCCGCACTTTGAGACAACTATACATCTATTCATTGGGCGGCAATAATGAAAATACTTTATTTGGATAATCAATCGTCGGAATAAAATTACTTGGTATCAGGATTTACTATGGTAATGGGAAGATAAGGTCGTCCAACATCACCGGGCCTTATAACTGAAAAAGGATAGTTACGTATTGGCATCAGTTGGAGTCAATAGTAGAATAAATGTGAACAAGATCTTTTTCTGGTATGTATAAAAGTACTACATTTTTGAAACCTTTTTTTTCGGCATCCTTCAACGCTTCTTCCAGACTATCTCCAACTCCCACAATAGTATTATCGTTAAAGCTTTTCATCGCAACATAGCGACCGGTATATTCATCTGAAGTCACTAATAGCTTTTCCATATACCCTCCTTCACTTAATCGTAGTAAATCATACATATGAATGAGATCAACAAACTTTAGCCCAAATCCAGCGATAAAGAATGTCATTGCGAGTGAAGTTGCGAGGCGGAGCCGAAGCAAACCCGGAGCGAGATTCCCCTCACTTCGTTCGGAACAGGCTCCGCAATCTCACCTTTTTCGAGGATATTGCCGCGCACCCTCCGCTCCCCGTTTTATGAGGATCAGAAAGGAAGATATCTTGAGGAAAGCTTTTCAACTCCTCAAGTCTTTCAAGAGACATCAGTATCTCAGACGTGATTTTTCTAACCTTATCCGGATTGAGCTCCAAATCCTAAGGTCTCCTTTAGATAGATATTACGATGATGCGCGAAGTCAAAATAAGCGGAAAGAGTAGTCTCCTGAAAATCAGCTCTTTCATCGTCGTTTGCAGCAAACAGGATAATCCCGTTTTTTATTACGTTATATCTGAAGAAGAGAGGCGAGTTGTTCAACACCCTCGCGTCCACTGAATACCGACTGACAACCCCCATCAACTCCGCCTCTATGTTGAGTTCGTATTCTAATGGTGACGTTGGTATTTCCTTTAAATAAACAGCCACATCGATATCCCTAAAGCCATCCTCTTCAACAAAAGAACCGTGAAGATAGGCAAAGGAAATCTCAGCGTGTTTTTCTAAAGTATTCCTCAGACTTCCCGTAATTGTCATTTTTTCGTTTTCTGTGAGATTCTTTGATCTTTTTGTTTGCATGTTAAAAATATTAACAGGTAAGCACGTCCATGGCAAGTACCTTATATATTTAAGAATGATTCCATGCAGCTTGCCTTGAAAGAACATCCGTGTAGAATTTCAAAGTCTCTTGAGCGATAGCGCCTGGCTGATACCGCTTCATCACTTTCTCACGTCCTGCCTCTCCCATTCTTCTTGCCAATCCATCGTCATTCAAAAGTTTCAGTAATGCATCCGCCAATGCCCCGTCATCACCCGGATGGATTAATATGCCTGTCGTGCCGTCTTCAACTATTTCTTCAAGTGCAGTGCCTGATGAAGCCACCACCGGTTTTCCATACATCATAGCCTCGACAGCTGATATACAGAAGGTTTCGTAATACGAGGGAACCACATACACACTGCATGCCTTATAGTATTCCTTTATCTTATCTCTTCGGATATGTCCGGTAAGTTTAATTTTATTTCTAATATTATGTTCATCAGCAAAACGCTCGATTGCTTTGTCCGGGATAGAACCGTGAGAAGCGCCGGCCATTACCAGCCTCACTTCCGGGAACTTTTTTTCAACTCGAACGAATGCCTTCAGTAGCGGCCATATGCCCTTAACATCCGCGATGCGGCCTGCATAAAAAATTGTTTTAGGATTATTGTTTGAATGTTGTGATTCAGTAAAATCATCAATCGAAACCGGGTTGGGAATCACGTCTACAACAGCCGTTTCTATATGTTCTCTTTCAAACAATTTCTTTTGAAACTCACTTGGCGATGTCATCCCTTTTGCCTTCTTAAATGAATATCTTTGAAGAATTCTATCCAGTTTGGCGCCGAATGAAGCCGCGCCTTTTGTAGATCTTTCAAAGGAATACGTGCTGCCATGAAGGCGGATAACAAGCGGGATCGTCTTTTCAAAAAGTGTTGTAAAGAAATTGCCTGTTTCAGAGCTTTCAATTAAATCGAACTGATATTTTTTTTTAAGAAAACTAAAAGCCTTGTAAAATCCGAATGACCACTCCAGCTCCCGAATTGGCAATGCGAGATGTTTTCCAATAAGTGGGAGCTTTGACAGATACCAGTGAAGATTGCCCCCTTTAAATTCATACAGACAACTCTTGCCGTTTAGATTGCGAACGTTATCAGCCTTCCCCTTCACAATAATATGGACTTCGTGACCAAACTTTGTAAGTTCAGGCACAAGTGCGTCCAGATATGAGGCAATCCCACCTCCGGAACCAAGGGAGTGGTGTTCAATAGCAAAAAAGCAGATATTCACGTATCAAGACCTTTGGTAATCGGAAGGTAATTTGTCCAGAGTGAGGAATTATATAGCCACACAATTTCCTGAAGAACCTAAAGAAAACTACACGCTATTTCTTAGTCTTAAAAAACCAGACCCTTTCAGCAAACTTTCCTTTGCCTACCATGGCAGCATATTTCTTGAATCTCTTGCCCACACTTCTAAAAGATCCCCCTAGCCCGGCGAACTGAGAATTATAAGGCTTTATCGAATTTAGTTTTGCTTTAATATCTATGGAAAATATTTTGGACGACCACTCATTCTCATTTTTCGCTATCACATCCTGGAGACCCTCGGGATACCAAAGACAATAGGGGATTTCTTCATAAAAAAACACGTTATACCCCTTGGAAAGAAGTCTCAGTCCGACTATCTTTACTATCTGATGGTCCACATGGTTTCCGACTCCCAAAGGCGCAAATACCTGAAACTCTTTATGTTTATACTGTTGAATAACTCCGACAATTCTGTCATAAATGAGTTCAACCAAGTTATTGTCATTTGGATGCATGATTCCCTTCATGCTTTCATAATCATTATAAAGCGGAGCGTTGTCCTTGTTTTGACGGTAAATACAGTCCAGGAAATCCAGTTGAAGCAACTTAGCTCCGAGTGTTTCTACTGCCTTCATATCTTCAACGCGTCTTAAACTGACCGGGTCTTGAGATTTCCATTTTTTATGTATCGCCCTGGCAAAAGATCCGATTCGAGAATAATCAGGGGTACCGCCAAAAATTGTAACAACAAGGGCATCTTGGCCTTGCCGTATCTGTTCATAAATCAATCCTCCGCAAGAAAAAACCACATCGTCAAAATGTGGTGAGAGATAAAAATTGATTATTTTTTGTTGACGCAATTCATTATAGACCATAGCTATTTCCCGGCAGACTCGCGCCACACTATATCTATCAAGGGTCTTTTGGTCTGGCATATCTATATGCATGGAGACGGTCTGTAGGCATGCCATGGCAAGTGCCTCTGAGTCTCCAGCCTGTACAAAAAAACCATTTTTACCTTCAACTATAAGATCCCGTGCAATGCCGGTTGAAACAGCAACAACAGGAATCCCATGCATAACAGCCTCCAGACAGGCATAACCAAATGATTCGTAGTAAGATGGTAAAATTACAGCAGTGGCTTTCTGATAGTATAAATTCAGCTTCTCAAGAGGGACATGACCAAGGAATTCAACCGCCTTTGTAATATCCAGTTCAGTTATTAGCTTTTCCATTTCTGCCTTCGGCAACGAGGGATGATCTTTGCCTGCTAATATAAACCTGCTCCCTGGTTTTTTTTTCACGACTTGGGGAATAGCCCTAAGAAGTGGAATGATTCCCTTAACAGTTTGCAGTCTTCCCACGTATAGAAACACGGGATGATCAGCATTAGGGATCTCCCTCTCAACAGAAAAAAAGTCTTCGGAAAGCGGATTCGGAAGAACCTTAATCGAAATCCCTTGTGCTCCCAATTCCGACTTCATCTCATCTGCATGTGCATAGCTTGGTGAAGTCAATAGGTCTACCTGCAAAAGGGCTTTCCTCTGCAAATAACGGCTTAATGTGATATTCATAGGAATACGGCCGGGAGGGGTATATTTTGCGAAAGTATAAGCCTCTCCGTGGAGACGGATTATTTTTTTAATGCCGGGCCTGAGACGGGAAAAATAATAGGCTCCTGTCTCCGTCCCTTCAACTACATCCAGGGGTTCTTCTTGGTCAATTGTTCGTATTGCATTCAAGACAGCATTGGAATATTCAATCTCACGGACCGGTAGCGCCAGGAACCTTCCGATGAAGGGCACTTTTGAGACATACCAGTGCATATTTCCCGGTGTGATCCAATGAATATTCACCCCTTTATCATTAGATCTATCAGATAATTCCTTATCCTTCCTTAATGCGATTACCGAAACACGGTGTCCTCTTTCGATCATCTCATGACTGATAGTCTTTACATATGTGCCAACGCCACCCCCGCCGATCTCATCGGGATAATCAAGAGAGGCAAAACAGATGTGCATTTAGGGTTTAGTCCTAAGGGAAAGCCGCAGATGCATATAGAGCCTTCCCAAACGTTGATTGAGTCTGCATACTGCATCGACAAATGCTTCACCGTTTAATCGAAGTCCCAGCTTCTACGGAATCCAGAAGAAACCGAACACAGCGTCTGAGGTCGAAATAGGCGCCCTGTAAATAAATGCTTCTTTTTTGTCCGATGCCCGAATCAAGTATCGGCTGTGTTGCCCCATCCCAGAAGAGTCTGCGAAAAAACCATCTTTTAGTCTTCCTCTCAGAAGTAACAATGTGCCAGACCTTTGCTCCCGGTTCATAAAGCACCTTATTCCCTGACTCAAAAACTTTTTTGTAAATCAATGCCTCCTCTCCTGAAATCAGACAGTACCCTTTACGTCCAAGATTCTCGGGAAATCCGCCTTGTTCCCTCAGCCAGTCTTTTCTGAACCCGATGTTGGCTCCGACAAGGTAATTACGGGGTGTGAGATATTTTTCTTCTGTTCCATAATCAACAGAAGTGAAAAGAGATTCATATTTTGCCGGTATCCAGTCCGGCTTTTTCCCCTGCCAGTCCAGTTCAACGGGTCCTCCGACACAGACAACTTTGTCATTTTTTCCAAATGCTTCAATATACGAAGCAAGCCACTTTGGTGCGGCGTAGGCGTCGTCATCTATGTATACGACAATGGGGGATTCAGTTTCGCTGAGACCCCGGTTGCGGGCTACAGATAACCCTTGTCGCGGCTCGAATACGTACTTGAGATTGGGAATAGTTTTCCGAAGGGCATTGGCTACCTTATGAGTGTCATCCGTAGAATTATTATCAACGATAAGAATTTCAAACCGTTCTTTAGGCAGTGTTTGCGTTTTGAGACTATCAAGAAGTTTATGTAGATAATCGCATCGGTTGAAGGTACAAACAATTACACAAATCTCTGCCATTAGGCTTTCTTTTTTTCAGGGTTTTCCGTGAAAATCTCGCTACTTCTGCCCCTTGATTGGAGTAGCCCTCACCCTTTCCCTCCCCATCGAAGGGGGAGGGGATATTTAGATCTCCCTCCACAGGGCACGAACTCTTATGCTTTTTTCTATAAAATTCACCGAGAACCACCTTTCTTTTTACAATGAATCTCTATTGCCTGATGATAGAGTTCGAGGGTTTGCTCAACTATTCTGTCTGCTGAAAAGACTTCCCGAACCCTGGCAGCGGCTCTCTCCCCCATCCGTTGACGAAGACCCTGATCACTTAAGAGTTTCAAAATTGCTTCTGATATCTCTTCGGGTTTTGCCGGATCAGTAAGAATACCGGATACCCCGGCCTCGATCATCTCTGCCATGCCTCCATTCTTACTGCCCACAACAGCGCAACCACTTGCCATAGCTTCAAGGCAAGTGTAGGGGAAATTCTCCCACAAAGAGGGCAGAACACATATTGAAGCTTTTTGAAGATATTCGAAAACTTTCTCTCTCGATACCCCACCGAGGAAATGAACTGAAGTCTTCATGTCATCCGGAATCTGATTCAGGATGTGATCCTTGAGTGAATGCCCACCGTGCCAGTTACTGTCGGGTCCAAGGAAAATAAAATTCACATCGGGGTTTTTCTTCAAAACTAAGGGCACAACGGTTCCGAAGACTTGCACACCTTTGCGCCATTCAAGCCGGCCAATAAAAAGTATGGTTTTACCGTCATCGTTTTTGGGCGGCAGGATACCTGAAAGATTTATGGGGTTATATACGACGGGATAGTTCTTTTTGGGGAAATATTCTTTCCCTGCCTCAAGGAGGGCCTGGCTGCATGAATAAACCAGGTCTGCTTTTCTTATTGAGGTCTTTTCGGCAAGATATTCAAGTCTGTTC
>CAVSHJ010000021.1:0-38903 GCA_963727725.1 Thermodesulfovibrionales bacterium
AACACAATTTGTTGCCATGTCCCTAAAGAGAGTCTCCCTTTGACTATGGGAATTGTCAGTGAATGTACGTGATGTCGAAGAAGATGAAGAATAGCAGGTCTTTGGTGTTACTGTTAAAAGATTTCTCTTCTGAGATTTCAATAATCAAACCCACAACTGGCTTATAAGAAAATAAATGGAGAAAGTGATAAGCAGTGTGCCGAAGAGTAGCTTTATAGTCTTTGATTGAGTTTTGATATCCATCTTTGCTCCAATGTATGCCATGGGAGCAACGCCGATGCCAATAGCAGCACTTATTTCCAGATTAATGTGTCCGAGATTATAATGAATCAACATCCCAGGAACAGACATTACAGCCACCGTCAGAAGTGATGTGGCGATAGCTTCTTTCATCTTCATTCGAAATATCACAACATAGGCAGGGATAAAGAATAGACCACCTCCGTTGGCGAGAATACCAGATAAAAGCCCTATGACAGCACCAACACCGATAACAGAGTAAACAGGAGGAGAAGAAGAAACATTTTTTTTGCGAAAACTCTTTTCTATCACATTGTTATAAAAAAATCGATCCCCATAAAAAAGAGTATAAAACCTGTGAAGAGCATCAAAAACTTTCCCGAAAGATATGTTGTTAAATAAGAGCCTACAACCATTCCTGGAACTCCTCCAACGAGACTGTATAAGGCAATCCTGAAATTTACAAGGTGTTCTCTTCTATATGCAAATGATGCTATGGTAGCTGTTAGTAAAGTCAATGGCAGAGGCGTCCCAAGGGCAATATAAGGTGAGAGGTTAAGAAATAGCCTCAACAGCGGTGTGTCAATGCTGCTGCCTCCGATACCAAAGAAGGCAGATATGAACCCTGTTAGACATCCAATAATAGCTGCTTTAAAATACAAGTTGTTTCCGCTGGAATATCTTACGTTTTTTTAGAACGCCATTATTCATGAAAATCTCTCATAAGTTATAAATGGTTCGCTCATAAAAGTATACCTGATTATTCTTTACCCTCAAAGCACGCGGCAAACCTTCTTCCTGAAATCGACGCCCCTGAACTCTGATATAATCATGTTGATTACCAACTGATACTCACCGTAAGATTTAAGAGGAGGTTTTATGAAAGGACGTGTGTTTGTTACCAGTTGCAGTAATATTCTTTACTATGAATATATTTATTAATTTTCAAATACCCCACAGTCTCTGCTGTGGGGAAACATTGAATCCCCTTTTGAAAAGGGGGTTTGGAGGATGTACAGTGCTGTTAGAATGGAACTGAGAAGGAGAGCGCATGCTGTCTATAAAATCAGATATCATTTTGTGGCGGCTGCTGCAATACTCGTAAAGCGTTGCTGAAGCCGGAAGTTGAGGAATATATACGAGAGACGATGAAGGGTATCAATGAAAGGTACAATATTATCATTGATGAACTCGGTTTTGATGGGGACCACATCCACATATTCTGCGGTGCTAGGCCACAGTATAGCCCCAGTCAGGTGCTGCAATTGATAAAATCTATAACGGCAAAACGAGTATTTAAACAATTTCCCAAGCTGAGAAAAGAAGAGTTGTGGGGAGGAGAGTTCTGGAGTGATGGCAAGTATATAGGGACGGTTGGAGATGCAACGAATGAAGAAGTAATCAAGAGATATATAAGAAATCAGCATTTGGATAAGTCTGAAGCAGAGCGACGCACGGGGCAGCTAAAATTGTTCAAAATGTGAGTGATCATGGGTTTTGTTTTGCGATACCCCGCCGTCTCTGCGGCGGGGAGGTTCATTTGCCCGTTATCAGGAGAGGAAGCCAAGGAGGCCGTCAAAGTGTCAAGTCAAGGACAAGCATGCATCGGCTGTCACGAAGCAGTGTCCCCGGCTTTTGTGCAGGAATGGAGAATCAGTAAACATGCACAAAAGGGTGTCGAGATTGTTATTCATGTCATAAAGCGGAAAAAACTGACCCCGATGCCTTTGAACATAACGGGTTCACAATAGCAATTCTTGTGACTCCAAAGGACTGTTCAAAATGTCACCCCCAAGAAGTTAAAGAGATGAGTGCAAGTGATCTGACAGGTGAATGTCAATGAGGAATATCTCGACAGGGACCGTTGGGACCTGAGGCGGAGATATTGCTTGCAATTCGCTTGGGTGTCTGTACAACGTGACATCATCGTGGGAGGTCGTATAGCGGTACCTGACGGAAGTCAGGCTGTTGCCGCGGCAGGATTAATCCAGATGGTTCAAAGGGTTCATGTTCAGTCGATGTGGGGTCAGGTCTATTTTGTTAGCATGCCTGCTTGACGGAGAATCCTGCTCACGGATGTGAAGTGCATTCCCAGATAGGCTGCTATGTCGCGTTGCTTGTACCCGTGCTGATCCACTGCCTCCAAAATCTTTTCATTCCTTTTCACGATATCCTCAAGGACAGCTTTCGAAAATATTTTATCAAGGCTCGGACGATCAACATATCGCTGACTTTTCGGGAGTTCGGCTATGTCCCTCTTGCCATGTAAGTAATCTATGAGTGTGGCTGCAAACTCTTCCTCTCCAAGAATGCTTTGAGCCCTGACCGCGTTCCATATAGTCGGGCCCCTTATGCCTCCTCTTACGAACTTACGGTACGCCCCTTCGGCAATCTTCCTTGTGGTTCCGAACTGTCCCAGAATCCACTCAGTGGTAAGGCTTGAATCCGCCTTTTCTATTCCGCAGGTTGCCCGATAGCTGCTCCATTTCCACATCTCAGGCTTCTCTACTGCTCCTGCCCGTACCGGATTGAGAACTACATACCTGCAGACCTCCAGAAGATGGCTGTCCTTCTGAATTAGTATTGCCTTATATCTGCCCTGGAAGAGATGCCCGACTCTCTTGTGACGTTTATTGAATGCTTGTGTATATACCCCGTTGAGCTGTCTCATGCCGACTGAAAGATTTCCATCAGGGGTTTCTATAATCAGATGATAGTGATTATTCATGAGACAGTAAGCATGGCAGAACCAGTTGTATCGTCTATTGACCTGAGAGAGGGTTTCGAGGAAGGTTTCTCGATCCGAATCATCTTTGAATATGGGTTTCTTTTCGTTTCCCCTGCCAGTGACGTGATAGACAGCACCGGGGTATTCAATGCGTAATGGACGAACCATGACTAAAAATATATCATCGACCACGCTCCTGTGTGTAGGGTCAAGGAATGGCGAGTTGCATTAGGTATCGCCTTGGCCGTATCCGCCGTTTCCAGCTTCGTGCCCGTTTAGGTTTCTCCATAACACTTTTCCATCCCCTGCCTCATCAAACCGTACGTGAGGTTTTCCCTCATACGGCTTTCCTGTTCTCTTCACAACAAGGCATATTACCTATCGCGCCGAAGCCGCTTTCGGGCTGATATACTTGATCCGGTAGTCATAAAACAAACCCCATTTCTGATATATATCTTCCCTACTCCACCGCTGCCAGCCGAAGCCCTTCAGTTTCTTCCGCCTCATGACAAACTTTCGCACCTTCTTTTCTATGTAGTTCCTAACTTTACAGAAGGTGCGGTTGCTGTTGCCTATCCTGAAATAATTCACCCAGCCGCGTATTACTGTGTTGACTGTGGCAATCACCTCATTCAAGGGTTTAGCCCAGCTTGCCTTGAGCGCTGCCTTTATTCTCTTGCCGATTTCCTTGACCTTCTTCTTTCGGGGTGTCTTGCTGACATAGGTCTTCCCTTCACGGTTCCTATTCAACCGAAAATCGAACCCGAGAAAGCTGAAGCAGCCTCCTTCTTTAAGGTTTACCACTTTAGTCTTTTCCTGGTTCATCTGCACTTGCAGTTTGTCGAGTTCTTCTCTCAACCGCCTCTGTACAGTATTTAACAGACGGTCTTCATTCGAATGCCCGTGAACAAGTATGACCATGTCATCCGCACTCCGTATGAAAGCAAGGTTGTCGTACCCTTTGCGCCGGGTTACGTCCCGTGCCCGCTCCATCATCTCATCCACTTCGTTGAGGTAAAGGTTCGACAGCAAGGGCGATATAATTCCACCCTGCGGTACTCCCTTCTTTCCGTTTGCTTTGAGTATGAGTTTCAGAAGATGCATGATGTCGTCATCCTGCACCCGCCGGGCGATTTTCTCCAACAAGATGTGATGTCTTATGTTGTCGAAGTATCCGCTCAGGTCTACGTCTACTACTCTTGTCAGCCCATGCAGTATCCCGACAGTCACTCTATCGATTGCCTGATGCGCATACCGCTTCGGTCTGTAGCCGTAAGAACAATCCTTGAAGTCAGCCTCGAATATCGGTTCGACTATGAGCTTCAGCGCTCCTTGTACAACCCGATCCTTTACAGTCGGTATCCCAAGGGTGCGGGTCTTTCCGTTTCCCTTCGGAATATCAACCCGTCTGTTTGGCATCGGCTTGTACCTCCGGGTTAGGAGTTCCTGCCTTATCTCTTCCAGAAATCCTTCAACGCCCTTTGCCTCGATATCATCAAAGCTCTTTCGATCGATGCCGGGCGCCCCATCATTGGCTTTTGCCAATCGATAGGATTCTTCAAGGACTTCTTGCTTGCAGATATGACAGTACAATCCCCAAAACTTCCAGTGCTTCTCGGCCTTCGCCTTCCTGTATATCTTCCTCCTCAGTTCCTGCAGTCTTATGGAAGCCTTTGTCATTCTTCCCTGCCTTACCTCCGATGAAAGATTTGAGATACAGCAGAGCCCCTTTGCTCCGGCAAGGTTGTGTTGTCCTTGCCATCACTGCTACTACGGACTCATCCGTCACCCTCTCGCCTGTCGGCACATTTCGTCGTGCGACTTATAGCGCCTACCCTTGCTCCTGTCGTTTCCTCCAGGGACGAGGAGGGTTTCCCCAGTTGATAGCGCACCTTTCTATCCGTGTCGCCGCTGATACCCCGCCACTGTTCTCTCACCTCTCAGCCACCATAAGTAAAAGAATACTGCCTTCACCCACATTTGACGGGTTCGGCCAATGGTTCTCGTCTTTTACGAGGCTACTCCTACGTTCACGTTAGTTACGACCCGGATATTTGCTCACCGGCCTTTAGCCGACTTTGTCGATGGGCTTCAGAAGAAAACGTTTCCATCTCCCCCTGCCATCCAAGCTACATGGCCTCTGGCTCCTACCATGACGGGACTCTCACCCGTCAGAATGCGCTACCCTTCGCTGGGCACGCCAAGTAAATAGACCTGACCCCGCTGCCTTTCCGCTGCCGCTGCCCCTTTTCGCGTTGGTCAAATTCATACTTCGGTATAAATTCCATCTCCTTCCGCTTTGGTGCGGAAGTATGGCTTTTTTGAAATTTCAATTTCAAATCGAAAAATGCTAAAATGTCTCGTAAAGTAAGTATTGTCGCCATGTTATACGATTTTGCTAAATCAACGTTGGGACAGTAGTGGTTGATTTTCATTTCTGAATAACCGTTATAGGTTCCAGAGTTCTGCTTATCCTTCAGGTGTCATGAAAAAAGCCTCTTGAGTATAATCACCACAACTATGCCTGCTATTAAATAAATCCAAATCGATGGTTGTTTGAACTGATGTTTAATAATTTCCACTATTACTTCTAAATAAGCTTGTGTAAAATCAGGCTGTGCTTGCGGCATTCCTATACCCCTTAGTGTCTTTTGAGTAATGATAGTGCCGTATACGGGTGATGTCAATTATTCAGAAGCGGGGAGACCGAGTTAGGCGGGGGGCAATATTTCTTCCTTCCTCATCAAACAGGCATACCCTCTTGCACCTCTTCCACTAAATCTGAAATCTTTTATTTCACCCACCTTAAAGAATGTTGAGAAGGTATTTCTTATTTCATCTCTGGATAATCTGTAGGGACCCCGCTCACTTTCCTCCGCTTTATCACTCCAACACCTCAGAAAATAAAAGCCATTGTTTCTAAGTAGGTCGTTAATTTTCACCGCAAATTTATGTCTATCCCGTGGGTTTATGTGGTGGAAACAACCCCTGTCATTGATAAAATCGAAACTTTTGTCATGAAAATCGAACTCCATAAAATTCTCCGCTATAAAATTAACTTTTACCCCTTCCTGCTCGGCTCTATGTCTTGCAATCGTAATTGCTTCACGAGATATATCAATTGCAGTTACCTCGCATCCCATTGCGGCAAGATATATCGCATCAGTCCCAGCTCCACACCCCACGTCCAATACAAGGTGTGGTTTTACCTCTTTACTTTCTATTAAGTCAATTAATTCTTGGTCGGGCTCGTCAGAATGCCAGGGGATTTCGGTCAAATCATACTCTGGATATATTTTCTCCCAATCTCGGTTTTCTCTTTTCAGCCATTCGGGTCTTTCATTCACTTGAGTCCTCTCCTTCTTATGGCTAAACTCAGGGGTATTCCCCTATAACTTTCTGACATACAGAAGGGTAATGACAATCCCAGCCGCCAGGAGAAGCAGGAAGCCCATGAAATGGATTGTCCATATTGAAAAATTGTCCTGCTGAATTTTGTTGTAAGGCATTAGCCCTGATAACAAAATATAAAAGAGGCATGATATTATCAGTGCCCATCCCCCAAATCTGTTGGCAGGATACCAGATGTTATCATCAGACAGTGTTTTGCAGGTCCTTATGCCGTACACACGATTTCTTGGGACAATTCCTATGACAAGTGGGAGTGAGGCTATAAGAATCAGGATAGCGGGAATTAGGAATGGTTGCGTAGTCATGTTTAGATTCTATCCTGACCAATACTCCTATGGCAATCTCACCCGCCTGATCTGTCCCCTCTCAAGATATTGATGCAACAAACTCCTGTTTCGTCACTTTTGGGGCTGTCGTTGATAAAGGTTGCGACCAGTATTTCAGGTCGGAGAAATATCCGGGCCTGTAGACTGACCTGGAGCATTTGCGACCTCACCGTAACATGACCTCACACACTTCAGGGCGTACTCCTCAGTTATGAAAAATCGAAACGGATGACAAGTACTGTGAGAAAATCACGCCAGCTGACTGCCAACGTCTGATTTGCTTGCCATCTAAGGATTAAAGATGGGGAAAGGTCTCAAGCCGTCAACTATTTCTCCCGGCACCCGTCCGGCACCCTCGCTGAAGAAGACAACCGTGGCAGATGGTCGTATGGTTTTCAGATACTTGATAAAATAAGGATATGCCGATAATCAGTGCCGGTCTTCTGATGTACCGTTTAAGGAAGGGCGTTGTCGAGGTCTTTCTGGTTCATCCGGGCGGGCCCTTTTGGACCGGAAAAGATGCCGGGGCATGGTCCATACCCAAGGGCATCATTAATACGGATGAGGAGCCTCTGGCCGCGGCAAGGCGTGAGTTTGAGGAAGAAACGGGTTTCAAGGTCTCCGGAGATTTTACCCGGCTTTCTTCCGTGAGACTGAGGAGCGGCAAAGTGCTTTTGGCCTGGGCCGTCGAGGGAGATTGTGATCCGTCAAGTATCAAAAGCAATACCTTCCTGATGGAATGGCCTCCCCATTCCGGCAGACAGCAGGAATTTCCCGAAGTGGATCGTGCCGCATGGTTCGGGATCGGTGAAGCGAAAAAGAAGATCAATCAGGGACAGGTACCGCTGATCGAAGAACTCCCGCGCGTGCTCAATAAAAAATGATATATGTCAGTCCGGGAAACCGAAACCTTCCCTGCTGCCTGTTGCCTGCAATGCCGTTAATGGTTTACAATTTAATAGAGCCTGATGGAATATTTTAACGGGAAAACCGCAAAGTATTCTGCTTTGCGGTTTTTTATTTTTCCTGTTCCTTCAGCTTTAAATACTCAATCGAGAGGTGTTGAATGAAGTCAAGGAATCTAATGTTGTTCGCAGTGGTCCTGGGGTTTGTCGCTGCCCTGATGTTTTCCGCTGTTTCATCCGAAGCTGCAGGAAAAGTGAAAAAAGGAAACTCGCTTGTGGTCTCAGAAGGCAAATCTGTCAAGGTAGATTACACCTTGAAGGTGGATGGAAAGGTCGTAGATAGTTCGAAAGGGCGGGGACCGCTCCAGTTCAAGGTCGGCAGCCATGAAGTGGTGCCGGGTTTCGAGAAGTCCGTCATGGGTATGAAAGTCGGTGAGAAGAAGTCCTTTAAGGTCAGCCCCGAGGACGGATACGGAGCCCAAAATCCCAAGGCTATCCAGAATGTTCCGAGGAAAGAGTTGCCCGCCGACCTGACGCCCAAAGCAGGAATGACCCTGTATGCGCAGGCAAAAAACGGACAGCGTTTCCCTGTCAGAATCATGGAAGTCAGGAAAGATGACGTCGTGATGGACTTCAACCATCCTCTCGCCGGCAAGACCCTTGACTTCGACGTCGAGGTCCTTGATATCAAATAGGACTGCCCCGACCGGGAAGGGAAAATATTTATGTTTCTGAAAATCGGTCACCGCGGAGCCAGGGCTTACGAAACCGAGAATACTCTCGAGAGCTTCGGCAAGGCTATCGCACTGGGCGCTAATGCCGTAGAACTCGATGTACGAATGTCTAAAGATGGGGCTTTGATTATCAGCCATGACGACAATCTGAAAAAAGTCTTCGCCAAAGACGTTCCTGTAAGCCGTGCGACGCTGGAGGAGCTGAAAAATCTGACCGGGGGGAAGATCGTCACTCTTGAGGAGGCACTGCGCTTCCTCAGGGGGAAGGTTGAAAAGATACTGATTGAATTGAAAGAAGTCGGTTTCGAAGAGAAAACCCTTGATGTGATCGGGAAGGAAAAACTGAGAGAGAAGGTTATCGTCGTCTCCTTTCATGAAGACGCCCTTGCCCGTGTGAGGGAACTTGATAAAAAAATCGAGGCCGGTCTTGTTTATGCGAAATTCAAGAAGCCCATCGATACCGCGCTGAAGCTGAATGTACAGTACCTCGTCCCTCTTCACCGGTTCGTTCACAGGAGAGATGTACAAAAGGCACACAAAAATAATCTGAAGGTAATAGTCTGGACTATTAATAGACGGGACGAAGCCATATTGCATATCGCAAAAGACGTCGACGGCATTGCCACCGATAAACCGGATATTTTTCGAGGCATAGTTTCTTAATCACACAAGAATCAGCGGGGTCCGGCCTTTGATGGTTTGCGAAATGTTTTGTCCGTTCGCCGGGGTCTTTCTTTCCGGCGCGTTTCCCGGGAATCTTTTCTTTGCGGCCGTGCACCTGTCCTCCTGACGCGCCCCGCCGCCCTGCGATAATCCCTGACGATCATTTCATCGGTCACAGACATGACCGGTATCTTCTGCCTGATGAACTCCTCGATATCCGGAAGCGAATGGACGTATTCCTCACAGGCGAGGCTTATCGCCTTTCCGGCAGCGCCGGCCCGGGCCGTTCTGCCTATCCTGTGAACATAGTCCTGCGCATCCTGGGGGAGGTCGTAGTTTATTACATGCGTCACCCCCTCAATATGGAGCCCCCGGCTCGCCACATCCGTGGCCACGAGGATCGGTAACGTCCCGTCCCTGAACTCCGAGAGCACCTTCAGACGCTTATTCTGGGGGAGGTCTCCGGTAATGGCGGCGGCTGCGAGACCATTCGCGTTCAGGAGGGTCTCAAGACGCTCGGCAGCAGCCCTGGTATTACAAAAGATGAGATAGCGGCCGCCGGGCGCCCGTCGGAGGATTCCGAGGAGAGCGCCGATTTTTTCGGATGTGCCTATGTGATAAATCTCCTGTTCGACCTGTTCAACTGTGATCTTCTCGGGCGTCACGGAGAACTGCATGGGATTGTTCATGTGCTCATAGCAGAGCTCGAGCACACGGTTGGACAGGGTAGCGGAAAAAAGCATGGACTGCCGGCTATTGTACGGTGACAACCTCCTGAGCAGGAAACGGAGGTCGCTGATGAAGCCCATGTCGAATAAGCGGTCTGCCTCGTCGATCACGAGGAACTGGGTCTTCCTGAGGCTATAGACTTTCTGTTTGAGATAATCGATGAGCCTGCCGGGCGTGCCTATGAGCACATCGACGCCCTTTGAAATCTCCTCACGCTGCCTCACATAGTCAATGCCGCCGAACACAGGAAGAATCCTGAAACCGGCAGGGCCACCCAGAAGTCTTGCCTCGGCATTTATCTGCACCACGAGTTCCCTTGTCGGTGCGATGATAAGAGCCCGGGGTGACGGACCCCGTCCCGGGGGGCGCATTCTGAGCATACGCGAGAAGACTGCGATCAGGAAGGCCGCGGTCTTGCCGGTACCTGTCTGTGCCTGGGCGGCGATATCCTTGCCCCGCAAAGCCTCCGGCAGGGTCAGGGTCTGAACGGGCGTGCATTCAGTAAACCCCGCGGCTCGGATTCCCTCAAGGACCTTCGGCGGAATATTCAGCTCTTCGAATCTCACTTCCTCTACTATACCTGATTTTGCCTAATATTTCGGACTTTTACTCGGCAGCGAATGGCCCTTGCCGGGTTCGGGTTTCGCCGGTTGCCCGGATTAGATATAATGTATGAAATGCTGGCCGGTAATTTCATGGCTCACAACAGAGATCCGATCCTCATATTTTGAGCGCGGGCCAGGAAATTGAATGCACATATAGAAAAGGAGAAACAATATGAAAACTATAAGACTCATTCTTTTTAGTTTGGCCGTTTTGATTCTGTTTTCTCCGCCCGTCGAAGCACGGGGTAATGTATCCTCCGACCGTGCAGAAAAGGACAGCAAGCAGGCTGCGGATTTGCGGCTTCTCCTCAACACATTCACGGCCTTTGCGGAAGAGCACATTGAAGGCATATTGCGGGGTCTGCGCATCTTGTCTTCCACTGAGGAAGTGCAGAGCGGGGAATGGAACAATATGAAGGGTCTTCTCACTGGATTCAGTAAGAGCGGAATAGCCCCGACCGCTGTGTGGTTTGCACGTCCTGACGGCTCCTACTACACAGTGGAAAAGGGATTGACCGACCTGAACCTCCTCGACCGCCATTATTTCCCGGCACTTTTGAAAGGTCACGATGTAGTGGGAGCCCTGGTTATCAGTAAGTCTACGGGGAAGAGGTCTGCGGTTATCGCGGTTCCCGTAACAAAGGGAGGGGAGGTCGTCGGCGCTCTCGGTGCATCTCTGTCGCTTGAGGAAATGAGCAGGATGCTTGACAGAAGAATGGACCTTCCGAAGGGCATGGTTTTTTACGCCCTTGATGCAGAGGGACGGACTTCACTCCACAGGATATCGAGCTTCCTTTTTGCCTTTCCTTCCGACATGGGCAGCAAGACCCTCAAAGAAGCGGCTGATGAGATGCTCTCAAAACTGGAAGGTCGGGTCAGGTATGACTTTTTCGGCAGGAAAATTGTTGTCTTCAAAAAATCGCAGCTGACGGGGTGGGTATATGCCATGGGTATTGTGCAGGGAGGTACCGACAAGGACAGCGTGCCTCCTATTCTTTCCGAACTGGAGAATGAGACCAGGGTGGCGCTCGGCAAGATAAATACCGCAGTCGCTGCCGCATCAAAAGATCTTTCGGTGGCAGGATTGGAGGGGCCCGATGCCAGAGATGTCCTGAACAACCTGTGCGGGGTCGTCCCTTACGCAGTAGACTGCGCCATCGTTGACCCTAAAGGCCGCATGGTGACTGTTGAGCCTGAGGGATACCGGAAATTTGAGGGCTCCGATATAAGCAAACAGGAACAGATAGTGCTTATGCAGAAGTTCAGAAGACCTGTGATGAGCCAGGTGTTCCGGGCCGTAGAGGGCTTTGATGCCGTTGATATCGAGTATCCTGTCTTCTCTCCGGAAGGGGAGTTCATTGGTTCTGTCAGCCTTCTCATAAGACCCGATTCTCTCTTCTCCACCGTTATCACACCCATGATCCAGGGGCTGCCTGTGGATGTATGGGTTATGCAGAAGGACGGAAGGATCATCTATGACCCTGACACGGAAGAGATTGGCCGGATGCTCTTTGATGATCCTCTCTACGCGTCTTTCCCCGAACTCCTCTCCCTCGGAAAGACAATTGCAAAAAAGAGGAGCGGCTCGGGGAGTTACGAATTCCTGGGCAGGGATTTAAAAGGGCCTGTCAGGAAGGATGCTTACTGGGCCACCGTCGATGTCCCCGGAGCAGAATGGCGTCTTGTCGTGACCCACAATGTGTCGGAAGCAGGCGCTGAATCCGTGAGAGGCTTACCGGAAGCCGGCGAGCAATCATCCGATGAGTCACTCCGGGATCTGGCCGGAGACATAGAGCTGAGGGACGCCCTATCCGACGGAGACAGCGAAGAAATAAAGGGCATGTTTGAGAAATTCTATAAGGAACATCCCGGAATATACGGTATCCAATGGGTCGACGCCCGCGGGATAAACCTCTACGGGTACCCTGAAGAGAACAGCCCTTTGAACTTTGATTTTCATTCCATGAAAACTCCTTCATCGAAATATATACTGGAAGCCCTCAGGGAGAAAAAAGAAAACTCCTTTGACGCTCCTCTGGTGGAGGGGAAAGAAGGTCATTTCTTCATGGTGCCTGTTAATCGCAATAACGTGTTTCTCGGAATGATATATATAATCCGGCTGAGACCTTAGTAACAAGACAGAGTTCGTTTATAAAGCAGGCGGAGGACAAGGGAATTCACAAATAGCGGCGGCCCGGCCGGGAGAAATGCTGCGTGCTCAGGCGGCTTTTAATTCATTCCTCAACCAGTCTTTGATCTCACCTTCAACCGGATATATCCCCTTGTACTGACACACCGGCAATTCGAATTTTTTGGGCAGCTCGAATTTTGCAAGTTCCACGGCCTCATCCGCATTTCTCCTGATGAGATAAATGTAGTAGGGCCTGTCCCAGCAGTTGACCACAAAATATACGGAGTAATCGTTCTTCGATCGGACAATATGTCTTCTATTCTCTCCGTGGGCCCATATGTTGCCCCACTCCAGATAAACGCGCACAGCCATCTCCGGCGTCATCTCCCAGTCAATGGAATTTATCAGATCTCTCTCTTTCTTCAATTCCTCAAGTGATGATATCATGTCTCTCCGTGCAGACTCCTTTCAGAAATTCCTGTTTGCGAAAAATTCATTTTCTTACACTATCAAAATTCATCCCTTAATTCAACGGACCCGTCTGATAACACAGCGAGCTCCCTTCTACAGCCGGCCGTTTTCTGTTAGAATATAGTATATATAGGGAGACTACATAAAAGGAGAGAAAGTGATGCTGCATTATTACAGAAAGATTTTAGGCCAACTTTCATTATGCCTGGTTTTGGCTGCGTTATTGATAGCGCCGGGGAAAGTCTCTGCAGGAGATGACCTCGACGGAATAAAAGCTGAACTCGGCAAGAGTGACTGGAAAGCCCGCCTGTCGGCAGTCGGGAAGCTGGAAAACCGCAAAGATGAAGAAGCGCTGGATATGTTGAGAGAGGTTGCAAGCACGCGGGGTGAATATTGGCCTGTGAAGATCAAGGCGATACTGCTGCTTGGAGAAGCTCAGGATCCAAGATCAGTCGAACTTTTACTGTCAATCTTTAATGACCCTTTTTCGAACTGGGAATGTCCGTCAATAAAGTCTTACACTGCAACCGCGCTCGGTTACTACAAAGGGAATTCAAGGGTAATCGATACGCTGATCAGGGCGGTGAGCGACCGCGAGCTTCTTACGAGAGAAGCGGCAATCCAGTCACTGGGGAGAATCGGCGATTCAAAAGCGGTTCCTCACCTGCTCGGTCTTCTGGAAGATCCGAGTGCAGCGGTTAGACTCAGCGCCATAAAGGCTCTCGAAGAGATCGGAGACCCCCAGGCAATACCTCACCTCCAGCGCATCTCGCAAAGCGACGGCGATGCGGTCGTCAAAAGAGAAGCCCTTGCGGCATTGAGCAACTTCCACGGAAACCGGGGAAACAATTAGCGGGTCCGCGCTCTTCGCAACCAGAGATTCTCCGGGAACTTGCATTTTTATACAAACGTAAGGGATCTTATTGACAGCTGAATTGCGATTATGAAGATTCCTGAATCGCCTTAATTTTACCTCCTCTCTATGATAAACTGTCCCTGTACGGAAGGTATGGAAGTCAGGTGCCACTCTTCAGACTTTTTTTAGGAATTGTCATGCTCACTATGGGGCGCAGGCTCTACTGGCTCTTCCTCGGCGGAGTCGGTTTCATCCTTGGGTTTGAGGCTGCAAAGCGCATTCTCGGCGGACAGCCCCACGGTGTCATACTCCTTATCGCCGTGCTCGCAGGAGTGATCGGTGCATTGCTTGCCGTTTTCCTCCAGAAGTTTGCAATCGCGGCGGGAGGATTTCTCGCAGGCGGGTATTTGCTTATTTTACTGCTGAAACAATTCGGTATCACGGTCCATTATCAGTGGTTGCTCTTCCTTATCGGAGGCATGGCCGGAGCGCTTCTTATGACGGTATTATTCGGCTGGACCCTGGTCGTCATCTCTTCTGCGATTGGTGCTATCCTCGTCCTTCCGACCCTGCACGCCGGTCCCGAAGTCACAAACCTGCTCTTTCTCCTTCTTCTCGCACTGGGCATTGCTATCCAGTTCAGACTTTTTGAGCGGAGATCTGTGAACCGGAGTAAAACTCCGCCCATCCGTCCAGACAAAAAGCCTTGGTAGTACTTATCTATCCTCCTGTCGCAAAACCCTGCGAACCGCCGGCGGGAATCGCGAGACTCTCGGGTATGCTCGGCAGGTTCGGAATTGAACATCGCCTTGTAGATTCAAATCTGGAAGGACTTCTCCATCTCCTCCGGATGCCGGTCCCGCCGGGAAGAAATGAAGACGTGTGGACGAGGAGGGCATTCCGCAACCGCGAACGTAACCTCGCTTCGATGAGAGACCCCGCCCTTTACCGCCACATCGACCGCTACAAGAGGGCGGTCCGGGACATAAGCCGGGTACTGAGCAAAGTCTCGCAGGACGGTGCAGCTGTCGGACTCGCGAATTACGAATACAGGGGGCTCTCCCCCCTGAGAAGCGGAGACCTCCTCACTGCTGCGGAGCGGCCTGAACTGAACCCCTTTTACAGTTATTTCAGGTCAAGACTCGGGGGACTCTTCCGCGAGAAGGAGCCTTCCATGGCAGGCATCTCTATAAATTATCTGAGCCAGGCCCTCTCCGCCTTTTCGATCATTGGTTTCATAAGGTGCGAATTCCCCGGCGTAAAATTGATTCTGGGAGGAGGACTCATCACCTCATGGCTAAAGAACCTCGGGGGGAAGAACCCTTTCGCCGGTCTGGCAGACCACCTTGTATCGGGACCCGGCGAATCTCAGCTCCTCTCACTTCTCCGACCGGATGCGACCGGAGAAGAAGATACCGGCGCCGGATTATCATGCACTTGCCGACCGCCCTTTACCTTTCACCCGGTTTTGTCCTGCCATACAGCGCATCGGGAGGGTGTTACTGGAACAGGTGTGAGTTCTGTCCCGAGAAGTCCGAAGGTAACCCTTATGTACCTGTTCCCGCGCAACAGGTCTTTTCAGATTTAAAGGCCCTTGTGGAAAACACATCTCCCGCGCTTATCCATCTCCTTGATAACGCTGTGAGTCCGGCCCTCCTCGGTCTTTTCTCTGCCCATAACCCGGGTGTACCCTGGTATGGTTTCGCACGTGCAGGTCAACACCTGACTGATCCGGATTTCTGCGTTGCACTGAGACAGGCGGGGTGTGTCATGCTTAAGCTTGGTATTGAATCAGGAGACCAGGGTGTGCTCGACGCCCTTCAGAAAGGGATCAACATTGAGACAGCCTCTGTCGTCCTCAGGAACCTTAAAGAAGCGGGAATCGCCGCATATGTTTATCTCCTTTTCGGCACACCGCCGGAATCCGAAGCAAGCGCGAGGAAGACCCTTGAATTCACGGTCCGGCACAGCGACTGCATCAGCTTCCTGAACCTTGCCATATTCAATATGCCCATCTGCGCTCAACATTACCGGGGCATAGCAACAAGGAGGTTCTATGACGGAGATCTTTCTCTGTATACCGACTTCACACATCCTCATGGATGGGACAGGAGACGCGTCAGGCTGTTCCTGGAAAATGAATTCAAGCGCCACCCCGCGGTTTCACCGATCCTGAAAAATGACCCTCCGGTCTTCACCTCGAACCACGCCCCGTTTTTTGTAATGAGCGACGTAAGATAGTGCAGTGCGGCATAAATCCCTTGATATGACAAACTCTTAAGAAAATCCATTTATTGTCATTGACCCGAAAATAGGTTCCAAAATACGTCATCCCCGCAATTTGTAGGCGGGAATCCATTGTCTTTAAAAACAAAGGGTCCTGGATTCCCGCCTTCGCGGGAATGACGGCGAAAAAACGTTATCTTCTTCAGTTAAAATATATCCGTGATACAGGTGAGCAACCTTTCGAAGGCCTATGGCACACAGGTCATATTCGACGACGTCAGTTTCGCAATCAATGCGGGGGAACGCGTCGGTCTCGTCGGCAGGAACGGATATGGGAAGACAACCCTCCTCAGGATCATAACAGGCGAGGAGAGGCCGGACGAAGGCGTTGTCGGTATCCCCAACGATTACACGGTCGGCTATCTCTCTCAGTATCTTGAGTTCAGAGAGGATTCCGTCCTCAAAGAAGGTTGTCTCGGCCTCAAACCTGCTGACGACGGCAGGGATGAATCTTATAAGGTAGAGGCAGTCCTGATGGGACTGGGTTTTTCGGCGGAAGACTTTTCCCGCCCTCCCCGGGAGCTGTCCGGAGGATACCAGGTCCGTCTGAACCTGGCCAAGCTGCTCGTCTCCGGGCCGAACCTGCTCCTCCTGGATGAGCCGACGAATTATCTGGACATCGTCTCGATACGATGGCTCACGACATTCATGAGAGGATGGAGGGGAGAACTTATCCTGATCACCCACGACAGGGATTTCATGGACAGCGTGACGACCCATACCATGGGTATCCACCGCAACAAAATACGGAAGGTGTCGGGGCCTACACATAAACTCTATCAGCAGATACTCGCTGAAGAGGAAGTCTACGAACAGACAAGGATCAACGAAGAGAAGAGGCGCAAAGAGGCTGAGCAGTTTATAAACAGGTTCAGGGCGCAGGCAACGCGGGCGCGGGCGGTGCAGTCGAAGATAAAGGCCCTGCGGAAGAGGGAGAGGCTCGAAGAGATGTCCCGGCCGAAAGACCTGGAGTTTGAATTTGTGCCTGCCCCCTTTACAGGCAAATGCCTCATGGAAGCGAAGGATGTTGCCTTTTCTTTCGGGCCGGAAGGTCCGCCGCTTATAGACGGTCTGAATCTGGCTGTCGGCAAGAGGGACCGGATAGGGGTCATCGGAAAAAATGGAAAGGGTAAGACAACCCTCCTGAACCTGCTCGCCGGCGAACTGAAGCCTCTCAGGGGTGACGTAATCCACCATTCACAATTAAGGCTCGCTTATTTCGGCCAGACCAATATCCTGCGGCTGGACCCTGAAAAAACCGTAGAAGAAGAGATACTGGATGTACAGCCCGATTTCAACAGGAACGCCGCGCGGAATATCTGCGGCATTATGATGTTCGAAGGCGACAGCGCACTCAAGAAGGTGAGGGTCCTTTCAGGAGGGGAAAAAAGCCGTGTGCTTTTAGGCAAGCTCATAGTCAGCCCGGCCAACCTCCTGCTGCTTGACGAGCCGACCAACCACCTGGATATGGAATCGGTCGACTCGCTGCTGGCGGCGATAGACGCATTTGAGGGGGCTGTCATGATAGTCACACACAGCGAGATGATCCTGAATGCAGTAGCCACGCGGCTCATTATTTTCGACGGAGGCTGCGTAAAGGTTTTTGAAGGCACTTACCGGGACTTCCTCGACAGGGGCGGATGGAAAGATGAAGAAACGGAAGCAAACCGCAGCAGACGGAAGACGAACAACGGCACGACCAAAAAAGACCTGAAAAGGATCAAGGCCGAGTTGATCAACAGTCGCTCCAGAACACTGGTACCCCTCCAGGCGAGGATATCCGAAGTGGAAGAGACAATCATACGCCTTGAACAGCAGATCGAGCAGGACACGCAGGCGCTTATTGAGGTTTCTGTAAAAGGGGACGGAGAGTCGATCAGGAGGCTGTCCCGTGCGATCCATGAGTCGAGGGAAAGGATCAACAGTCTCTTCAACGAACTTGAAACTGTAACGGGCGAGCTCGACACGAGATCGCGCGAGTTCGGGGAGAGGCTTGAGGCACTGAAGGCTGCAGGCGTATAGATATGAAATTCATCAGGGAGGATTTGTGGTACGGACATTTATAAAAGATGCACTTTCTGAAAAATATCTGGGGAAGGCTGTCACCGTCTGCGGATGGGTAAGGTCAAAGCGGGAATCAAGGGGCTTTGCATTCCTTGTGCTGAGCGACGGCTCCACACAGGAAACCCTGCAGCTTATCGTAAATGGTGAGACACCGGCTTTTCAGCAGATTCACCGCTGCAATACAGGTGCGGCGATCAAGGCAAAAGGTGTACTGAGGGAATCTCCTGCGAAAGGCCAGAAGTTCGAAATGGAAGTTTCGGAGATCGAAGTTTTCGGTGAGACGGACCCCGAAAGATATCCTCTTCAGAAGAAAG
Organism: Thermodesulfovibrionales bacterium; assembly: GCA_963727725.1. Lineage (GTDB taxonomy): Bacteria > Nitrospirota > Thermodesulfovibrionia > Thermodesulfovibrionales > SM23-35 > CAVSHJ01. Next base: position 18,464 of record CAVSHJ010000021.1, read on the forward strand.
GACACACACTCGAATTCCTGAGAGAGATCGCACATCTCAGGCCCAGGACGAATACCTTCGGGGCGGTGTTCAGGCTGCGCAATATCCTGGCCGATGCAGTCCATGACTTTTTCCAGTCCAGGGGGTTTGTCTGGATACATACCCCCATCATTACCTCAAGCGACTGTGAAGGCGCGGGCGAGTTGTTCACCGTCACTTCGCTCAATTTTGAGGACCTCCCGGGAAAAGACAGCGGAGGCATAGATTTTTCACAGGACTTCTTCGGCACGCGGGCCTTTCTGACGGTGAGCGGACAGCTTGAGGCCGAGTTCCTCGCCATGTCTCTTGGCAATGTCTATACCTTCGGTCCTACGTTCAGAGCGGAAAATTCGAATACGACGCGCCATCTTTCGGAGTTCTGGATGATAGAGCCCGAGATCGCCTTTGCCGACCTCGGAGATGACATGAAACTGGCAGAGGACTTCTTCCGCCATCTCTGCAGAAAGGCGGTCGCTAAAGGAGAAAGGGAACTCTCTTTTCTGGAGAGCCGGTACAAGAAGATTTCTATCGACGACCTCAACAGGCTTTCTGAAACACCCTTCGCTCACATGTCTTACACCGATGCGATAACAGAATTGATGAATGCGAAGGAGAGCTTTGAGTTTCCGGTCAAATGGGGTTCGGATTTACAGTCCGAGCATGAGCGTTATCTCACCGACAAAGTCGTTAAAGGACCGCTCATTGTCAGGGACTATCCGAAAGAGATAAAGGCATTCTACATGAGATCAAATGACGACGGGAAGACTGTTGCGGCAATGGACGTGCTCGTTCCGAAGGTGGGAGAGATCATAGGCGGAAGCCAGCGTGAAGAGAGGCTGGATATGCTGGAAGAGAGAATGAAGCAGATCGGTATATCCGCAGAAAACCTTCAGTGGTATCTCGACCTCCGCAGGTTCGGTTCCGCGCCTCACGCGGGTTTCGGACTCGGCTTCGAGAGGCTCGTGCAGTATATTACCGGAATGGTCAATATCCGAGATGTGATCCCGTGCCCCAGGGCGCCGAAATCCATAGGGTTCTGAGTCCTGTAATTCCACATTACTGCCTATCTGCTCCAATCCGCGATCTCGAGATGCCTGATTTGCTTGAACTCACTGATGACGGTCCCGTCATTCCTTCACAGGAGTCCAGGTCTTGTCAGGGTTGTACTCCTTCATCTGCTGTGCGATCTTAACTGTATTCGGTCCGAGGTTCTTCTGGTAAACCTTCCCTTGCTGATTGACGATAAAGGTCATTACCCCGGACTTGCCCCAATTCGAGGGAAATGCGGCTAGAGCGAAGCCCCCGACCATGTTGCCATTGATGACGTAATTGTATTTCCCTCCGGGCGCATTCTTCCCCTGTCTTGTCAGTATTTTGAAATAGTAGCCATGAAAAGGCGTTGGCTGTTCTTTGAAGAGAGACTTCCCTTTCTTATAGCCCTCCATCCTGGCCTGTGCTACCAGTTCACCCAGGGGGCTCACTTCTTCGCCCGGCGCTGCCCTCCAGAAAAGACCGTTCTTCTTACCAGGATCACTCCGAAGTTTCTGTGCGTACGCAAGTACTCCATCGCCATTCCAGTCCTTAATTGCATACTCGCGCTGCGCCTTGACATATGTGCGGCAGACCAGAATGTTAATGAGTTCATTTTCACCGATCCGCCGGTTAAGGATCTCTTCCCTGCCGGCTAATGTATCAAAGAACCACTGTCCATCCTTTCTCACGATTGGAATCGGAAAGGGCCAGTTTTCGTTCCCTACGTAAAGGGTTACCTTTGAATCACTCTCTTTAACGAGGTTGGCTTTCTCAGCCACGTGTTTGGTAAATGCTTCAAATTCCGCGGCGTCCTGCACCTCGTCACCCGAGAGTAGTTCTTTTGCAGCAGCCCCGAATATCTGATCGAGCGCAGACTTGTCTTTTGTCTTGACAGCCTCAACGAGAGCCTTCATGGCATCTTCGGGAGAAGAAAAGAGTTCCTGCGATGCCGCCACAACCCGAGGCACGCTCCAAACAAAAACTAACGTTGCAGTTACCAGAAGTAAAGCGATAAAAGCCATACCCCGCGACGAACGAAGTACGGATTCCTTTTGAATTGTCTCCATGACTTCCTTCCTTTCTTTATTCAATTCATGCCGTAGTGTCAGGAAATATTCAAAGCAAATCTGCCACAACTACCGGCTTTTTTTGTCAGCGGGTGACTGTCTGACCGCAGGAGCACCACCTCTGCTTGCAGGCGTGGCGCCGGAGCTTATTCCCATACTGCTCTGGCGACTGGTCTGACCCCTGTTGCTCAGTACCCTGGTCTCATTGGTTCCCCTGTAACCCCCAAAGACACTTGAAGGTGCCCTTGCCGGCTGCGTGATCACACGAGCGGGGCCGGGCTGAGAGAAGCCCCTGTTAGTGCCTGGCGTCGCCGGTCGTTCAGGGGTGCGCGGGGACGGTGTTGTTTGAGGTTTGCCAATAACCGTAATCGGCGCTGTAGACGTTGTTCGACCGGCGCCGAGGCTTTCCTTTCCGCGATTGCTGAATGTTTGAACATCGCCCCTGGGGCCAAACATTTCTGTCGCCGGTTTGGTTGGTGTTATACCCCTCCCCCTTACTTCAGACGGCTGTTTATACCTGCCTCCGCGGGCACCGCCCGGCAGTGACGTCCTGTACCTATCCGGGTTGCCATGAGATGCATCATGTCGCCATGTCTGATTTATATAGGGTCTGCTTTTGTTGATATACACGTTCGTTATATGAACATAGGGTCTTGCATTATTAACCCAGCCGGGCCGGTTCCAGCCATGATAGATCAGATGGTGGTGATGCCAGTCAAAGTCCATGCTCAGCCAGCCCCCGATTGCCATACGGCGGCCAAAAGTTGTGAAAGGCGGGATACCAGGGCCCCATCTCCTGACGTATATCACGGTCGGGTTATACTGGGGGACATATACATATTCAGGCTGGGCCGGGACAATCTCCATATAGTCTCCATCGATAATGACCGTTTCCTGGTCGTCACTCTCCAGATTTCCAAGGGATCTCGCCTGCCATCTGAGCCGTTGGATCGAACTTGTCACGTCGTCCGGTTGGTTCAGAAAGGCATCACCAAGGGCGGCAGTCCAGTCTATATTCTCAGCCATCATGTTAAGAACATCAGGATAGTGGGCAATTGCCCTGACGCTCTCATCCCAATCCTGCTCGTCAATCCCTGACATATCCCCGCCGCCTCCTATCCATGCCGCCGCATCCACAACCTCTGACGGATACGTCGAGGCCGGCAGTATTTGGGCCAGCAGGGGGTCCGGATAAAGCGCGATGGGTGCGAGGAGATCATCAAGCTCCGTATCCGTTAATAAGTAGGTTGAGGCCGGGCTGCACTCCCCGGTCTTAATTAATAGCAGAGCCAAAAAGCAAACAGCAACCACAACCAAAGAGCTTCTTATGCAGGGTCTATTCATAAGCGCAGTTCCTTCCTGTTTGCACTGAAATCGTTTGCAGACATCTGATTACGATACAGTCAGACTTATTCTCTTTCATGCCTTTTCTCTCCGCATGTTTTTGGTTATCAGAATATTCACTCCCGCTAAAAAAGTCAATAGAAAGGGGAGCATAACCCCCGCACCAAAGAATCTATTTCTCTGAAAAATAGACGCTGAGAACAACCAAAGGGTTACAAATAAAACAGCATCATGTAGATATTCCATGCCTTATAAAATTTGAATGCTCTTCCGCATGGGCATAAGCTGCTAACTTACAACTCGAAAAAAGTTTTATCTTGTCCGGAAAAGGCTGACTACTCGTTACCACCGCGCAGCGGATCAGTTCTACTTCCTGAACAGCGCATCTGAAAGCTGAACCTGAAAGGAGTATGTTTCAACCGGGAATACGCGGAAAATGCCCACAACATTAAGCAGAACGTCATTGAAATACTATACTGAATGTATTTCCTCCGGGCAGGGTGCAAAATCGTATTGGATTCCTTTATAATCTTTACAAGACGAGGCATTAAATACTTGATTTAGAAGGCAGGCATTCATGGCAAATGAAGGACAACCACTGGCAGAGGTATTCGGTCATTTGATAACTGACCAGTCAAAAAAAGCCGAAAGATACCGCTCGCATCGCTTGTGTCCCTTTAACAACAAAGTACCGAATTGTACGAAAGATAAGGCGAAAGACCCTCTTGGCGTTTGCAGCATTTACCATGAAACCCATCCTGTTATCACTTGCCCCATTAGATTTCGTGAGGACTGGCTTATCACCGATGATGCCGCATCGTTCTTTTTTCGAAATGATGCAACTTGGAGTTCACTGACAGAGGTTCGTTTAAATGACTCGCAAGGGAAGTCTGCTGGAAATATTGATGTTGTGCTTGTCGCTTATGACGACAAAGGAAAGATTTATGATTTCGGGGCGCTCGAAGTTCAAGCGGTATACATTTCCGGGAACGTGCGTGAGCCATTTCAATATTTCATGAAGGACCCAAAGGGCCGCACATCAATGGATTGGTCAAAAGAACCAAACTATCCGCGACCTGATTATCTTTCATCTTCTAGAAAACGACTTGCCCCTCAGCTTCTTTTCAAGGGTGGAATCCTTCACAATTGGCAAAAGAAAATCGCCGTCGCATTGAATAAGAGCTTCTTTTCCACGCTGCCCAAATTGAAGAAAGTCCCCAAGGCCAAAGCAGATATTGCATGGTTCATCTATGATTTGGAACTTATTAAAGAAAAGGGCTATAAGGCGGGCATATATTCACTCAAGAAAGTGGACGAAGTCTTCACCGAGTTTGAGCCTGCCCTTCTTTCAATAACCACGGCATCGCCTGGAAGAGTTGAGGATTTTATAAGGCTGCTTCAAGAAAAGCTCGACGAGCAGATCGAAACTCCGCCGGTTAACAAGACAATTGAAAGACCTTTTTGAAATGACTGCACACAAACAGGCTCTATTGTTTCCGGAAGTACAAGGCAAATTTCAAATTCCGAAACCGGTGAACGTTGCTTCTGTTCCTCAGCGAAGCCCCTTTCGCTATCCCGGCGGGAAAACATGGTTTGTGCCCACATTCAGACATTGGATTACTACCATGTATCCAAAACCAAAAATCCTTGTTGAACCTTTTGCGGGGGGTGGGATTATTAGCCTGACCGCTCTTTTCGAAAACTTGGTTCAAAAGGCGGTTATGGTTGAGCTAGACGATGAAATTGCAGCAGTCTGGAGATCTATTGTTAAGGGCGATGCTGAATGGCTCGCTAACCGTATTATGACTTTTGAATTATCCAAGGAAGCAGTCATAAATGAAATCAAGAGACTTCCGCGCACCCAAAAAGAAAAGGCATTTCAGACAATTCTCAAGAATAGGACATTTCATGGCGGCATTCTTGCCGAAGGCGCAGGTTTTCTCAAGTACGGCGAGAACGGGAAAGGCATTCATTCCCGTTGGTATCCTGTAACTATAGCTAAGAGACTTCTCAATTTAGATCACATCGCCGATAGAATCAATTTCCGTTGCGATGACGGACTGAAGGTAATGCAGGAATTCTCCAACAGACATGACACGATTTATTTTATTGACCCGCCATATACTGCCGGCGGAAAGAAAGCCGGCAAACGTTTGTATAAACATTATGAACTCGAGCATGAACAATTATTTTGTCTCTGTGAGACATTGAAGGGGGATTTCCTAATGACGTATGATAATGCGGAAGAAGTTAAAAAAATGGCCCGCCTTCATGGTTTCCAAATGCGCTTAATACCGATGACCAACACCCATCATGCGACTATGGAAGAATTGGTGATCGGTAGAGATTTATCATGGATGGACGCTTTCCCCGCAGTGCATGAACCTGTAGCCGAATATTCAGGCCGGAGGACAAAGAAAAACCGCTGTAAGAAATCGCTCAAGAGTGACGCGGCAAAAAGCCGACGTGCCCAATAGCTGGGGCGTTACTTCTCCCTATAATCCTCAGTTATTGAAATACCTTCGTGACGTTTGTGTGTAGGTGGACCAAACAAAAAGGCGGGGAATAGTTAGGGGCGAAAGACGCATTGTGAAAAAAGATGAAGCTATGCGCAAGATGCCTTCCTGAAGTTCACGCTTCACAAAAAATTAATAATGGTATAAATTAGAACTGGAAATCCAGATATCTCGAGGTATAACATGGCTGAAAAAATCATTTTTACATGGAGTGGCGGTAAGGATAGTGCTATGGCACTTTACGAACTGCAGCGGACTCATAGTTATGAAGTATCTGCATTGTTGACAACTATAACAGAAGACTATGAAAGAATCAGCATGCATGGTGTAAGACGGATTTTGCTTGAGCGACAAGCAGACTCCTTGGGGCTTTCTCTTGAGAAAGTATTCATTTCAAAAAACACTTCTAATGAAGAATATGAATCTAAAATGCAAGAGGCTCTGATAAAATATCGGGCGACTGGCGTTTCCTCTGTAGTTTTTGGAGACATCTTTTTGGAAGATTTAAGAAAATATCGAGAAGACAATCTATCGAAGGTAGATATGAAAGGGATATTCCCTATATGGAAAAGGGATACTACCGAGCTTGCACATACATTCATAGATTTGGGTTTCAAGGCGGTTGTTACTTGTGTTGACTCAAATGTTCTCGACAAAAAATTTGCGGGCAGGATATTTGATGGGCAATTTTTATCTGAACTTCCCTCTACCGTTGATCCCTGTGGTGAGAATGGAGAATTTCATTCATTTGTATACGATGGACCGATATTCCGAGAAAGGATAGCATTTACAATGGGAGACATCGTTTTGCGAGATAACCGCTTTTACTTTTGTGATTTGATACCTGTTCGAAAAGATATTACCGCCACTTCCGATAACGCAGGCTCTACGGCTCACTTTATTCGCCCAAATCGGCTTAAGGCTTTCTGTGATTCAAGTTTATAAAGAAGGAGGTAAATGAAATGGCACAAGGAACTGTGAAATGGTTCAACGAGAGTAAAGGTTTCGGATTCATTGCTGCTGAAGACGGCACTGATGTTTTTGTCCACCACACGTCGATCCAAGGCAGTGGTTTTAAGACCCTTGCTGAAGGTGACAAAGTCAGCTTCGATATTGAAAAAGGCCCGAAAGGCCCCAAGGCGATCAATGTCGTTAAACTGTAGTTAGAAAAAAGAAGATCCCTTTTAGTTGATGGGATCTTCTTTTTTGGCAATAAACAACATGGGAATATTTCCGCCGAGAGGAAAAAGTATGTCTTTTTAGTGTGACGCCTCGCCTCTATCAAGGACCGTCACAAGAAGGGGGTCAACCGGGGAAGCAAGAGGGTGAACCTTAATCCAGGAAGCTTTTTGATAAGGTAAAAGGCCGCGTCCTGAGGGACCACCCTCGATCAGTTCCTTGTGAACAGCTTCAGAGATTGTGACCGACTCGAATAAGGACTGAAGAACATCTAGGCGGTCAATAAGTGCGAACGCGATGATCGGGCCTGTATTCGAAACCAGGCTGCGGCTCATTGCATCTTGTTGGAAAACTCAGCGTCGAGTTCCTCTCGATCCCATTCAACCGTTGCAGTGCCGTAACGCTGGCAGTTCAAAAGAAAGGCGACTCGTGTTATCCCCGCGAGTTCTGCAGCCTGGCCTGAAGTCAGGCGTCCCATCTCGTAGAGCTTTACAGCAAGGGCTATTCTAGCCTCCTGCTCGAACGTCTCAGGGCTGAGGTTAAGTGTAGCGAGCACGGACTCAGGATATTTTATGGCTAACGTCTTCAAACAATACCTCCTTGCAATTATATTATTAGCATACCACATAATATTGTAACAATCTCAGGTTTTCATCCAAGCGGAAAACGCGGGTGCGGCGCCTTTGACTCCTTCATATATAAACTACCTCTTTCAGAATGTTTGGGTGGGTCAATCTCTTCCTTCAGAGAGGGACTGTGAGATTATCACAACCGATAATGCTTCTCGAAATATCTGAAAAGACTTCTTTCTTCTGATAATAGATATCTCATAAAGTTCAGCCCTCTATATTTACAGGTCTGATAAATGCTCAGGAGGATTAAGAATTCGTCAATTGTTTTCTTAGAAAACAGACCATCAACGTTTCTTCTATGCATCGCAAAATGTTTTATGGCATGCTCAGCATTATTGTTGTTCCAAGGAATTTCATCATAATTCATAAAAGTAAAGAGCTTATCTCTATTTTTATGGAATCTTTTCTGATACTGCGTAGCAAGTTCCGAATGGTACGTTGTATTCAGCGTTCGTTTAAAAAAATCTCTGACAGCTTTCCTATGCTTATTCAAGTTCCTTCGTTTGAGCCCATGGGTTTCAATGGTTTCAATGATTATGCGCAATAATTTACCGAATTGCATAACAATTTCTTTAAAGTCCGTATCAAACTGATTTTTACATAAATCATCATTTAAGTCTCTTATCAAGATATGGAAGGAGACTCTATGATAAAACAAATCTTGGGAGTTGTACTGCTGGTTCTGTGCGTAGCCCCGCTGCATCAGGTCCTGGCGGCGGGCGACACCAATGATATGGCGGGAAGCAAGGACCCGCCCCTGTTCAGCCGCATGCCCGGTTTTCATATCTACAATTATCAGGAACTGGATTTTGACCGCTACAACTTTCCGGTAGGGTCGGACAAGACCCAGGCGGTGGAAGGGCATCATTACTATGTGGACTATACGCCAACGAGGGCATCAAGCTCCCCAGCGGTCTGCAGATCACCCGAAACTATACGAATGCTGCAAAGGCAATCGGCGGCAAGATCGTCTATGAATTTGAAGACGGCGGCGTATATTACGTCACCCTGAAGGTGGTCAAGAACAATACCGAGGCATGGGCGTTGGTGGAGGGAGCCGGAAATACTCTATCGGCGCTGCCGCCGTGCATTTACCAGAAATTCCCGGTGAAGCACGACATGAATCCCTTGACATAACAACCTTTGAGAGAATCCATCTATCGTCATTCCCGAGGTAGTAATCGGGAATCCATTTGTCTTTAAGAACAAAGAATCCTGGATTCCCTCCGCCTCACGCGGATTCGCGGGAATGACGACGCAAGACATTAACATTGGAGTGGGTTGCTATGTGTGAACATCGTCTTGGTCCCCTTCTTCTTCCGTCATATTATGAATAGACTGACTACGGCTCCTGTCATGCAGGTAGCCAATGTTCCGGCTACAATGGATTTGATGCCGAGTGACACTACTTCAGTCCTTCTTTCGGGGACAAGACTTCCAAGTCCGCCGATCATTATTCCGAGACTCCCGAAATTTGCAAAACTGACCAGGGCGTAAGTCATAATCAACCTGCTCCGCGGACTCAGTGCATCGGGAGGCAAATTTGCGAGGTCAATGAAGGCAAGCAGTTCATTAAGCATCGTCTTCGTGCCCATCAGAAAACCTGCGGTTTGTGCCTCATTCCACGGGATGCCGAAAAGCCATACGATTGGAGCCATGACATAACCGAAAAGCATCTGCAGTGTGACAGCCTTGCCTCCGATATGGGGAAGCAAACCAAGCCCCTGATTCACGAGATCGACAAGAGCTACCATTACTATGAGCATGGCTATGATATTAATAAGGAGTTTGAGCCCGTCGAGCGTACCTTTTGTAATTGCATCCATGGAGCTCGTGGCCGTCTGCCCGGGTGTCAGCATTCCAGCCGTTTGTTTCCCGGTCTCCGGGATCATTATCCTCGAAATCGTTAAAGCAGCCGGTATGTGGATCAGTGAAGCTGTCAAAATGTGTCCCAGCGGATCGGGAATAACCCCATTGAGAAGTGTTGAATACAGGACCATTACCGTCCCGGCTATTGAAGCCATGCCGCACACCATCAACGAGAAGAGTTCACTTTTTGTCATCTCCATCAGATAAGGCTTTATCAGCAAAGGCGCCTCTACCATACCCAGAAAAATTGTTGTTGCCGCGCCGAGGCTGAGAGCACCCCCGATTCTGAAGGCCTTTTGAAAAAGGAAGGAGAAGATTCTGACTATAAAAGGAAGGATACGCCAGTAAAAAAGAAGAGACGACAGGGCTCCCACTACCAGCACCAGGGGCAGCGCCTGCAAGGCTAAAATGAAACCTGCCCCGTGATTTTTCTCCGCAAAAGGAAGAGGGCCTCCTCCCAGATAGCCGAACACAAACGATGTCCCCGCCTTTGTTGCTTCATCGAGAGACGAGACAAGGCGGTTGAGGAGCAGAAAGAATTTTTCGAAGGCCGGAACGTTCAGCAGTACCGCAGCTATTGCCAACTGAAGGACGACGCCGATAACAATCTCTTTATGATTGACGCTTCTCCTGTTTTCACTTATACCCCAGGCAATGCCGACCAGGACGATTAAGCCGATTATCCCCTGTAAATGCATCCCGGGCTCCTCATGAAACTGCTACGGGAGAGACATATTGAGCCATGGGCCGCCAATTCACTTCATCTCTTCGACAATCGCCGCAGCCAGAAGCGGAAACATTATCTCGTGGTGCCCTGTGAGGGCATAACATGCGCCTTTATTCATGGTTGGTCTTCGCAGGACGTTCACGGCAGGCCTGTAATGCTGCATGAAATCCATGTTCACCGTTGTGATACTGTCGACCCGGTTTCCGAGATTCCTCGCAATCGTCAGCGCCTTCAGGAAGACTTCCGGCATGATGACGGCGGAGCCGAGATTGATATACACGCCTCCTTCAAGGTCGGAGACGACGGAAGTGAAAAGTTTGAAGTCGATGAAGCTTCCCGCGCCGATAGCCGGGCCGTCGGCCTCCGGATGCATATGAATGATATCGGTGCCTATGGCGACATGAACGGTTGCAGGTATACCAAGCCTGTAAGCGCCGGCGAAGATGCTCATCTCCTTGAACCTGAACCTGCTCCTTTGTATCGCTTCTCCCACAGACCTTCCGATGCCGTGTCCGTTTCGGGCTCCCTCCTTTATGGCCCTGTTAAGATATTTGCCTGTCTCGGCCGCCATCCCGAAGGTCCCGGTGCAGAGTTCCTTTCCCACGTCCTCCGAAGTATGTCCGACAAATGAAAGCTCAAAATCATGCACAATGCATGCACCGTTTGTGGCCACCGCGGTTATAACATTTTTTCTCATGAGATCCGTGATCACGGCTGAGAGACCCACTTTGACCGGATGTGCACCCATGCCGAGGACCACGGGTCTGTCGTTCTCTCTCGCCCTTACAACAGCCCGGACAACGCGCCTGAAATCACCCGCAGCCAGGATGTCGGGAAGTTTATCCAGAAAGGTCCTGAACGAATCCCCTTTCACGGGCGGCCCGGCGAGGGCCGATAAGGAGACTTTACTCTTTCTTTTCGTTAGGGGGTAGGTCCTGACCTTCTTTAATGATACAGGTCTGTATTTTTTCATGCCTTACATATTACCACAAACGCACCGGGGAGCACTCAAATATGGTCATTTGCCGGTAACCCTTGGTAGACCACAGTATCTGCATTATTGTCTTCATGAACCCGCTTCGTCATGCCCGAAATTCTTAGTCGGGCATCCATTCATGGCTAAACTTGGATTCCCGCCTGCGCGGGAATGACGACCATCTCCTTACAATGCAATGGGTTCGTGATCCAGACCATAGCTGTCCAAAATATTCTGAAAGAGCTTCATTCAAGAGAAATAACCTATTGAAATCTCAGGCTTTTGGAAAGGTATTGCTATCGTTCTGGAATCAGGTTCCATATGCTGTCCAAAAGACACTGGATATTGTCATACCGGCGAATCCGCCTCAGGCGGACGGTATCCAGTGACGTTAAGGTGCTTCAATAAGCCAAAGTCGCTGGATTCCGGGTCATCCGCCTGAGGCGGACGGAATGACAACCAAAGATCTACGTAGTTTCTCTAATCGCAAATGCTGTCCAAGAAATTTATTTTGGACAAGAGTGGCATATATCCCTTCTGCAAAGGGTGGCAACCAGAGATATTGGCGATAACAAGTTTCATTAAATCCCTCCTAACCTCCCTTTTCCAAAGGGAGGATTCATCCCCCTCTTTGGAAAAGAGGGGTAAGGGGAGATTTTTATAATTTGATAACACTGAAGGTTTACTCCTGCACCGCCCACATGCTGAAACGCTTTCCCCGCCGCCGTTGAAAATTGCGGGCGGAGACTGATAATCTAAACCATGAAGAAGAAAGCTCCGGCGAGGGATATACTTTCGAGGGAAGAAGAACTCCGGAAAACGAAGTACCGCCATGAGATACTGGTGAGAGGGAAAGACATGGAGACCTGCAAAAACAAGGTCCTCCGCTTCTTCAGGGATTACCATCTGGTGCGGTACTCTTCCGTAACGATACTGGAGGATGAATCACTTCCCGCTTCAGATCCGGGCTTCAGGGAGAGGCTGGAAAGCGCGGAACTTGAGAACCGCCGGATCCTGCATGAACTGGTGGAAGAGCTACAGGGGCGAAGGCGTATCTCTCCTGAATGATCTCGAAAACATGCCGCAGGGGTACAGGACAAAGATGCTCCATGTCATCACTCATCTGCTGGACGGTTTTTTCGGCATCGATTCTTACTTTTATAACCTGGAAGAAGACTCGCATCAGGTTTCTGAGGAACTGAAGAAAAAAATGGCGGGAGAACTTACCGACTATTGGCTCCTGCCTGTGGAGGGAAGGATCTGACGAATCCGGAAAGGGCGCCCACACCTTCTGTCACTCCATGTCATGTTCGTCAGCCCCTTTCGTCATGCCCGAAATTCTTAGTCGGGCATCCATTCCTGGTTGAAAATGGATTCCCTCCGCCTCAGGCGGATCAGCGGGAATGACAAACCCGGAGGCACTGGCGGAGTTGATTTTATAGTTCATTATATGGTAATTTAATTATCTAAACTAATCAGGAGGTTTGATTTGCCACCGAAAGCACGACCAAAGAAAAATCTGTCAGCCATAAAGAGAGCGAGACAGGCGGTAAAAAGGAATCTTCGCAACAGGGGCGTTTTGAGTTCTGTCAGGACAGTCATGAAGAAGGCTGAAACAGCGATAACTTCAGGCAGCAAAGAAGACGCAGGCAAGGCGCTTCTTCAGGTAGAAAAGGCCCTGAACAGGGCTGCGACAAAAGGCGTTATCCATAAGAATACAGCTTCGAGAAACATATCACGTCTTACAAAAAAGCTGAACGCCCTTTCGCCCCGGGCCGAGGTTCCTTCAGCCGGAGCAGTTTAACCAGCAGATACTCCATAGGAAAGGTCCTGCCGGAGCTTTTTATATCAATGTCGGCGCCGTGCAGGAGTTCGAATACCCTTAATAAATATCCCTTTTCTGCCGGACTGCCTTCTGCATGCACGCTGCGGCCGTATTGCCAGTTAAGAGCCCCGATGAGGCCGTAATCGTCCGCTGTTTCTCTGAGCGTCTTATATATCCTGAACACCCTCTCGGCATCTTTCATCCTCAGTGCGTTCACAAGGTCGAACATGCTGTAAAGTCTCTCCCCCGTAACAATCTCGGAGAGGTCATCTGTATCTATTCTCTTCTTCCCGATCAGCGAAATTTTCTCCACCTCTGATGAAAGCAGACCGAGGTCGGGACCGATGAGTTCTATCAGATAATCAGTCGCCTCATCGGACATTTCTATCCCGTTCGTTCGGGCCCTCTGTTTTAACCAGGAAGGAATTTCCGCGCCCTTCAAATCAAGAGAAATTGGTTTCACTGTCCCGAACTTCTCTCTTGAGTCCCTGGTCAGAATGCCGGTATGAAGCATCACAAAAGCATTATTCGGCGCGGGGTTGGAAACGTAGTGCATCAGCCTTTCGAGATCTTTTTTGGGGAGCTTCTGGAGGTTTCCAGTGAATACAGTAAATCTTCTGCCCCCGAAAAAAGAGACCGTATTTGCCACATCCAGTATCTGCCCGAGAGTCACTCCCTCTTCCCCGGCGGGGAAAGATCGAATATCTGGAGGTTAAAATCCCTCTCCGCTTCGGGGACAAGACTTTTTATTGTTTCCACAGCTTCTCTGCGGAGAAACGGGTCGGACGCCTGGAGCAGATAGACAGGCGAGGGCAAACCTTTTTCGACCTCTTTAAGGAATGCCTGGAAGCTCATCTGTAAATCAGGACGCCGACTATCTGCGTCGCCATGTCCTTTATCGCCTTTTCCGATGCGACTTCTTTCGAAGCGAGGAGTTCGTCCAGCGGACCGGCTCCGGCAAAAGAGACAATAAACGGAGCGCCTATGTCCTTGAACTCTTTCTTTTTACCCGAGGGGTCGGTCAGCTCAAAATTGCCCTTGATAATAACCTCGTACTCAGTCGCCACATTTGACTCTTCAGCCAGTATCTTCAGTTCGAAGTGATAAATCGTACAGCTCAACTTGTAACCCGCCTGAGGAGAGACCGCGATACCTTCTTTCAGAAACTCTTCCGTCAATGCCGTGTAAAGCCTGTCCTGAAGTTTCGGTTCTACGGTCTTGTTTTCAATCCTCACGATCCGGATCGATTGAAAGGGCAGAGATGCTTTAGTATGGAGGGTGTAGCCGCAACCGCATATAGTAAACAGCAGACAGCAACCTATAAATAGTAAGATAACTGAAAAACTTCTCGTCTTTAACTTCAAATTATCACCTCTCAACTCTAACTCTCACTAAGGAATGCAAATAAGTAAGGCATCATCTCCCGTTATTGATCCGAAAACAGATCCCAAATACGTCATTCCCGCAGTCTGTAGGCGGGAATCCACGTTTCAAAACACATGGATGCCCGACTAAGGACTTCGGGCATGACGAATAAGATTTTATGTGTCTTCATACTTACGCCTCATTAGTACCTCTTAACTCTTAATTCCTCCCGATTACTATGTTAACCAATTTACCCTTCACAACGATAATCTTTTTGATCGTCCCTGTCCCGATAATTTCCCGGGTCCTCCGGTCTTCAAGGGCTGTCTTTTTTATCTCATCATCCGGCATGCCCGCCGGTATCATCACCTTTGATCTCACCTTGCCGTTCACCTGGATCACAAGCTCTATCTCCTCTTCCTTTGCAGCCTCCTCATCCCATTCGGGCCAACTCCGCTCAAAAATGCTCGGCTTGTTGCCGACCGCCTGCCATAGCTCTTCCGCGATATGCGGAGAAAACGGGGAGAGAAGAAGGACCACGTTTTCAACCGCAAACCTGAAAACCTGCCAGTCTTCATCCGACCGGGGTTCAAAAGGAGTGACCTCGTTTATCAGCTCCATCAGCGCGGCTATCGCAGTATTAAAGTGATACTCCCTCTCGATGTCTGTCGTTACTCTCTTGATCGTCTGATGCGTCTTCCTGAAAAGCCGCGATGACTGCCGAGCGCTGAGTACCGGGTTTTTGCTCCCCAACCCATCACTCATAACCTTTAACCTGTCACTGTTTTTATAAACAATCCCCCACAGCCTGTTCAGAAATCTGTAGGCGCCCTCGACCCCTTTATCAGCCCAGTCGAGGTCTTTTTCAGGCGGGGCGGCGAATAAAGAAAACAGTCGTGAAGTGTCGGCGCCGTATTTCTCTATCAGATAGTTCGGATCGACAACATTGCCCTTTGACTTTGACATCTTCGCACCGTCTTTAATTACCATGCCCTGCGTAAGGAGGTTTTGAAAGGGTTCGCTTACGGCAAGCAGGCCGAGATCACGCATGACCCTTGTGAAAAATCTTGAGTACAGGAGATGGAGTACCGCATGCTCGACGCCGCCGATATACTGGTCGACAGGCATCCAGCGTTTCAGTTCTGAATCCGGTTTCCGGAGTTCTGCAGCCAGATCAATATCACCTTTTTTAAAACAATACCGTATAAAATACCACGAGGAGTCAACAAATGTATCCATTGTGTCTGTCTCACGTCTCGCCTTCCCGCCGCACTTCGGACATTCAACGTGCAAAAAAGCTGCCGAATCAAGCAGCGGGGAACTGCCTTTGCCTGTAATCTGCACATCTTCAGGGAGTATTACGGGCAAATCCTTTTCCGGAACGGGTACGGCGCCGCATTTGTCACAATAGATTATGGGGATGGGGGTGCCCCAGTATCTCTGCCGCGAGATGCCCCAGTCCCTCAACTTGAAATTCACTACCGCCTTGCCGAACCTTTCCGCCTCTATGAATTCTATTATCTCCTTCCGGGCGATATCACTCTTCATGCCCGTAAACCTGCCTGAATCAACAAGTTCGCCTTCGTCCTCATACGCCTCAACAGGTTCAGAGGATGAGACTGTCTCCTCTTTCCCTTTCTCCGGGACTATGACCACTTTTACAGGCAGGTCGTATTTTTTTGCAAACTCAAAATCCCTCTCGTCGTGGCCCGGAACAGACATGATTGCGCCCGTCCCGTACTCCATGAGAACAAAGTTTGCGACATAAATAGGCACTTTTTCGCCGTTCAACGGATTAATTGCATAATTGCCGGTGAGTAGACCTGCCTTTTCGGTCTCTTTGCCGTATTTGGCCCTTACCGCTTCAAGCCCGCTTTTATCCCGGACCAGCTTGTCGACCAGCGGATGTCCCGGAGCTATACACATAAAGGTGACACCGAAGAGAGTGTCGGGCCTCGTGGTAAATATCCTCAGTTTCTCGGTCATTCCTTCAACCGGAAAGTCCACTTCCACCCCTTCACCCTTGCCGATCCAGTTTTTCTGCATGAGGACCACCCTCGCAGGCCACCCGTGCAATTCATCACAACCCTGAAGCAGTTCCTCCGCGTACCGCGTAATCCTGAAAAACCACTGTTCGAGCTTCTTCTGGATAACCACGCTGTCGCACCGCCAGCATTTCTCATCTATCACCTGCTCATTGGCAAGGACCGTCGCACAGGAGGGACACCAGTTTACATAAGAATACTTTCTGTAGGCGAGCCCTTTTTCGAGCATCTTCAGAAAAAACCACTGGTTCCATTTGTAATATTCAGGACTGCAGGTGGTCACCTCCCTTTCCCAGTCGTAACTAAGCCCCATACGGTTAAGCTGCTTCTTCATGTTTCCGATATTCCGGTAAGTCCACTCGGACGGATGCACGCCGTGTTTTATTGCGGCATTTTCCGCGGGAAGACCGAAGGCATCCCATCCCATCGGATGAAGGACATCGCACCCCCGCATCCTCTTGTACCTCGCAATGACATCCCCGATGGCATAGTTTCTCACATGCCCCATATGGATTTCGCCCGAAGGATAAGGGAACATCTCAAGACAGTAGAACTTTTGCCGGGAAGGATTCAACCCGGTTTTATGAAGCCCGTTCTCATCCCAGTATTTCTGCCACTTCAATTCAACTTTTTGGGGGTCGTATCTCTCATCCAAAGTCGAATACCTCCTCGAATCACACCTTCGGATATCAGAACGGTATTATAGCAAAAACATTGATAGATATTTGAGCGCTGGAGTTCCCAATGATTTTTCATCCTTGTGCGTCATTCCGGCCTTCGCGGGAATGACGGTCTCTTAGTATAGCCCATTGCCTGCAAAGCTTGGCCCAGAGACTTTCAGTCGGGAATTTTCCAGCGGGAATCCAGGACTCTTTTTTTTAAGACAATGGATTCCCGACTACTACCTCGGGAATGACAATGCATGGCTATCAAGAGTTGTTATTCAATCCGGCGAAAATTATAGAACCATGCTTCTCAGGCAGGCAGGTTTAACTGGTAGGTGCTCCACTGCAGACAATTCGAGCATCTCCCCGACCATTCCGACGAAGTGTGTCCGCAATTCTTACAGCTGTAAGACAGGCTGAAGGCACATTTATGCGCTTCCAATGCCTTTTTGAATTCGTACACCGCCCTGTCCGTCTGATTCCTTTTCATGTAAAGGTTGCCCATCAGCTGACTCATCTCCGGATAAACAGTGCCTCCTGTATCGACGGCCGCCATGGTCTCAAATGCATCGTCTATCATCTCGAGTCTGTAATAGAGTTTGGCGAGGAAAAATTTTATGAGAGGGTCCTGGGGATTTTTCGATATATTGCTCTTGTATATCCGTATGAGCCTCAACGGCTCTCCCACGCTTATCAGCAGATCTTCAAGCCTCAGAAGGACGATCATGGAAGAGGTCTGTTCATGGCTCTTTTCAAGAAGATTGATCGCCTCTTCGGTCTCCCCTTCTCTCAAAAGGACTTCCGCTAGTCCCAGAGTCGCAGGGATAAAATCCTTTTCCAGTCTCAACACGGTCCTGAACGCCTTCTTCGCCTTTTCGAGTTCTCCGTTTTCAAGACTGTGTCTGCCGTATTCGTACTTGTAACCGACCAGATTTTGCCGTTCACGGTCCTTGTCTTTTTCCGTATGTTCGTTCTTGAGTATCGTCTTCTGAACAAGAACAAGATCATCCCATCTCTCCAGCTTTTCGAGCAGGTCCCTTTTCTTGTACAACGCAGAAAGATTTTCGTCATCTATTTCCAGCACCTCTTCGCCGTACCTCAGAGCCTCGGACCACCTTTCAGTCCTTTCCATAAGCCTCTCGAGGGAAAACAGCACCTCTATATTCTTCGGGTTAAGGTCTCTCGCCCTCTGATAATACTCTCTCGCCTTATGGAAATTATCTTCCGCAATGGCGATATCACCCAGCTGGAGCAGTGCGTTCAGGTGCTCCGGGTCCTCCTTCAGGACTTCTTTGAGCAATTCCCTGGCCTCGGTCATGTTATGGTGGGAAAAAAGATAGTTCAGTGCTTTCGAATATAATTCCTGGACCTTTGCATCCCTTTTCTGTTTCTTCTGGTACTGCAGATTATCCACATATCTCTTTGTGTCTCTCACAATAAAAACTGAAAGCATCGCAAGGGCGCCGATTGCGACACAAAGGAGTATCAGGGCAATCGTAGGGGTCTCGTAAGCCTTGCCAAAGGGGATTTGTATGGTAGCAACTTCCTGATTATGGATCGCAAATAAAGCGAGCGCCGCCAGAAACAGGACGAATATAAATACGGCGAGCTTACCCATCGGTACGACTATTCCAGCCGGATTCGCTTCGCATCAATCCACAGTTTCTCGAGTTCATAGAATTTCCTCGTCTCTTCTTCAAATATATGGACTATGACATCACCGTAATCCATGAGTACCCAGTGACTGTGACTTAATCCCTCGATACCGAGCGGCTTCACGCCTGCTGCACGAAATCTGTCTTCGATCTCTTCTGCGATTGCTTTTACCTGGGTAGTACTTTCTCCCGAGCAGATAACAAAATAATCTGTTATCGTGGTCAAGCCCTGCAAATCGAGTACAAGGACGTCTCTTGCCTTTTTGTCCAGTGCAGCCCTTGCTGCTTCAAGGGCCTCATTTCTGCTTTCTAAAGGTTTTCCCTCCTTTCCAGTCCGAAAAGTTAAAAGTGAAAAGTGAAGAGTTGAAAGTTTGGCAGTAACCAGCTGTTGACCTTCAACTCTTCAACTTTTAACTCTTAACTTGTTTCTCCTGTACAGCTTCTTAGTAATTATATAGGATCGGACATCCGCTGGCAACAGATATTTTATGCTCTTGCCATGTCTCACAAGCCTCCTCACCTCTGTTGAAGATATACCGATAGGGGTGAGTCTGAGGAGGATCGCACTTCTGCCGCTTTTGAGTTTTGCCCTGTATGTTTCACTCTCCTTATTATCAATCCGGTGCAGGATCCTCCTGTCAATTTCCATATAGGGAGAAATACTGAGATCAATGAAACCGAAGTCAGGTCTCGAGATAATCACAAAATCGGTGAGTGCAATTAATTCCTCAGGATGCCACCAATTAGGAACATCGAGAAAAGCGTCAATCCCGAGAATAAGGAAAAACTCTGTGCGGGGGGCCGCATTCTTCAATGCCTCAATAGTCTTCACCGTATAAGATTTCCCGGAGAGCCTGTATTCTATATCAGTCAGTTCAAAAAATTTACTGTCTGCGAGGGCAAGTCTTACCATCTCGTATCTGTGACATGCATCTGTATGATCTGCCGCTTTCAGCGGCGGATTGCCGGAGGGCATAAAAAGTATCCTGTCGAATCCGAGCTTTTCCCTCACTTCCTCTGCAGCTCTGAGGTGCCCGTAATGTATGGGATTGAATGTCCCGCCGAATATCCCGACTTTCATAACCGAATTAATTCATAAAATCTCCGCTAATGCATTCCGCCTGATTCACCAAATAGCGGAGACAATCTCCCCCTTTTGAAAAAGGGGGATGATGCGGGAATTATTTTATATCTGCGATCGCCTTCTTACCTACTCCCTCAACTGCCCGTTCCCGAGGACAATGAACTTCGTACAGGTCAGTTCCTCGAGCCCCATCGGCCCTCTCGCATGGATCTTGCCGGTCGAAATTCCTATCTCTGCCCCGAGCCCGAACTGAAATCCGTCGTTCAGCCTCGTGGAAGCATTCACGAAGACCGCGGAAGAATCGACCTCCCTCAGGAATCTCATCGCCTTGTCATAATTCATGGTGACTATTCCATCGGAATGCGAAGAACCGTATTTGGCGATGTGTTCCATGGCTTCATCCATATCCCTGACTACCTTCACATTCAAAATTAGGTCCAG
>CAVSHJ010000022.1:0-68160 GCA_963727725.1 Thermodesulfovibrionales bacterium
TTTTATGAGGGACTGAGGGTCGTCGTTGATGATGTTACGATGCCTGATATTTCCCTGTTTTACGGGGTGGATCTTATCTATTCGATGAGACCTCCGCCCGAACTGATTTTTTACATGGACAGATTAGCCGCACGCCTTTCCGTGTCTCTGATTGTCAAGCCCCTGTCTTCCGAATTTGTTGACGGACGAGAGGCGGTGCGGCATGGAGTTACAACATTTTTTGAGTGGAGTTATGGTTAGCCTTAGAGATTCATCAACTCTTCTGATAGACCTGAGGACAGAGCATTCTCGCTTCATAGGGGACTCGGTCTTCCTCATCGCGGGTTCAATTTTGCAAATTGAACCTCGGAGTTTTATAGACATGTTCATTAATTTTAGGTTGAGAGCGAGAGAAATATTGAGGAGCAGTTTACAAAACTGCTCCCGCATGGATTTTATGATGGTACAAGTTAGGAGTATGCTGAGATGAAAAAAGGTTGTGCCAGAAAGGGTACACACGGAAAGAAGACAATCTATCTTGTCGGGGAAGGAACCGGCGAAACGATAAGCAGGATTGCACGGGCCTCGCTTGCGCAGTTCAGCCGCGAGAAGGTGAAAGTAAAAACGTTCTTCATGGTTACGGATGAACACTATATTGCACGGATAATCAAGGAAGCGGCGGAAGACGACGCCCTGCTTGCTTTCAGCGTCGTGCATCCGGGCTTGAGGGATTTCCTGATATTGGAAGCGCAGAGGTGCGGAATAAAGGCTATCGACGTCATAGGTGATTTTATAATACAGCTTTCGATCTTTTTGAAGGAAAAACCGATGGCTATCCCGGGGCGGCAGTATATATTGGATGAAGAATACTTTAGGAGGATTGAAGCGATTAATTTCGCGGTGAAACATGACGATGGGAAACTTACTGAAGGGCTGAAGTTTGCCGACATGGTCCTTGTCGGGCTGTCACGTACAGGAAAGACGCCGCTTTCGACCTATCTTGCCAATCAGGGATGGAAGGTCGCAAACGTGCCTGTTCACCCCGACATGGAAGCCCCGGAAGAACTTCTTCAGATAGACCAGAGGAAGGTCTTCGGTCTCATTATTAATATCGAGAGCCTTGTCAAGGTGAGGGAGGCAAGACTGAAGCAGCTCGGCCTTGAGGAGGATGCAAAATACTCTGACCCCGTGCAGGTTGCCGGGGAGATTGACTGGTGTATGAATTTTTTCGGCCGCAATCCGAAATGGAGGATAGTGGACGTATCCAATAGAGCAATAGAAGAAGTGGCTGCAAGTGTCGTGAACGCTTACCGTACCGGTAAAAAGCCCGCTTAGGAGCGCACACTGTAATATTTCATGAAAGCCCGCATATCATAATTATTGATGGGCGCGTAATGACATTGACTTTCTTAGATCCACTGAAATCTCTTGCTCGTCATGCCCGAGATGTGTAGTCGGGCATCCTTGCTTGCCTCAAAATGGATTCCCGCCTGCGCGGGAATGACGGCCTCAATAACGAAATGCCTTTATTGTTTGTCATGCCAGACTTGAGCCGGCATCCAGCGACTCAAAGCAACGTCACTGGATTCCGGCTCAACACACTGCTGGAATGACGGCCCAAACTACGTCTATACCGTAACCACAGTTCACCTCTAACTTTTTGCTGACAGAGTTGTTTTATTTTGAAGGGAACGAGGATATATAATATCAATTGACAGAAATCAACATGCCGTTTCATGAGGGATAAGTAATGTCCATAGAAGAGAAAATAAGGGAAATATTTCCTTACGAAAAGAATATACCCGAAGACTTCAGACTGACGGATCCGGTTGAGCAGAAGGAATACCTGATCAACGGGGAATTGAAGATTTGGAGCGGAGCAATGCAGGAAGTCTTGTCGCCGGTCTTCGTAAAGGGGCCGACGGGCATTTCGCCAAAAGTTTGTAGGCCGGTATCCGCTTCTGACAGAAAGAGAAGCCCTTGAGGCCCTTGATGCTGCCGTCGCTGCGTACGATAACGGAAGGGGAATCTGGTCAATGATGCCGGTCACCGAGAGGATTCGGCATATCGAAGAATTTGCTGCGCGCGTGCAGGAAAAGAAGAGAGAAATAGTGCATCTGATAATGTGGGAAATCGGTAAGTCCTATCAGGAATCGGAAAAGGAATTCGACAGGGCGATCTGCTATGTGGGAAATACCGTCAATGCGCTGAAGGACCTTGATCTCGTCTCATCGCAGTTTATAGTGGAACAGGGGATAATAGGACAGATAAGGCGGTCGCCGCTGGGTGTGGTCCTCTGCATGGGCCCGTTCAATTATCCCCTGAATGAGACTTTTTCCACCCTGATTCCCGCACTCCTCATGGGTAATACCGTTGTCTTTAAGCCACCGAAGCTCGGGGTACTTCTGCATTATCCACTGTTGGAGATCTTCCGGAAATCTTTTCCTGCCGGGGTTGTCAATACGGTTTATGGAGACGGCAGGAGGATTATCACTCCCCTCATCACTTCAGGGAAGATCGATGTCCTGGCTTTTATCGGATCGAGCAAGGTTGCGGAGCTGTTAAGAAGTCAACACCCGAAACGCTCACAGGCTCCGTTCCGTCCTCGGTCTTGAGGCGAAGAACTCCGGGATTGTTCTTGCCTGATGCGGATATTGATATCGCAGTACAGGAGTGCGTTGCGGGCAGCCTGTTATTCAACGGCCAGCGGTGTACCGCCCTGAAGATATTGTTTGTACATCCGCGGGTCATCGGTCCGTTTCTTCAGAAGTTCGTGGATGCGGTTGGCAGGCTGAAAGTAGGGATGCCATGGGAGAGGGATGTCACCATTACTCCACTGCCCGAGCCGGAGAAGACAGAGTATCTGACGGGACTTCTGGAGGACGCCCGGCGGCACGGCGCCAGAATAATCAACAAAGAGGGAGGGGCGGTCAACAGGACTTTCTTTTATCCTGCTGTGGTCTATCCTGTTAATTCTGAAATGAGATTATATCGTGAAGAGCAGTTCGGTCCTGTGGTACCCATAGTGCCGTACGACGACATTGAAACGCCGATAAAATATGTTATCGAATCCAGTTACGGGCAACAGGTGAGCATATTCGGAAATGATGCGGGCACGATTGCAAACCTGGCTGATGTTCTCGTGAACCAGGTGTGCAGGGTCAATATAAACAGCCTCTGCCAGCGGGGCCCCGACATATTCCCGTTTGCCGGCAGAAAGGATTCCGGAGAGGGAACTCTGTCCGTGTCGGACGCCCTGCGCGTGTTTTCGATCAGGACAATCGTTGCAACAAAGGACGTAGAAGCAAACAGAAAGATACTCAGGAGAATTATTGAAGAGAGAAAGTCGAATTTTCTGTCAGCGGATTTTGTGCTTTGAATTATAATTCACCTGTGGCATATTGCACGCGGATTCTTGCCAGTACTGCGTCATAGACAGCATTGTAATAATTACTGTGGCTGCGGGTCCGGAGGGTCTCCGCATCGAGGACCTCTGTATTTGTTCCGACGCCTTCACGGTAGCGGTCATTTGTTACTCTAAGGTTCTCCTCCGCCTGTGCCAGGGCGTCGTGGGTAACCTGTATGCGCTTGAGGGTTTCATCCAGATCGAGCCACGCCTGACGAACCTGGAGGGTTATCACAGAGGCGGCATCAGCGCGCAGATCCACCAGGGCGTCCGCTTTCTGGAGCAGGGCATTTGCATTATGTCTGGCTACGCCGCCGTCGAAGATGTCCCATTTCAATCCCATCACAGCCGACCATAGACCCTGAAAGACCATATATTTGTTCTGCTGGTAGTTGTAGCCGCCTGAAAGCTCAATCTGGGGGTAGACTGACGAACGCGTGCCCGCAGCCTGGTATTCCAATGCCTTTGCCTGTTCCGACAAGGTGGCCAGTTCAGGACGTTTCTTGAGGGCATCCGACGTCAGTTCCGGTAAATCTTTCTTGATCGGCTGCGCTGAAATGTCGTCTATCTTTACCTCCTGATCGAGAGGCCTGCGCTAACAGCCGGTTGTACGCCGCCCGCGCGAGATCAAGGTTATTCTGACGCCTGAAGCAGCCGCTGGCGCGCGTCTGCAAGTGAAACCTGCGATGCGAGAAGGTCGTTCTTCGTGACAACTCCCTGCTCATAGAAGTTCGCCACATCTTTCTCGTGAGCCGAGAGGCTTGCAACATTACTCTCTGCGACATCGACTAGACGTTTTGACCGCAGCACATCTACATAGGCTTGAGCCACATTCAATTTCACATCAAGCACTGTCTTTGCTTCGTCATGAGCAGATGCATTCAGTTCAGCGCGTGCGGCATCGATGCCGTTGCTGATGAGCCCGCTGGTATAAATCGGGAAAGTCGCTGTCGTATTGAAGGAAAAGCTCTTGTCTTCTGCGCTCGGGTATTTCATGGATCGGAAACGCGGAGCCGATAAGGCGTGCCGCAGGTGAATGGTTCAGGATCGTATAACCACTCCCCATACCGAGGGAAGGAAGGCGCGCGGCCTTTGCCGCGGCAAGCGTCTGTTCATAAGATCCTGTGGTCTTACGGCTCGCCTGCACGCGGTTATCGACGGAAAGCGCTATTTTCCATGCGTCTTCGAGCGTCTCTGCAAAAACCGGCGAGGATGTGATCAAGAGGAGGAGAAGAATAAGGAGTGAAATGTTCTTAAGCGAAACGACGCGCTTTACTCCTGTGCAATATGTGAAAATTCCTGCGGCTCAGGAAATTATGCTCTCCGAGAAATAGCAATATGTGTCTCCTTTATCCTGTAAAGTCTAAAGAACAATCCGAATCATTGTCAATATTTTCTCGTTCGAATGACCTGTCACCCGAGATCATCTCAGTTTTCCGAGCCTGGCCGCCAATTGTGTGGTTTCCCGCAATAAAGTTTCGACTTCATCAAGACCCTTTTCCCAGAAGTTTTGGTCCGTGATATCGACTCCCAGTCTGGAAAAAATATTTCTCGGGGAATCCGATAATCCCGCCGACAAAAACTCTTTGACCTTTTCGATAAATCGGGGGTCTTCTTTTACGGATTTCTGCAGGGACTTTGAGATGAGAAGGCCGCCGGCATAGGAATACACGTAGAAAAAACTCCGGATATGGCTCCAGTGGACCCACCAGTTCTCTGAGCCGGGAGACTGTTCAACAGAATCCCCCATGTAT
Source organism: Thermodesulfovibrionales bacterium (assembly GCA_963727725.1). Taxonomy (GTDB): domain Bacteria; phylum Nitrospirota; class Thermodesulfovibrionia; order Thermodesulfovibrionales; family SM23-35; genus CAVSHJ01. Next base: position 5,140 of record CAVSHJ010000022.1, read on the forward strand.
GCCGACATGTGCTTGCGGAACAACCCGCCGATTTCCTCCTTTGATAAATAACCCTTCTGCCTGAATAGCGGATGAAGTTCCTGCTCGAACATATAGCATGCCACCTGTCTGAATATTGTCGAGACCTCGTCGTTCAGTTTCATCATCATTAGGGAGAGCCTCAACTCGTCGTCGGCCTTCTTGAGTATCTCCTGAAGCACAAAATCTTCCATAAAGGTACTCGCGACCTCAGCTGTGGAAACGGGCGTACCGAAATTCACGGCGTTCTGCTTCTCCCTGATCAATTCGTTGTTTATTCCATGACCCAGCTCGTGTGCCAGGGTCAGGACATCGTTGAGCCTGTTCGTGTGGTTGAGGAGTATATATGTAGGCTGGGAAATCAGGTGATGCGCACAAAAAGCACCGCTCACTTTTCCTTTTCTCGGATAGACGTCGAACTGACCATTTTTTATAAATGCGTCCAGGATTTCGACAAACTTGCCGTCAAGATTCTTAAATACCTGAAGGACGAGTTTCAGCGATTCATTATAGCTGAATTTTTTGCTCACATTTCCATATTCCACACTTCTTTCGTGGTACTTCAACTTCTTAACCTTAAGGAGTCTTGCCTTCAGTCCATAGTACCGGGAAGAGATATCGAATCTCCCGGATACCGCTTTCAGCAGGGTGTCGACAATCTCAGTGTCTATATCGTCACCGATGTGCCTGGTAAGGTCAGGCCTCGGTATCCGCCGGAGTTCATCATCCACTTTCTTGTTCGACAGCACGGAATTTATTTCCGTCTCCGCCACATCTGCGTGCATGCTCAGGATATCATTAAAAGCTCTGGCTGCCGAATTCCTCACTCTTCTGTTTCTGCTGTTCATCAGACTCAGTATCTCCGAAAAAGTCTTCGTCCCTTTTTCGCCGTCCTCGGAGAATAACTTCTCTTTCCTCTTTCGCAAGAAAACCCGAAGTCATCTTTACCCAGTTGGAATGAGATGTGGGAGTCTTGAGGTTGAGTATTATCTCTTCAGGTTCACTCAACAAATATTTTGACTCCGCAAAGATGCGTTCAAGGTAATGGCTGTAGTTCCTTAAGGCGTCGTGATCGAGAAACTTCTTCCGTTGTTCTTCAGGTATTTTTGCAATGCGGAGATAGAAGAACTGGATATCATTTTCGATCCTCTTGCTGAACTGTTCGACCTTGTTGAACTTCGCCTTGAGGTCCGGGTCATTCTGGTCCTGGGTTGTCCGAAGCCAAAAATAATACCCTTCGTCACCGTCAGTTCCGCAATCTCTCTTCCACGCCTCATATTCGTCCAGGGCTTCTTTGAGGATGAGCGGGTCTTCCAGGTAATCGCTGCGGTCTTTCCATTTATTGATGAACGCATAACTTCTCTCCCGGACGGCCTTTCTTCTTTCTTCCATTGCAGGGTCATTGTCGCCGGAAAAGAGTTTTCCGAGATTCCACGTGATATGTTTCATTTGACTCCTTTCACCATAAGTTCTTTTTGTGAAGAGTGATGAAGTACATATTTTCCGCAGGGGCAAAGCCGGCAGAACTATATATAATAGCACCGGAGGGTGGATTAATTCACGACTTCAAGCACTTTTCTGTTACTAAGGAGTTCATAAGTAAGATCACATCACTCGTCATTCCCGCGAAGGCGGGAATCCATTTGAGGAACCAAATTCCCGTTTTCATGTGAAACCCTGGATGCCCGACTAAGTACCTCGGGCATGACGAATAAAATTTTGTGTTTCTTTACTTATGACCCTATTAGCAGGTAGCGGACATTGGTCGAGAAACCGTGGCAGACAATTCTCAGTTGTTACTCTTTTGCGTAAAGCGCGTCGAGCGAACTCTTCGGAGCGTTCTGCATATTCCTGAGAACATGTGTATAGATCATCGTGGTTTCAACGTTTTTGTGGCCAAGGAGGTCCTGCACTTCCCTGATATTGACACCAGCTTGCAATAAGTGGGTAGCAAAACTATGGCGGAGTGTGTGAACAGAGCCGTGTTTGACTATCCCCGCTTTGCGCACAGCTATCTTCACGGCGTTCTGGATCGCAGTATCGCTGATATGGTGTCTGGCTATCTTTCCACTGCGCGGATCAACAGATAGCTTTGCCGATGGGAAGACATATTGCCATGCCCACTCCTTTCCGGCCTTTGGATACTTACGGCTCAGGGCATCCGGCAGGAAAACCTCCCCACGCCCTGCTGCAAGGTCTTTCTCATGGAGGGATTTAACTCCCTTAAGATGTTCCTTTAACCGATCCCTCCGTACTCAGAATGTGCTATCATTTAGCCGTGCGCTAAACAAAAACCAATTTGATATAGTAATTGTTCTACGTAATAAATAGAAATTAAGACAACCCAAAGATGATGGATTACACAGCTTTTATAAAGGAATTCTCAGAACACTGCGCCTTTGAGGCGTTTTATGAAAAAGGTATTACGCCAGACGAGATAAGAGCATCCATAATTAAGACGTTTGAACCCTATTTTGAAGACCAAGAAAGACTGAAAGAATATGCAATGCTGTGGTTAATCGGTGGTTGGGTTAACTTTTCGAAATATAAAACGAATCAATGGCACTTTGACAAATTTGAAAAATGCCTGGCTTTTCTGAATCAGGCGAAGAGTCGAAATATTCCATGCTGTAACATCTTTGCGGAGTGGCTTCCAGAATTCAACCAAGGCCTTTCAAAATTCTGGAGTTTCAGAAAATTGTCACAGGACTTGGAAAAATTAGATGATGAAGAGTTCTTAGAAGAAAGTTTAAAACTGATCGGTCAGATAACGGAAGGCATAACGAAAGCATATTTGAGATGCCTGCTGCATATAAGCAGGCTTTCAAGGGGGCAGCAGGTTAGCAAACAGGAAATTACAAATCTCGATTTGGGCATTGTGGTTGACGAATTAATAAGAAATACCAATTTCTCCGAATTATTTTCTCCCCCACCGTGGAATATTAAATTAAGTCAGTGGCGAAATATCGCATATCACCACAATGCAAGACTCGACAACAATAATTTTCTTTGTTGGTACGGGAAAGAACCGAATATCCGGACATGTACGCTTAGCCGAGACGAACTACTTTGCGCAGTGCGGTCTATTGTTAATATCTATAACACATTCAAGAACGTTGAATTAATTTTTGTCTTTGACAACTTGCCTGAATACCAGGCGGCGCTCAACAAAGCTGGTATGGTGGATACGACGTTGCGAGAAGAAGCGGGTATTCTCGACCTCTTCGCCGGTATAAATTCCCAAGGCTTTAAAATTGTCGATTTCTCTAAGGACACAAGCGGCTGCAAGTTAACAGTTCAAGATCTGACTGATGATGAGGTTAAGAGACGAGCTATTCACTCCTCCCAATTTCTTTATTCTTTGTGGTTCTATACTCAATCGCCTCAAATGAGCGTTGAGTATAGATTAAAAAATGGAAAGCCGTATCTGATTTCTAGCACAAATAAAGATGTTTGTGAAAAAATCGGTAATAATGAACGCGGCATAGAATATCTCGCGGAAAAAGTCGAATTTAAGTTCATCTGAAAATGGCAAAAAACACGATAAACGTTCAATCGGGTAGCCGGGGGTAGTTAGCCCCCAGCCCCCACACCACCCATCGTACGGGTCCGTAATGGGCGGTTCGCAGAAATCATCGGGCCTTAGCCGGATAGTGAATCTGAATCCACAGTGTACGGATAGAAACAAGCCCCTCCTTTTCAAGATACCCATTGGACAACCCACAATTCGTTGACAATGTCTTTGCAAGATGCCAGTAGCTTTTCCTGCTCAGCCCCGTCAGTATCGCCTGATACCTTGGAGAACCAAGCTGAATAAGATTACCGATACGTCTTCTTGCCCTGCGCCACTGTTTCCAGTAGCACATGCGGGTGCGCCTGCGCAGCCAATGATCAAACTCAACCGCGTCGTTGTACTTCATCCCGACCCCGAAATAATTCATCCATCCGTGGATGTAGAGACGAAGGGATGCATACCGGTATTGCATGGACACACCCCAACTGCGACCAGTAAGGCGACGCAACCGGGTCTTGAATCCATTGACGGCTTTCTCAGTGACAGTAAGTTTCATCCTTTTGAATGTGAAACCGAGGAAGGCACTGTCCTGAGCACGGACAACTTTACTTTTGTCCCTGTTGACCTTTACCTTGAGCTTTTCCTCAAGGAATCGGCTGATACTTGCCATCACACGATGACCGGCACGTTCCGACTTTACCAGTATCGTAAGATCATCCGCGTAGCGTGCGAACCGATGACCGCGTTTTTCCAACTCCTTATCGAGGTCATCAAGAAGAATATTACTCAACATTGGCGAAAGAGGGCCGCCCTGAGGCACTCCCATTGCAGTGGCGTTCAGCCTTCCGTCGACGACAACGCCGGCGCGAAGGTATTTCCCGATAAGGCGAAGAAGACCTTTGTCCCTGACGCGGCGGGAAACCCGGCTCATCAGAATGTCGTGATCGACCGTATCGAAGAACTTCTCAAGGTCGATGTCCACGGCATAGTGGTATCCTTCACGAATATCCTTCAATACCTTGTTCACCGCCTGATGCGCCGAACGGTTTGGCCTGAAGCCGAAGCTGCATTCTGAGAAATACGGATCGAATACAGGGGTGAGAACCTGAGAGATCGCCTGTTGAATCACACGATCCATGACAATGGGTATCCCGAGTTCACGGGTTCCACCGTTGTCCTTCGGAATCTCTACAGTGGATATCAAAGACAAGAGGATTCCCAAATTGATTAACGGTAGGTATTTTTTGAAGGTCGCTTATCAAGACGCCAATGAGCTCTGGTACAAACTGAAATGAATAGCGTACACACTGCAATCAACCCGATTCGGCTTCGCCTCTCGGGTTATCTAGGAGGTTACACCGCAAAACAATCAATTGACAGGAACGCAAAACCACGGTATGATATAAAGTAATACCGGAGGTGCTTTTATGGGCAAAACAAAAATTGCAATAACATTGGATGAAGAGTACATTGATCAGCTGGACACGTTTGTTAGTAAACATATTTTTCAAAATCGCAGCCAGGCTATTCAGGAGGCTGTAAAGGAAAAACTTGCACGGATAAAACGCACCCGTCTTTCAAAAGAATGCGCGAAGCTTGATCCGACCTTTGAAAAGGCAATTGCGGATGAAGGATTAACTGAGGATCTGAGCCAATGGCCCGAATACTAAGGGGCGACATTCGATGGGCTGATTTGAATCCTGTGCGGGGCCGCGAGCAAGCGGGCCTACGGCCTGTTTTGATTTTAAGCCAGGATATTTTTAATGAACGGTCGGGGACGGTTATTGCCGTGGCTCTAACCAGTCAGCCTCAGAAAGCGGGATTTCCTCTTACCCTTGAATTAAAAACCTCTAATTTACCTAAAGAGTCGTGGATAAAAATAAGCCAGATTCGGACGCTTTCCGTTGAGAGAATTGGAAAAATAATCGGAAGGGCTTCTCCTGAGGAAATAGAACAGGTCGTTGAAGGACTGAATGAGATAATAGGTCCATAACAAAATCATTCGCGCGGACTTCCTTTTTACTACGCCGCACAAATAATGCGAAATAAAAACTCCCCGCTCTGCGAGCGGGGAGTTGATTTCAAGTTGTTTAAAGGTTTTTCAAACGCCCTAATCAGCCAGGATCAGAATCTCTACCCTCCTGTTCATAGCTCTGCCTTCCGGCGTCTTGTTTGATGCGATAGGATTTGATTCACCATACCCGACCGTCGAAATCCTTCTTGCGGCAATGCCGGCCTCTTTCACAAGATATTTCTTAGTGGCCGCCGCTCTTCTCCTGGAAAGACCAAGGTTATATTTGTTGGTCCCCACAGAATCTGTATAGCCTTCGAGTCTGATCTTGGCTTTCGGATATTTCTTAAGAAATTCTATTGCCTTTTTTAACTCTGTCTGGTCCGCCTCCGTTATTTTCGATTTGTTAAAGTCAAAATTAATCGTCAGGGTGAATCTGTCGATAACTTTGCCGATATGTTTAGGAAGCGCTTTCGGATGTGCGGGACAGAGGGCATCCGCCTTCTTCCTGGCTTCCATCGCGATGGCTATCCCTTCTTTTGTCCTGCATGACAGATATGTGTCATATGCCATCCTTTTCAGGTCTTTTGCTGCACGATATTCAACAGGACACCTTTTGTTTTTACCTGCCTTATGCGCATGAGCAACAGCCCGGTCTGCCGACACCAATTCTTTAGGATAATACCACACACCTCTCTTAGGTGCGAACTCCATTCCGGCGCAGCCGACAAGGAACAGGAAAGATAAAAGGGTCAGGGAAACAGAGAGTCTTTTGAAAATCAGCATATGCATCTTTACACCTCCTTGTTAAGAAAAGTAGTACTGGGAACGAAGCAAGAGAAAAATCGGACGACTTTATCCATATACCACCCCCCTTTTGGTAAAAAATACTTTGTTGAACACGTTACGCAAAAGATTATATCATATCTTTCAGGGAAACAAACTTAAATTATTTTTGGTGCAGACAAAGTCCCGTGAAGTTGTGAATATCCTCAGGAGGGAATATGAATTACCAGATAGGGAAGACAGGGCGGGTTGCGGTAGCAAGATTTGAGGACGGCGAGAATATACTTGAGAGTATTGTGGACATAGCAAAAAAAGAGGATATCAGGCGCGCAGTATTTTATCTCATCGGCGGGATAAAGCGGGGAAGGGTTGTTGTCGGTCCGGAGGAAGAGAAGTTGCCTCCGGAACCCGTGTGGAAAGACATAGCTGAAAGCCATGAGATTTTGGGCATAGGCACGCTTTTCCCGGAGGGAGACGAACCTAAGATCCATTTTCACGGGGCATTCGGGAAAAAAGAGATGGTGAAAGTGGGCTGCCTGAGAGGAGCATCAGAAACCTTTCTCGTCATCGAGGCTATCATTACCGAGATAGTCGGAATTGATGCGAGGAGGGAACTTGATGAGGCATCCGGGTTGTCTCTCCTGAAGCTGTGAGGACAGTCGGGGTTGAGATAAATACGCCGGGAGATATAAAATATAAAATTAGGAAACAGGAATTAAGGAGGTAATGCCATTATGATTACGAGGAGAGATTTCATGAAGGCATGTGTTGCCGCAGCCACTTTATTCCCTTTTAAGGATGTGTTCGCGTCCATGGGCGGAGAGAGGACACTCGACATGTATAATATCCATACGGGCGAACAGCTGAATATCAGGTATTGTTCATCAGGCGAATATAACCGTGATGCTCTCGATAGAATAAACCATTTCCTAAGGTGTCATTATACGAATGAAGTGAAGGAGATAGACGTCGGAGTATTAGATCTCCTGTGTGATATAAGAGAGAGTATCGGTACAAAAAGAGAATTGCAAATAATATCGGGGTACCGCTCCCCGGAATATAATCAATACCTGGTGAGCCTCGGAAGGCATGTGAGCAGAAACAGCCTTCATCTCCAGGGGCTCGCCATAGACTTCGCAATTGACGGGGTCAGCAATGAAAGACTCGCACGGCTTGCCAAGTCGTTTCGCGCAGGCGGTGTGGGGACATACGCGGACTTTGTCCATGTCGACGTCGGAAGGGTGCGCTACTGGTAGTCGTTTCGGACCCGGTTTTGTGTTGAGTCGCAGTCAGTTGAGCGATTTTGAGCGGCTTATTTTTTCTTCTTCTTTAACAGGTCCACTAATTCAGCGTGCATTTGTGTGACGCCTATCTTGCAGACTACGCAGATGCCATCCTCCTGACGGGTCGTGATATCGCATTTTATGCATTTATGAGTTTTCACTCTCTTATCCCACCTTTCTGAAAAAGTTTAACTTTTGACTTTTCGAACGACGCGCCTATAACTTCGTTTCTCGCTTTCGTTACCCCTAACATACCTGAAAAATATTAAGAAATGATGAAGAGATTATGAAAAACCTGTGAAGAGATTTTCCCCTTATTATCGCTTTCTCAGTTACGTATCAGAGGTCGCCCGGGACACCTTTTTTTGCATCCCACCAACCGCCGCCGAGGGCAACGAAAAGCGCAACGGTATCCTGAAATCTCCGGGCAAGTGCCTCCAGATAAACGATTTTTGCCTGATGGAACTGATTGTCCGCAATCAGGACTTGCAGATAGTTGGCAGTGCCTGCTTCGTAATTTGTCTGTATTAAACGCAGTGCCTCATCCGCCGCAGCGAGCGCCTGTGACTGGGCATGGAGGGCCTCGGCGTCATGCTCCAGTGCGCGCAGATTGTCGGCCACCTGGGCAAAGGAGTTTAGGACCGTCTGCCGATAGTTGGCAAGAGTCTGATTGTAGCCCTCAATGGCAGATCGCCGCCTGGCCGTCAAAGTACCCCCGTGGAACAACGGCGCAGCGATATCTGCCCCGAGATTCCAGACGCTGCTCGTATTTTTGATGAGATCTTTGATGTGAGTACTGTTCCAGCCGTATGAACCATTGAGGGTGAAGCTCGGAAATAATGCGGCCGTGGCAACTCCGATGTCGGCGCTTGCGCCATGAAGCTGTGCTTCGGCCGCAAGTATGTCAGGACGCTGGTGTACAAAATCAGAGGGCAGGCTTAGCGGGAGGTCGGCGGGAAGGGTAAGGTCGGCCAAATCGACCTGCGGCGCATTCCATTCGGCCGGGAAGCGGTTGACCAGGGTTGCAAGCAGGTGCTCGGTCTGGGTCATCTTCTGCCTGAGCAATGGGAGCGTTGCTTCATTTGCGGCCAGTTGACTCTGAATACTTAGAACGTTCGAATACGGAACTATGCCCGCCTGCGCCTGTATCTCGGTGAGCCTGACCTGTTCCTTCTCCAGATTGATAATTTGCTCGGTGGCCTTGATTTCCGCGCCATAAGCGGCACGGGAGATAATAGTGTTCACAAAATTACCCGTGAGGGCGAGGTAAGTTCCCAGAACAATGTAGTGCTGAAAGTCCACCTGGGCTTTCAGACTCTCTACCTGGCGGCGCTCACCTCCAAAGATATCGAGGGCATAGCTCACCGTAGAGGTAAGTGTATAAAGATTAAAGATCTTGCTCGCAGAAGTGCCGCCGAATCGGCTCTGGGAGAATTTCTGGCGTGTGGCATCGAAACCCGCATCGATCTGGGGATAGAAGATTCCGTAACCTGCCCGCAGGTCTTCCTGGCTCTGGCGCAGACTTGCCTGCGCCGCCTTCAAATTCTGGTTGTTGGCGATAGCCTCCTCTATTGCGGCGTCAAGCTTTGCAGATTTGAAAAGGCGCCACCAGTCCGCTGCGATCTTTGCGCCCTGTTCGAATCGCTGGGCCTGGCCGTCTGCAGAGGTCGTCGCGGCAGGCTCCGGACCGGAAGTATAACGATCTACAGCGGGCGCTTTTGGTCGGACGAAGTCAGGGCCCACGGCGCAACTAATCAGGCAGAGAAAAGCTGATATACAAAGTCCCGTGAATATCAACCTTTCTGTTTTATTGATAATCTTGCAGTTAATCATCACGGTTTCTTTGCCGCCCCGCCTTCCTCAATATAGACATCTACAAGTTGGCCGGGATAGAGATAGACATCCTTCGGCCTCTGAAACCGGAAAATTACCGGCAAAACCCTTACATCCACTCTTTCGGTTCTCTGATTGGACAATTCAATCTTGGGGGATACATAGGGCTGTATCCGGACGTATTCCAGACGGAATATTGATTTTCGTGCCCCGAATGAACATCTGTGCGTGCATCTGTGAGGCATGAGGCAGTCTGTGTATGAGTATTTCATCTATATAACATCTCACCTGAATGTAGGTCTGCGGACTACCCATGACCATAGCGGGGTTATAGCTTTCCGTATAGGTGCCATATGCCCCTTGCGAAGATATATAACTGCCTACAGCGGACTTTATCGATAAGATTACCCCATCCTGCGGAGCTCTTATGATGTACTTGGCCAGGAGCGCATTTGAAGATATGAAAGCCTTTGACAGGGCATTATATTGTTTTTCCTGGTTTCTTATATCATAGACCCAGGCCCCGGCTTTGGTGAGTTCGTACTGCCTGCGAACAACCTCTAGATTTGCTTTTGCCACTTTTACGGCATTCTCGGCGTTATCCAGATCGTTCTTGCTGACCGATTTCGGGTTCATTTCATAAGACTTCCTTTGCTTGTCCAGCTGGTCCTGCGCACTTTTGAGGCTTGCACTGGCAAAATCTACCTGGGCCTTTGCAACCTCCAGATTCTCTTTCCTTGGTTCGGCTTTCAGCTCTTCCAGTAGAGCAAGGGCTGCTTCTGCCTGGGACTTCAACTGCTCGGTAGTCGCCCTTTGAACTGAATCGTCCATCATAAGGAGCGGAGTTCCTTCGCGTACGGATTGTCCTTCGGCGACCAGGATCCTTGTGACAACGCCCGATACCTCAGGGTAAATGTTTATATTTTCTCCATTCGTCTGATAGCTTTCTACGATGCCGACTGAATAGATGCCCTTTGAATAGGGATTCGAGGCAGGGCTAAAGACGGGAGGCTGCGGCTTTTTTTGCATGCCGTAGATATACGCGCTGACCAAACCCGCTAAAATACCTATGATCGAAAGAGAAAATAATATTTTATTCCTCACCTGGCCCTCCTTTTACGACTCCTTTAATCTTTCCGTCCTCCATCTTCATTATTCTGTCGGCGTATTCAAATATCCTGCTGTCATGGGTGACAATCAGGATACATTTCTTTTCGTTCAGTATGTTTTTCTTTACAAAATCCACAATTCTCCTTCCCGTATCACCGTCCAGGGAAGCGGTAGGCTCATCGAAGATGAGAATATCGGGACGGCTGGCGATTGCTCTTGCGATCGCCACCCTTTGCTGCTCTCCGCCGCTTAATTTGACCGGGGTAAGGTGTGCCCTTTCCTTGAGGCCTACTATTTCCAGGTACTCCATGGCCATGTTCATAGATTCATTCCATTCGACCTTTTTCAGGATCAGGGGGATGGCTACGTTTTCGACAGTGGTCAGTCTTGGGAAAAGATGATAATCCTGAAATACGAAGCCGACTGTGTGCAATCTGAAATCGGCGATCTGGTCGCTCGTCAAGCTCCAGATTTCCTTATCCTCCACCAGTACTGCGCCTTCGTTCGGCCTCAGTATTCCCGAGATCATACTCAACAATGTCGTCTTGCCGCTCCCTGACGGGCCCTCGATGTAAAGCATCTCCCCGAAGTAGGCTTCAAAGCTTACGCCTCTCACCGCGTAAGTCTTTGCTTCTCCCGCTCCAAACCATTTGACCAGTTCATTTGCTCTTATCGCCAGATTGGTCATATTAGCCTCTGAAAATGTCGAAGGGCTCTATCTTGATCACTTTTCTAACTCCGATATAACTCGAAATTCCGGCTATTATCAGCACCATGATAAAAGCGAAACCCAGATTCGGATAGGCTATTTTGGCTGCGTAGCTCGGCAATCTGAGTTTTGCCACGGCTACCAGGAGTGAAGCTAATCCGATACCAAGGCCGTAACCGGTGAGAGCCGTGAAAGTCGCCTGGAAAAGTATCATGTATACGAGTTCACTTCCCTTGGCTCCGATCGCCTTTAAGGCCCCGAATTTTTCGAGATTCTCCAGAATAAATGTATAGAAAGTCTGCCCTGAAATAGATAGGCCTACGATAAAACTTATTATGGTCATCAACAGAACATTAGTTCCGACGCCTGTCTGATATTTATAGAAATTGGAAATTCTCTGCTTGAATTCATCTGCTGTCAATGCCACATACCCAAGCGACGCCACTTGCTGTTTAATGTATTGCACTGCTTCGACTGTTCTTGGGCTCCACGAGAATGTATGAAATAGTGAATCTCGTGGAAGGTATGTACTGAATGGCTCTGTTATATGTTGTGTAAAGAGTGGGAATTCCAAATAATCCGCTCGTAGTGACTCTGGCGATGCCTACAACGACTCCCCGGTGGTCATTTAGCTCGAATTCCGTACCGAGTTTTGGATTATCAAGTTTGGGAAATTCCGAATCCTTAACTACAATAAAAGCGTTATCCGCATAGATGTCGGCAATGTTTCCTTCAATGAGTTCGGGTCTGCCGAACAGGCTTGTATCATCCAGCCCCAGGACGGTCACCGATTGATAGACCCCGCTTGGCAGCTTCACAAGGGCGCCGCCCGAATATAAAGGCACCGCATACTTGACCCCATTGATGCTCCGCACTGCATCTAAAACATAATCAGGCATCGGTATGCTATTTTGGACGGTATTTACCGCCGGGTCCATAACCCAAATTTTGGCTCCTATGTTTATTACTGTTGAAGACGATTTGTACAGAATACCTGCAAACATCGATGTCATCATGACCATCAAGAAGACCGCAAATGTTATCCCGACAAGCAGCGCGGCAAATTTCCCCTTGTCGTTTACCAGTAATTTATATGCGAGTTTCAGGATTCCTTTCATAGCTGCTCTCCCTTTCACCCTACTACAAATCCATTATAGTCTTCGTCTATTCATATCTCAAAGCGTCTATCGGATCAAGGAGAGAGGCCTTGTAGGCGGGATAGAATCCGAAGAATATCCCTACCATCCCTGAAAAACCGAAGGCGAGCAGAATTGATAAGGGCGATACAACAGTGGTCCAGCCCGCAAGCGCCGATATCAATTCTGAAGTGGAAACGCCCGCAATGATTCCGGCTACTCCGCCGATTAATGACAATGTGAGTGCCTCAATTATGAACTGCAGCCTTATGTCCCACGTTTTTGCACCTATGGCCATCCTTATCCCTATCTCTCTTGTTCTCTCGGTAACCGACACGAGCATTATATTCATAATTCCGATACCTCCGACAAGGAGGGAAACCGACGCAATGGCTCCGAGTAACAGGGTCATTACCTTTGTTGACTGTTCCGCCGTCTGCATTATCTGGGTAAGATTTCTCACAGTGAAGTCATTGTCTTGTTTGGGACCGATGTGGTGCCTCTGTCTGAGCAGTTCGTTTATCTGTCTTTCCGCAGGCGCAAGGTCCTCTGTACTCTTGGCCTTTACCATCATTATCCTGATCATCCCCGGGAAGGAAGTCCCGAAAAGTTTTTTTTGTGCTGTTGTGACCGGCACATAGATAGTATCGTCCTGGTCCTGTCCCTGCGCGGACTGTCCTTTCGGTGCAAGGACGCCTATTACTACAAAAGGAACATTCTTAATCCTGATAAATTGTCCCACGGGGTTCATGTCTCCAAAAAGGTTGTCAACAACAGTCTGCCCCAATAGACAGACCTTTGTTGCACTCTTGACATCCTGGTCGGTAAAGGATCTGCCGGATGCAAGCGGCCAGTCTCTTACAACCAGCATACTCGGGGTTGTCCCGATAATACCCGTAGACCAGTTCTGGTGTCCATAGACGACCTGGGCAACTCCGTTGAGAACAGGCGCAACATCCGAGACGGACGGGCATTCTCTCTTGATAGCGTCGGCATCTCCCATCGTAAGAGTAGGTTGGGTGCCGGCGCCCATTCTCACACCTCCCGCGGTAGTGGAACCCGGAAGAACGATAAGAAGGTTGCTCCCCATGCTTGCAATCTGCTCAGAGATTCTCCTGCTTGCTCCTGTACCTACTGCGAGCATTGTGATAACAGCTCCAACGCCGATAATAATTCCTAACATCGTCAGGGCTGAACGCATCTTGTTTACCTTTAAGGCCCTGAATGATATCCGAAATGTTGAAGGTATGTTAATCATGATTTTACTACCTGTTCATCACTGATGATACGTCCGTCCAGGAATTTAATTATCCGTCTGCTGTAGGCGGCTATGTCATTTTCATGAGTTACAAGTATTATCGTAATGTTTGACTGACTATTTAGTCTGACGAATATCTCCATTATCTCTGCGCTCGTTTTTGTGTCGAGATTTCCGGTCGGTTCATCCGCGAGTATTATCGGCGCGTTGTTCACCAGTGCCCGTGCTATTGCGACCCTCTGCTGCTGGCCGCCTGAAAGCTGGTTGGGATGATGGTCCCCCCTGCCTTCCAGTCCGACGTCTTTCAGTGCTTCCAGCGCCTTATCCCTTCTCTCTTTCGCAGGGACGCCATCATAGAGCATCGGAAGTTCGACGTTTTCGACGGCGGATGTCCTGGGAAGAAGATTGAATCCCTGGAAAACAAAACCTATTTTTTTGTTCCTTATGGCCGCAAGTTCATCCCTTTCGAGATCACCGATATCAACATTTTCCAGTAAATACTCGCCGCTAGTCGGCTTATCAAGACATCCCAGTATATTCATAAAAGTCGATTTACCGGAACCGGAAGGACCCATCACCGCGACAAATTCACCTTTTTCTATTGTCAGAGATACGCCTCTGAGCGCCTTTAGATCTATGTCGCCGAGCCTGTATATTTTTGAGATGTCCTTTGCTTCAACAATTGGCATACTAGAACATTCTCGGGCCTGTGCGCGGAGACTCTTTTGACTTCGCGAGAGATTCGACTATGAGTTGCTGTCCTTCGCTCAGTCCCCCGGATACAAGCTCCGTATAACTGCCGTCACTTATACCGGTGGTAATCGGCACACGTCTCGGTTTCCCCTGTTCGAGTATCCAGACTGCAGAACCTTTCTGCTGGGCAGTGGTCTTGCCCTTCTCGGGCGGCCTGAATCTCAGGGCAGCGTTCGGTATCCTGAGAGCGTCTTTCTTTATCGATATGATTATTGACACATTGGCCGTCATGCCGGGTTTAAGTTTAAGTTCGGGATTATTCACCTGAATAACCACATCATAGGTTACAACGTTCTGTACCGTTATCGGCGAATTCCTGACCTGCCACACCTTGCCTTTAAAAGTAATGTCGGGATAAGCGTCTACGGTAAATTCGACGTCCTCTCCGACTTTCACATTTCCGATGTCCGCCTCTGCCACATTCGTATCGATCTGCATTTTTGTGAGGTCCTGTGCGATACTGAACAGCGTCGGCGTCTGGAAGCTGGCGGCGACGGTCTGACCCACATCCACATTTCTCGAAACGACAATCCCGTCTACCGGAGATATTATCTTCGTATAGAAAAGATTTGTTTCGGCCGAACTGAGGGCCGCCTCGCTCTGCTTAACCTGTGCTTGCGCTGCACTTACCGAAGCTTTTGCAGTCTCATAGTTCGTTTCTGCCGTATCGAAATCGCTCTGTGCAATGAGGTTCTTCGAGACAAGTTCTTTATTCCTCTCCATTGTCCTTTTTGCATCGACCTCCGATGCATCGGCCTTTTCGAGATTTGCCTTGGCGGAAAGGAGATTCGCTCTTGCCTGATTTACCTGGGCCTCAAACAGGGCAGGGTCTATCTGTGCTATGAGCTGGCCCTTCTTTACCGGGGAATTGAAATCCACGTATATATTCTTTATAGTGCCTGATACCTGCGTTCCGACAAGGACGGTGGTCACAGGGTTTACCGTACCTGTGGCAGTGACCGCCATTTCTATATCGCCTCTCGTAATCTTATCAAACCGGAACTTCGGCTCATTTCCATTACCCCTGAAGATAAGAAAAGCGGCAACAGCAATGACGATAACGACTATGCTGCTAATCAATATTTTCTTCATCTCAACCCCATCGCTTTCTCAAGGGCGGCCTGAGCGACCTTGTCGGCATAGAGGGCCTGAATATAGGAGGTCCTTGAATTCGCAAGACCCACCTCCGCATCTGTCACCTCGATTGGATTCCCTACGCCCGCTTTGTATCTGCCGTTTGCAATGTCCAGGTTCTCCTGCGACTGCTCTACTCCGAGTTTTGCAGTGGGAATCGCCTCTTCCGCCGCCCTCAGTGTCAGATATGCCTGCTGCACATCCTGGAATATCGTCTGTCTCAGTGACTCTTCATTTGCCTTTAGGATCTCCAGGTTAGCTTTCGACTCTTCCACCTGGTATTTTGTCAGAAATCCGCTGAACAACGGAAATGTCAGGGCTGCACCCACATCCCAGCCATGGTCAAGCGATGAAAGCTTCTCACCGGACCAGCTGTAGGACGCGCTCCCGGTCAAGACAGGATAGTAACCTGTCCTTGCAAGTTCGATGGACCTCTCAGCTGCCTGCCTCTTTGAAACGATCGACTTCAGATCAGGTCTGTTCTGATATGCCTTTGTCAGTGCGTCCTCCAGGGTTATCTCATATCTGGCAAAAGGCATATTCTCATCAATAGTGTATTCGGGCGCATCCGGAATACCCATGGCGTTATTGAGGTTTACTATCGATATCTTTAAGGCATTTTCACTCCTTATCAGGTTGAGCTTTGCGTTGCTTAAGTCGACTTCGGCCTTTATCACGTCGAATTTCGGGTGTGTGCCTACTTCATAAAAGCCCTTTGCCTGGTCAAGGTGCTGACCGGTCTGCTTCACTGTGTCTTCTGCAACAAGTACATTGTATTTCGCCTGTACCACTCCGTAATAGGCCTGTTTGACTGTAAGGATTATCTGATCTGTGGTATTCTGGAGGTCCGAACGGGAGGAATCGAGGTTGAGGTTCTGGATCTTTACCTGTGAAGGTGTTTTCCCAAAATCGTAGATCAGCTGGCTCAGACCAAAACCGGTGGAGTACTCGTCAAATGAACCGCTTGTCCCGCCGGATGAAATTGTTCCGCCGGATGAACCCGTCGTGCCGGTTGAAGACACAAAGTTTCTGTTTGATGCAGGATACTCTGTTATAGCTCGAAGACCAGTCTATCTGGGGGTAATAATTAGATTTAGCCTCGCCCACACGGCTCGCATTAACACCTACATTGCCGACCGCAGCTGCAATGCTCGGCTGTTTCTTCAGCGCAATCTCTATGCACCTCTCCAGGTTCAGAGATTCCCCTTTCTTGATAATGTCCTGGGCGATGGCGTGGGTGGGAAGGATGCAGAGGAAAAATGCTGCGAGAAGGGCGATCTGTTGGATAGTGATTTCGCGTAATCTTCGCAGGTTGACATATGTTGTGTTGAGTTTCACCTTTTTGCAGGGCAATTGTTTGCTTCCTCCTTTGAGCATGACTTTCTCGTACTGAACAAGTGTTCACGTGAACACTATGTTCAGTATAAGCCAAGTATTGATTTTATGTCAATAAGAATATGCACTGGAATTGACGCCATAACGCTATATTGCTATAGACGTCTCATTCACGAAACAGGTTACAATTATGGCAGACATAGCATTTTCGCTCTCCGTCTTATACGGCCTCGCCCGCTCAATAGCTCACCTCACGCGTCTGTGCCATGCATTCGTTCTTTCATCCAGATATATTTTGTGAATAAAACCGTCACTGCCCCTGACTTTGAAGAACCTCCGTCTTGTCCTGTCACTCAATCTTTCCTCTATCCATGTGTCGAGTACTTCGGTTATCTCAATTTTCCTGTCATCCAGGAAAAAAGCTCTCGGCGTCTCTTCGGCCCTACAGCCCGAATAGGACATTACCCTTATTCTCTCGTCAGTCATGGCTCTTATACATTGCCGTATCCAGTATTGCGGCGATTGTGGCCTTAGTCACGTGGGTAATAAATGCGAAGTCGAGCGTCTCACTCCTGTCATGGTAAGTGTGGTAGTGAGGGTTTCTGAACATGGCTGTGTCGGTCAGCATTAACGCCGGATATCCATAGTTCCAGAACGAAGCATGATCACTGAACCGCGTTTCAGGGGTGATGCGACCGGACAGGGGAACGTTATAAGGCACTACACTGAGTTCCGGAACATATCGACCGGCCGTAAAGCAGAAAGAATCCATAATGTCTTTGGATCTCCGGTTTGCAACAACACCGAGGAAATTGCCTTTTTTCGGCAGCGGGATCCTGACGAAGAAGGGAACGATCTGACTCCCCTCCGAGTCGTCCGTGTATCCGACAGATTCAAGGATATAAACAGCTGCGTATTTTCTCTTCAATCTCTTTGCCTGACTTGCAAAAAAATTGCTCCCTATCAGGAAATGAATTGTTTGCGGCTGGGGCTCTTCAAGGGTGAAAGCGACAAACTGAATGGTCCTGTTCAGTTTTCGACTGCTGAGGATATTTGCCGCTTCGAGCAAGGCAGCTGTTCCGCTGGCATTGTCGTCGGCGCCCGGACTTCCCCACGCAGCGTCATAATGGGCGCCGAGAAGTATCCATTCCTTCTCCTTATCCTCACCTTGCATGGTAGCTATGACGTTATGGTAAGTTCTGCCATGGAAAGACACTTCCTGATTCTCCACTTCAAGATCAAGGGAACGCAGGGTCTCCTCAATAAATCCGCTTCTCTCCTTTAGGGAATTGTAATTTTCCCACCCATGGCGCAATCCTTCTATTCGCTTCACATACTCAATGAGCCTTTCTGTCCTTACATCCGAAAGTATATCGCTTATACCGGCTGACATTCTTACCTCAATGCTTCCATCTCTGTGTCCCTCGCATGGCGGGAACAAATTCCGCACTTACATTAGAATGACACCCTCTTTTTGTCAATCGGGATACAATTCGTCTTCTTTACTTCGATAAAAATATCATCGTATAATACTTATCCGGCTTTGCGAGAATATTCGTAAAATGAAAGGTGATGCGCTATGAATATAGTTGTATGTATGAAACAGGTTCCGGATACCGCTGAGGTGAAGATCAATCCGGAGACGGGCACCTTGATAAGAGAGGGTGTTCCGGGTATCATTAATCCCTTTGACATGCATGCGATTGAGGCAGGGATTCAGGTGAGGGAGAAGGTTGGAGGAAAAGTGACCGTTATAACGATGGGACCTCCGCAGGCTGAGGCCGCTCTGAGAGATGCGATAGCGATGGGCGCCGATGATGCAATCCTTCTTTCCGACAGGGCGTTTGCAGGTTCGGATACGTGGGCGACTTCGTACACTCTGGCTAAATCGATAGAGAAACTGGGCGCAGACATTATAATCTGCGGCAAGCAGGCGATAGACGGCGATACTGCGCAGGTAGGACCGGAAACCGCCGAGTTTCTGGATATCCCTCATATATCCTATGTGAGAAAGATCGAAGATGTGGGCGAGAATTCAATAAGAGTCCAGAGGATGATGGACGAGGGCTATGATGTTGTCGAATCCGCGTTCCCCGTGCTTCTTACCGTGGTAAGGGAATTGAACGAGCCCAGGCTGCCCTCATTAAAGGGCAAGATGGCCGCCAAGAAGGCGGTGATCAGGAAATGGACGCTATCGGATATCACAGCCGATGAGAATAATCTGGGACTTAAAGGGTCGCCCACGCAGGTAAAAAATATTTTTACGCCTGAAGCGAGGTCCGGAAGAAGGATGCTGGAAGGCACGCCTGAAGAACAGGTAGATGCCTTAATCCACGAACTTAAGGGGATCAAATGTCTTTAATTGTCGATACAAGTAAATGCAAGGGATGCGAAGAATGTCTTGCTTCGTGTCCGTTTGATGCAATCGTAATGAAGGAAGGCAAGGCGGTCATTAATGAATACTGTCAGGTGTGTATGGCGTGTGTCGGTGTCTGTCCCGAAGGCGCGATTGTCGAGCTTGAAAGAGAAGCGCCGAAAGGCGCAGATATCGCTGACCATAAGGGAGTGTGGATATTCGCCGAGCAGAGAAGCGGGAAAGTTGCTTCCGTGGCATATGAACTTCTGGGTATAGGAAGAAAACTCGCCGACACTCTTAATACGGAACTTTCCGCCGTACTCTTCGGGGCTACCGGGTCAGAGGCAAAGGAACTCATCAGGTGGGGCGCAGATAAAGTATACGAGTCGGACGATCCTATCTTCGAAAAGTTCAATGACGAGCCTTATGCCCGGCTACTCACCTCTCTCATTATGGAGCATAAGCCGGAGATTGTCCTTGCGGGAGCTACGCCCCTGGGACGCTCTTTTCTTCCGAGGGTCGCTGCGCGGCTGAGAACCGGTCTGACGGCTGATTGCACGGGCCTTGCGATTGACGACAATACACGAAACCTCCTCCAGATAAGGCCCGCCTTCGGCGGAAACATCATGGCAACAATCCTCTGTCCGAATAACAGGCCGCAGATGGCTACCGTAAGGCCGAGGGTAATGAAACGGGGCAAATACGATGAGGGAAGAAACGGAGAGGTCATACCCGTCAAGATGGAGGGTTTGTCTTCCCGCACAAAAGTCATCGAGACGGTGAAGGAAGTCTCTGACTTCACCGTAAACCTGCAGGATGCAGAAATTATCGTGTCGGGAGGAAGAGGGCTTGGAGACCCGGAAGGCTTCAAGTTGATTGAAGAACTGGCAGGGCTTCTGGGAGGCGCCGTGGGCTCTTCGAGGGCTGCAGTGGATTCGGGCTGGATACCTTACAGACATCAGGTGGGACAGACAGGAAAGACGGTATGCCCGAAAATATATCTGGCCTGCGGCATATCCGGTGCCGTACAGCATCTTGTCGGCATGCAGTCATCTGACATAATAATCGCAATAAACAAGAATCCTGAAGCTCCGATATTCAATGTGGCAACATATGGAGTAGTCGGGGACCTCTATGAAATCGTGCCGCTGCTCATTAAGAGGATAAAAGATATGAAGGGAATGGCCTGAGATGTTTCAATTCATTCCGCATGGTGCACCATTAAGGTGCTCTCTTCTCTCATGAAGATTGCTTTCGTCTTCCCGGGTCAGGGTTCTCAGCACGTAGGTATGGGCAAAGACCTCCATGAACATTTTGCCCGGGCAAGGGAGACTTTCAGGGAGGCCTCCGACGCTCTTGGGTTTGATGTTGCCGCCCTGTCGTTTAACGGACCCGAGGAAGAACTTAAAAAGACGTTCAGAACACAACCCTGCCTTCTCACGGTGAGCATAGCGGCTTACAGGGTACTGAAAGAAAAGGGAATCAAGCCCTCGGTAGTGGCGGGCCACAGCCTCGGTGAATATTCAGCGCTTGTTACGGCGGAGGCCCTTGCATTGGCGGATGCCGTGAGACTCACGGAGAAAAGAGGGCTGTTTATGCAGCAAGCTGTGCCTGAAGGAAAGGGACTTATGGCCGCAATCCTCGGCCTTGGAAGAGATAAGGTTGACGAAATATGCAGATCATTGAAAACGGGTTATGCCGTTCCTGCTAATTATAATTGTCCGGGGCAGATAGTAATTGCGGGCGAAAAAAGCGCGGTCGAAGAGGCTGTTAACCTTTGCAAAAGTGCGGGCGCGAAGAGGGCCGTATCGCTCGCGGTCAGTGTGCCGTCGCACTGCAGCTTAATGGAGAGTGCTTCAGTGAAACTCGCTGCGTTGCTTGATATAACCGAATTCAGGAAACCTGTGATCCCGATTGTCAATAACGCCGACGCCCTGTTTCTGGATGACGTGGAGAGGATAAAGTCGTCGCTGGTGCGGCAGCTCGGCAGCCCGCTGCTATGGGAGGATTCTATGAAAGTTATTGCAGATTCAGGAGTCAATACATTTATAGAAGTAGGGCCGGGAAAAGTTTTGTCCGGGATGATAAAGAGAATAGTCCCGGATGCAAAGGTCCTTAATGTGGAAGACATGAAGAGTTTAGAAAAGACATTATCTCTTGTGTAATTTGACGACTTCGGGACAGATAAAGGACGGAAGACCGACCCGCGCGGCAAGGTATTTGTTTCTGGTAATCTTCATCTCCGCATTTCTATCCTTCTTCAGACTTGGCTCTGCCACGCTTTTTGATGTCGATGAGGCTGTTTTTGCAGAGGCGACGAAGGAGATGGTTCAAAGCGGTGACTGGATAACGCCGACCTATAACGGAGAAAACCGCTATGACAAACCTATATTGTTTTACTGGCTTATGGCGGCCTCCTATAAGGTTTTCGGAATCAATGAATTTGCTGCGAGACTTGTTTCTGCGGTCACGGGAGTTTTGTTAAGTCTCAGTGTTTTTCTTTTCTTAAGACAGTTCCATGACGAGAGAAAGGCTTTTTATGCGTCTCTTTCGCTGTTCCTGTCCATATTTTTCCTCATCTATTCTCATGCGGCTGTCACCGACATGGCATTGACGCTTTTTATAACCCTCTCCCTGTTTTCATTTTATCTTTCCCTGAAAAAAGACAGACGCTATATCTACGGTTTCTACTTTTTTTCAGCGCTTGCATTTCTGACAAAGGGACTGATAGGGGTGGTCTTTCCTTTCGGCATAGGTCTTATCTATCTCTTCATCACGGAGGGATTGAAAGCGGTCAGGAAATTGCTCGTTCCCGGTGCGATTATTCTTTTCCTGATTGTTTCACTTCCATGGTATGTCGCGGAAATAATGATTAACGGTCAAGAATTTATCCAGAACTTTTTCATAAAACATCACCTTATGAGGTACACGGGTGTAATATCAGGTCACAGAGGGCCAATCTTCTATTATTTCCCCGTACTGATTGCGGGTCTCTTCCCGTGGATCGCGTTCCTGCCGGCGGGTATCAGAAATGTCTTCAGGGAAACCGGTGCTTTCAGAAAATTGAGAAATTACGGCAGTGCTATGGATAATCCCGGTCTGTTTGCCTGCATATGGCTCGCTTTTATCTTCGTTTTCTTTTCTTTCTCTACAACCAAACTCCCGAACTATATCCTTCCGGCAATACCTGCTGCATCAATACTCATTTCAAGCGGCATGACCGTGTATGGAAGTTCTGCCGGTGGCAGGAAATTTTCGGGGATATTGTTCGGACAGGAAGCCGCAAACATTATTATCGCGCTTCTGGCGGCAGCGCTGGGCATTGCATTTCTGGCGTCCGGAAAATATTTCCTGACCATCGGCATTTCTGATACCGCCTGGACCACAATGTTCGGACTGCTTATGTTTGCTATGGCATGTCTGAGTCTGTTTGCACTGTTCAGAAAAAGAGAACTCTACGTATTTATGTCGGCATGTATGGTCATTTTTCTTTTCCTCATCGCGGTGAAAGTGGTCCCGGCTGCCAGCGATTACCTGCAGGGTACTCTCTACAGGTACAGCTTATATGCGAGAGATAAGACGGAGAACGGAGGAGAAATTATTGCCTACAAGATGAATAACCCGAGTATCGTTTTTTATGCGGGTCATAAAATAATAGATGCAAGAACCAGGGTCAAGTTGTTACCCTATATAAGGGGTGGCGGAAAGTTTGTAGCGATAACAAAGGCCAGAGATGCAGACGCGATAGAGGGCCTGGGATTTAAACTGCTGGAGAAGGATGGAAGATATGCACTACTTGAAAGAAGGTAGAAAATTATTCTACGTTGCGGGGGTCCTGCCTGTATTTTTCCTTTACCTTGACAAGACTATAGTATTGTGGATAAAAGGTTTCTATAACGAATTGCAGATTCACAGATTCTTCCAGTCTCTTGACCCGATTATCAATGTTGCCGGTAATGGCGCGACGCTCATATTGGGTGCTCTGATGCTCTATGTGGCCGGAAAATTTTTCGGTCAAAAAATGTACATGGTGGGAAAGTCCCTTTTCATAGGACTCCTGTCGAGCGGTATCGTGGTACAGGTCATGAAGCACCTGGTCGGAAGGGCGAGGCCAAGGTTGACTTCCGACTCTATTTTTATAGGTCCTTCATTCAGGAGCGGATACGATTCATTTCCTTCGGGACACACTGCTCTCGTTTTCTGTCTGGGGTATATTCTCTCTCGCTATTTCCCGAAATACAAAGTTGTCTTTTATATGTTTGCGTCAATTGTGGCATTGGACAGAGTGGAGGATTTTGCTCACTTCCCTTCCGACATTCTGGCAGGAGCAGTGACCGGCCTCATAGTAGCAAAGATTTTGTACGTGAAGGTCTTTCCTTCAGGGGAGGCGCGCTATGCAGGGAGTACGGCGGAAAGTCAGACGCTGTAAGCGTGGCTGGAGATCGATAATTGCTGAGGGCTGACAATCATGACCTCGTTGGGTGAATGCATAGAGAAATTTATCAGGTATCTCGAAGTCGAAAAGGACGTGTCGGCCCATACTGTGAGAGCGTACAGGAAAGACCTGAATGAATTCTCCGGATATGTAAAGACGGAACCTGAAAAAATTGACATGTTTGATGTCCGGGGCTTTATCGCGGCGCAGATTAGCGGAGGACTTAGCAAGGTGACGGTGAGCCGGAGGCTCTCGAGTATACGGTCTTTTTTCAAGTTTCTTTACAGGGAAGGTTATATAAAAGCGAACCCTGCAAAACTTGTCTCTAACCCCAGGGTGCCGAAACTCCTCCCCAGATATCTGTCCGTCGATGACATGTTTTCCCTGATTGGAAAACCCGAGGGTATCGGCTTCATACCTGCCAGGGATAGGGCTATCCTGGAACTGCTTTATTCCAGCGGGCTAAGGGTGAGCGAACTTTCAGGACTGAATACGGAGGATCTCAATATCAGGGAGTCACTTGTAAAGATAAGGGGCAAGGGCAGAAAAGAACGCATTGTACCTGTGGGTTCAAAGGCTATTGACGCGGTCAAGTCGTATTTGATCGAGAGGATGCTGCTGAAGGGCAAGGACAGGGCGCTTTTCCTTAACAGGGGGAGGACGAGATTGACAGACAGGAGTGTGAGGCGTATAGTAGTAAAATATGCAAGGGCCTTAGCCATGAACGGAAGGATAGGACCGCACACACTGAGGCACTCCTTTGCGAGCCATCTCCTCCAGGACGGGGCCGACCTCAGGGTGATACAGGAACTCCTTGGACATTCTTCACTTTCCACGACTCAGAAATATACACATCTTGACATCCGGCATTTAATGGATATATACGATAAGGCCCACCCTTTTGCGAAGGACAAGTAAAAGTGTGAGCGGCAATACGGAACAGAGGAGTAGCGAATGATCAAGGGAACAACGATACTATGTGTGAGACGCGACGGAAAAGTCGCAATAGGCGGGGACGGTCAGGTCACCATGGGTAATACTGTGCTGAAGCATAATGCGAGAAAAATCAGGAAGATGTACGGCGAGAAAGTTCTTACAGGTTTTTCGGGCGCGACGGCAGATGCGCTTACGCTTTTCGAAAAATTTGAGGGAAAGCTTGAATCCTACAGGGGGAATATCACGAGGGCCGCTGTCGAACTTGCAAAGGACTGGCGGACTGACAAGATTCTGAGAAGGCTTGAAGCTCTCTTGATTGTTGCTGACCTGGAGCACACTTTCATCATATCCGGTACAGGTGACGTCATCGAACCGGAAGAGGGGGTTGCGGCAATCGGCTCCGGGGGGCCGTTTGCTCAGGCAGCAGCAAAGGCATTATCAGAGAACACGGACCTTGCGGCGAGAGATATAGTTGAAAAGTCGATGAAGATCGCAGCCGGTATCTGTATATATACGAACGAAAACATAATCATAGAGGATCTCAATGAATGATCTTACACCACGAAAGATAGTTGAAGAACTTGACAAGTACATCATCGGACAGCGTAAGGCGAAGAAAGCTGTTGCCATTGCAATGAGGAACAGGTGGAGAAGGCAGCGCCTCTCTCCCGAATTAAGGGACGAGGTTCTGCCGAAAAATATCATCATGATCGGCCCTACGGGTGTCGGCAAGACAGAAATAGCAAGGAGATTGTCGAAGCTGGCGAACGCCCCTTTTGTTAAGGTTGAGGCGTCAAAGTTTACGGAAGTCGGTTACGTGGGGCGCGATGTGGAATCGATGATACGTGATCTCACGGAAATCTCCATAAGCATGGTGAAAACGGAGCACATGGAGAAGGTGCAGGAAAAGGCGAGGACCCTTGCTGAGGACCGCCTTCTCGACCTGCTGCTTCCTCCCCTGAGGAGCGCAAGGGGAGTAGTCCCGGAAGAAGAAGAAAAGGAGAAACACAAGGAGACACGCGAAAGGCTCAGGCAGCAGCTGCGCGATGGAAAACTGGATAACAGGTATGTGGATATAGAGGTGAAAGAGAAGATCATACCCTTCGGTGTAGTTTCGAACGTGGGGCTCGAAGATCTTGAGATAAACCTCAAGGAGATGCTGGGTAATTTTTTGCCTGAAAAGGCGAAAAGAAAGAAGGTGAAGGTTCCGGAGGCGCTGCTCATAATACAGCAGGAAGAGGCTAACAAGCTTATCGATATGGACAAAGTGACCAAGGAAGCGGTCGACAGAGTCGAACAGTCAGGCATTGTATTCGTCGACGAGATAGACAAGATTGCGAGCAGGGGACACGCCCATGGCCCCGATGTCTCACGGGAAGGCGTGCAGAGAGACCTGCTGCCTATCGTCGAAGGTACAACGGTAACCACCAAGTATGGCCCCGTAAAGACTGAACATATACTCTTTATAGCTGCCGGCGCTTTTCATATGAGTAAGCCGTCAGACCTCATACCCGAGCTTCAGGGCAGATTCCCGATCAGGGTTGAACTGGATGCGCTCGGCAAGGATGAGTTCATAAGGATACTGACGGAGCCCTATAACGCACTGACAAAACAGTACAAGGCGCTCCTTGCTACAGAGGATGTGATGATAGAATTCACAGAAAATTCCGTGGATGAGATCGCCGACATTGCAGCTCATGTTAATGAAAAAACAGAGAATATCGGTGCGAGGAGGTTGCACACCGTACTCGAAAAACTGCTCGAGGACATCTCTTTCGAGGCTCCCGAGAAGAAGAACGGGGAGCTCGTGATAGACAAGAAATATGTGAGGGAAAAGTTGAGCGAAATTGTGAAGGATGAGGACTTGAGCAGATATATCCTTTAAGACAGGTGTGAGCGCGGATTGACAGGGCGACACGACAATAGGGTGAGAAGCACAAATCTCCACTTTGCATGTTCTCCTTGTCTCCGGATCATCTGTTTTCTCATCACGGGCATATTCCTTGCGTCATGCGCCACTTATGAGAGGCACCGGGAGCCGGGTGTTTCTGTTGCGTCATGGTATGGGCCCGAGTTTAATGGAAGGCCAACATCTTCGGGAGAGATTTTCGACATGTATGCTTTCACCTGTGCGCACAAGGAATATCCCTTCGGTACACAATTGAAGGTCACGAACATTTCAAATAATAAGACGACAAGGTGCGTCGTGAATGACAGGGGTCCATTTGTTGATGGGAGAGACCTGGATTTATCTTACGCCGCTGCAAAGGAGATAGACCTCGTAGGACCGGGTACTTGCAGAGTGAAAGTTGAATACCTGGGAAGGGATACTTCCTACGTGAAAGAAGTGGGATATTTCGCAGGCAAGGGACCGTTCACTGTGCAGGTCGGCTCTTTCAGGGAGATTTCGAATGCCTTACGGCTCAAGACGGCACTCGAATTGAAATACCGCAATGTTTATGTGATAGAGGCCGATATCAACGGGGCGAGATTTTACCGGGTGAGGATCGGCAGCTTCGGCGTGAGAGAAGAAGTGTATGGCTTTGCGAAAATTCTGGCGGATGAAGGGTATAGTGTTTTCATCGCCGGCTGTGAAGATACCATAGAGGGTATGAAAGAAGGTCATGCGGAGTGAAGATTACGGGAAAGACAAAAGTCACCGGAATTTTCGGGTATCCCGTCGAACATACCTTGTCCCCCGCAATGCACAATGCCGCCTTTGAAGCGCTGGGGCTCGATTATTGCTATATCCCGTTTACGGTGCATCCGGATATGCTGTCGGCGGCGGTAGGGGCAGTCCGGGCATTGAATTTGCGGGGAGTGAATATTACGGTTCCGCACAAGGAAAAAGTGATGCCAATGCTCGATACAATCGATGATGAGGCGTCCTTCATCGGCGCGGTGAATACGATTGTAAGTTCGGACGGACAACTCAAAGGCTATAACACTGACGGAAGAGGCTTTATGGAGTCCCTTTCGGAGAGCGGCATAAGCGTCAAAGGCAGGAATGTTCTGATCATCGGCGCGGGCGGCGCGGCGCGGGCCATAGGGTATTATCTCGCGCAGGATGCGAAGGCGCTTTATATTTACGGTCGCACGCCGGGAAGGGCGAAAAGACTTGCATCAGATCTGAAGAAGGTCGCGGAGAGTGTTTCATCTATTCCGGATATTTCTCCAATAGACGGGTTCCACGTGATAATCAATGCGACGCCTCTGGGACTGAAAGAGGATGATCCTCTGCCGCTCGATGCGAGCCTTTTTTGCAAAGGACAGATAGTCTGTGATCTCATATACAGGAACACGCGATTTCTCAGAGAGGCATCAAAAAACGGCTGTATCACCCTGAACGGTCTCGGCATGCTCTTGTGGCAGGGCGTGCTCGCATTTGAGTTGTGGACCGGCAGGAAACCGGACGTCACGATAATGCGGAAAGCCCTGATGAATGCCTTTTCCTGATTGTTTTCAGCACATATGCCGCAATGGCGTGGCATATTGCCCTGCAGAAATAATCCCCGATCTTTAAACTATCAATAAAATCAGTGTGTTGCGTAATGGCATTGTTCTTGCTTTTATTATTAAGATTTACTTAAAAACCGGAACTAAATTTAATTGACAAGCAATAGCTTATTTGATATTTGTTTATGTAGCACATATGAGGAAGGTTTTACAAACCTGATAATTGTAAAGGTCTAAGGAATCTCCCGGAATTGAGAAGGAGGTGATACGACAAAATTGGAGACCGTTTCACACGGCAACAAAAATCTGTAAGGAGGTGAATTTATGAAGGAAGATATTGCTGTTGAAAAACTTCTGAACGTTGTTGAATTACACGGGATAGACAGAAGAGATTTCCTGAAGTATTGCGCCGCAACAGCGGCACTGTTCGGCCTTTCAGAATTTGAGTTCACGACAAAAGTCGCCCATGCGGTGGAATCGGCGTCCAGGAAACCTGCGGTAGTATGGATCGAAGGACAGGCATGTGCCGGATGCACCATTTCACTCACACAGAGTCTTTATCCGCCCGCCGCTTCTATTGTTCTTGACAAAATATCCCTGAGATACCACGGCACTGTAATGGCAGCTGCAGGGTACCTCGCAGAAGAGGCCTTGGACGCCACCATAAAGCAGGGCGGATATATCCTGATTGTCGAGGGCGCCATCCCTTCCGCCGATGACCGTTTCTGGATGGACGCGGGGAAACCCGGCAGGGAACTTTTCGAGGCGGCAGCCAGGAAGGCAAAGGCGATACTTGCGGTGGGCGCATGCGGCTCCTTCGGTGGCATACCGAGGGGCACGCCGACAAGGGGGATACCGGTCAGTCAGGCCCTCAAGAATGCGAATATCGAGAAACCCGTTGTGAATATTTCCACCTGTCCGGTGCATCCCGATCATCTGGTAGGCACAGTTCTATACGTCCTGGTTACAGGAAAGATACCCGAGCTTGATTCTAAAGGACGGCCCGCAATGTATTTTGGTGAAGTGACGATGCACGATAACTGCAGGCGGCGTGCACATTTTGACGCAGGCGAATTCCTGAAGGACTGGAATGACCCGAAACAGAAGAACTGGTGCATGCTCGAGAAGGGCTGCAAAGGCCCATCTTCTTACATTGACTGTACAGTGCGCAGATGGAACGACGGTATAAGCTTCTGTCTTG
Source organism: Thermodesulfovibrionales bacterium (assembly GCA_963727725.1). GTDB lineage: Bacteria > Nitrospirota > Thermodesulfovibrionia > Thermodesulfovibrionales > SM23-35 > CAVSHJ01. The sequence continues at coordinate 34,404 of CAVSHJ010000022.1, forward strand.
ATTGTTCCGGCGTGTGTCAGGCATGTGGCGAACCGATTTTCTATGACAAGGTGACGCCCCTCTACATGGCAGAAGATGAGACATCAAAAAGGCTTTTGGCAATGAAAAAATCGAATCCGTCCGCTGAAGAAAAGAGCTAAAGGAGGTGAGAGCAAATGGCAAAGAGACTCGTTGTTGATCCGGTAACAAGAATCGAAGGACATCTGAAGATCGAAGTGGAGATCGAGAATGACAAGGTAGTGGATGCATGGAGCAGCGGCACCATGGCACGTGGCTTTGAGGCGTTGCTGACGGGAAAAGACCCGAGGGATGCCCCATATGTGACCAGCCGTTTCTGTGGCGTTTGCTATAGCGTTCACCAGCTCGCTTCCTCGCGCGCACTCGATGCGGCATTCGGTGCGAGAGTCCCCTGGGGAGGTAATCTCATCAGGAATCTCGTGATGGGAGCGGAGTATATTTATGACCATGTGCTTCACTTTTACCAGTTGAGCGCACTCGACTACATCGATATTATGGCTGTGGCAAATTATACGGGCAAAGACGAGGGACTGCTTGCGGTCAAGGACAAAATTGTCGGGCTGGTAAAGGAAAAAGATACTTATCCCTTTACACCGCGATATGAGCCTGATGAGTTCAGCGTCAAAGATCCCGAAATGGTGACAACGGCCGTCAAACATTATATCGACGCGCTGAAAATGCATGCTAAAGCGAGAGATATGGGAGCTATATGGGGAGGCAGAACGCCTCATTATCAGAACATAATTGTTGGCGGGGTTACCTCATACCCGGATATAAACCAGGTCTTCCGGTTCCGCACCATGCTCGATGAACAGAAGAAATTTGTTGAGGAGGTTTATATCCCTGATGTTCTTGCCTTTGGCACCGGACCTTTGTGGCCATTAGCTGAGATGGGGCTGGGCGGCGGACATTACAACTACCTCTCTTACGGTGACTTCCAGCTTGACCCGGGAGGGGAAGAAGATGGTATTCCCGGCCGGCGTCATAACAGGGTTGAATCCTGCGGATATCGAAATCGCCCGTGTTGACCCCGAGAAGATTACGGAATCTGTGAAGTACGCCTGGTACAAGGAAGAGGCTGCTGTGCACCCGTATAACGGCGAGCAGGTCTTTGACCTGGACAAAAAGGATGCGTATTCATTTATAAAGGCGCCGCGCTATGAGGGTACGCCGATGGAGGTCGGACCACTGGCGAGGATGATCGTCGCGAAGAACCCGGATATCCTCGGATTGGTAAAGAAAGGGGCTAAGCCGGGTGCAGTCGCCAGGCATGCAGCCAGGGCCATAGAGACCAAGCTAGTTGTAGACGCCTGCTACACGTGGCTGGATCAGTTATTGAGTGAGATGACCCGGCCCGGCTTCAAGATCCAGGACTCCGATCATTGGGATCCTCCGGACAGTGGAATGGGCGCAGGCTTTTCCGAGCCGCCCAGAGGCGCCCTGGGACACTGGATAAAGGTAAAGGACAAGAAAATTGAGAATTACCAGGCGATAGTCCCGTCGACATGGAATGCATCTCCGCGTGACGAAAAGGGTGTCAGGGGGCAGTATGAAGAATCGTTAATCGGCACACCAGTGCCTGATCCAAAGAACCCCAACAACATAGTGAGGGTGATCCGTTCCTTCGACCCGTGCCTGGCCTGTGCAGTCCATATCATCGATCCGAATACGAACGAGGTCAGGAAATTCATCATAGAGTGAGCCAGGTAAAACCGGATCCTGTGACGAAATCGGAGGGGGGAGAGGGAGTCTCCCCCCAAAAGATTGTCATTCTGGGCGTCGGAAATCTCCTGCTGTCTGATGAAGGCGTCGGGGTGCACGTGGCACATGAGCTCATGAAGCTGGACCTGCCTCCTGAAGTGTCGGTCGTCGAGGGGGGTACGGACGGCTTCCGCCTTTTGAATGTCATCACGGGGGCGGACCGGGTAATAGTAGTCGATGCGGTGCGGAGCGGCGCAGAACCCGGTTCTATTTACAGGTTTGATGTGAAGGACGTCAGGAACGTTCCGCCGGGCTTCATGACGTCAGTCCACCAGGTCGGCATACTCGAAGTTATCGAATTGTCGGAGTTAATTGGAAAGACACCACGCACGACAGTTATCGGAGTTGAACCCAAGTCTCTTGAGATGAGTATGGAACTTTCTCCTGAAGTGAAAGAGAAGATTCCCAGGATAATTGAGCTGGTGCTTGATGAGATAAAACGTCCTTTCTGAGCGTCTCATTTTTCTCCGTCTCCGTCCGTAAATCCTACGGCCTATTGACCCGAAAATAGGCTCCAAAATACGTCATTCCCGTGGTCTGAGGCGGTCCGCCTCAGGCGGAACATTCAAAACACATGGATGCCCGATTAAAACCTCGGGCATGAACGAAAAAACGCCCATTTTCATTCTCCTTTGTGAGCGATAGCTCATGTCGATTCCTTTGCAGTGATTACATCGGCTCTGACAGGATGGGTTATAATTAATTGATGAAGTCGGGAAAACTGGTTATAGCCCTCATTGCCTTTTCGATACTGATAGGCGCACTCGGAGGGTTCGTATACTGGACAATTTCGGACCTGCCGAATACAAAGCTGCTTGAAGAATACGCCCCTCTCGAATCATCGAGAGTCTTTTCATCGGACGGAAAGGTAATTGCAGAACTCTACATTGAGCGCAGGACGTTTGTCCCTTCCTACCAGATCCCTGACCGTGTGAAGAAAGCCTTCATCTCCATCGAAGATATAAGATTCTACAACCATCCGGGTATCGATTTCATCGGCATAGTGAGGGCTCTGGGACGTGATATCGAGGCAGGCGGGTTTGTTCAGGGGGCGAGTACGATCACTCAGCAACTTGCGAGGATGCTCTTCCTCAAACCGGACAAGAGTATAAAGAGAAAGATTAAGGAGGCGGCGCTCTCCATTATGATAGAACAGCGATATACGAAGGATGAGATACTCGGCATGTATCTCAACCAGGCGTATTTCGGCACAAGGGCATACGGTATAGAAGCCGCTGCCCAGACATATTTCGGAAAGACGACAAAGGATCTGAATATTGCGGAGGCGGCCCTTCTCGCGTCAATGCCCAAGGCGCCGTCGGCATATTCTCCTTTCAGGTATCCGGAAAAGGCAAAGGAAAGAAGATCAACAGTCTTGAAACAGATGCTGGAACATGGATTCATAACGGAAGCGCAATACCGGGAAGCCGAAAATACACCTCTTCCGACAAACCCCAATTTCAGGAAATATGATGCTCCGTATTTTGTAGAAATCCTGAGACATGAACTCGAGTCAAAATATGGTAATGGAATATATACATCGGGTTACCGGATATATTCTACTCTTGATTCGGGGATGCAGAAGGCCGCTGAAGACGCTGTGAGGAACGGCATTTCCTCAATAGAAAAGAGGGTGAGACCGGGGGTTCAGGCCGCTCTTGTCGCGATAGACCTGAGAACAGGATATGTCAGGGCGATGGTAGGCGGGTCTGATTTCTGGAAGAACCAGTTCAACAGGGCAACGCAGGCTCTGCGGCAGCCGGGGTCTGCATTCAAGCCATTCGTATATATGGCTGCGATCGAGGACGGGATGTCCGCCGAGGAAAGAATTAACGATTCGCCGGTTTCTTTTGGCGGAGCAAGACCGGGGCAGAGATGGAGTCCGCATAACTATGATGGAAAATACTATGGGAGTATTCCACTCAGGACCGCACTTGCGAAGTCACTCAATTGCGCCACAGTAAGGCTGGCGGCGAACCTGGGAGTTGACAATATTATCGAAATGGCAACACGGCTCGGGATCAGAAGCCGCCTCCAGCCCTATCTGCCGTTGGCTCTCGGAGCATCGGACGTGACACTGATGGACATGGTTTCCGCTTATTCGGCATTCGCCTCGGGATTCAGACCAAAGCCGCTGTTTTATGAAAGGACACTCAATAGAGACGGAATAGTTATCGAGGAGAATGAACCCATTCTGACAGAACTCTTATCAGAAGACGATGTCGATCAGATGAAGGTTCTTCTGAAAGCTGTCGTTCAAGAGGGCACTGCTATGAGGGCAAGAGAGTTAAAAAGGACCGTCTATGGCAAGACGGGCACGACGAATGATTACACCGATGCATGGTTCATCGGGTTCGACGACGGGCTTGCCGTGGGTGTGTGGGTCGGCAGGGACGACCACACACCTATCGGAGCGAGGGAGACAGGCGCAAGGGCGGCGCTGCCGATATGGATTGATTTTATGAAAAAAGCGCTTCCACAAACTCTCTCGGATCAAAATCCCTGAGATCATCAATTCCTTCGCCGACGCCTATCAGCCTGACAGGGATTCCAAGTCCCCGCCTTATGGCAAAGACGATACCCCCTTTTGCGGTACCATCGAGTTTTGTCAGTGCGATACCGGTTATACCGACAGCCTGATTGAAAAGCTCTGCCTGCCTCAGCGCGTTCTGGCCTGTCGTTGAGTCCACTACAAGCAGGATCTCCTGAGGTGCTCCAGGCATCGCCTTATCGACGCTCCTTTTGACCTTTTTCAGTTCCTCCATAAGATTACTCTTGGTGTGGAGCCGTCCTGCGGTGTCTATGATTACGGCGTCTACACCTCTGCTCCGTGCAGCCACGACGGCATCATAGGCCACCGCCGCAGGGTCAGACCCACTCTGGTGCTTCACAAAATGAGTATCCGCCCTCTTTGCCCATATCTCGAGTTGCTCGATTGCTGCCGCCCTGAAGGTATCACCTGCCGCGAGTAACACCGAAAGACCCTGCGAGCGCAAGCGGCTTGCGAGTTTTCCTATTGTGGTTGTCTTGCCGACGCCGTTCACTCCTACTACGAGGATCACAAAAGGTTTGCTCCCAAAGATAACGATGGGCTGGGAATCACCGAGAATTGTCACCATTTCTCTTTTTAGAAGTTCTTTTACCGAATCTATATTTGTTGCTTCACCCTTTCGAGCCTTTTCCCTGATGACCGTCATTATCTCGGCAGCCGCCCGGGTACCGACGTCAGATGCGATTAAAATCTCCTCAAGTTCTTCCAGCGCCTCATCGTCAATGGCGCGACCCGTAAGAATGGACTCTACTTTTCCCATAAATGTCTTTCTCGTCTTTGTAAGGCTCTCTTTCAGCCGGTCAAAAAAACCCATCATTCCTCCTTCGGAGATAATTGGTAATTGTAATTTTTTTAAAGAGCATTTATCAATAACCAGAATGAGAAACTGTCCCTGAACACCTTGAGTTAAATGAGGAAAACTGATAATATTTATAAATTAGATTAAAATTACGGATGGGACTGAAAATATTATGGATAAACCTATGCGATTCAGAATCAACAGCCCGAAAGTCATCCACGAAACTATTGACGGGGAGACGGTAATTGTCAATCTTGACAGCGGCAATTATTATAGTCTCGATAACGTGGGAGCCGGTGTCTGGGCTTTGATCGGAGGCGGTTTGCCGGTGCACGAAATTATCCGGGATATAGCCCGCCGCTATATCGGTGAACGAGAGGAGATGGATCAGGCTATTCATCAATTCGTCGGTCAATTGCAGGAGGAAGGACTGATTGTTACTGATGAATCTCATGTGAACAGCAGTGAACCGGGATCGGGGACCCAGGACACAACACGAGCAATGGAAGGACATCCGGTCTTTGAGACTCCTGCCCTCCATAAATACAGCGATATGCAGGATTTACTCCTGCTGGACCCCATACATGAGGTTGATGATACAGGTTGGCCGAGTCCTAAAAATGACGTTCCGGTGAGCGATGCATGAGACTATATTGAAGCAGCCTTGAAGTCGACAGAATATCATGGATACGATCGAGTCATTGGAAGAACAGGAAGCTTTTTTCCGGGGTGTACATGATCGATTTTTAAAAGCGGTGGCTTCTGTCGGTGCGGTAAATTCTTACTACAGAATCTGTGACACCTCAGTCTGCCTCTCTTTTGCAGGCGAAGAACTAGTCCCGCATATAACACCTGCCCTGAGTCATCTCGCGATACCTGAAGTCGAAAAGCCTGATCTCACAGTGTGTTTATGGGATAGTGTTTCAACCGAGACGGGTATGGTGCCGCCGCCGTGGAAACGCGACCGATATACATACAGGGGAGATATCTGGGGATATAACAGTGTCAGGATAAGAACCGCATTCCACTGGATTGAATTCTCCCTGAACATGCTGGACTTTGAAACGAATACAGGACTGTTTTGGGTTGAACATACCCGGAGCCTGCCTTTTTGGGTGCATGCCTCTCCTCTCAGGACATTACTCCACTGGTGGATGGAAAAGAACGGGTGTCAGCTTGTTCATGCTGCGGCCGTTGGTACGGAAAGCGGGGCAGTCCTCCTGACGGGTAAAGGCGGGATCGGAAAATCAACCGCGGCCCTCTCCTGTTTGAAATCAGGTTTTTTTTATCTCGGCGACGACTACGTCGTCACACGGGTGAGTCCGGAGCCATACGTATACACTCTATACAACACCGCGAAATTGGACGCAGATCACGTAAAGAACTTTCCTGAGATCTCCCGCTTGATTTCGAATGCCGAAAACCTGAAAGATGAGAAAGCTGTCATATTTCTTTATCCGGAATTCGGCGCGCAGCTTGTCGGGACGATGCCGCTGAAAGCTGTCGTTGTCCCGCATGTCACAGATCACAGGGAATCGGGTGTTACAAGAATATCTTCCGAAAACGTTCTTCGGGCAGCATCCTTCACGACCATGACTCAATTGCCGGGTGCAGGTATCAAGACATATGAGTTTCTCAATGAATTATCGGCAAGACTTCCTTGCTTCAGCCTCGAATCAGGCCGTGATCTTTCTCATATCCCTGTTGCTGTTTCCGGCTTATTGCAGACCCTTTCGGATGGAAAGATTGCCGATACTCTCAGGAAATCCACCGGAGAACAACGCCTGGCTCCCAAAGCGTGGCCGGTTGTGAGCATCATATTGCCGGTATTCAACGGAGAGCGATTTATCAGAGAAGCAGTGGAGAGCATCGTGTCTCAGGGCTATCCTTCCTTAGAGATAATTATCATAGATGATGGTTCCACTGATAAGACAAAGGATATTATTGAAGAAGTGCCGGTTGAGGTACGGTATTTCAGGCAGGACAACCGCGGCCCCGCAGCTGCCAGGAACAAAGGCGTCAGAGAAGCGACGGGAGATTTTGTTGCCTTTATTGATGTAGATGACCTGTGGCCGAAAAACAACCTCCATATGCTGGCAGAAGAGCTGCTGGAGGATAAGGACGTTGACGTGGTACATGGGTATGCCCAGCTTGCCCGCTATAACGATGTTACTCACGAATGTGAGTATGCCGGAAATCCGGCAGAATCATTTCCCTATTACATCGGAGCTGCGCTGTACCGGAGATCGGTATTTACAAAGGTGGGCCTGTTTGATCCGACACTGTTATATGGTGAAGATACTGACTGGTTTAAGCGGGCAGAGGAGTTGAAAGTAAATATCAGGAGACTGGAAGATGTGACCTTGATCGTCCGAAGACACGGAAAGAATATGACCTCTGCCAAAGACATGGTTGAATTGAATCACCTTCGTGTATTCAAGAAGAGTCTGGATAGAATGCGGGCACGCAGACAGGCAGACCATGTTCTTCCCTGAACGGTTCTCATTTGCTCAAAGTAAACAATTTTTTATGCCTTTTGAAGTTTATGAAATTCCATGCGGCATTTCTGAGCAGGGTGGAAAATGATGAATCAACTTCTATTGGGGCACCGGGCCGTTTATCGGTTGATTAACGCCGATGAGGCGTTCGATCCGCAAAAACAGGTTCATATCTTCTGGGAAGGTACCCAGTTTGCAACAACTTCTTTTTCTCTCATAAACCGGGAACTGTGTTCAGGCATTATCGATTCCGGAATTGCAGAACTTACTATAGTGCCATATGAGCCGGCTCAGTTTGCTGTAGAAGGCAATCCGCGATTTGAAAGACTCGCTGCTCATGATATCCGCATTAAGGGGCTCTCCATTCGTGATCGCGCAAAGCGGCCGCATGTGTGGGTGCGTCATCAATGGCCTCCCCGGCCAAATCCGCCCGGCAAAGCTAAATGGATTATCATGCACCCATGGGAATATTCAGCAATTCCCGGATTTTATGCCGATACCTTTTCCCTTGCCGAAGAAATCTGGACGCCGACAAATTTTTCACGCGATGCCTTTGTATCATCGGGAATTGACCCATCGAAAGTCCATGTTGTGCCTAACGGTGTTGACCCTGAGATTTTCTCTCCGGCAGGGGAACCCTTGAGGCTTCCGACAACGAAGCGCTTCAAGTTCCTCTTTGTCGGGGGGACTATTTACCGTAAAGGGGTGGACATCCTGCTTGAGAGTTACTCACACGCTTTCACCTCTAAGGACGATGTCTGCCTGATTATCAAGGATCTTGGAGTGAACACCCTTTACAAGGGGCAAACGGCACAGGATCTTATCAAGAGCTTCCGGAATGAGGAGGGCACGCCGGAGATCCTTTACATTGAGGATGAATTCAGTCGGGAGCAAATGGCTGGACTTTATCGGGCCTGCGATGTTTTTGTTTCATCCTACCGGGGCGAAGGTTTTTCGCTGCCTGCCCTTGAGGCGATGTCAAGTGGTCTCCCGGTCATCGTAACCCGCGGCGGGGCCACAGATGATTTTGTTGATGAAGAAGTAGGCTGGTGTATCGACTCCGCAAGACGTCGTGTCAGGAAGGTCTATGGCCATGAAGTCGACGGAGAAGGTTTCCTGCTCGAACCGAGCAGGAGGCATCTTGAGGAAATCCTGCGAGAAGCATATAATTCGCCCTCGGAGATCATGAAGAAATCGATCGAAGGCGCATTGCGGGCGCGAAACCACTGGACATGGAAACATTCTCTACGTCGCCTTCTTTTAAGGATTGATTCACTGTGCGGGACGAGTATGGGGGTTGATGCACAAAAGGGTTTCAGAGATGCCGACGGAGATACCGCTTTCATAAGGAAGGCGATCACGCAAAAACATAGAGGACATGGATAGACCTCTGGTAAGTGTCATAGTTGCAGTTTCCGATGGTGAACGCTACATAGGTTCTGCCCTTCACAGTATCTTCAGGCAGAACTATTACCCTTTTGATATTATTGTTGTTGATGGACAGTCGGTTGACCGTACCGCTGCGATAGCACAATCGTTCAAATCAGTCAAATACATCTATCAAGCGGGACACGGTCTGGCAAATGGCCGTAATAGGGGAATAGAAGCGGCTCAGGGAGAGTTTATCGCTTTTCTTGACTCTGATGACCTTTGGACACCGGACAAGCTTGGTATCCAGATTGATTATCTCCTGCGAAACCCTGAACTTCAGTATGTGAATGCATGGGTTCAGTTGTTTGTCGACTGGGGATACAGTCTGAGGTCCAGGTATACGAAGAAGTTTCTGGAGCAGGCACACGTAGGTCGTACGCCGGGCACGCTGGTAGCTCGAAAGTCTGTCTTTGATCTTGTCGGCCTGTTTAGTCCGGATTTCAACATCGCATGTGATGCCGAATGGTTTGTGCGGGCCAATGGCTGCAGGATTCCCATGTTCATTGTCCCCGAGGTTCTGCTTTATAAACGAATTCACGATAATAATCTTTCATCCAATGTGAGCATAAACAGGAAGGAGTTAATGGAGGTAATAAGACAATCAATTATGCGGCAACGACAACAGGAACATATAATTCTCTATGGCAAATGAAAAGCTGGTGAGCGTGGTCATACCCGTTTATAATGGTGAACGGTATCTTGGCGGAGCAATCGAGAACGTACTGGCTCAGGACTATCGGCCAATTGAGATAATTGTGATAGATGACGGATCCACCGATAATACGGAACCCGTTGCTCGGAGTTACGGGAGAGATATCGTCTATGCCCACCAGGAAAACCGAGGACCGGCAGCAGCCCGTAATAAAGGGCTGCAAATAGCCTCCGGGGACATTGTAGGTTTCCTTGATGTTGATGACCTTTGGAGCGAGAATAAACTCCCGGTTCAGTTTGCCCGTCTGGCGGACGACCCTTCAGTGGAAATTGTTCTGGGGCTCACTCAGCTTATGAAGTTGCAGGTGGACGAAGAGGGCAGACCTAAATTCGAAAAATGGCATGATCCTTTCTGCGCGTTTCTGCTCGGCGCGGCACTCTTTAGAAAATCGGTGTTTGAGAAACTGGGATTTTTCGATGAGACGCTTTATCACAGTGAAGACACTGACTGGTTTCTGCGGATCAGGGAGATGCAGGTCTGTACGACCCTTATAGATGAGGTGAGTCTTTTTTATCGCTGGCACGAGTCCAATATGACCCTTGATTCGGCTGGATGTAACAGATATCTTATAAAAGCCCTAAAAAAATCACTTGACAGACGGAGGCGGCAAAACCGCAATCAGGCTGAGTCTCTGCCCGGACTCTCTTGTATTGCAGAAAAATCCGCCGGAAGACTTCCCGATTCAGGAAAATCACGGGCAAAGGACTGATCGGATGGCAAAAACTGTGACACCAAAGCAGATCTGGGAACGCGCCCTCGCGGGCACCAGGTGGCTTGTGCAGCATCAGAATCAGGACGGAAGTTGGGTGGGACTGAAGGATCAGAAAGTGGGTGCCTTTTATAAGGCGAGCTGGGCATTTTCGGAGACCGGGCAATCTGCTGCAGCCCACCGTGCCCTCAACTATGTCCATCGTCACTTTTTCACTGAAGCAGGTGACTTCTTATACAGTCAGCCGGCTGAGGTCGGTTCTTTGCTCGGTAGTTATCCTTACGTCAACTCTTATATTATCATAGGCAGCATGCGTGCCGGACGTTACGATATCGCGCTGCCTGCGGTCTCTTTTTTGCTTGCACGGCAAGCTGCGGATCATGGGGGATTCTATTCGCGCTTGACTCAACAGGGAGTGAAGACCATGGCCGATACCATATCTTCAGCTACAGCGGGCATCGCGTGTCTGGCCGCCGGGGAACTTGAAGCAGCCCGACGCGTTGCCGACTACCTGGGCCGTATGGTCCGTCTTCAGCCCCGGCCGGATGATCGCTTTTTCACTACCATTGACGCAGAGGGACATCTATACACTAACGTCAAGGATGACGACGACGCGTTTCTGCGTACCATCGACACCGGGAAAGCAGATCAGTGCTGGTACGCTGTTGGACTACCGCTGGCTTTCCTCGTTCTGCTGGAAAGTGCGACGAGTGATACCAGGTACCGGGAGCTGGCACAATGGTACTTCGATTTTCAAGAGCGCTGTGTTAATCCCTGGGATGGCTACTCAAGCGGTAAAGCCGGATGGGGGTGTGCGATGCTCTATCGCGTTACGGGGGAGTTGCGCTACCGGGACATTGCGTTGCACGTTGCGCAAAGCATTATGGACAGGCAGAGAAGAGACGGCAGCTGGCTGTCCGGCAAGAGCAAGCAAGGGGAACTCACTGACCCCGACTTTGATTTGACAGGCGAATTCACCCTGTGGCTGTCACTGATTTCCTCCAATGTGCTTGCGCGGGATTCATGCTGCATCCCTCTCGCAGTCAATGAGACAAGAATTCCAAAACCGAAGCGTACACAAAGTCTGAGAGAAACATTGCGCCGGACTGCCGCAGCGCATTACCGAATATTGAGAAACGAGGGTCTTGGGAAGTACTTGATGCGCTCTTATCATTACAGAAAGGGGCAGGTCTTAAGGTGGATCAGGAAAGAGTCCCACGCAAACTAGCAAAGGCGGAACGTAACTCCGTAAAACTTGTACGACGGCTGGGACGAACGGGGTTTGAAGTGAATGTTCTCGGAGTGGGAGGACACACTTATCCGGTCGGCGACAGCCCTGATTGTTTCATGACCCCGGACGCTCGCGCTAAGCTTATTAGTCGTCTCGTATCTTCCGGCGTAAATTATTTTGATACGACTGACATGTGTGAAGTGGAACTGTTAGCTGATTCTTTCAAACGTGCGGATATAAGGGAGAATGTGGTCGTTTCTCTTCATGGAGGGCGCATCTCGGACCCACAATGGTTTGAAAAGCTTCGCCCGGGAATTGAATCAAGACTCGATATTTTGGGGTATGAGCGTGCACCTTTATTCATCACGAGTGTCGGGGATGGCGACGCCTCTTATGCTGACTTAGTTGCAGCCTGCCAAGCGATGACAAAACTTAAGGAGGAAAACCTCGTTCAGAACATCGGTCTCAGTTGCCACACGACAAGTCTGTTCCCCGCGGTCAGCCGTGTCATCCGTGAAACCGATATGATTGATTATGTCATGGTGCGGTTTAATTGGAAAGACCGGCGGGCTGACGAGGAGCTTTTTCCGGCAGCTGAGGATCACGATGTCGGCATCGTGCTGATGAAAATTTTTTGTTGGGATTGTTACCCATCACAGTGGGAGAGAAGGATCAGTGTCTTCGAGCCCCTGAGTTGCGAAAGCTGCGTTGAGGACAATTCATCTCTGACACCGGCCCAACGAAATATATTGTGGTGCATTCAAAATTCAGCTTGCGACGTTATCGTACCCTCAATGAATACCATGCATGAGGTCGAAGAGAATATTCGGGCCCTCAAGTCGATAGATGCGGATGTTGTCACGGAGGACTTTGAGAAGTACAGCGGCAGACTCTGGGACAAGAAGGAGATCAAAACTCTGGCTCTATATGCGGAAAGCAAAATAATACGTGAGAGGGCCGAGTTTTTGTTGAACCCAAAGCGAACGGCGCCGGCACATTTTAATGCGGACTATTAAAGCGCATTACAGGATATTGAAGAACGAAGGTCTCAAGAAGTACCTTCAGCACTCTTATCATTATAGAAAGGGGCAACTTTTCAACTGGCATCAGAAAGATCCGGACCTGATGTTATTACGTCAGAATGCACGGGGTGTCATGAGAGAGAAACGTCCTTTGGTAAGTGTTGTCATAACGGTATTTAACGGTGAAGAATATCTGCGGGAAGCCATCGAAAGCGTGCTCGGCCAGACCTACCGGTCGTTTGAACTCATTGTGGTAGACGACGGCTCGACAGACAATAGCGGTGCGATAGCGAAGAGCTTTGCTTCACAACTGCGATACTTCTACCAGGATAACAGCGGTCAGGGAGCCGCTCTCAACAGGGGCATAGAGTTATCCGGAGGATGCTTTCTCTCCTTCCTCGATGCCGATGATCTCTGGACGGAAGATAAATTAATGCATCAGGTGGCGGCCTTTGATAATAATCCTGATGTGGATATGGTATTCGGACAGGTGGAACAGTTTTACAGTTCCGAGCTTGATGAGAATCAGAGGAAAAGGATCAGGATTCCTGCCAAGATTATGCGGGGATTTTTTAAGGGCAGCATGCTTATTAAGCGGGATTCCTTTTTTCGAGTCGGGACATTTGACACAAGGTGGAAGTTGGGAGACTTTATTGACTGGTATTTGAGGGCGATGGAAAAGGGCCTTAGGAGCGTTATGCTGAATGAAGTCGTTATGTTGAGGAGGATCCATGCGGACAATATGGGCATTCGTGAGCGCAAGTTGCGCCCCGAGTTTGTAAGAATTCTCAAGGCCTCTCTTGATCGGCGCCGCAAGATTCATAATGCTGAGACAGACATATAGTTCATGGTAAAACGGACGATTAGAGAAACCATGCCTCTTGTGAGTGTTATCATACCGGCATATAACTGTGAAAGGTTCATCGCAGAAGCGGTGAAGAGCGTAAGGTTACAAAACTATGAACCGCTCGAGATTATTATAATCGATGACGGTTCAACAGACGGGACCCAAGCATGTGTAAAAAGCCTTGGTGAGGACATCCGCTATGTGTATCAGTCGAACAGGGGCCCGGCGGCAGCCCGCAACACAGGTATCGCAATGGCCAGGGGCGAAATGATCGCATTTCTCGATGCCGACGATTACTGGCCTGCAAACAAATTGAAAGTTCAAATGGCGCGTATGAACAGAGATCCGGAAATGGAAGTCGTTTTAGGTCGCATCCGGTGTACCGGGGTATTGACGGAAGCAGACAGAAAAATCCGTTTTGAGGGTCCGGACAATACCATGATAAGCATTTGCCTGGGCAGTGGTGTTTTCAGAAAATCCGTTTTTGACAAGGTGGGCCTCTTCGATGAATCCTTACGCCATTATGAAGATCATGACTGGTTCCTGCGTGCCAGGGAGAAGGACATTTCGATAATAATACTGAAAGATATTACGCTTCATAATCGCCGGAATGAATACAGCATGAGCCGCAGAAAGAATAAGAATGATCCAAGCATGATCCGGATACTCAAGAAATCGTTAGACCGTCGCCGTCAGCAGAAAAAGGGTCCCGTTGAGTTATCCCCCGATTTTTTTGACTTTGACGAGGGGAAGACATCACAGAGGAATATAAAGCCGTGAACAGAAAGATAAAAATATTATTTTGGACTCCGTTTTTTCTCCCGGACATAGGCGGCATTGAAACATTAAGCGCCAAATTGCTGCCTGCGCTGCAAGAGCAGGGTTATGATATCACGGTACTTACTTCCCACGGGAAATATGACGTCGCCGATAAAACAGAGTTTAATGGTATACCGGTTTTCCGTTTTCATACGCGAAATGCCATAGGAAAGCGCGACCTGTCCCGGATATTCGAGATCCGCGCACAGGTGGCCAGGCTCAAACAGTCCTTCAAGCCGGACCTTATACACATACACATGAGCGACCCGAGCGTCTATTTTCATCTGAGTACCGCTGCTGCCTGTCCCGCACCGACAATAGTGAGCATACACCAGGACATTGAGTATTATGGTTTTCAGGGCGGCGAGGATACATTGCTTGGGAATGCGCTTCATATGGCCGATTGGGTTACTGCCGTTTCCAGTGCGACATTATCCGATCTGCTCCGTATTGCACCGGAGATAAGGAATTGCTCTTCTGTAATTTATAATGGGGTTGACCCGCCGGATATTGTCCCCGACCCTATTTCTTTCGATCCGCCCCGGATTTTGTGTCTGGGAAGACTTATACATGCTAAAGGCGTTGATCTGGCAATTGCAGCTTTTGCCTCACTCTTGAATCGCTGGCCGAGGGCACGCCTGACAATTGTTGGCGAGGGACCACAGCGAAATCAATTGGAAAAACAGGCCGCCGGGCTTGGTCTCGCGGACTCGGTGAAGTTTACAGGAATGGTCAGGCCTGAAGACGTTCCCGCACTTATGAATCAGGCTACAATCGTCGTCATGCCCTCACGGGTCGAGGGTTTCCCGATGCGGGTGCTTGAAGTAGCGCAAATGGCAAGACCGGTGGTGGCAACTCCGGCAGGTGGTTTGCCGGAGGCGATTGTTCATCAACAGACCGGATTAATAGTGGAGCACGAAAATAGTCCGGCTATCGCCGATGCAGTTGGCTTTTTCCTTGACCATCAGGAGACAGCTTCCAGAATGGGTGAGGCTGCGCGTTCGCGGGTGCTCAAAATGTTCAGTCTGAAGAGTTGCGTGGACTCCTATAGCAGACTCTACCGCAGGATCGTCGGCGAATACCCGATGCTCGCTTATGACGGAGCGACAGTGACGGGTATTCCACCTCTGATAAGCATCATTGTGCCGGTTTACAACGGTGAAGAATATTTGTCCGAGGCAATTGACAGCGTTTTAACTCAAACCTATCGCACTACCGAAATCATTCTGGTCGACGATGGTTCAACCGACGGGAGCCCAAAAATCGCGGAGCTTTTTTCGCCTGTCCTGAAGTACTGCTATCAAGAGAATGCCGGTACCGGCGCGGCACGAAATAGAGGGGTAGAACTGGCGCAGGGCAGTTTCTTTGCGTTCCTGGATGCTGATGATGTCTGGCTGCGGGACAAACTCCTGATTCAGATGGCAGCGTTTTACGATGATCCTGAAATTGATATTGTATTCGGTCATGTTAAGCAGTTCTACAGCCCGGAATTGGACGGGTTGCAAGGAGCAGACTGCGTCTGTACGGATGAAGCGATGCCGGGATTCCTGCCCTGTACGATGTTAATAAAACGGGAAGCATTCTTTCAGGTGGGTCTGTTTGAGACCAATTGGCGGCTGGGGCAGGACGTGAGCTGGATAATGCGGGCCCGAGAGCGCGGTCTCCGTGAGGTGATGGTGCCTGACGTTATATATATGCGACGACTTCACAAGAACAATAAAGGTATCACCCATCGACAATTCGGCAGGGACCGCATCAGAATACTGAAAGCGTCACTCGATCGGCGGCGCGGGCTGCGGGGACAGCAAGGGTAATATATTTTTCGGTGCGTTTCCGAAAACGTGAATGAGTAAATGTATTCTATTTGTACCATGAAGAAATTAATAGATTTCATATACGGCAGTGCATGGGGTTTGGTGAGAAGGTTCAGATTTTACTTTAGCCGTCAAGGATTATGCTATTTTTCTGATTATAGAAACAGAAAGACTATTAAAATGACGGGCATCGGAAATTGTGAAAGCAGGGTCCGCTTTTATCCTTCGGTCCATCATTTTATTCATAATATGCCCTGTCTTTTTCCCAGGCGGAATTATGATTATCTGGTTGCCCAGAATTTTCTTTACGAAGAATTTTTATCGTGCCGAAAGCCAAAAGTATTTTTTACGCTGGAACCCCCTCCAACCATGACTCAGGAGACCAGGAGAAATTTGCAGCGTGAAGCATTGAAGCCGTTCCTCTATCTGTATGATGAACCCGATATTAACAAGCGAATGTTTTATCCGTCCCTCGCTGACCACAGAGAAGAAATTATCAGGCACCTTGAAGAAACACTTGAGGAAAAACGCCCGCGGCTTTGCTGTATCATTAACCGATATTCGGAACATCCGGAACTGGATCTTGTTCGCCAAAGAATTCTGTTTGTCAAGACGATGGGAAGCGATATCGACATTTACGGGGCAGAGCCATGGGGTGTGTCGAACAAATGGAGAACATTTCCCTAATTATTACGGCATGGCGGAAAACAAACAGGAAATACTGAAAAAATATAATTTTGTACTGGCATTTGAGAACAGCAATTTCCCGGGATATATCACTGAAAAGATCATCGACGCCTTTAAAGCCGGCACGGTTCCGCTCTACTGGGGCGGAGGAAAGTTACTGCAGGAGATTTTTCCCTCAGATTGTTACATAAACTGCAGTAATCAGGACCCTGCGAGAATCCACCGGATGATAAAGGATATGCCGCAGAAGGACATTGTTTCATTCAGAAGGGCAGCCATAGAATTTCTGAAATCCGATATGGCTGATCGATTTATGGGCAGTTATTTGAAGCAGGAAATTGTAAAGAGGCTGGAAGGCGCACATATATGATGAATGAAGAGATTGTTTGTGAATACAAGGAAGTATAGCCGCCACTGCCTGCCTTCGTCAGAGCAGGAATTGCTCTTGCGGGCTGCTCTCTTAAAGGGGACAGACTCCGTTGAGGCGTGGAAAGAATGGAAGTCATCTGTTGACGTAGAACAGGTCGATGCGGCTTCCCATCGAATGTTGCCGCTGCTTTATCGCAACCTGCGGGCCCTTGGAATCAAAGACCCTTCGATGGGTAAATATAAAGGCGTTTACCGTCACACATGGTACAAGAACCAGATATTGTTCCATGCCATCGCTTCTCTTCTCCGTTCTTTTGAAGGTGCAAATATACAGACCATGATACTCAAGGGAGCTGCCCTGACCCTGCTTTACCATAGAGATTATGGTCTGCGCCCGATGAACGATTTCGACGTTCTCATTCGACCGGACAAGGTCCTTCCTGCAATCAGGTTATTAGAGACGCTGGGATGGTCGCCGATAGATTTCGTGCCGACGGAGGAATATATCTCCGTGAGTTATTCACACGGATTTAAAAACAGCGCCGGTCAGGAATTCGATCTTCATTGGCATCTTTTGTCACAGTCCCGCGGGATGAATGCCGACGATGATTTCTGGAATGGAGCGGTAACGGCCGACATTAATGATGTTGCTGCATATACCCTGAATCCGGCCGATCAATTGTTGCATGTCTGCATTCACGGGGCGAGATGGAATTTCATACCGCCATTCCGCTGGGTGGCCGATGCAATGACCGTTCTTGATACCTCACAAGCCGGGATTGACTGGAACAGACTTATCGGGCAGGCTGAAAAGCGACATTTGGTCTTACCGCTGCTTGATACACTGAGCTATTTGAAAGAGATATTTGGCGCTCCTATTGCACCGGAAATTTTCAGAAGCCTTGAAGATATACCTGTACCGAATATTGAACGCATAGAATATAAAATCGCCGTCATCCCTCCCACACAGTGGACAGCCGTGTTAGACCTCTGGTGCCAGCATTGCCGTCTGGCGGAAGATTCGGGTTTGGCGCGCAAGATTGCGGGATTCCCGAAATTTCTGCAGAATATATGGGGAATACCTCCGTGGAGATTGCCTCTCTACGGTCTGCTAAAAACAATGACATGGCATACAAACCGTCTGTCGAAGAAACCTCCGAAATAGTCTCGGGAATAGATCGTGGCAACTCTATCTTCTTGCCGGGGTTCCTGTCGTCTTCCCCGGGTTCTTCATCTGATAAGCTCTGGCAAGATTATCCCGAAAAGTTGGATTTTTGGGATCCAATGCCGCCGCAACCTTAAGTTGTTCGATAGCCTTGTCTGTTAAGCCTTTTTCAGCATAGGCGATACCCAGGTTTTCGCGGGCTTCTGCATGCCGGGGATTTGACTTTATCACGGTCCGATATTCTTCTATCGCTTTATCCTTGAGACCTTTGCGCCAGAACGCGACACCCAAATTGTAATGTGCAACAATGAAGTCCGGTTTCAATCTTAGAGCTAATTGATAGTGTTCAATCGCCTGGTCCAGACTCCCGTTTTTGAAAAAGGTGTTTCCCAGCCGGTAATGAAGGTCCGCGCTATCCATGTTCCGGTTTACTTCACTCCGGTATTGTTTTTTCGCACCGTCAGACCGGCGTTGAGACCCATATGCGTTGTCCAGATTATTGTGTGCCTCAGCATAATCGGGTTTGAGATCTAACGCCGTCCGGTATTGCTCTATTGCCTTGTCGTGCAGACCCTGAGACAGATATGCGTTGCCCAGATTATTGTGCGCCTCGGCGTAAGCAGGCTTAAGGTCTAATGCGATCCGGTATTGCTCTATTGCCTTGTCTGACAGGCCCTGAGACAGATATGCGTTACCCAGATTATTATGTGCCTCGACATAATCCGGCTTGAGGTCTAACGCGATCCGGTACTGTTCCATTGCCTTATCGTGCAGACCTTTAGACCAATATGCATTCCCCATATCATTATATGCCTTCGCGTAATTTGGCTTCAGATTTAACGCGATCTGGTATTGTTGTATTGCCTCATCAGACATGCCCTTCGACTTGTACGCAAGGCCCAGATCAAGATGTGCTCTGGCGTTATCAGGACTCTTCTCCACCACGTCTTCCCATAGGAGCGTTCCTTCTTTCCAGACACCGTTCCTCACCAAAGTCAGGACAAATAAAAGGAGCGCGACGACGGCGAAGATTACCTCTTTCTTTATCCTGACACCCGGCCTGTCCGTATATATAAGCAGGGAAGACAGAGCGAGAAAAAGCCCGTAACCCGGCAGATAGTTTCTGTGTTCAAAATACGGGTCCAGTCCGACAGCTATAAAGCTCTCGAGAGAAATGGTTATCAGATACCATATTATCCCAAAAGAAATGAGCGGCAATTTCTTGATATACCGCAGTGAAAAGAAGACCATCGAGGCGATAAAAAAAAGAGAAAACAGTGTTGTGATCGGATGAAACAGATCCCTTGATACGGGATAGGCACTGGAATAGTCAAATACCATATATGAAGGAAGGGGAACGAAGACAAGAAATATGTACCGGGAGATCACTCTCAGCTCTGTCAGGATATACTCGACCGGCGTCCAGCGGATATCAATGCCCGTCCATCCGTAACTTCCCATGGGCTTATGAGGGCTTGAGAAGAGCGTAATAATCTTTACAATAAACCCGCCTGCATGGAAATAGTAAGCCACAGCCGTACCCAGGATTATCCCAATGCCGGCGATAGGTATGAATCTTTTCCTGAATTCACTCCATCGGAACGAAGATATAAAGACAAAGTCATAAACCATCAGCGCAGGCAGAACCATCACCGCATTTTCCTTCGAAAATATGGCCAGGATAAAAAACAGAGCAGAACCGGCATAATACAAAATAGACTTCTTACCCGGATTCACGGCACCCCTTCACGTACGAGATTATTCCTGCAAAGGAAAACATACCGGCCATTATGGCCATCCTTTGAGTGATATAATTCACCGCGAAGTTTGTATGGGGTGGAGCAAGAAAAGCGTTGCCGCAAAGAGTGCGATATAAAAGGCTGTTCTGCTGTGCTCCGGCTTTCCGTATTTGTCTCTCATGGACGGAAGGTTCAATGTCATATAGGTAAGATAAAAGACGAGGAGACCCGAGAAAATATGAAAGAGTATGTTCGTTATCCTGAATGCAGCAAGGTTCATGCCTGACAGGTAATAGTTCAGCGCAAAAGAGAGTTTGGCAATAGAGCGCGCGGACAAAGACAGGGAACCTGCAATATCCTTCAGCTTCGAAGAAGTTATATAGGTGGGGTCGTCCAAAACCAAAGGTCCATGGAGAGATCGAGCATATGCGAAAAATGTGAGGAGCACCACTGAGAAGAGGAGACCGGCGGGCAAATAATTCGTCTTGCCTCTTTTCCCCGTCGGTTCTTCCTCTTGCTTTGGAGGAGTGGGTTTCTTACCTGTTTTAAGGGAGCTCTTCCTGCTCATAACCGCTTTCGGTCTTCAGTCTCTTCATAGTCTATTCACAGCGTATTTTAATACCCCTTCGAATTGAACCGCAATATCGTCCCACAGGAATTGAGCGGCAAATTCCCGGCCCTTTTTTCCCAAGGCGTCCCTTTTCCCGGCGTCTGCAAGTAATAGCCTCATCTTTTCTGACAGCGCATCTGCCGAACCGGAGAGGAAACTGAGACCGAATCCCTCCTTCGAGACAAAAGCAAGTTCGGGGATATCGCTTGCGATGACCGGTTTTCCGCACGCGGCAGCCTCAAGAATACTTATCGGCGAAGATTCATGACGGGACGGCAGGACTAATATTCGGGCCCCTGAGAGAAGCCTCACTTTTTCAATGCCTGTCACAAAACCTGCATAGTCGATTCTCTCCCTGAGGAAAGACGGACTCCCCGATATGAGCTTACGGAAGCTGTCAAATTCATACCCCGCAAGGATTAACCGCAGATTCGGATATTCGGGACTTATCCTCTCAAACGCGTTTATCAGGAGGTCGAGCCCCTTTGTATAAATGTCTATCCGGCTGAGAAAAAGGATATAATCCATGTCTTCAGAGCGGGATTCAAGAAGTTCCCTGTTTATGCCGTTAGGAATGACATGACACATTCTTGCCTCTTTTCTGCGACGGACCATCACCTTATCCCGTGTTATGTCAGAGACAAAAATAAAAGCGTCATAAAGGTTGGGATAGAATCCTTCAACAAGATAAATAGGGACGTAATAGAAGGGGGTGAACTTTCTGAACGAATGTTTTTCCATTATGCCCTGAACCTGAAGTACTACAGGTGTCCTGGTAAAATACTTCGCAAAAAAAGGTGTTGTAGGCAGAAAGTTTTCAACTATGATGTCAAAATCGTTGCCGTGTCGTCTCACGAAGTCCGTTGCACGGACTATATATGCCAGGACGCTCTTTGTAAGATTCCTGTTTTCGGCTCCTACAAAGATATGTTTCAGACCCTCAATCTCGCGGTTTTCAGCAAGCGGATATTTCATGCAGAGAAGCGTGATATCATGAGTGTCCTTTAATCTCCTGTAAATCTCATAGGCCCTTACACCGGCCCCGCCGAATCCAAAGGGGCTACCGAAGCTTTCATAAATGAGTTGAAGAATCTTCATTGTCTGAGTTCCATCATTTCATCTCCCGTCCCAGCACCTGAAGGAGAAAAAGCTCA
This sequence comes from Thermodesulfovibrionales bacterium, assembly GCA_963727725.1. Lineage (GTDB taxonomy): Bacteria > Nitrospirota > Thermodesulfovibrionia > Thermodesulfovibrionales > SM23-35 > CAVSHJ01. The sequence continues at coordinate 56,340 of CAVSHJ010000022.1, forward strand.
AACCTGAGCGCTATTTTGTCCCATGTGTAGTCCTTTACCCACTCTCTTCCCCTTTGCCCCATAACTTCCCGCTTGTCACTGAGTGTCAAATCCGTCAGAGACCGGGCAAGAGACAGAGCGTCTCCCGTCCGGAAGGATATACCCGCCCCGCGTTCTGTTACAAAATCAAATTCCGGGATGTCGCTCACAATGACCGGCTTTCCGGATGCCAGGGCTTCGAGCGCCACTATAGACTGACACTCATGCCTTGAGGGAATGACGACAAATAAAGCCTTACTTAACAGGTCCTTTTTTTTGTCTCCAGAAATCCAGCCCGGCATCTCAATATTGTTTCTCATATCCCTCAGGAAATTTTGCGGAGGTTAGCTTTGAACCTCTCCCTGTCCCTCCCATTCCCTGCGATAACCAATTTTATCTCCGGAAATGATGCAAAAAATCTCTTGTATGCGTCTATGAGTATGTCGAGGCCCTTTCCGTAAATATCAATCCTGCCGAGATAGAGGATATATTTCTCCTCACGAGGAGGTATATCGAGCAATTCGGGTGATATGCCGTTTGAAATGACTGCAATACGCTTTCCCTCTCTCAATGAAAAATTCTTGATCGTTTCGGAGTTTACGAAGATAAAATTATCATAAAACCGTGGTCTCAGTAGCTCCATGACAGAAAGTATCAGGGCATAAAGAGGATTATATTTTCTGAAATAGAACTTTCCCGTATACCCCTGTACCTGCAGAATTACCGGTTTCTTTGTGAAAGCATGAAGAAAAGTCGGAATTGCAGGAGAAAAATCCTCAACTATAATATCATATTCGTCACCATGTCTTTTAACAAATCGTGAAGCATGATAAGCATATGACAACAGGGTTTTCGTAAGGCTCTCGCTCTCGGCGCCCTCAAAGATGTGTCTCAGTCCCTCAATCTTTCCGTCATTAGCGCCCGGATACTTTTTGCATAAAAGAGTTATATCATGGCGTTCTTTTATTCTTTATAAATTTGGTATGCACGAATCCCAACCCCTCCGATACCAAAGAGATCACCCTTACTCTCATAAAGGAGGTGAAGTATCTTCATCGCTTTTCATGTACAGCGCGTTCGCACGACTTAAGAATATTCTCTGCTGTCCTCGCCCATGAAAATTTCTTCACCCGGCTGAATCCCTTGTCAACAAGCGCTTTCCGAAACGTTTGATCATTGATGACCGCTATGATTAACCTGCTCAGTTCATTGCGGTCCCGGGGATCAAAGAAAATCCCGGCGTCTCCCACCACTTCAGGCAATGAACCGCCATTGGAGGAAATGACAGGTGTGCCACATGCCATTGCCTCTAATGGCGTGATGCCAAATCCTTCGCTCAGTGAGGGATGCACAAATATGTCGGCATAGGCATAAAAGAGGGGAAGGTCTGCAGCAGGCACATAATCCGTATAGATAATCCTTTTATCGGCGACAGGGGGCTCCGCCGCGAACTCTTTGCTACCCACGATCACAAGAGAATGGGGTATCTGGTTCTTTATCTGCGAGAACGCCTCCACGAGGGTCTTCAAATTCTTGTAGGGGAAGAGGCTGCCGACAAACAGGATGTAATTCTCCGGGAGTGAATACTTTCTCACGAATTCACTCTTCTTCTCTATCGACATGGGCCTGAACACCTTATCATTACACGCAAGGGGGACGACATCAATAATACCTTCCCTGATATTTGTAGACCTGAGCAGTTCCCCCTTAACGAATTCAGAAGGAACTATTACCCTTTTTGCAGTTCGACCTACCAGCTGCAAGCTAAATTTCATGCGGGGCGCCGCCAGCCCGAATTCCGAGGGGAAATAAATAAAATGCAGATCATGTATATGAACTACAAGGGGTAAGAGAGGCACGAAGGGGAACTCCATAATAGGGCAGTAAAGGACATCCACTCGTTTAAGCCTGCAAAGCAAGGGGAGCATGGTATTGAGATGAAGAAACCGGTAAAGGTTGTTCGAAAATTTCCGGGAACCTTTCATACCATCAGGTACTTTCACGACGCAGTCCGATGGTATGTCATTGAGCACAACGGAAGAGAATAGAATCATCTCTTTATGTGTCCGGGAAAAAACCTTTGCGATTTCCTTTGTAAAGGTTGCCGCCCCCGTCGGCTTTTCATTGAAGCAGGTGGCATTGATAGCTATCTTCATCTATCCAGCGCCTTTGCATATGACTGAATGGTCATTGCTGCCGCCTTCTCCCAGGAGTATTGACTTGCTTTCTTGAGGCCCTTCTCCACCAGTTCCGATCTCAGCGTTTCCGAAGACAAAACCCTGTTCATTTTATCTGCGAGTTCTTCGTGGTCTTTTGGATTAAAGCTCATTACTGCGTCTCCTGACACCTCGATGAGTGGCGGTATGTTCGAAACAATAACCGGCACACGGCATACCATCGCTTCAAGCGGCGGCAGACCAAACCCTTCGTAGAGCGAGGGATAGACAAATACCGATGCATGATTGTACAAATAGTGAAGTGTCTTCTCATCAACATAGTGTGTAAAGATCACGTCCGCTTTTATGCCTAATTCCTCCGGATACGAAATTACATCATCGTAGAGCCAGCCGAGCCTCCCGGCAATGATCAGTGAAAGGTCATAATTTCTTCTAATATCCCTGAACGCTCTTATCAGTGTCTTCAGGTTCTTTCTGGGCTCTACTGTCCCGACATATAATACATAATCCTTTTCGGTGAATCTTCGTACACATTCAGAACTCTGCAAAGACTCATCCGGCCTGTAATAAAGAGAGGCCGGCGCCAACGGAATAATATCTATCTTCTCTTCCGGTATCTTCAGGAAATGCATTGCCTCATTTTTTATAAACTCCGTATTTACCATTACCCTCTCAGCTTTCAGAACATTCTCAGTTACATTTGCTTTCATGAGATTCCTGAAATTTTCCAATATAGAGTCAGGACAACTTACGAATGAAAGATCATAAAGGTTACAGACGCGGGTAATACGCATTTCAGGCAAAAGATCGAAACTCGTCTCGTGGTATATATCAAAGACAGCCTTGCTCTCTTCCCGGCGAGAAAGATAGCTGATGAAAGAATCTCCGATTTTGCTCACAAAGGAAGGATACCGCTTTCCCACAAAGCTTCTCAGACGGGATGAGACTTCACTCAGGGAGTTTACCACAGTCTGGGATCTACTATCGATTGTGGGAACGACATCTATTCCGGCCTTCTTAAGTGCTTTGTAAAGGTTAAGAATATGGTAACCGACGCCTGTCTTATTGGCTAAGAGGGAGGGTTTTGTATTAAGAAGGACGCGCATGGCTAAGGCGAATCGTCTGGCCCCACATCGAAGTCATCATATCTCACGATGATTCCCTCACTCTCTTCATGTCCCGATCGACCATAATACTTATCATCTCCTCAAATTTTGTAAGCGGCTGCCAGCCAAGCCTCTCCTTTGCCTTTGAATAATCTCCTACAAGAATATCCACATCAGCAGGCCTCATAAATTCGGTAGAAACTTCGACGAGGATCTTGCCGCTCTGCCTGTCTCTTCCCTTTTCTTCGATGCCCTTTCCCTCCCACAGTGTATCGAATCCCGCATGCCGAAAGGCAATTTCGATAAACTCTCTCACTGAGTGTGTTTCACCTGTTGCAATCACGTAATCATCGGGGCTGCGCTGTTGGAGCATACGCCATATGGCTTCCACATATTCGGGGGCATACCCCCGGTCCCTCTTCGCGGCGAGGTTGCCCACTACGATCTTATCCTGCAGACCATATTTTATCCTCGCGATGCCGTTGGTTAATTTACGCGCGATGAACTCAGGGCTTCTTAAAGGGGATTCATGATTAAAGAGGATTCCCGAACAGGCAAACATGTTATAAGATTCCCTGCTGTTCACGGTAATCCAGTGTCCGAATAATTTGGAAACAGCATAGGGACTTCTCGGAGAAAAGGATGTTTTTTCATTTTGTGGCGTTGTGCGAACTTCACCAAACATTTCAGAGCTGGATGCCTGATAAAACTTGGTGTCCGGCTTTACGGCTTTTATCGCCTCGAGGAGTCTCAAAACTCCCATGGCATTAGTGTCTGATGTCAGAAGAGGCTGCTCAAAGGAAAACTGAACAGAACTTTGGGCTGCGAGGTTGTAGACCTCATCCGGCTTTATCCTCTCGATTCCACGCATGATATTGGTCACTTCAAGGAGATCCATATAGCAGACCCTGACATCTCTTTCAATCCCCAATTCCTTCAATCGCCACGAGTTTGATTGCCCGCTCCTTCTGTCCCCGCCGTACACCTCGTATCCTTTCTCTAAGAGAAGCTTGGCTAAATATGCCCCGTCTTGTCCTCTAATGCCTGTAACAAGCGCTTTTTTCACAATCTCTCCGTGCGTTAATATCTAACATCGTATCCACATTTCATTTCACATCAGTTGGCTTAATTCAGAAATACTTTAGCAGACACAGCAGAAAATTTCTGTACCCGAATTTCAACGACTGAAATGCTTTATTCTTAAAAGAGTTGTCTTTTCAATTTTGTTATGCTATTTTTTCTTCAAGAAACGATGATATGTATGATTGTCGCTCGGTCGGTAATTGACCAAAGGCTCAATAGAGATGCAGACACATTTCTCTAAAGAACAGTTTGATTCCAACTATCCGGACGGAATAGAAAACCATTTCTGGATCTCGGCACGAAACAGGATAATTGCACAAGAGATCCGGAAGATCGCAAAGCTTGATTCTGTTGTCCTGGATGTAGGTTGCGGACGCGGAGTGGCGGTAAAGTATCTGAGGAATGACGGAATAGATTGCGTCGGAGTTGAGCCTGCAAAAGTGCGACCACTTGCCGGTGTCGGCGAACACATTCACTTCGGAAAGAACGCGACGGAACTGTCAGGTGCCGAAAGGGCCCGTTATGACATTATTCTCCTGCTTGATGTCATTGAACATATTCGTGAGCCAATTCCTCTCTTAAGAGACTTGATGAAATCATTTCCCAATTTGGCATATGTGATCGTTACTGTTCCCGCTCATCTGGAATTATGGTCGAACTATGATGAATTTTACGGTCATTACAGGCGCTATACGATTGAAATGATCGAAAGCCTTTGCAAGCAGCTCGGCGTGGAACTTGCTTGGAAAGGCTACTTCTTCCGTTCTTTATATCTCCCGATGAGAATGTTAACTAGAATCGGAATCCGAAGATCTATCAGGGTTAGACCACCCCATGGGATAATCAAGTGGATGCATAAATTATTTTCCCTCATTTTAGTCTGCGAGCATCATGTATTTCCAAGAAGCGTACCCGGAGCTTCGATTATCGCTTGCTTGTCCTCGGGTAAATGCAGTTCTCGGCAAGCTGGGGTAGGCGCCTGATCGCTGCTCCTCGTTCCTCACCATGAAATGCAAAAATACCGTCGTCGACCCCTGCATGTCACCATATTGCCCATATCATCTTTTCTGTATAACAAAAGTGTTTGACCTTTCGCCATTTCTCAAACCGGTACACCCATCTTCAAGAATTTCAACTAACTTGCACTGTTCTTTGCTAACAATGTCAAATATCTCATTCTGTGGAAATACGTGCATTTCGATCTCGCCTCTTGCAGCTTCACCGGTCAGATACTCCTTCAAGGAGAATTTGTATTCCAAGCGATATGTGGGCACTTGAAAATAAGCGATACCACCAGAATTCAAAGCCCTAATCAACTCTTGAATGATTAGACCAATGATTGGTGGAGGATTATGCTGAAGAACGATTATCGAATACACCACATCCACTTTACGGAAGTCCCCGATCTCATGAAGTTTGCTGATATGGCGCAATGACACATTCCGGATACCTGCTTCGTCCAAGGTACTGCTTGGCAAGCCGCAAGTGTGACCTCGATATGTCGTAGCCTATTACGCTGTTTCAAATCGCTTCGCCAACCAACGGGTTACACGGCCAAGTCCACATCCGTACTCCAAACATGTCTTAAAAGAGGTATGATCTATGTCGTTTCTCTCTAATGTTTTGAAGAGTGTTGCAACATCACTAAGGCCTGAACCATAAAATTCATCCCGAGTGTCCTTTGAAATGCAGAGGATCTAAATCGATCCAAAGTTCATACCGACCAATAGGGCTCGGTTTCGCCAAGATGTTCCCATACATTCTGAATGTGAAAAAACAATTGTTGTAAATCAGAATCTCTCTCGATGAACATCGGTGGCTCGTGTCCCCATAGAGGATAAAGAACGGAAGCCCGCATTCTTTTGCTTGAACTCGTCCGAACTTACGAATTCCTGTCGGATATCCTGATGCTCGTACGTCTTTCTAACTTGTCAGCAACCACTAACTGGACTCTCTGGTTCTCTGTCTAAAAACAAACGATAGGCCCATATGATTGCCTCTGACATATGATGCGGAGAACCAAAGAGTTTGCCATACAGTTTTAGGCAGATATTCTGTATTTTTCCAGGCATTTTGATCCTCTTACGTAAAATGTGCTGCCCAACCAGTTGTTAGATGGTTTCTTTGATATCTCCGAAAATTTCGATTCTACACAATCTGCCATAGACATCACTCTCAACGTAACTACTTGATTTATTGTACTATCATGATTGGCTAATATTACCCCGGTGGTGTTATCGAGTTTTCTGTCTAACATGCAACTTCGCCTCGGCAAGTTTTGTTATACCCTGCCAGAGGTCTCTGGGTCAAGAGGAAAGCTGAGTGGAAAAAGCGTTGATTTCTTATTATAAGCTATGGCCTATGACAAGTTTAAGAAGAGCAAGATTACGGGAACTGTCTTCATTCTCCGGTTAGGCAGGATCTCCATTTGTTCGCAGTATGCGCTTCTTCCACCGGCAAATGACGACACAGGATAATCTTCTGCCCTGCATTTTCCTGATGGCGGATTCCATGCATATCAGAACTTCCGAGTAGAGCCGTTTCATCCAAAGAGGAACTCGAAACACCATTGAGTTCCACACCAATAGATAAGCTACGTTGCCTCCGTATTCCTCTTTCAGAAATTCGAATTGGGAAGAGAACATTTGTTTCAAATCACCCAAATCTATAGCAGCCTCATTTGCTGCAAACAACCTATCCCGCTTATACCAGAATTGCCGCGCCAAATCGGGAAGAGAGCCTTTATGTGGCTCATAGAAGCAGAAGAGCCCGCCGGGTTTCAGTACCCTGTAAATTTCATTGATGGCCGCGGAGGAATTAGGATGGAGATGATGCAACCCCCCTACCGCTACAACTACGTCAAAAGAGTCACTTGGAAACTCGGTGGAGAGAATGGAGCCGCAATAAGCCTTACACTCCGGGAAGCGTTCTTGAAAACGGCACATTTGTTCTTGTGATATATCGATGCCTGTAACGCGTGCACCTCTTTGCCGCAGATATTCTGTTGTTTCACCACTTCCACACATGGCATCGAGGACGTCCAAGCCACGGAGGTCCACATCGCCCAGCATCGGCTCATTGATATATTGCCGACGATAGTGGGCGATCTCCATTTGTCGCCGTAGTTTACTGAATACTCCGACGAAATGGAGTCATAGTGCAACTTCTGAAGTCTCTCTGGATCTGAGTACCCTTTCATATCTCATTTACGCGACTAACATTCATTTTTAAGCCTATTCTATATTTGCTTGATAGATTATTACCTCTCAAGTTGATTGTCAATGAATTTTGCCAAAAAACGCTTATTGCAGGCTTAAAAATCTATATGGTCATTTTTTTATTAATATATATAATTGTTCTTGACATTTTTTCGGATTCCGTGATTTACTCAGCACAATCATTCCAATTTTAAGCTGCTGGCACACTTCCAAAATGAATTCGGCGTACATCTTATGGCGGACGACATATCCTCCGTTCCTCCCGCTCAATTTTCTAATTTGTCATGATTGTGCTAATATTTTATTGCTTTTTATAGATAGATATTCTAGCGGGTTCCGAGGCGAGATAAGGGTGAAACAGTCTCGATTGAACAAACTTGTCGGCGGTTCTATCGTTGTAACGGGGGGGGCAGGCTTTATCGGTTCCCATCTCACGGAGAGGCTTTTAGGCCTTAACGCGCAGAAAGTAACAGTGATAGACAGTCTGGATTACGGAAGCATGCGAAACATTGTTTCAGATGACAGGATCGTATTTCTCAGATTCAAGATCGGCTCCGACCCGATAGAGAACCTCAAAGACCATCTGCAGAATTCCGACTGTTTATTTCACCTTGCTGCCGAGAAACACAGTCAGGCCGCTGGCGATCCCCGCCCAATGTACAAAACGAATATTATCGGCACATCCGATCTGTTTGATCTGGCCGGCAAGTGTAACGTCAAAAAAATAGTGTTTTCCTCATCTCTTTACGTCTACGGGCGAATGGACTTGCCTGCCATGAAAGAGACCGATACCCCGAAGCCCATTACCATTTATGGGATATCGAAGCTGTGCGGGGAACACATGCTCTCATTCTACGCAAGAAAATACGGCTTCGATTTCACCATCTTGCGCTATTTTTTTACTTATGGCCCGCGGCAGTTCTCGGGGTATGGATATAAGTCCGTTATTTTAAAAAATTTTCTCCGGATGCTGCATGGAGATCCCGCCATTGTCACTGGTGACGGTCAACAGTCGATGGATTACGTTTATATCGATGACCTCATAGATGCAACCATTCAAAGTATGGCATCCAATTCTTCGGGCGAAATATTCAATGTAGGTTCATCGGTAGGGATTACGATAAATGAGCTTATGGATCATATGATTCAGACATTCGGGAAATCAGTCACCATTCGTCGCGACCCGCCTGACTGGACGGTTCGCAGTCACCGTATTGCAGACATTCATAAAATTGAGGCGATGTTGTCTTGGAAACCGCATACTACAATTAAGCAAGGACTTCAGAAGACGCTTGATTGGATGAAAAGAGAATACGTTGAAAATTGAATTGTCAGTAGTTGCACCGTGCTTCAATGAGGAGAAAAACATTCCTGAACTCGTAGAAAGACTGTTAAAGACATTCTCGAAAAAAAATATTAATGGAGAAATAATACTCGTCGACGACGGCAGCCGTGATGCGACCGGCGAGGTGATCGATGGTTTTGCCCAACAGTCTTCCGCCATAAGGGCTGTCGCACCACCCTAAAAACCGGGGAATCTATGAGGCATGGAAAACCGGCCTCAGCGTTGCTCAGGGCGAATTTGCATGTTTTATCGATGCGGATATTCAATACCTTCCCGAGGACGTATGGAGGCTCCATAGGGAAATAAGGAGTTACCGTCACGATCTTGTGCAGGGTTTCAGAAGCTCGGTAGGAAGGCTCAGGGATTCAAGATATGTGTTAAGTAAGTCCTTGAATTTTCTTTTGAATTCACTCTTCAATATGCGTCTGCGCGATAATAAATCGGGTTTTGTCATTGCACGCAGGGAGATTTTGGAAGAAATACTGAGGGTTCGTTATAAGTATTACTATCCCCAGACTTTCATCGCTGTAGCGGCCCATTCCAGGGGATACACGATCCGCGAGGTAGAAAGCCTTTTTCAAAGCCGGCTTCTGGGTGAATCCTTCATTGCGGGGGATACGCTCAAAGTTGTCGTATTGAGTCTTCTGGACCTGTGCAAAGCTTTCCTTGAATTTAGGTTGCTTCTGAGTAAGGAAAATTTGATCCGCGATTTCCTGAAAGAGAATCAGCCCCCCAAAAAAGACCCACTGCCGTCCTGGTGGCGGCGTATCTTTTTTCATTTCTATTTCATGACATGGCCTCTCCATACATGGATGATATCAAGAAACGTTAGAAGGTATTACGGCGAGCTCAAACAGACCCAGTGGTTGAGCCCGCAGCAGATAAAGCTGTTGCAGCAGAAAAAGTTGCGGCGGCTGATCTGGCATGCCTACAACCATGTCGGTTATTATCGGCAGCAATTTGATGAGCTGGGACTGAAACCCGAGGATATACAGACTATTGAAGATCTTCAAAAACTGCCTTTTCTTGAAAAGCAGGACATACGGGAAAATCTCCATTTCGAACTACTGTCTGACAATCACAGGAAAAATGAAATTCTGCGAATATCGACAAGCGGGTCAACCGGAGAACCTCTGGTATTTTATGTAGACAGGCACCAGGTCGAAATGAGATGGGCGGCAACACTCAGGAGCATGGAATGGACGGGCTATCAATTTGGCGACCGGCAGGCCAGACTATGGCATCAGACCATCGGTATGACGTGGTCGCAAAGGATGAAAGAAAGACTCGATGCCTTTCTCATGCGGCGACTCTTCATTCCGGCCTTCGAAATGTCAATGGAAAATATCACACACTTTGTAAGGAAGATCGAAAAATTCAAGCCTGTTCTCTTCGACGGCTATGCGGAATCATTCAACTTTCTCGCTCTCTTCATCAGGGAAAACCATGTAAGTGAAATCCCCGCGCTGAAAGGCATAATGACCTCCGCCCAGGCGATGCCTGAACAAAGCAGACACGTCATAGAAAAAACCTTCGGCTGTGGTGTATTCGACAAATACGGGAGTAGAGAGTTTTCGGGCATCGCCTACGAATCTGATGCACATGACGGCCATCTGGTCGTAGCTGAAAACTATATAGTCGAGATCATAAAAGATACTAGACCGGCCCTGCCCGGTGAGATAGGAGAGATAATCATCACGGATCTTAATAATTTCTGTATGCCTTTTATCCGGTACCGTATAGGAGACCTGTCGGTCGCGGTAGACAATTCGATACCATCACCGTGCGGACGCGGACTTCCGCGCATAGGCGAAATAGAGGGAAGGGTGCAGGCTGTCATAATCGGGACTAACGGCAATTTTATTCCCGGCACGTTCTTCGCTCACCTTTTTAAGGACTATGATCATATAGTACGGCAGTACAAAATAATCCAGGAGCGAACGGGAAGCATCAGCCTTCAGATTGTGAAAGCCCCCCGATTTGACGAGGCCGTGTTCAAAGAAATAATCCGCATACTGCATAAGTTCCTTGGAGCGGATATGCTGGTAGAAGTAGAATTCCTCGAACATATCCCTATGGTGAGAACAGGAAAACAGCAGGGAAGCATTTCCCGTTTGAACCTAGACTCTCACAAAATAACAGCGGGGATATGCAATAGAAGACATACTGATATGGAGAACCAATAAATGGGCTGTGCTTATGCAAAAAGGAAGCCGAGGATACTGCCGTAACATAAGAAATGAACATGGGCCGGTTTTTTAAAAGATGCAAGATATTTCTTATAATTTCTGGCATATTCCTGGTATCCAGAATACTGATTGTAAATTCGATTCTTCTTGTTAATGTACCAATAGGGGCCGAGTTTCGGTGGGTTTCCAGGTCATCTTCTATTATGTTGCCATATGGCGTCAAATCTTTTTTTTTAAAAGGCAGCTCTCCCAAGAAACAGATGATAGGGGTATATATAAATAACTCTTTCATCAAAAATATAATTCTGGATGAGAAACCTTCCTTCCATTATATAGAAATGGGAGACGGCGCGCTCAGACAAGAAAACGAGGTTGAATTCCATGCCGAATCCGATTTCGTACCTTCACAGATAGATAAAGGTAGCGGTGATAAAAGGAAGTTGTCCTGGACGATCTACTATTTCGGAACCGATACGGATCCGCGGAACAATTTGGTTGTTCAAAACATAAAGGCAGATGGCTTTTATGGGTTAGAACGGTATCCTGATCTGAAGGCAACTCTGGAGAAGGGTTTAAACCGATGGGATGCAAGCTGGTATGTAAGCATAATAGAAAATGGCTACGAATTTAATGGAGACTATACAAAACAGCAAAATATTGTATGGCCCTATATATATCCCCTTAT
>CAVSHJ010000023.1:0-150377 GCA_963727725.1 Thermodesulfovibrionales bacterium
TTTTATACATACTTGCGCTATCGCAGTTTTTTTCCGATGAATCCGTTGCTTTATTGCTTGACGCGATCATTGATAAACCCCTCTATGATCCAAGCGACAACGCGGACGGCGATCCACGCAGCTATAAAGCCGACGGCAAAGAGAATGGCAATATTGATGAGATTGATTCCAACCGTATGCCAGACTGGAACTTGTCCTTGTGGTTCTGGTTTATGCCCGGTGAAAACAAGAAAGCATCCAGAAATAAGGCCGATAATAAAACTGAGGCGGCGGACTCCTATAGAGTTTGTCCGAAACAACATGACTTTAATCCTCCAAGGGGACAATAATATTTATTTTGGTTGATTTCATTAATTCACATAACGCCCTAAATCAGCGGCGGGGCAACCACCTATAACAAAATCACGCTACGCTTATTCCGCGTCCGCTGGATTTGAGTGTTAGGCTTTGACTTACTATTATGTTTTCTATCCTTTTACTTCATATGTTGTTTAAATTGGAGACGCCCCATAAGGTATTATTTCACTAAGTTTTAGCCCGCATTAGTAAGTTCCAGTTTTATATTTTTCGTGGTAAGTCTTGGAAATAAGCGCATCAGACCGCTAAAAATCGCTGCAAGAGAGAAACCAATTGAAATTGAATCTGGTATTGGTTTCTTTGTATAAAACATGACAATAAATGCGCAGGCTATCATTGTGAGTATCACAGGGGCAGTGAAATATTTGGAAAGTCGTTTTGGAGGTGTAGGATTCTGAGGGAAATAAATTGAAATGACGACAGCTGCAAAACCAATAAGGCCAACAATAGGAGTAGCCCATTTAAGAATGGATTCCAGCGGGGCCCATGGCTGGTTATAATATAAAGTAGCTGTTCCATAAATTACCAAGAATACGCCAAAGCTTGCCCCTACATCAAAAGCAAGAGCTGCCAGTTGAGAAAGGAACATTTCAATCTTTGAAATCTCAGTTTTCGCCTTTTTTTTCGCTTTATTTGTTTTCATAATGGTTTACCATCATGTGAGAGGGCCTAACGCCGAGCATGAGGGGCGCGGGCCACAGGGACATAGAACTGAAAACAAATGACGGCTATTCCCGCGTCCCTCTCGATGCCTTTGTTACATGCTCTTTTTAATTTTCATTGTCATAGTTTGGTCATTATATATAAGGGAGACTTCTTTATTTCCTTCATTGCCTTATAACTCTCTACTATGTTTTGTACAAAATGCCTTGCACTAGGAATCAAAGTTAAAGCTGTTGCCCAAGGGGGTAAGCCTGTAAAAACTGAGACCGCAATGGGGATTAAATCGAATGCAATATCTTTATTCTTTGGTGTCGTGATAATTTTCTGATTTTTAAGTTTATCCCGAAGGTCGGTTAAATCAGCAAGAATCCCTTCGTTGAGGGACTCAACGTCTTTTTTATATTTCGAGCTATCACCGTCAAATGAAATGGATTTATCAATCAACTGGAAAAGATAATTTCTAAATGTATCTAATGAATTTAAGTTGTCTTCCCGAAATTTGCTTAACCAATCCGCCGAACAGCCGATAATGGCGGGAAGCGTGAGGTTGCTTACAATGTCTGAAAAAGCAACAAACCTTTCGTCTTCAGCAGGAAAAACCTTAGCATCTAAATAATATTGAGAAAAACTCACCTCGTCTTTATATGCCTCCATTTCAACATCGCTACTGATTAAAAATGGCGCATAGATAACATTGCCATCAGTTAACCATGACCGCCCTGGCCCGGCGACCCATTCATGAAAGTCTTCGATTTGGCTTCTATGCGGAGCAGATTTGAGATGAGGAAATAACCAGTCCTTCGATAACTCTCTTTCATACTTGTCTATATAATCAGGCTTGCCAAAACCTGCAAAATCTGCCGGCGCTGAATCAAATATTAAGCCCTGCGGCGGCGTGTAAGTGCGGTGCCCAATTATTACATAATCATACATTAACGATAATTTGCGAACTTTGGCGTCCAAATCAATGGCAGAATCAACGCCGACAAGAATTTTAGTTCCCGGTAGGTTTGCTAACACCCCAGTCAACAAGCCAGATCGGGATCGATAATAGAAATCTGATACTGAAATAAAATAATCTTTGCCTTTTTTGTCTATGTAGTAAAATAATTCGTCATATATATCGCGCTTTAAATCCTCATACATGCTTTGGGCATTATGGCTCATATTTCATTAATCTCCTTCGTGTAACGAAATAAATAACCCGCGCAGGCAACCAGCCTGTGAAAACCCGCTGATGCAATTCTGCGTCGGGTTGATTTGCGTGTTCGTCGTCTTTTTATTTTGTATTTTATTAATCAGTTCGCGTTTTAAAAATAGGTTTTTACAACCGCCCCATATACCATGACACCAAGAGCCGCCATTAACACGATATTCATAAACAGAAGGAACCAGAAAAATCCATCTCTTCCATTTTCTTCTCGAAGCCCGCGATTAGGGCCGAAGAAGAGAGGGCCGAGCCGCCTAAGACGCTTTGGGTTGATCAAAATATAATTCTTCAAGATAGTGCCCGTCATCTAAATTTGGGTATTTTATATAGACGGTCACATTAAATTCCTCCTCGTATTTATTTTTCATGAGTTGATTAATGAGGGTAGATGCATCATCTCTGATGAGTCGGATACTATCCCGAAAGTCCTTATAAGAAGAAATAATTTGAAATCCCTGAAGCAGGACACTAAAGAATAGAGTTATGCTGCCATATTCTATTTTTTTTATTTTGATTTTTGCTGTAATACCATATAGTTCCTCAACTCGTGAGGGAATTTGATTTTCAAGAATGGCTGCAAGATCTCTTTCCAATTCTTCAGTGCTTATTTCTGGCTTGCCAATTCGCCCATGAGGCCGAATTACTCTGGCGCATCTGGCATGTTGGAGTTATATTTATACTCGATATGTGCTACGAGTATTGATTCTTTCTTAATCATTCTTAATGCCTCCCCTTTTCATTTATTTTATACGCCTAACCAGTTATTAGATAGTTTCTCGATAATACCAGAAAGTACTTGTGTGGTCAAGACAATAAATATGAGATGCTTGACGTAACGTTTTAATTTTAGTAGATTATATATCTGACTAATATTACAAATTGAATATTAGTTAGAAAATAACTAATACCATGCAAAAAGTTCCATATGATATTTGGACACAGTACGAGGCCTTCCTGAAGGCTAAGGTGAAAGATATTTCGCAGCATGAAAACCTCAAAAAATGGTTTTTATACTTCTGGGATTTTCGCTCTAAATACCATCCACCGGATTCCAGATCCGAGCAGGTGCGTTTGTTTATCGAAAAGCTTCAGAACAAGGGACAGTCCCACGTACAGCAAAAACAGGCGGCCCATGCAGTATCGCTTTATTTTCAGATGCATGATGCAGAGACAAAAGCTGCGACAACTTCCACAGCCTCTCATTATCGGAATAGCCGGAGAAGGATCACCCCTACAGGTTTCGGAGGCAGCAACAACCCCCTCCACACCGAGAATCATAACTCCCCCTATCCCCCTCTTATCTTAAGAGGGGGTGGCGAAGCCGGGGGCGTTATTATTCAGGGGATATCTTTCAACAGCTTAGCGAAAGATAATGAGCAACAATTACACCCAGCGCCTCGGCCGTTTGTTACTCCTGCATCATCCGGCAGTCATTATAGTGAATGGCGATGCCTTGAGAAATCCGGATCTCCGGCGTGGGACAAGGTCATCTCCGATTTGTCGAACGAGATCAAGACCCGCCACTATTCCCGGAAAACATTAAAGGCCTATGCGGAATGGATCCGCAAGTTCCAGGGCTTCCTGCAAGACAAGCTTCCTGAGGAATTGTCGGAAACTGATGTGAAGGCGTATCTCACATATCTGGCGGTAAAATGCAAGGTGGCGGCCTCTACGCAAAATCAGGCGTTCAACTGCTTTGCTGTTTTTGTACCGGCATATACTGAAGAAAGACTTCGGCGACCACAAAGACGTTCCCCGTGCGAAGAAATCGAAATATATCCCTGTTGTTCTTTCGAGGCGGGAAATCGACGCTGTATTGAAACATCTTTCATATCCATATGATCTTGTGGTCAAATTGCTGTACGGCTGCGGACTTCGTCTCTTCGAATGCCTTAAACTGCGGGTGCAGAATTTCAATTTCGATGAGGGCATTCTGAGCATCCAGGACGGAAAGGGAAAGAAGTCAAGGACCGTGCCCATCCCCCAGACCATAACCCCGGAACTGTTGGAGCAGCTTGAGACTGTCAGAAAGTTGCATGACACAGACCTCGAGGCAGGTTACTCAGGCGTTTTTCTGGATGATCTGCTCGAAAAGAAATATCCGAAAGCTGCAAAAGATTTCATCTGGCAGTGGTTTTTTCCTCAACAATCGCTGACTCCGGTCCCTGCAAAAAAAGAACTGCGGCGTTATCACTTGCATGAGAGTCACGTACAGGAAGCGCTATACGAGGCAGTCAGACGTGCAAGGCTCACAAAGCGCGTCACTGCGCATACCTTCCGCCACAGCTTTGCGACACACCTTTTGCAGGCCAATTACGACATCCGGACAATCCAGACGCTTCTTGGGCACAGCGATGTGAGGACGACGATGATTTATACTCATTGCATTCCGAGCAGGACGTTATATGTCATCAGGTCTTTAATTTCCTGATTATATGTTTTACGAGGTTGTCGTTGATTTCTGTGTGTCTTGGTACCGGCTGAGAGACTTTTGTTGTCGGGTTTTGATACCAGTCATGGTTTCCTCCATGCCTGATTAAGACACAACCCATCAATTCAATCTCTCTTATCAGGTCTCGTCTTTTCAAGAAACCTGGAGTTCCGCAACTTTACGAACGTGAGGAATGGTTCCGCTGGTGAGTTCCTTATAGATGTCTTTGAGGTTGTCTTGGAGTTCCTCTATTGATTCCCCTTGTGTTATATAATCAGGATATTCTTCCAAATATCCCAACCACATTCCATCGTCCTGCCAATAAATATATTTCAGTTTTTCCATAACTAAATTATAAGCACGACATGCTTAAAACTTCAAATAAATCTTTAAGCGAAGCCTATTGGGACGTTGTTACTTAAGTTGCAAAACTATTGACAAAGAAACAATTGATCAATAAAATACTGCCATGCCGCGACAAGCCAGATTGGATATGCCGGGAGCATTGCACCATATTATGGTGCGGGGGATAAACAAGGAGGCTGTTTTCAGTGACGAGGAGGACAAAGAACAGCTACTTCAACGGCTTGGGATAAATCTTGTTGACGGGCAAGGTTTCGTATATGCCTGGGTGGTCATGGACAATCATCTGCATCTTCTTATCAAAAGTGGAAAACGAGGCATATCCGATACAATGCGAAAACTTCTGACATGGTATGCCCAGTATTATAACCGTCTCCATAAGCGGAGCGGACATCTTTTCGAGAACCGCTACAAATCCATACTATGTGAGGAAGAGACATACCTTCTTGCTTTAATCCGCTATATTCACCTGAATCCGATGCGGGCCGGGATAGTCGGAACCTTGAAAGAATTAGATGAATATCCCTGGAGCGGTCACAGTGCGATAATTGGAAAGGTCAGTCGGTCATGGATGGACATCGATTATGTGCTTTCGCAGTTTGGTATGAAGAAGAGGGCCGCCGAGAATGCATATAGTAAATTCGTAGAAGAAGGCATGACGACGGGGCGAATCTCTGAACTTACGGGAGGCGGACTTGTCAGGCGTGGCGGAGGCTGGTCAGGGGTAGTGGCCACGAGAAGAAAAGGGCAGAAAGAAGAATTCGACGAGCGGATACTTGGCGGGGTGAATTTTGTGCAAGAGGTACTGAAGGAAACGGAAGACAGACAGATAAGGCAGCTGAAGATACAGCGACGAGGAATAACGATAGAAACAATAATAGAGGAAGAGTGCTCAAAGACGGGAATCAGCGTCAAAGAGGTGAAGGCAGGCAGTCGCAGAGGACCAGTGAGCAGACTCCGGGCCAAAATAGCATACCGGAGCAGGGAGGAACTTGGATTATCGGCAGCGGAAATAGCTCGTCATATGGGCGTGGCAACATCGAGTATTACGAGAGCTATCGATAGAGTTGATTAACAGTGGTAGATAATGCAATTTCAGTAACAACGTCCCCAAGATCTGCCTCATCAGCCGATCCCGCCACAGACGCGAGACTGAAAAAAAACGGCTATTCGGGGTCGGCTGGATGAAATTGTTAAGGTTTCTCCTTATATTGATTTATAAATTTTCTATAATCTCCCGACACTTTCGTGAAGCCCTCTTTTGTTCGGGAGCTGACCGTAAAGATCAAGTAAAAATCTCCTTCTTCACCATAGGAGACTTGCTCCCAGTTCCCCTTGTCTTTAGGGAAAAAAGTGAAAGACTTTAAGATTTTGCCGTCGCCTGTTTTTATCGGTTCAACCTCTGAAACCAAAGTGTTCGGATCTCTTGAAAGAAACTGCTGCTTATCAGTGTTGATAAGCATTTCCAATGATTTTGTCTCCTGCATTCTTGGTTTATATAATGCCTTGGCGTAGATTACTGATTCGGCATTTGCGAATGTGTATCCATCAGGAGCTTGAGCATTAGCACCATATTTGTAACTATATTCTTGCTCATGATGCCACCTTGGACAGTCGTTAATTTAGGCCACCAATAAAAGCACATTGTTTGCTCGCAAGGCAAGCTATTTTTTCATTTCAGCGTTGGCCGATACCGACAACACGAATAATACGATGACATAGATTGTTGTTATTAGTCTTTTCATTTTAAGATCACCTAACGCGGCGCTGAGCGGCCCCCGAAGGGGAGTCCGTTTCGAGTGCCTGGTTCTCCACTCGCGGAGCGCTGGTACCCTGCACTCACCGCTCAGCGCCGCGTTCCCCACGAGCGGAGCGAGTGGGGAACGAAATAAATGAGGCGCAGGGGCTACCAGCCTTTGCAGAAAACCGCAGAGGCTATTCCCTGTCGCCTCGATTTGTTTGTTATGCCCGCTTTCTCATTTTCTGATGCCGTGTAATATCCAGTATCGCTTCAGGATGTGCTGCGGCAACCCTCAATAAAACACGAGCTGCTCCTTCAGGCTTCCGCCGTCCCTGCTCCCAGTTGCGTAGGGTGGCTACGCTAATTCCCATAAGAGAGGCAAATTTATCCTGGGAAAGGCCATACTGCTCCCGTATCTTCTGAACTTCGGATTCAGGAAACTCAACACTGCGCAAAGGTTTCATTTTGCCTTTCATTATGGCAGCACCTTGCTTAACGCTTTCCAGCAATTCTTCAAATAGTTCCTTTTTCATGTATACTCCTTTTCAACAATCTTTTTCAATTGTTTGAGTTGTTCCGGTGTTAAATCGTCCTGCTCACTCTTTGGATAGGCATAAAGAAGAAGAATGATGTCCTGAGACACGAACCAATAATAAATACTTCTGATACCGCCTCTTTTTCCATGGCCTCCGGCAGACCAGCGGAGTTTTCTTAGGCCACCGCTCCCGGGTATTATTTTGCCGACATCAGGTCTATTGACCAAATGGGTCTGCAAAAGCCGATATTCATCATCAGTTATTAATTCCTGAATTCGCTTTGTGAATATCGGGGTCTCGATAATGACCATAATTAATTATACGTCATTGGCGTAGTTTATAGCAAGTTGCATTAATATCATTTTGGGCATAACAAGTTATTAGATAGTTTCTCGATAATACCAGAAAGTACTTGTGTGGTCAAGACAATAAATATGAGATGCTTGACGTAACATTTCAATTTTAGTAGATTATATATCTGACTAATATTACAAATTGAATATTAGTTAGAAAATAACTAATACCATGCAAAAAGTTCCATACGATATTTGGGCCCAATATGTGGCCTTCCTGAATGCTAAGGTGAAAGATATTTCGCAGCATGAAAACCTCAAGAAATGGTTTTTATACTTTTGGGACTTTCGCTCTAAATACCATCCACCGGATTCCAGATCCGAGCAGGTACGTTTGTTTATCGAAAAGCTTCAGAAAAAGGGACAGTCCCAAGTACAGCAAAAACAGGCGGCCCATGCAGTATCGCTTTATTTTCAGATGCATGATGCAGAGACAAAAGCTGCGACAACTTCCACAGCCTCTCATTATAGAATAGCCGGAGAAGAATCACCCTTACAGGTTTCGGAGGCAGCAACAACCCCCTCCACACCAGAGAATCATAACTCCCCCTATCCCCCTCTTATCTTAAGAGGGGGTGGCGAAGCCGGGGGCCTTACTATTCAGGGGATATCTTTCAACAGCTTAGCGAAAGATAAGGAGCAACAATTACACCCAGCGCCTCGGCCGTTTGTTACTCCTGCATCATCCGGCAGTCATTATAGTGAATGGCGATGCCTTGAGAAATCCGGATCTCCGGCGTGGGACAAGGTCATCTCCGATTTGTCGAACGAGATCAAGACCCGCCACTATTCCCGGAAGACATTAAAGGCCTATGCGGAATGGATCCGCAAGTTCCAGGGCTTCCTGCAAGACAAGCTTCCTGAGGAATTGTCGGACACTGATGTGAAGGCGTATCTCACATATCTGGCGGTAAAATGCAAGGTAGCGGCCTCTACACAAAATCAGGCGTTCAATGCTTTGCTGTTTTTGTACCGGCATATACTGAAGAAAGACTTCGGCGACCACAAAGACGTTCCCCGTGCGAAGAAATCGAAATATATACCTGTTGTTCTTTCGAGGCGGGAAATCGACGCTGTATTGAAACATCTTTCATATCCATATGATCTTGTGGTCAAATTGCTCTACGGCTGCGGACTTCGTCTCTTCGAATGCCTTAAACTGCGGGTGCAGAATTTCAATTTCGATGAGGGCATTCTGAGCATCCAAGACGGAAAGGGAAAGAAGTCAAGGACCGTGCCCATCCCCCAGACCATAACCCCTGAACTGTTGGAGCAGCTTGAGACTGTCAGAAAGTTGCATGACACAGACCTCGATGCAGGTTACTCAGGCGTTTTTCTGGATGATCTGCTCGAAAAGAAATATCCGAAGGCTGCAAAAGATTTTATCTGGCAATGGTTTTTTCCTCAACAATCGCTGACTCCGGTCCCTGCAAAAAAAGAACTGCGGCGTTATCACTTGCATGAGAGTCACGTACAGGAAGCGCTACACGAGGCAGTCAGACGTGCAAGGCTCACAAAGCGCGTCACTGCGCATACCTTCCGCCACAGTTATGCCACTCATCTTCTGCAGGCCAATTATGATATACGCACAATTCAGACGCTTCTTGGGCACAGTGATGTGAGAACGACCATGATCTATACCCACTGTGTCCCGAGCAGAACGGTGAAAGAAGCCAAGAGCCCTCTGGATTTTTGAACAGCCTGTGATTGATACGTGCTGCCACTCAACGCGCCGCAAAGCCCGTCTACAGGCGGATTTTATATTCCTTTATCTTTGCCCTCAGGGTGTTCCGGTTGATCCCGAGGGTCCTGGCAGCCCTTAGCTGGTTGCCTTCGGTCTCTTTCAGGACTATGGTAATCAGTGACCTTTCCACCTCTGAGAGCACAGTATCGTAAAGCTTGCAATTCTCGAGTTTCGTCATCTCCTTCAGGTAGTGCTTAAGTTTTTCTTCGAGAAACTCGCTTATGGAACAGGAACCAACATCTTCAAGCAGGAGGTCTTTCTTGCTGATTGCCTTGCCGTTCGAAAGGATGGCCGCCCTCTTTATCGTGCTTTCGAGCTGACGCATATTCCACGGCCAGTCATATTTTACATAGAAAATCCTTTGCCTCTTTCGAAAGTTCTTTCGGCCCTGTCTCAAATTTTTCTACTGACTCTTCCAGGAAATACTGCGCGAGAAACAGGATATCTTCTTTCCTCTCCCTGAGCGGCGGGACCTTGATATGCGCCCCGCACAGAGCTTTATAGAGATCTTCTCCGAATTGTCTCTTTGCCACGATCTCCTTGAGGTCTTTGCTGGTCCCACAGATCATTCTCACGTCTGATATGGAATGAGCGCTCCCGCCCTGTTCGCCGCGCTCTTTATCCTGCAGAAACCTGAGGAATTTCCCCTGGAGGCCTGTGTCCATCTCGGTTATCTCGTCCAGAAACAGCGTTCCTCCGGTTGCTTCCTCTATCTTGCCGACTTTCTTTCCTGAGGAACCCGCAGACGGGTCTTTTCCATGTCCGAATAACTCGGCTTCAGCCAGCTCCCTGGGAGTTGATGCCAGGTTTATCACAACAAAGGGACCTTTCCTGCGGGCACTGTTATAATGTATTGCCTTTGCAACAAGCTCCTTATAGGTACCGTTCTCACCGGATATAAGAACCCTAAGGTCATCTTTCGGGGCAACTTTTTTAATTTCTCTGAATACCCTTGTGATCCTGGGGCTTCTGCCCATTATCTGGGGAGGATGAATCAGCGTATTCCCGTCCACGTGGAACTCCGTTTGCATTTTAGTCACTGTGTTTGATGAAGGACAATTCAAGAAATCTCCCGCAGGAGGTATAACCTCCGGCGTCCCAAAACCACTGAAAACTTTATCACAACAAAGCAATTTTTTGCAAGAAGTTGCGTTGACACGGGAATTATTAAACTGTTAAAATTGTTCTCACTTTTTGAACACAATTCTTCAAACAGGGAGGAGGGGTACATGGATGCCCTATGTAACGTTGAGGGAGGGTGAGTCCTTCGAAAATGCTCTTAAAACGTTCAAAAAACAGTATGAAAGAGAAGGAATTCTTTCAGAGGTAAAGAAGAGAGAGCATTACGAAAAGCCCAGTGTGAAAAGGAAAAAAAAGGCGCTTGCCGCCCGTAACAAGGCCGTCAAGAAAGTTAGAATGGCGGTCAGGTAATGTCCCTCCTGCAGAAATTTGACGATGATTTGAAGCGGGCGCTAAAAGCGTCGGATAGTTTGAAGGTTTCTGTTCTACGGCTGGCCAAAGCAGCCCTGAAGAACAAGCAGATAGATAAGGGAGAAGAACTGTCTGACGACGAAATAATCTCCACTATCTCGACCCTCTCAAAACAAAGGAGAGAATCCATAGAGTTGTTCTCGAAGGGCGGAAGGGAAGACCTCGCAGAAAAAGAAAGGCAGGAATTGGCCATCCTCCAGTCGTACCTGCCGAAGCAGTTGACTCCGGAAGAGCTTGACGCCATAATCGCTGAGGCAATAAAAGAGTCTTCCGCCGGCGGATTAAAGGAAATCGGCAAGGTTATGCGCCTTGTCATGCAACGTGTAAAAGGCGCTGCGGACGGTAAAATTGTTAATCAGCGTGTAAAAGAACTACTGGAGAAGATGTGAAACTCCGGAACCTGTACGAAAGGGCTATTCAGGCCGCGATAGAAAATGACCCGCGCGGGAAAGACTTCGTCCTCAAGGACCTGGAACGCAGGAAAAAGGATTTTGATGAGCTCAGACCGGCTGAAAAAGATTTCTTTGACCTTGAGTCGCTTCATAACCCGTATGCGGATTCACGGATACTCCACGGTTCGGATGACGAAGAGATCAAGGGTATCCTTGCGGGTATAGATATCGATGTCGGAGAAATTCTTCTTGCCGACAATCTGAGGGCAAAAGGCAGAAGAATTGATCTTCTCCTGTCACACCACCCTTCCGGCAGGGCATATGCCGACCTTTACGCTGTAATGCAGATGCAGGCCGACATATTGAATCTCTTCGGCGTCCCCATAAATATTGCAGAGGGTCTCATGGAGGGGCGAATAAGTGAGGTTGAGAGAAAAGTCATGCCGGCAAATCACACGCGTGCAGTCGATGCGGCAAGACTTCTGGGGATCCCGTTTCTCTGCCTCCACACACCCGCCGACAACATGGTGCAGTCATATCTCCAGCGACTTTTCGACCGGGAGAAGCCGTATTTCCTGTCAGATGTTATTGAAATGCTGAAGGCAATACCGGAATACCGGGCAGCCGGGATAAGCAGTGTCGGCCCCAAGATCGTGCTTGGTTCGAAGAAGCGGAAGGCAGGCAGGATCTTTGTCGATATGACAGGCGGGACGGAAGGTGCCCGGGAGATATTCGCAGAGCCTCACAAATAGCGGCGTAAGTACCATAGTGGGAATGCACATAAGCGAGGAACACCGTAAAGAAGCGGAGAAGAGCCATCTGAACGTTGTACTTGCCGGTCATATTTCAAGTGATACCCTCGGCCTGAATCTGATCATAGATGAAATCTCAAAAAGTGATTCCTTTGAAATAATTGAGTGCTCAGGTTTTAAGAGATTCAAGAGATGACTCTCTGAGAACAGGGCTGAATGAAAGCGGACAGGCTACTTGAAGAGATAAAGTCCAGAATAGATATTGTTGATTTCATCTCCGATTATGTCACGTTAAGGAAGTCAGGCCAGAACTTCAAGGGCCTCTGTCCTTTTCACTCGGAAAAAACGCCGTCATTCATGGTCAGCTCTGCAAAACAGATTTTCCACTGCTTCGGTTGCGGCGCCGGCGGCGACGCGGTCAGTTTCCTGATGAAGCAGGAGAACCTTTCCTTTGGCGAAGCGGTCCGGTACATGGCCAAGAAGGCCGATATCAAAGTTGCTGAGTATGGGACCGGCCGGGATGGTCTCCCGGAAAAACGCGAGAAGATTCTCCGGATAAACGAAGAGGTGATGAAATTTTTTATGACAAACCTGCACGGCTCGACTGCCGCAATGTCCTATCTCGAAAAGAGAGGGCTTGACAAAGAATCCATAAGCCGGTTTTGCATAGGTTATGCGTCAAATGAAAGGGATATGCTTTTCAGACACTTGAAGGAAAAAGGCTTCAGCGACTCTTTTCTTTCAGATGCGGGCCTCTTCGTCTCTGACTCCAGAGGCCATCGGGATTTGTTCAGGGGGCGGATTATCTTCCCTATCCTGAACCTCAAGAATGATGTGATCGCCTTCGGCGGCAGGGTTATGGATAATGCCCTTCCGAAATACATCAATTCACCGGAGACGGAAATCTTCAAAAAGAGCGAGACCCTGTTCGCCATAAACCTGTCAAAGGAAGAGATACGGAAAAAGGGTTATACCATTATCGTGGAAGGCTACCTCGATGCAATAGTGTGCCATCAGTACGGCTTCAGAAATACTGTTGCACCGCTCGGCACTGCACTGACGTCAAGGCAACTGCAGAGGCTCAAGCTGCTGTGCAAGAGGGCGGTCCTCGTCTTCGACGGCGATGAAGCAGGAATTTCAGCTGCCCGGAGATCGCTCGCCATTCTCTGTGAGAACGATTTCAAGGCAAAGGTAATACTCCTGCCGGAGGGTGAAGACCCCGACAGCTTCCTGAGAAAAAACGGAAGCCGCCCTTTTCAGAAAATGCTCTCCGCTGCCATGTCCATGATCGAGTTTTTCCTGCATACGTCGAAGGGAGAAAGAACGGACAGCGTGAGAGAAGCACTTTCAACCGTCTCAACGGTAAAGGACCCCATCATGGCGGATGAAATGGTGCGGGAACTCGCGGACAGATCCAGGATCAATGAATCCGTTCTCAGGAGCGAACTTGAAAAGATGAAAAGAAAGCCGGTCGCACAAGTCTCTGAAGTGAAGAGGCCGTCTGTTGCAACGGCAAACCGGGAAGAATCCCTTCTTTTGAGTGCCCTCATCTCATTTCCTGAAAAGGCCGCACAGGTACTTCCACAACTTGATATTGAAGAATTCAGGGACAAGAGGATAAAATCTGTCTTCCATAAGATAGAGCTGCTATCGGGCCGCATAACCATAGACTCCCTTCTTGCCCAGGCTGATGACGCGGAAAGGGCACTGATTACCGAACTGTCATTCAAGCCGGGGTTTGATCCGGAACACGTCGACAAAAATATTGAGGATTGTCTGAAGAAACTGCGGCAGCGGAGGTTTGAAGAAAAGACAAGGCTGGCGGAAGAATCCGGCGACATAGCACTCCTTGATTCGTTGCTGAAAGAAAAACGCAGACTGATGAAGAGGATATATCTATGAAACAGTACTTTGATTATTTTGAGTATCTCGACGAGTATGACGAGAACAGAAGCGACCTGCTCCGGGAAACCGATGACAGCGAAAAGCACATGGAAGAGGAGGAAAAGCCGTCCACTTTCATCGAAGGAGAGAAAGATCCTGTCCGCATTTATCTGAAGGAAATGAGCAGTGTTCCGCTTCTGACGAGAGAGGGCGAAATCGAAATCGCCAGGAGGATGGAAGAAGGGAAGGAAAAGGTCTACAGGGTGATATTTTCCCTTCCCTTTGTCCTGAACAAACTCATAATGCTCGGAAGGATGTCCGGCACCGGAGAGGTACCTCTCACAGAAATTATTCAGAACGGGGAAGAACAGACGGAGGAGGAACTGCGCTTAGAGAGCACGAGATTCTTTGCCGTCACAAAAGAAATAGATCGTCTGAACAGGAAAAGGAAGACATACCTCGCTAGACTGAAGGAAATGGCCCCTCAGCGCACACGAGGGAAAGCTCCCGCGAAGAGCGGCACAAGAAATACACAGGTACCCGTCAGGCTTCTGGAAGAAAACAGGAGCCGGATACTTGAGAAAGTGCGGGACCTCAGGCTGAAAGAGGATGTCGTGGTGGCATTTTCCGAGGAACTGAAGAAATCGGTTGCGGAGGTGGATACGCTGCAAAAGAATATCGCGGCTATCTCCAGGAAGGCAGGCGCCCAGAGCGCTCGCAGGACAAGGGAACTCCGGCAGGCCAGGAAAAAGATTGAAGACAGGGAGACTCTTGTTCGGCATGAAGTCAGCCGAGATGAAGAAGGCGCTGAAGGTTCTCCTGCAGGGTGAGAGAGAAGAGTTCGAAGCAAGGAGAGCAATGATAGAGGCGAACCTCCGGCTCGTAATAAGCATTGCCAAGCGTTACCTGGGGAGGGGCCTGGGTTTCTCGGACCTCATACAGGAAGGCAACAGCGGCCTTATGCGGGCTGTCGACAAGTTTGAGTACAGGCGCGGTTATAAATTCAGTACCTATGCAACGTGGTGGATACGCCAGGCAATAACAAGAGCGCTCGCAGACCAGTCGCGGACAATAAGGATACCTGTGCACATGGTCGAAACAATGAACAAGATAACCAAGGTTGCAAGGGAGCTCGTACAGGAACTGGGAAGGGAACCGACACCTGCAGAGATCGCAGACCAGCTGAAGATTCCAGTCGCGAAAGTGAACGGGATACTTAAGATATCGAAGGAGCCAATATCCCTCGAAACCCCCATAGGCGAGGAAGACAGTCATCTCAGGGACTTTATCGAGGACAAGGCGATGATGTCTCCGCTCGACTTTGCGATAAGGGACGACATGAAGAAAAAGATAGACAAGATCCTCTGCTCACTCCCCCCCAAGGAAGAAAAAATTATAAGGAAAAGATTCGGCATAGGTGTTGATGTGCCGCATACTCTGGAAGAAGTCGGCATGGAGTTCGATGTCACCCGCGAGAGGATAAGACAGATCGAAGTAAAGGCGATAAGAAAATTGAAACATCCGTCGCGGAGCAAGTGGCTCAGGGAATTTATCGAAAGACCTTGACCTTGAATCTGCTGTGAGATTATACTAAAAAGTTGTCGCTTCAAGAATTTACTGATTACTGATTACTGATTTTCATCAGGGCCCATAGCTCAGCTGGTAGAGCTACCGGCTCATAACCGGTTGGTCCCAGGTTCGAGTCCTGGTGGGCCCACCAGATAATTTTACCCCCAAAAAAAGCGAAGGGTACGAAAGATTGAACCAACAACTGGAACGCATGATAAGACTGCAACAGATTGATCTGAAACTTCGTGCCGTCAATCATGTAATAGAAGCCTTCCCTTCCAGAATGGCCGCGGCTGAACTCCCTCTCAGGGAATCACAGGTGCTTCTCAGTAACAGTAAACAAAAGCTGGAATCTTTTGAGAAAAAGAAACGTGACAAAGAAAGGGAACTGGAAGAGATAGACGACAAGATCAAGAAGCTGAAATCGAGGACAGTCGAGATCAAAACTAACAAAGAATATCAGGCTCTCCTGAAGGAAATAGAGTCTTTCGAGGAGCAGCGCTCAGCAAGAGAAGATGAAATACTCGTTGTCATGGAGGAAAGCGACATCGCATCAAAACAGATAAAGGCAGAGGAAGCAAAATTCAAGATAGCAAAAGACAAAGTCAAGGCTTCCAGGAAAAAACTTGAGGATGAAAAATCAGAGGTCGAGAAAGAGCTCGTGATCGTTAAAGAAGAGAGATCGGGAATTGCGCGAACTATCGATAAGGAGATATACGAACTGTATATGTCTTTAATGGAAGCATGCAACGGGTTGGCGGTGACAGAAGCGAGAGGAGAAATATGCCAGGGCTGCAACATGAACATACCTCCGCAACTTTTTGTCGAAATAAAAAAGAACGAGGAAATCATCTCGTGCCCGCAGTGCCGCAGGCTTCTTTACTTCAAGAACAATACGTGACCACACGGATTTTCATCTCTTTCTTCCCCTGCCCTCTTCAGTAAATTTCAGCCGATCAGCTTATGGCCGACCGGCTAAGGAACCATCATCAATCTCCTGATACATAGCATAGAGTGTCCAACGCTTCTTTACATGTGTTCGAGTGTTGTAACCGTCATTCCCGCGAATCCGCCTGAGGCGGAGGGAATCCAGGACTCTTTGTTCTTGAAGACAATGGATTCCCGATTACTACCTCGGGAATGACAATAGATGCCTTGCCCTGCTAAAAATATCCTTTTCAAATTTTAATGTTTCATTATATAATAATAAATTAAAATTATAAGTCAGAGCAGGATATGTGGTCGCCCCGGCTGTCCAATTTGGAAGGCGGGGAGGAAAGTCCGAGCTCTACAGGGCAAGGCGGTCGTTAACGGCGACTGGGGGTGACCCCAAGGAAAGTGCCACAGAAAGGGAAACCGCCTACCCGCCTTCGGCGGGAGTTAAAAGTGAAAAGTTGGAAGTTAAGACTTTTTAACTCTTAACTTGGAACTCTTAACTTCGGGGCGTAGCCCCGGTGGGAAAGGGTGAAAAGGTGAGGTAAGAGCTCACCAGTTGGGGTGGCGACACCCCAAGCTTGGAAAACCCCGCCTGGAGCAAGGTCGAATAGGTTCCGCCTCGAGAAGGGCCCCTTCAAATCCCTTACCCCGCCTATGGCGGACAGGGAGGCGGAACGGGTACAGACCGCAAGAATCCGGTAGTCATACCGGATCTCAGATGAATGACCACAGTGAACAGAACTCGGCTTATAGCCTGCTCTGACCCAAAAAAAGTTGAGAGTTAAGAGTGAAAAGTGAAGAGTCAAAGAATTGAGAATCAGAAGATTCATTTAACTCTTAACTCCTAACTTTCAACTTTCAACTTCTTTTTTTGGAGGGCACAGATGGAAGATCACAAGTTGAAGGTGTTCTGCACGGTGGCAGAGACAAAAAGCTTCTCAAAAACATCTGAGATTATCCATCTCACGCAACCTGCCGTGAGCTTGCAGATCCAGGCGCTCGAAGAAAAATATGAAACCAAACTATTCGACAGGTCATCAAGCACGGTCGCTCTCACTCCGGCAGGTGAAGTCCTCTATAAATATGCAAAGGAAATCCTCGGCTTGTATTCGTCTGCGGAGAAAGCGATTGGAAAACAGACGGGTCTTGTCAAAGGTAGTCTCACTATCGGCGCCGGATCGAATATCGGCAACTACATCCTTCCGAGCGTTATCACGGATTTCAAGAATACCCATCCAAAGACAAAGATCTACCTGCTCGTGGGCAATACGAGAAGGGTTGTTGAACTGCTCAATTCAGGCAATATCGATCTCGGCCTCGTAGAAGGAGATATCGCCAGGCAAAAAATGATAGTCAAAAAGCTGCTATCCGATGAGCTTTTGGTGATAGTGTCGACCGATCATCCCTGGTCAAAGAAAAAGGAAATTTCTATCGCAGACCTCGTAAAAGAACCTTTTATCTTCAGGGAAGCCGGGTCGGGAACAAGGCAGATGATAGAGAAGTATCTCGTGAGACACGGAATTACGATCCACGACATGAATATATCTACCGTCCTGGGCAGTACGGAGGCGATAAAAGACGCGGTCGAGAACGGACTGGGCGTTTCGATTATCTCGCGCTGGGCGGCGAGAAAGGAGAGCAAATACGGGACCCTCCATCTGCTGGGTCTCAAAGAGGAAAAGATGGCGAGAGATTTTTCTCTGATCATCAATAAGAATTCGATCTCGTCGAATTCCCTTGAAGAGTTTCTGACCTTCCTAAAGGCTTACTCATTCGATAAACTACTCTAACGGCAGTATACCCGGTAATCAATATCCTGAAAGAGCCCGTCTTTGTCTTCTATTTCTTTGAGACTCTTTTCAGAAACCTCTCCCGAGATGATCGACTCATAGAGAAAATTGAACCTGCCGATATGTTCCTCAAGACGCTTTTTTGCATATCCACTATGAGTCCCGTTTTCCATAATGAATGTCCAGTCGCTGTGTTGCGACAGGAGGACTTCCCTGGCGGCCTGATTCAGCGCCCTCCGGAGAACGCCGGCAGAATCCCGAAATCTGCCTGCGAGGTATGTCATGCGCTGTACTGCCTTGTGAAGATGCCGATACACATAGTCATTCGCTTCATTCAGCCATCTCTCACTGTACCCCCTATCGCCCCAACTGGACATAGACGGCTCGCAGACCGGCAGGCGTGCAGGTTTATGTCCCTTCATGCTCAGGTATTCGGAAGGTGTGATAGTCCTGAAGTTTCTCCGTGCGCCATCTATGCCCCTCAACAGAAAATTCAGCCATTCCGGACCTTCAAACCACCAGTGGCCGAAGAGCTCGGCATCGTACGTCGCAGTTATTACCGGCCTGATCTTTAAAGTCCGGGAAAGAAGATCCACCTGCAATTCTCTGCCGCGTATGAAATGGTCTGCATGTTTCGCCGCCTTAACCTCTGCCCGCTCGGGAACATATGGTTCTTTGGCTTCTGTCTTACCCGTTACCCTGTAATATTTGAGGCCCGTAAATGTCTTCGCCACGCCGAGGGGACGAATGAACGACCTGACATGATCGAGATCAAGGTCGAATCCGACGTCCCTGTAAAAGTCTCTGTAATCAGAATCTCCCGGATATCCGGCCACTGAAGACCAGACCTGGAGGGACGTGTCGACATCCCTGCCGAATGCGGCAATACCTGAAGGGCATAAAACGGGTGCATGCACGCCGTAAGGAGGTGGCGGTTTCCCGTGGACTATCCCGTGCGTATCGAGGAAGAAGAATTTTATGTCTTCTTCCCGCAGGTGCGCGTCAAGACCCGGTGCAAACCCGCATTCGGGGAGCCAGATGCCGTCGGGGCGACTGCCAAAATTCTTCCTGTGGATCGAACATGCCGTCTTTATCTGCGCTCTTATCGCCTGTGGATACATGGACAGGTTCGGAAGAAACGCATGGGTCGCAGCAGTTGTAATTATCGCAACCTTACCGGTATCCCGCAATTGACGGAACGCGGACACGAGGTCCCGGCGGAAAATATCTTCATATATATGCCTTATCCTCAGGAACCTCTCGCGATACATTCTCACAACAGGTCCGAAATGGATATCTCTCCTCGTTCTGTGAGCCTCTCTCCCGGACAATTCGATGAGTTCCTCGATATGCCTCTGATACCGCAGTCTCAGGCGGGCATCATTGAGCATCTCTATGAGTGTCGGACTGAGAGATAACGTCATACCGAAATCTACGCCGTCATCCGCGAGTCCTGAAAGGACGTTGAGAAGAGGAATGTATGTTTCGGTTATCGCCTCATACAACCAGTTTTCCTCAAGGAAGTAGTCATATTCAGGGTGTCGTATATAGGGCAAATGGGCATGGAGCACCAGACATAGATAGCCTTTATGCATTTTTCGATTCATCAGATAAATACTATTCAGGTATCTTTCTGAACAAATAGAACGCAATTACGCCGGACACGACCGGTACGATCCAGGTAGCGACGACCGGCGGAATTATCCTTGCATATCCCATCGAAAGCATCAACGTATACATGAGCCAGTACACAAAGCTTATCAGTATTCCGAGACCGGCCGCGAACAGGCCGCCTCCAAGTCCCGTCATCACAGAGAGAGACATGCCAAGAAGCATCATGACGAAGTTTGCGAAGGGGTATGAGAGTTTCGAGTTGAGATCCACAGTGAGTTTTGTGTCTCTGAACCCCGCGGCCTCCAATCTCTTCGTATACCTGTAGAGTTCACCGATACCCATCTCTTCGACATTCTTTATCCTTTTGCTGAAAAATCCAGGGGGTTCGAGGTAAGGATATGCCATCTCGCCGGCCTTACGCACTTCTCCCTTCTCCATATCATATACAACGACGTTCCTGAGAATCCACGTACCTTGAGAACCTTTGCTTTGAACCCATTCCGCATCCTGCGCCTCTATCCTTTCCTTCAGGGATACATCGCCGGTGAGGAAAATGCTCACTCCCTTAGCAATCTTCTTGTCGGGTATATAGAGTTCTATCCTTATAAAAGAACCGTCCGCGCCCCTCAGCCATAGGGTCCCTTCTTTGAACGTGAGTTTGTCGGCCTTATTCATGAATTCGCTCCTGATTTCCAGTGAACGCTCCGCAAAATCCGGGACGACAAATTCTCCGATGACAAAGGCGAACAGACTGAACACAACACCGAGTATAACAAAGGGATAGAAAAGCCTCTTCAGTCTTCCGCCGGTCGCCTTGACAATAACAAGCTCTTTATGCCGCGATGCCAGGGTGAATATAAACAGACTGCATATCAGCAGTGACATCGGCAACAGATAATAGAGGTACTTGGGGAAACTCAGCAGAGCATACTCAAGCAGTTTAAAGATTGACGGACGCCCGGCCATAAAATCATCAATTTTGTCAACAAGGTCGATGAGGCTGAATATTAATGAGATTCCGAATACCACTATACCCAGTACCTTGAAGAATTCCTTGACGTAATATCGCCTTAATAACCTCATCGGGCGCTCTCTCTCCGGAACGTGTACAGGGCAAAGACTCCAAGGATGAGGGTCGGAATCCATGCACCGATGTAATGGGGTATCTTGCCGGCCCTCACAAGGTTCTCGCCGTATATCAGCATCATGTAGTAGATAGTGAAGACAGCAAGCCCTAGTGTCAATCCTCCCAGCTTACCTGATCTCCCGGCGAGCAGGGAGAGAGAAGGACCGAAAAAAATAAGTACAATGCAGAGGAATGGAAGAGAAAGTCTCCTGTCGAGTTCGAGGTACAGAGACAGGACCTGATGTCTGTCCACTTTCCCCATCTTCTCTACAAGCTCAGGAGGAGTGAGTTCCGCATTTTTCCTGTCCGGCGCGCCGGCCTCGAGACGCAACATCAGGTTATACTTTTTAAAAAAGAGCTCAGTCATGCTGTCGCCGTTCGTAATGTTAATATATCCGTCCTTAAGGAGGAAATCTATATTCAACCCCTCCTGCTCAAAAATTTTCCCCTCCCTTGCCATTACCACCCTCGGTTCCTGCTTATTCCTGCTGTCGTAGATAAAAATCCCGCGCAGCTCGTTATCAGAGACCTTCTCTTTTACAATAATCAGCGTATTTTTGAAATAGGTATTGAATCTACCCTCCTCAATGGCAAGAGGCGTGCGGACCCTGATAATATTCGTTATCTCCTCCCTCAGGGCAATGCTGCTTCGGGGGCCGACATAGAAACTGACCGCAATATTCAACAGGAAACATATGAAACCAAGGATAAGGACAGGCCGCGAGATACCGCTGAAGTCCATCCCGCTCGATCTTAGTATTACTAGTTCATTGTCTATATTCAGGCGTCCGTAGACAAGGAGGGTGGAAAGAAGAAGGGCCATGGGTATGGTGAGAAGGAATAACTGGGGCTGGATGAATAAGACGAGTTTGGCCATATCCGTCATTGACGTTCCGACCCCCGAGAGAAACCGCGTCAGCCGGAGCAGCTTCTCCATCATCAGAATAAAATTAAGGCAGGCAAGGCTTATGACAAAAGTTAGACTTAACTCTTTTAATATTGATCTGTGTATTATCTTCATGGATAGATATGAAAACTATATTTTAGCATAACGCGACGTATCTCCCCCTCAAAACGATGAAAATACGGCGGGATTTATTGCTTTACTGATGCCGCAAAAGACCGGGAGCAATATCAGATCGCCGGTCTGGTGTAGCATAAATCTCTGACATTTCCAATAAAAACACTCGAACATATGCAAAGAAGCTCTTGGACACAGTACACGATGATGAGATGACAAAGACAAAACATCAAGTATGTTTTTCGGGACAGACAAGGACGTGCTAAGCCGCTAAAATCTTTTCCGCCCCGGAATGTTCCTTGTCCTTCTTTCTTATGGGAATCGTGAAATAGAATGTCGAACCTCTTCCCGCCTCCGACTCAACCCAGATGCGGCCGCCGTGACGCTCCACAATTTTCTTGCAGATCGCAAGTCCTATACCGGTGCCGTCATATTCTTCACGCGTATGAAGGCGCTGGAAAATCATGAATATACGTTCAGATTGATCGGGGTCTATGCCAATTCCGTTGTCGCGGACAGAAAAGACCCATTCTTCTCCTCTCCGTTCGGCTGAAATATGAATCCTGGGCGCCTCCTCGCCACGGAACTTGATGGCGTTGCCGATCAGGTTCTGGAATACCCTGCTCAGTTGTGAGGGATCGACTGCTATCGCCGGGAGAGGATCATATGTCACTTCCGCACCACTTTCCTCGAATAGCGGCCTGCAGGTTCGCAAGAGCCCGGTCTACCAGTTCCGTGCATTCCGAAGTCTTAAGCGTTTCGCCGTTTATGCCGAGGCGGGAATACTCCAGCAGGTCCTTGATGAGACGCTGCATCCTTCCAACACCCTCAACTGCATATTTGATGAAATCATCGGCATCCGCATCGAGCTTTCCTTTATAGCGCTTCGCCAGAAGCTGTACATATCCCCGAATAATGCGCAGGGGCTCCTGCAGGTCGTGTGAAGCCGCATAAGCGAAATCTTTCAGGTCATCATTGGACCTTGCCAATTCCTGTGACTTGCGCTCCAAATCCTCTTTTGTGCGCTTGAGTTCGGCATATGAATCCCGGAGTTCCCCTATCAGTTCAATTTTTGTCTTATATTCCGTCTTCAACATCGACAGGATAAAAACATAGAGAAGGAAAAAACCAAAAGACACGGCGCTGTTCCAGAAGGAAATCAGAAAATGGGAGTAAGTCCGGCCGGCAGCGGCATTCGCCCAGAACTCGACTACCGAACTTATAAGACACATCAGAACCGCAACGTTTCTTTTTGCAAACCAGGCGGTCAGAGAAATCGGCAGCAGATAGAATATCGTAAAATCGATCTCCTGTCCCGTGATGTAGTCGCCAAAGCCCAGAAGGAGTATTCCTGTTAATCCCCAGAGAAACAGGGATATATTTGACTGTCTCTCGAAATATCCGTTAATACCCGCGAATAAATTCTTTTCGGCCTTCAACTCTTACTCCTTCCGGTAATTCAGAACAAGCCTGTTTCATATCCATTATACCCGTTTCAGAATGAGCACTTCACGTATCCACTCCTATATCCGGGAGTAGGTGATGCTGTCTTTTTGGAACTCTTCGATGATTTCATCGGTCAGAGACGGACGAATCTTCGGCAACATCCGGACAAACGTATCCGTTGTCACCTTATAATCACGCTTGCTGGCGTATTCCCGTTCAAAGCCGAATTGGGCCACCTGCTGAAAGAGATATTCAATGTCCGCAGGCGTAAACCGCGACGTCATATTCACAATAAGATTCAGGTCTATTTCTTCCGTATTCAGCCTGGCCAGATAATGTTCAATAATAGTCCTTCTCCCCTCTTCGTCCAACCCACCCACAGGTATTATGCAGTCAAATCTTCCCGGACGGAGAAGAGCCGCATCCAGCTGCCGGATATAGTTGGTGGCACAAACAAGCAATACTTTGTTACCTTTATTCTTGAGAAGGGGGACCTGTTTGAGGAATTCGTTCGTAATGGACTTGTCGACCCGGTTAGCGACATCCCGGCTGGCCGCAATTTCCTCGAACTCATCAATAAAGATGACCGCCTCTTCCAGACTCCGCGCCCTTTCCATCACATTATGCAGATTGGCCCCGATCCTCTCGATGCCATCCACCATAAGCATGCTCGGAAGAATCTCGATATACCACCATGAAAGGATTCCCGCTATCGCCCTGACAAAATGCGTCTTGCCGGTACCCGGAGGCCCGAAAAAGATGATGGTGTTCGGTGGGATGACTCCGTGTTTTGTAGAAAGACTCTGTTCCGTCAAAGGAAGGATAATTCTCCGCTGAACCAGCTGTTTCGGCGGCTGAGAATCCGAGATCGTGTCCCAGACTTCTCTGCTGATGATCTGGGCACCCATCTCGGCCAGGATATCCTTTCGTTTGTAATCCATATATTCCCTGAGGGCCTGCTCCATGTTCTCTATAAAGTCGATGCACGCTGTTCGCAATCCCACATCGCGTCCGAGTTTTTCAGACATAAGCCATTTATGCTGTAAAATCTTTGGCCACAGATCAGCAGCAATGCCGGCCTCAAACTTTGTGCCGCTGATTTCAAAAATAGTACTTGCACATGCCTCCGGTAACGGCGTCTCCAGTATGGCTTCGCTCATGATTACCTCCTCGTAATCAATCTGCCCGCTTCACACTGCAAATTTTACTCCTTTGCAGCAGCAGGCAGCCTCACTGCCTTGTCTATATTTTCTTGACCGAAAGAATAATCGAAAAGTATGAAGAAGCAATGAAGAAATAGTGAAGATCTATCAAATATTTCAAGTCATACGGGATTCAGGGTTTGAACAAAGAAGGTCATCAGAGCTTCCCTGCCTGACGGGCGGCGGGCGGCAGTTCTATGGCATCTAACTTGCTAATTATGGGCATAAATTTATGATTACATGAAAGTTCTGAAAAGAATCCGATCTGTCGTCATTCCGGCAGATCAGATAATGCTGAGGAATTAGACTGTCGATCTGTCACAGAAACAAAGAGTTTCGGCATGTCCCGGTGCGGAAATGGTCAGACTAAAGACGTGAGCATGTGGAAAGAAGCGTTGGACGCAGTACACTGGTACCTGTATTAGGGCAGTAGAAAGGGAGATTATGCAGAGAGAATAAACATGGCATGATCTTATGGAATGTGCGAAGCTCAACGGCACATGATTCAAAGCAAAGAAAGATCTCGTCGATAACGCTTTTAGGGGGTGGAGGTAGGCAGCCAGAAGGTGGAGTAACTGGCTGCCAAAATGAAAAAAGTTCTAACTTATGACTTAATGATACGGAAACAATGTGAAGAAATGACGAAGAAAATATGAAGAAAATATGAAGAAAAGAGTGGAGCCCCGGATTTCACCGACTCCAAATAATCATTTCATGCGCTCCCTTCCCTGATCTTTCCGCGAAGGACCTCATAAACCCGATTACGTGCGGTTTACGACCGTCCCGCCAAAACCGTTTAAAGGAATATACCTTTTTTGTTATAGTGAACTGGTAAAAGGAAGTTTACAGACCGGAGGACATCGAATTCATAATGTGCGGGATCTTTGGAATTTTTTCTTCTCCCCTGCCCGAAAACGTGATTATCAGGGACGCCCTCGGTTCCATCAGACATCGAGGTCCCGATGATGAGGGATATGCTCTCATAAACTCTTCCGGCAACGCCTCCCTTTCTCTGTCGGGGCGCGATACCTGTGCAGAACTCAGAGACGAATACAGGGACATTTTGGATGTGGATTTGAAAAGCTATGATCTCCTGCTTGCACACCGGAGGCTATCTGTCATTGATCTTTCCTGTAAAGGTCATCAACCTATGTCATATCGGGACGGAGATGTGTGTATCACTTACAATGGCGAGATCTTCAATTACAGGCAGCTGAGGGCGGAACTGCAACTGTCGGGATACAGCTTCGTCTCGGATTCAGATACCGAAGTGATTCTCGCGGCCTATCATAAATGGGGACAGCAATGCGTCAACAGGTTCAACGGCCAATGGGCGTTCTGTATCTTTGATGGCAGAAGCGGCAAGCTCTTCTGTTCGAGGGACAGATTCGGGATAAAACCTTTTTACTACTGGTTTGACGGGAAACATTTCGCTTTTGCCTCGGAAATCAAGTCACTCCTGACGCTGCCATTCATTAGCTCTGAGATAAACAGGCATCTCATCCCGGACTTCGTTATATTCCATGAACTCGACACTTCGGGAGAGACACTGTACCGGGACGTTTGCCAGCTACCGCCGTCGCACAATCTCATTCTTGATTTGAAGCGGGAAACCCTGCGGGCAGAGAAATACTATGAACTGAATTATCTCGATGAGACGGGAGATTACAACCACCAAAAAGCACTCCGGTACGCCGATGATATCCGGGATCTGCTTATCGACTCGGTGAAGATACGGCTGATATCGGATGTCCCGGTTGGAACCTGCCTCTCCGGGGGCCTCGATTCATCGTCGATCGTGGTAATCATCAGCAGACTCCTCAAAGAAGGAGGTGTTAGTCAGGACCAGATCGGTGAAAAACAGAAGACTTTCACGGCATCATATGATGATCCGAAGGTGGATGAAAGGATACATGCCGATCAGGTAGTCCGGCATACGAATGTGGATTCGTATCTCAGTCGGCCGAGCGCAGAAGGCTTATGGAAGGAATTAAACAGATTCTTATATCACCAGGACGGGCCCTGTCCCTCAACTACCTTCTACGCGGGATGGGACGTCATGCGTCTGGCGTCGCGGCATGTGAAAGTCGTGCTCAACGGCCAGGGAGGTGATGAACTCCTTGGAGGATACCTCCATTATGAAATCCTTTATCTCGCGGACATGATAAGGAACAGAAGGTACCGGGACGTCTTCGCTGCTCTGTCCGGAATGGGCTACAGACACGGTTTAACCCAGGCTTTTTTGAAAGGCTCGATCGGCAGTTGCCTGGCAATGGCTCCGTCCGGCCTTAAACTCTTCCTTTCCAAAGAGTGGTACAGGAGTCCTTACATTGCTGTCAGGCGACTCCTGAACGAACCTGTTTCGATTGATGAGCACCTCGCAAAGATGATGGACTGGATGAAGTCCCTGAACCGTTTCTTAATCAACGACACAAGTATGAGGTATCTACCGCAGTTGCTCCATTATGACGACAGAAACGGGGCAGCATTCTCGATCGAGAACCGTGTGCCCTTTCTTGATCACCGGCTGTTCGAATACGTGAGCAGTATTCCGTCGATCTACAAGTTATACAAGGGATGGAGCAAATGGCTCCTTCGACTTGCCATGAGGGATCTGCTTCCGCAGAGAATTCTCTGGCGCAAAGACAAGCTCGGGTTTCCCACGCCGGTGAAGACCTGGCTAACACACAGCCTTTCCCCTGTGCCGGGACTCCTGAAGCAGTATGGTCTCAGAAAGTGCGACCATTTGGCGTGGAGAATTTTTCTCGCAGACCGGCTGATTAACCATCCAAATCCCATCGGTCCCCATGAGCAGGTCGGTGACAACCGAGAGGGTGAGCGATAATGCCCGCTCCTTTTCGGAAAGCGCTGCACCTCGTTCAGTCACGGATACTATACTCGAGGCTCG
This sequence comes from Thermodesulfovibrionales bacterium, assembly GCA_963727725.1. Taxonomy (GTDB): domain Bacteria; phylum Nitrospirota; class Thermodesulfovibrionia; order Thermodesulfovibrionales; family SM23-35; genus CAVSHJ01. The sequence continues at coordinate 27,530 of CAVSHJ010000023.1, forward strand.
CGCAAGGCATGCCTTTCCTGACATGGCCCTTATTGAGGCATGCGGGAAAGCTTTATCGGATGACGGCCGCCAGGAGAGTGCGTGTCGTTGCAGTGGTCGGTTCGCTGGGGAAGACAACGACTTCGCGCGCGGTCGATGCAGCCCTGGGGCTTACGGTGCGCCCGGGAACGGAACGCAATGCATTCTCCTGTATTGCCATGGATCTGCTTGGCGTTCGTCCGTGGGATAATCATGCCGTGATAGAGATCGGAATTGCACGTAAAGGAGACATGAGAACCTATGCAAAAACAATCCGTCCTGACATCACCGTCGTTACATCAATTGCAAGCGAGCATTATCGTTCATTAGGCGATTTGACAGCCACCCGCATGGAGAAAGCTGAAATGGTCCGTGCCCTAGGCCGGTCGGGACTGGCTGTATTGAACGGTGACGACCCGAATGTTCTCTGGATGAAAGAGGCGACCCGCGCACGTGTCATAACCTTCGGTTTTTCAGACGGTAACAATGTGCGCGCCACTGACGTGACCCTCGATTGGCCATATGGCACCCGATTCCGGCTCCATGTGAATGGCACAACACGAGAGGTTCATACACGGCTCATGGGTCGTGCGTTTGTCTATCCGATTCTTGCCGCAGTTGCTGTCGGACTTGCAGAGCGTTTTTCTATAGATACAATCCTTGCGTCGCTTGAACCTCTTCCGCCGACACCCGAACGCCTCGAACCGGTCAGGCTGGATACCGGAGCATTTCTGCTGCGCGATGAATTCAAGTCAACCCTTGAAACAATAGATGTGGCTCTGGACACATTGGCTGAAATCCCCGCACGGCGAAAAATCGTAATCCTCGGTGATGTGTCCGAACCGCCCGGCAGCCAGGGACCGATCTACCGCCGTCTCGGCGCTCGTGTAGGCCAGATCGCAACGCAGGCCATCTTCATATGCTCCAGACAAAGTTGCGAACGATACGGCGCCGGCATTGACGGCAGCGCAATGCGCCGTGATGCAGTGACCAAAGCCGGCAGGAATCTGAAAAAGGCGCTTGGCGCCATTCCCGCCGACCTCGGAGAAGGGGATGTTGTGCTCATCAAAGGAAGGGACAACCAGCGTCTGGGCAGGATCTCTCTGGCACTTATGGGACAGGAGGTCCGATGCAATATCCCCTGCTGTACCGTAGTAGACTCAACCAGATGCGACAAGTGCCGGATGCTGGGAGGAATTTGACCGAAGCCTTGGAATCTCACTGCCGGAATATCCTTCAATGAAAAGAGCTATAGTGCTGGGATGTCGCGACATCGGACTCGGTGTCATCCGTGCACTTGCTGCAAAGGATATTGCTGTTATGGCAATTCCAGGTGAAGTCTACGACTTTGCTCATTTCTCAAGGTTTGTTGCAGCGACAACAAAAAGGATATCTCCTGACGAAGAAGGCGTAAAGCTGCTGGACTTCCTGTTTGATTTGAATAAAGACTGGGATAGAGCGTTGCTGATACCAACAAATGATCCTTCTGCTGTCTTCATCGCCCGGAATAGAAAGGCGTTGGCCTCTCGCTTCGTCCCCGCTGTCCAGGAATGGGAGATAATCGGCAAGATCATCAATAAATCACCGTTGTATGATCAAGCTCAGAAGATAGGGGTTCCCGTACCGAAAGTTTTTTCCCCTCATACTGCTGAATCCCTCATAGAAAAGAAAGATGAGCTGACTTACCCTTGCATATTGAAGCCGCATGAGACTCACAGATTCTTTCCTGTTTTTCAGAAGAAATCACTCGTGGTTAGAAACCCCGATGAATTGATAGAAAAGTTCAGACTCGTCCAGAAGAATAGTCTCTCCGTCATGGTTTCGGAGATAATTCCGGGGGCCGACGACCACCTTTATGATTATCTCTCCTATGTAGATGGCAACGGCCTGGTATTAGCGGAAGTATGTATGCAGAAAGTGCGTCAGTACCCTCCCGGATTCGGCATGGCAAGGGTATCCAGAACCATACCGATGAATCAGGAAATCAGACAGCTGGCGCTCAAACTGCTCAGGAGTTTTTCTTATCACGGATTTTCGTCGGTCGAATTCAAATTCGACGAAAGAGATAACACTTATAAGTTAATGGAAATTAACGTCAGACCTGAATTGCAGGAGAGGCTCTTGCTCGCTGCAGGCATCAATTTTCCCTATATAGCCTATCTGGATCTCGTTGAAGGGACCAAACATGTTTTGGAGCATTATCAGACGGAGATTTACTGGATCGATCTGATAAGGGACTTGCATGCCTTCATTAAGTGGAGGATGAAGGAAAACTGGACTTATGGTGACTACCTCACACCGTATCTGAAAAGAAAAGTTTTTTGCACACCTTTTTTTGACGATCCGGTCCCGTTTGCCGCAAAGATTCTGATTTTAATAAGGCAAAAAATGAAGGCGGCATTCGGACTTGGCGCGTAGCATTCACCCAAATCCCGATATAGACTTTGCACAACATTAACCTGTCTGTCATTGCGAGAACCCGAAGGGTTCGTGGCAATCTGAGCTTCGAAGGCGAGATTGCTTCGTTCCGCTCGCAATGACAATTCTCTATATCGGGATTTGGGATTTATGAATTTCCTGGCAGATTGAAGCGCATTATTATGAGTAAAATGTCTTAAATGGCTGTAAGACGATCTGTTTTTAACTTGTCGGCGGAGGGAACCGCGAAACGGGTAAACTTATTTTCGAAGAAGCCTTGCAGCGCGAAGCAGGTCTCTTTCGGGCAGGTAATGGTGCACGGGGAGAGAAATAATATTCTTCTTGAGAAAAACGGCGTCCGGAAATTCATCCCACGGCAAATCCGGGTAGAAACACCGGCCAGGTCTTGAGACAGAATATCCCCTTTTTCGATAATAATTCATGCGTCCTGTCCCTGTCCTTTACCAGAACAGGAAAATAGGACGGACAGACTCCTTCGGGAAGGGAATCGAAAAAAGGCGCTGCTGTATCTGATCGCTTCAATTCCCCGAGAAGGAGACGAAAATTATTCTGACGTTTCTCTGATTACATATCCCATGCGTTCGTCTGAAGCAAATTTCCGGAGCTGCGCCGTTGATAATTTAGATATCGTCCAGTCAACCTTATCCATATCGATGCGGTAACCGTAGAACCTGGAGGGAAGTCTGCTTTTCACTCCGGGTGATGAATCCGTGTTGAACCTCGCTCTTTGAAAGTGACCGGTAATAAACTCATGCGTCCGCAGCAGCACTCTGCTGTTTATTCCTGTTATCTTCAGCAACATAAGTCTCGCAATGGTTTTCAGTTCGTATGTCAAAGGCGGGCATACGAGTCCTTCCGGTTGCTTCAGATTGCCATTGTTTATAACCATCATCCCGCCATCCGGGACCGGCAAGAACTTCTTAAGGCTGAAGACGGAGATATCTCCAAAAGAACCAAGCGGCCTGCTCTTATAAGTGCTTAACAGGGCATGCGCGCAATCTTCGATAAGATACAAATGATTCTCGTCGCACATTTTTCTGATAACGCCGATCTCCTGGGGAAAACCGAAATAGTGGGTTACCAGCAGGACTTTTGTGTTCTTATCCACTTTTCCCCTGAGGTCATCAAGGTCTATTCTGAGTTCCGGACCGACGCGGTAAAGCCGGACCTTTGCCCCCCATTGAACAACAGGGTCAATTTCCGCTCCGCAGTTGTATGAAGGGATGAGAACTTCACTATCCGGAGATAATCCCAGGATCTTCATCGCATGCCACAGAGCGTTCCTGCCGGAGAAGAAATAGGTCTTATTGTCGGCACAGAACGGAAATAACTTGAGACCAGATAGTCGATCCGAGACAGTATTATTCATACCTGAAAAAGGAATCTTTATTAATACAATTCAGTCCCGCATGTTCTTCCTCACAAATTTTCCGGAATTCACGGGAATCATCCCCGAGGCAGAGTAAATTCAGTTTCGTGATACCAGGCATCATAAAGTGCCTTTGTATGTCCGGCAGGCTTTTCCTGTTTTGATATTCTTTGGGCACAGCCACGAAACCCTCGATTCTTCCGTCCCGATAAAAAACGAAAGGATTCTTTTCCAGAAAATTCTTAGCCCCTTCACTCTCACGACAGACTTTAAGGCCGAAAAACATGCTGTTCAGGCTGTAATGGCTGAGCACCATGCCCCACTTCTTCTTGTAGCAAAAGACTCCGTCACTGAAAAATGCCCTGGCGAGACCGAAGTCTATCGTTTCGAATTTCTTCTCGATGGCCCACCTTATAATAAAGTAATCTGAAGCGCCCCTCACGCCTCTTCTGAGATGTTCCGGGCTGCCATCTATTATCCCGGCCCATTTGGCCCATACCGTTCTGTTCCTCAAGAGCAGGACGTTCCCCGCCACATATTCACCATTGCCCTTGACGAAGAGGATCACGCCTCTTTTAAGAATACGTTTAAATAAAGAAAAATCATGTATATACGGGAGGTATGCATGTCTGTTGCTTATGTAGGGAACATGCATTCTGTGGTAAAAATAAGTCAGTTTGTCACGATCCCTGTTTATTTCATATGAATATGAATATTTCCGGATCTTCCTTATCTCATTCTTTAAACCCTTTTTGATGCCCCGGTCAAAATTTTCGACGGAATCAGGGACCGGCAGGAAAAACTTCACCCACTCCGGAATGAGAAGAAACCCTTTTTTTTGCGCCTTATTCGAAAAAAAGTTGCCGGTTTCAATGAGTGCGATATCGGCATTTTCCGCAGGATACACAGCCTTTTTTCGAATATTTCCAAAATATACTCTTCCTCCCCTCCGCACTTCGCTGTTATCAAGACCGGCCAGCTTCAGTATATAAGGGAGCCTGTTCCGCCTGCCGACGTATAATATTGTTACGCCCGCACCATTGAGCTGTCCTGAAATGAGATAGGTTTCCTGCATAATCTGAGATAGAAACAAAAAAATATTTTTTACCTGTAAAGCTATCTTGTCCATCACAGGGAAAATAAACTTTTCCACTTTTTGCGGCAGCCGGACAAAATAGATAATAAAAAGGATCCCCAGAAAATCGTCCCATGCGGATTGAATAAACTTCTTCAAGATAATCCCGGTGGCAGCGGAGAGCCCAGGATTTTTTCATTCGGGATATTCGATACGACAACCTTGAATTTTCCAAGCCTGTCTTTCCTTATTCCCTCAACTGTTGTCGGCTCTATTCTTATTTTCATATCCGCTCCCACAAAATCCCGTATATTGCCTGCGAGTATTTCTTCTGCATGGTCCGTATCTTCACGCGCGTGCACTATTCTTACCAGGAGCCGATCGATTTCCTCCTGTATAATTTGCCCCATAACAATCCCCGGCGTGCGGTCGAATACCGTGTACAGGGCGGTGACAGCCCTCCCGTCCGGTGTAATCACCACATCCGTGTCACGGCCGAGAACGGAAATCACGGAGGGGAATCCCCTCCTGCAGGCACACTCTTTCGGGGAGCGACTGACCTTTACGAGGTCTCTCGTTCTGTAACGTATGAGGGGCATAGTCCGGTTATAAAGAGAGGTGCCGACAATCTCTTTGATACAAGTATCTCCGTTATCATTGTTATCAACCGGAATCTCCGGTTCTTCAAGCTCGGCGACGCCGTAGTCGAGATGTATATGATACGTTCCATATGGACACTGAGAGACCGCGACGGTTCTTTCCATGTGGCCGTAAGAGTCAAAGACCTTGCAGGAGAAGACCTTTTCGATCAGCTCCCTTTGATATGGCAGCAGGTTCTCACCCTGGGAAAATATTGCCCTGAACGATACTCCGTGATCCTTTCTCTCGCTGAATACGAGAGCGAGCATATAGAGATTTGACGCTATGCCTTTTAAGAAGAGAGGTTTATACTTCCTGAATATTCCGATAAAATCCTCTAAATATCTGGGAGAGATAAGCAGGCTGTTCACCGTCAGTTTTTTTGTTAGGTAACTGAAATGGTGCAGGGTCCTCGTACCTTTCCTGAAGAAGGTAAAGAATTCAGCAGATAATTCCGCAAATATATCTCCGAGTTTATACCCCGCCCACCCCCAGGAACGCCAATAATGCACAAATTCAAGGACATTCGATGGTTTATCAACGTAGAACCTGGATTGTCCGCCGCTGGTGCCGCTCGTGGAAAGCAAACCTGGCCCGTACTTTTCTGCATCACGGGAGACAAGCGAATCGAAATTAAGTCCCAGAAGTTCCTTTGTGAGGCAGGGGATATTTTTTAAATCCTTCGCAGTCCTGATATCACCGGGCAAGATACCCCTCTCCCTGAATAACTTCTGATAATAAGGGACATTGTGATAGGCGTGCCTAACGGTTTGTCTCAGTCTTTCCGACTGGTACTGAAGAAGGGCTTCTTCACTCAGCCACTGGTTCCTGTCAAAGGTTCTCTTTAATTTGAGGATCGAGAACGGATGGGCAAAATCTCTGATTCTGAAATCTATGCCCATTTGTTATGACCCGGTATCTTTCATACAAATAAATGGAGAGCAAAGGCTTGAAAATACTTGGTGGAGCTGATCGGGATCGAACCGACGACCTTCTGAATGCCATTCAGACGCTCTCCCAACTGAGCTACAGCCCCAAGTGTTACTAAAATAACATATTTAAAGACATTCGTGTCAACCTTCTCACAAGAATCAAATCTCGAGCCATGCACGCCCCTTGCGCCATTTCACATCGACAGACACACCGAAGAAATCCGAGAGATTCTTCCCCGTGAGCACCTCTCCGGTTCTGCCCTTCGAATGGACCTCGCCCCGCCTCAGCAGCAGACTATGCGTGAAAACCTGCGAGATTTCCTCAATGCGATGTGTAACGTAGAGCAGAGTCGGGGCATGCAGCCTGCCTCCCGATATTTTCAATAAGGGATAACAGATGTTCCCTCGCAAAAATATCCAGGCCTGCACATGGCTCATCCATGATAAGCAACCGCGGTGCACTGATCAAACCCCGGGCAATCAGCACTTTCTGCCTTTCACCCTGAGATAATGTCCAGTACTGCTGCCTGGCTATATGGCCGCTTTCAAATTGCTCCAACAAAAGGCGTGCCTGCCGGATATCTTTCGGTTTCGGCTTTTCATATAACCCGATCGTCGCATATTTTCCGCTCAGCACTATCTCCTCCGACGTCTCATTCGCATAGAATTTTTCCTGGAGAGACGAGCTGACCCACCCGATTTTCTTGCGTAATTCCCGTATGTCATACCTGCCGAATTGTTTGCCCAGTACGCTTATTTCACCCCTTGAAGCCCACAAGTATCCGGTAATCATATTCAGCAGCGTCGTCTTGCCGGAGCCGTTTAACCCTATTACCGCCCAATGTTCTCCGGCGTTAACTTCCCAGTTGATATTGCGCAGGATATGTCTGCTGCCATATATCAGGGAAACATTTCTCATATTAATAACTTTCATCTTGCCGCCATATTCAGCATCGCTCATTTCGTCTATAACTTATCTCAAAATTCCTTTTACGCATAGGTCCGCACTTAGTCGTCATTCCCGCGAAGGCGGGAATCCATTTTTCCCAAGGCTTTAAAGTGGACCCCCGCCTTCGCGAGGGTGACGGATTCTTCGCAGAATACCTATTTTGAGATAAGTTCTAATGATTTTATGACATGCGGGACATCGTTGACAATTCATGAACAAAAAAAGGAAGTTATCTGAAACGACATTCCAGTTTTGAAATAGCGGAGCCGCTCTCGAAACAGACGGAACAGGAATACTCCTCACGGGGTTCAATACGCTTTTTTTCATCTTCAATCTTCTTGCTTTTCATACTCTGATCACTGAAAGTTGCCGTGACCTCTATATCCGTTGAATATACACCTGACAGCGCGTTATTCCTTATCAACAGACGGGCGCAGGGATATACCTCTGTCTCAAGTCCTCTGTACGAAATCCCGGCGTTCCAGTCGGTGACAATCACTGATTGCGCCCTTTCAAACATCTGCTGTCCGAGTATCTCACAATCGGCGGCAAAGACAGGAGAGGCAAAAAAATAAGAGAACCATACCGCCAGCATAAGGGCCGAAGTCTGACACGAAAGCCGCATCCTTTTTTGCAGACAGGAATCGTTCATTCTTTTGCCGGTGTCAAGGCTTCACCTGTAATTGACTCTTAGACTCAATCATAGACAAAATCCCTTGCCTTGACAAGGCCATAAGACAGACAAAAAAGATTCCCCTAAAGACCGAATAAGAAACTTCAGGGAGCCGATATGAATTGTTGAGACGCAGACATATCGGCCCTTGTCTCTCCATGCAACTATATCAATCCAAAAAGTGCGTTTCAATCTTTCGCATGCAGACATATGTGGGGCAAAAGCTATCCGGCAGCTCCTTCGTAGGCGGTTATTCATCCGGCATCCCTGTATATTTTATTCAAGCCGATTTACTGTTATAGTACGCAAATTCTGCGTTGGATAGATTTTGACACACATATGCCTGCATGCTCCGGGTCAAATGCATTTTTCGGATCAATTATAATGAAGGTCAGGCATGCAATATCCGTATACATCAATTCCCTTTCTTGTCATGGGCATTACCTCTATGCTCCTTCAGATAACGGTCCTGCGTCTTCTCCTTTCGACTTTTTCGGGCAACGAACTTGATATCGGGATAACCCTGTCCTTCTGGCTTATCTATGTCGGGCTTGGAAGTTACATTGGAAGGAAGATCACACTCAGACACGCGTTGGCTTTTTCATTTATTTCAGTCGCCCTGCTCTGCCAGCCCACCGCACTCGCCATAAGACTGATAAGACCTGCTCTGGCACTGGAGCCCGGTGAAATAGTGTCTCTTTCAGCTGTTGTCCTTTCGACAGCCATTTCTCTCCTGCCGCTCTGCTTTATTATCGGCATCCAGTTTCCTCTGGCAGTTTCATATTTCGACATGAGGAACGCCGCGGGCAGAGTCTATGGTCTTGAGGCACTGGGCGCTTTTACCGGCGGACTGCTATTTACCTTTGTCATTTCATCCAGGGTGAACGCTTTCGAACTCTGCCTGCTGCTCTCGTTCCTGAACATCATTACAGCGCTATATATTTCGCGGAAGAAGATGATTATCCCCTTTCTCATCTTTCCTCTGTTTTTCTATTTCGGGTTTTATAAGACTATGCCTTCCCTATCCTGGCCGGGCATGAAAGTCTCACAGTCGCTGGAATCCAGGTACGGCGAGATCTCGGTAATCAAGGTCAGAGGCCAATCGAGCGTATATGCGAACGGTCATCTGCTTTTCAGTTATCCGGATTCACAGAGTGAAGAAATGAGCGCCCACCTTCCGATGACCCTGCATCCCTCCCCGTCGAAGATACTCATAATCGGAGCGTCACCGGGGACCCTGAAGGAATTTCTGAAATATCCCGTTAAGGGCATAGACTTCGTTGAACTCGACCCGAAGATAGTCGAGGTTTTCTTAGGTCTTCCTGCAGCGCAGGATGATATCAATGCGGTAAGAGACAAGAGGGTCAGAATAATCATCAATGACGGACGAAGATATATCAAGGCGATAAAGGGACCGGAATATGATCTCGTGGTTCTAAACCTGCCGCAGCCTTCAACCGCAAGCGTCAACAGATTTTATACCACCGACTTTTTCAGAGAGGTCAAGGTTGTATTGAAACAGGGCGGCATCCTGAGCGTAACAGTACCTCAATCAACAGGCTATATCGGCAGAAGAATGCAGACCGCAACCGGCGCCATCTATGATTCCCTTTCATCTGTCTTCAGTCATATCGCGGTGACCGCGCAGGAATACGGCGGGCTCTTTGCATCCGATTCCGCAATCGACACCAATCCCGAAAGCCTTGTTAAGAGATTCTCCAGGAGGGAGATCAGTACGAAATACTTTAACCCTTATATATTTTATGACGCCTTTTCCCCTCTCAATACCGGTTACGTAAAGCAGAGGCTCGGGGAAATAGAGACCGTGAATACCGACCTCCATCCCTCGGCATATCTTTACAATCTCATGCTCTGGGCGGAGGTGCACGGCGGAAAAGCGCTCTATTCGCTGCTCGAAATCAGAAGATGGCACGCTATTCTTGCGATAGCGCTCCTTCTTGCAGTTATTTCCTTCGCAAGTTACGGGAAAAAGAAGCGTGCGATATACTTCTCGGTCTTCACCACAGGATTCGCCGGAATGTCATTTGTTCTCTCGGTGGTTCTTGTATATCAGTCCCTCTACGGCTACGTATATGAGATGATAGGGATACTCTCCGCGACCTTCATGATAGGACTCTGGACAGGAACAACCCTGATAAGGCAGGCCGGGAAAGCTCTGACGACCTTGTTTTTTCTTGAGCTGGCGACAATTCTTCTCGCGTTCATCGCATCAGTCTTCTTCAGGGCTGAACTGCTCTTTTACGCGCTGATCCTGATATCGGGAATAATAACAGGAAGCCAGTTCTCCGCGGCAAACGCTTCAATGGATATGCCGGAGAGCGGCGGTAAACTTTATGCATTCGACCTGATCGGTTCATTCATCGGGGCTCTTGTGCCCTCCCTGGTTGTCATCCCTCTCTTCGGAATATATGACGCCCTGCTGCTGATCGCATTCGTAAAGGTCTTCTCAGCGGCAACGATATTGAGTGCCGTCAAATTTGAGAAAAGTTCTATAATAAATCTATGACAAAGACGGTCCAGTGCGAGCTTTGTCCCAACGGGTGCGTACTCGAAAACGGCCGGCACAGCAGGTGCAGAACAAGGATGAACAGAGACGGCAAGCTTTACAGCATTGTTTACGGCAAACCCTGCGCAGTCCATGTTGATCCGATCGAAAAGAAACCCTTCTTCCACTTCCTTCCCGGAACCACCGCTTTCTCCATCGCTACCGCCGGCTGCGTGCTCAGCTGCAAGTTCTGTCAGAACTGGCAGATATCCCAGGCAAAGCCGGAAGATACGGATACCTATGATCTTCCTCCCGATAAAGTGGTGAAAGCGGCGATGCGCTACGGATCAAAATCAATAACTTATACCTACACAGAGCCTACCGTCTTTTACGAATATATGTATGACACAGCGGTTATCGCAAAAAAATCCGGTATCAGGAATACAATGCATTCCTGCGGTTATATTAATGAAAAACCCCTCAGGAGGCTGTCGCGATACCTGAATGCTGCGGATATTGATCTCAAGGCGTTTACGGAGGACTTCTATAACAGGATATCCGGCGGAAGCCTTAAACCGGTTTTGCGTTCCCTTGCCGTCCTGAAGGAAGAGGGCATATGGCTTGAGGTCACAAATCTGGTCATCCCGACACTGAATGACAATATGAAGACGATCGGAGAGATGTCCCGCTGGATGCTGAAGAACCTGGGCGCTGATGTCCCCCTGCATTTCTCAAGGTTTTTCCCGAACTATAAACTGAATAATCTCCCGCCAACTCCTCCCGACACTCTAACGGACGCAAGAAAGGCGGCCATGGACGCCGGACTGAAATTTGTTTACATCGGTAACATACGGCATGAAGGTGAAAGCACTTTCTGCCCCAACTGTAAAAAGCTGCTGATAGAGAGGATAGGCTATTTTGTGAAACAGAACAATATTTCGAACGGCAGGTGCAGGTTCTGCGGCACTCGCATTCCGGGAGTCTGGAGTTAAATAAATGCGTACATTACTCAAGAATTTATTTGACGCGGCAGAATTATCAGTGAAGACATGTAAAATACTATTCGTCATGCCCGAAGTCCTTGGTCGGGCATCCATGTGTTTCACATGAAAACGGGAATTTGATTCCTCAAATGGATTCCCGCCTTCGCGGGAATGACGAGTGAAGCGATCTTGCTCATGAATTCCTTAGTAACTCGATAGGAGTTGATATGAAACGAAGAGAATTTCTGCGGCTGCTTTTATTGGGCGGCATACTCAGTCTGTTCGGCAAGAAAGTGAAGGCTGAGAAAAAAAATGAGGATACCGACGGGTTGAAAGAGGCTATGTTCTGGCGGAGGCTCGATGATGAATAAGAAGGTTTCGGCCCTTCTGGCATCAGCCCTCCTCGTCCTTTTTGCCTGTAACGTCTCAGGGAAAGAACCATCGGCGGCGGGATCGTTCTATCCTTCCGACAAAAAAGAACTCAAAGAAACGGTCGAAACATTCCTCTCGAAAGTTCAGAAAGTCCCCGCTAGTGGAAGGCTGATAGCAATCATCTCGCCCCATGCGGGTTACAGATATTCCGGACAGGTCGCAGCTTACGGATACAAAGAGATCGAAGGCCGTGATATAAGGAGAGTCATATTAATAGGACCAAGCCATTATGTGGGGTTCAAAGGCGCCTCCGTTTACACGAAAGGGAAATTTAAGACCCCTCTCGGCGATGTGAAGATAGATGAAAAGGCGGCAGAAAGTCTGCTGGATGAAAAAGCCGATCTGAAATTTTACCCTGACGCGTTTGAAAAGGAACATTCCCTTGAGGTACAGTTACCTTTTCTACAGACAGTGCTTAAAGATTTTACGATAGTACCCATAGTCGTCGGCTCACCGACACAGCAGACATTCGACCGTCTTGTAGAAAAGCTGGCAGACCTCCTTGATGAAAAGACCCTGCTGGTAGCAAGCTCCGACCTCTCGCACTATCACGACTATGACCGTGCAAAAGGCATGGACAGCAAGATCATATCCGCAGTCGAAAGGCTTTCCGTTGCCGATGCAGGCAATCTCCTGCAGACGGGCGAGTCGGAAATGTGCGGCGCCTACCCTGTCATCATCACAATGGAGGCGGCACGCAGGGCCGGAGCAGACCTGGGTGTCCTCTTCAAATACGCAAACTCAGGCGATGTGACCGGCGATAAGACAAGGGTTGTCGGTTATTCCTCGATCGGACTTTTTAAAGCACCATATACGAAAGAAGAGAGAAAGGAATTGCTTGGACTGGCGAAAAAGACTATCCGGACTTATGTAACAACCGGGAAAGCGCCCGAAGTGGATATAAAGAATCCCAAGTTCAAATCGGATGGAGCCGTCTTTGTGACGATAACGGAAAAAGGCGCTTTGAGAGGCTGTATCGGAAATATTCAGCCGGTCATGCCGCTCTATCAGTCGGTCATAAAAAATGCGGTTGCAGCCTGTTCGGCTGACCCGAGATTTCCTCCGATGACAAAAGACGAACTGAAGGACATAGAAGTTGAGATCTCGGTTCTTTCTCCCTTGAAGCCTCTTAAGGATGTCAGAGATATCCAGGTCGGCAAACACGGCCTCGTCATAAAAAAAGATGGCAGGAGCGGTATTTTCCTTCCGCAGGTAGCGACCGAATTCGGATGGAACAGGGAAACCTTCCTTGAAAAATTATGCACGAAGGCAGGTCTGCCTGAAGGTTCATGGAAGGATGCAGACCTCTATACTTTCACGGCTGAAATTATTAAGTAGAGTCTGCCCATAAAATAACCGGGAAACTCAGAAGACTGGCCGCTCCCCCAATCCGCTGGAGGCTGCCTGAAACAGATCGCAGATTATTCTTTGAAGCCGTTATCAGAGAGATTCCAGACTTCGACTTCTGTTCGCCTTTCTGAATGATTCTGCAAACGCCGAACACGTAGTGAACTCCGCCCGGTCTTTAAGCCATACCAGATATGCCGACAGCTTTGAAAGCATCTTTTTCCCGCTCAGACGTTTTACCGATGCCGGCAGATGCCATGCATTCAGGTCGATGAATTCCCAGGGATGAAAAAAAATATTAAGATAGCCGTCCGCTTCCAGAGCCCATCCGGACATCTTCTTGAACAGCCCTAAAGGGCTATGCTTGAAACTCAGCCAGAACAGGGGATAACGGATTACGGGGCTGGTTGAGACAGGGAGATTCACCAGATCGCCTGACAGGTACGGCAAGCGGGGCCTGAAAAAATGCATATACCTGCCCGGAAGCCATATCGGGTTTTCAGAAGAGTTGTAAGAGTAGCCCGCTGCGAGGATCTCCCTGCTGTCAACTGCCTTGAGCCGGGGCCTGCGGAAACCATGCACATGCCTGCCGCTCAATCTTTCGAGCTCAAGACGTGAACTCAGTAAATCACCCGGTCCGAAGGTTGAATGAATAAACCCATGGGAAGCAAGCTCATGCCTTCCGATAATCCGCTCCATTAAATCAGGCTGACTCCGTGCAAAATAGACGGTGGTAAAACAGGTGACGGTGAGGTCTAACTCTTCGAGGAGGTCAAGTATCAGAGCAAGCCCTTCACCCGACACCCGGATCTTCGTCAGATCGTCGACCTTTTGTCCGTATTCCTCGGGTATATCAAATTCCTCCACATCAAGACTGAGCAAGACCTTCTTAATCATAATATTTCCCGGCGAAATTCCTGCCGCGAATAAGCAGGAGGTTGAAAAACATAGTCACTGAATCTCTCATCAGTTTCAGTTTGCCCTTTTTGTACGAATGCCTGTCACTGACATTGACCGGTACCTCGGAAATACTATAGCCGAATTTTCTTGCAAGAAAAAGAAGTTCAGCATCAAAGCCGAAACCGGGGATACTGCTCTTTCCAAAAATGCGCTGTGCCGCCTCGAAGCGGAACCCCTTGAGACCGGCCTGCGTGTCGCGGAACGGTAAATTCAGTATGATTCTTGCAAGTCTGTTGAAAGTCTCTCCGAGAACGCGTCTTCTAAGGCTGGGCCTGACGACCTTGCCCGCAGACAACCTGCGTGACCCGATCACGACATCGCTTGTCGCAATCCCTCTTCGAGAAGCTTCAGATGGTCGAGCGAATAGGCCAGATCAGAGTCAATAAAACAGAACACGTCCGCTTCGACCCTTTCGAAACCGGACTTCACCGCATTGCCCTTGCCCCGGTTTTGTTCACACCGGAAAAAAGCAATGTTACTCTGTTCTTGCGCCTGCACGGCCGCTCCAAGCACTTCGACAGTGCCGTCATTTGAAGCGTCGTCCACAAAGAGGAAATGGTAGTGTGGATTTTCGGCAACGAATGCGCCCACTTCGCCGACCATCTGTTCGATGTTGTTTCTCTCATTAAAGGTCGGTAAGATAACCGCGACAGAGCGAATTTCGAACTGCGTTGTCATACGTTCCCCCATCGGCAGATAGAGAATTTTATATTTTTCCATAAACCGTCATGAGTAATCCATAGTCTTCTTGAAAATATCCGGAAGTCAGATCAGTCGGGAAAAAGAAGCGAAAATCGGCTAACACGTTCTCAACACGGATTTCACAGGAAAAAGTCTTTCAAATCAATCAATTAAATTTTTCTCATTTTTTTCTTGACATGCACAATATATTGTGGTTTAATTTCCTCTGGATACAATTTGTTGATAATGCAAGGAGACGAAAGGAGAAGGATTTATGGAGCCTTGCAGGGGATTTGAAGACTGGCTTGAATGTCTCAATTGTCCTGATCTTTGTACAAAATCGTGTCCCATTGAGGGGGAAGACGTACTCGAAAAGATGAAACGGCAAATGCGCATATCATCTTTTGCAGAGACAAATGAACCTAAGAATCATTTTGAGATAAAATAAAAATATCCACGCGTAATAAGGGGGGAACTATGGAAGCACTCAAGAATTTGAATCTGTCATCAAATGCCCTGAAGGTCCTCGAAAAGAGATACCTTAAGAAGAATGAAGATGGTAAAGTCGTCGAAAATCCTGAAGACCTGTTCAGGAGGGTAGCCACGAGTATTGCTTCTGCTGATCTGCAATATGGGAAGTCTCCTGAGGTGGTTGGGAAACTGGAAGAAGATTTCTATCTGATGCTGACTTCTCTCGTATTCCTGCCGAACAGCCCTACCCTTATGAATGCCGGCAGGAGGCTTGGCCAGTTGAGTGCATGTTTTGTTCTTCCTGTAGAAGACTCAATGGAATCCATATTCGATGCCGTAAAGAACACCGCAATCATTCATAAGTCAGGTGGCGGGACGGGCTTTAGCTTCTCAAGGCTGAGACCCAATGGAGATATCGTCGGTTCCACAAAAGGCATATCATCCGGACCCGTCTCTTTCATGACAGTCTTTGATACGGCGACGGAGGCCGTAAAACAGGGCGGCACACGCAGAGGCGCCAACATGGGCATTCTGAGGGTCGACCACCCTGACATACTCAGTTTCATTACGTGCAAGGACGACACTTCAAGATTCAATAACTTCAACATATCTATCGCCCTTACCGATGAATTCATGCAGGCTGTTGAAGAAGACAAGTCTTATGACCTGATCAACCCGAGAACACTGAAGGTGACCAATACCCTGAAAGCAAAAGATGTCTTCCATCTGATCGTAGAACATGCATGGAAAAACGGCGAACCGGGCATCGTTTTTATAGACAGGGTAAATGACTCCAACCCTACCCCGAAGGCCGGGAAGATAGAATCAACCAACCCCTGCGGCGAACAGCCGCTTCTGCCTTATGAATCCTGCAACCTTGGTTCGATCAATCTCGCGAGGATGGTGAAAACCGACACAGAGAGAAGTCGACTGGGAAAGACTCAGGGATACGACATCGAAAGCAGTACACTTCCTTGATAACGTCATCGACCTCAATAAATATCCGCTCAAGAAAATAGAGGAAATGACAAAGTCGAACAGAAAGATAGGTCTCGGCGTAATGGGATGGGCAGACATGCTGCTTCAACTCGGCATTCCTTATAATTCCGACAAGGCGGCGGGTCTTGCGGAAGATGTGATGAAATTCATCCAGAACGAAGGCAAGAACGCCTCGGCCGCACTCGCAGCAGAACGCGGTGTCTTTCCAAATTACAGGGGTAGCATTTATGACGGAAAGATAGAATTGAGAAATGCGACGGTCACCACGATAGCGCCTACAGGTACTCTATCAATAATTGCCGGCTGTTCATCAGGAATCGAACCCATTTTTGCCGTCTCCTTTGTGAGGACTGTGATGGAGGGCACAAAGCTGATCGAGATCAACCCTTATTTTGAGAAGGTTGCAAAAGAACGGGGTTTCTGGTCCAGGGAGCTTATGGAAAGGATTGCGGACAGGGGATCTATACAGGAATTTGACGATATACCGGATGATGTGAAGGCTGTCTTTGTCACCGCCCATGACATCACGCCCATGGAACACATAATGATGCAGGCGGCGTTCCAGAAATTCGTTGACAACGCCGTCTCAAAAACCGTGAATTTCCCGCACAAGGCGACTCCAAAGGATGTGGAAGATGTCTATCTCCTCGCATATAAACTCGGGTGCAAAGGTGTGACCGTTTACAGAGACGGTTCAAGGGAAAAGCAGGTCCTGACAAAAGGGAAAAAAGATGAAAAAGCCGCGGTGGAATCCTGGCAGAAGATCGTGCCGAGAAAACGTCCGGATGTCATAAGAGGTTCGACAAGGTTTATGAAGACGGGCTGCGGAAATCTCTACGTCACTATTAACGAGGACGAACAGGGGCATCTGTTTGAACTCTTCACCTCCATGGGCAAGGCGGGCGGGTGTGCGGCAAGCCAGTCCGAGGCGATCGGAAGACTCGTATCCCTCGCGTTCCGCTCGAATATCGAACCTGAAGAGGTTATAAAGCAGCTGAAAGGCATTTCGTGCCACTCACCTATATGGCATGAAGGAGGAAGGATCCTTTCCTGCTCGGATGCCATAGCCAGGGCTCTCGAAAAGTTCAACACAAAAGGCAGCAAAGGCAATGGAGACAGCCACAATGTGGTAATGATTATGGGGGCATGTCCTGAATGCGGCGGCGCGATAGAACACGAAGGAGGCTGCGCGGTCTGCCACAACTGCGGTTTTACCAGATGCGGGTAATATTGTTACATTCGGGCTTGTGAAGCTAAAAACAGAATATAAAAACATTCAGCCCTACATCACAAAAGACGGCTCGGTCATCCGGGAGTTGATGCATCCGAACATAAACCCTTCCCTGCGGCAGAGTGTTGCCGAGGCGACTGTTCCGACAGGTGGCGAAACTCTCCTTCACAGGCACCTGAAGAGCGATGAAATCTATCACATCCTCGAAGGCGATGGCCGGATGTCCCTGGCAGGTGACGAATTTGATGTCACCGACGGGGATACCGTCTACATCCCTTCAGGTACACCTCACAAGATCCGGAATACCGGTTCAATCCCCCTCAGAATATTCTGCTTTTGCTGCCCGGCGTATGCGCATGAAGATACGCAAGTGATAACGTAACCGGACATTTCTATTTTGCCTTGACAAGGTGTATTTCTCTATCATTTGCAATCTTTTTGAAAATGAATCTTCACAAATTAAGAATGCATTGACGTCCTGATGGAATAGACATTCTTTATTCCGTCATTCCGGCAGTGTGTTGAGCCGGAATCCAGTGACGTCGCTTTAAGTCGCTGGATGCCGGATCACGAGTCCGGCATGACAAACAATAAAGGCATTCAGTTGTTAAGGCCGTCATTCCCGCAGTTCTCAGGCGGTCCGCCTCAGGCGGAAAGTTTAAAAGCCATGGATGCCCGACTACGGACCTCGGGCATGACGAATAAGAGACTTCGATGGGTCTGTTCTAAGAAAGTTATTTTAATAATAAGCTCATTTGAATACATCATAGCAGGATGTACACTTCCAGTCCATAAATCTGATGAAAACAGTTCACTTTTGATTCTTAATTGACATCTTGAATTTTTTTGGTTGACTTCTTTTTGGGCAATTTGCTAAAAAGTAAATAACCACGGCGGAGGGGAGCCGTGATTTCAAGGGGATGAAAAAGGAAATATTAGTAACAATTGTCAGTTTCCCTCAGTTTTTTGCTTTAAAGCCCCGGCGGTAAACAGTGCTGATTGGCAATACTATGACACAGCGCGGAATGGAAGCTCCTTCTTTTACGACAGAGGAAATGTAACAAACTCCAACGGAATTGTGAAGGTCTATCAGAAAGAAGCGTATCACGAGAATACTCTTTTCCGCCTGAGAGAAAGACTCGGAGCTAGAATATTCCGATCTGACGGAGATCGTCAATCTCATTGAAATAGATTGTCCCAATGACCGGTCAAGGACCATATCTGTAACTTATTACGACTCTGACGGAAAAGCAATAGAGACCCGCGGTAAAGGCGGAATCGAATGGACCCCGATATCCCAGAAATCAGAACTGAATATGTTATGTGAACTGTGCTGTCCTTCCGACTGGATATATGTTGCTTCTTCCAAAGACGACGATTATCTTCTTAATATCGACAGAGTGGAATCAAATGATTCAAACGTGACTTTCTGGATCAAGACGGTAAACAAGGTGACTAAGAAAGAAGCAGAAAGAGACAGATTCACGGTAAGATGCAAGACCGGTCATTACGCGCTGAGGTACCATATAAAATACAAGAATGACGGCTCAGTCTCGAAAGTGGATCTTGATCAGCCCTATCTGGACTGGTCCAGGATTCCTCCGAACACGATCATCAATCTGTTCCAAAATGTGATGTGCTCGGAAGGCCGGCCGAGGGCAGATCCAAAAGCTTACCTGGACAAGACGGCCCACAAATAAAAGCAGCCACTAAAGTCTGTGTAAATGCATTTCAGTCTTTCTCATTCTATATAGCCTTGCATAATAAAAGCGTCATTGCGTCCTCCAGGCGAGTGGAGCGACGAAGCAATCTTGAGTTTTATCTATGAAAACTACGAGATTGCTCACTCCGCCTTCGGGCGGATCGCAATGACATGTAGCCCTATTTTTGCAAGGCTATATATCAATACGCAAATCCTGCATTGGAGAGGTTTTGATGCAGATGTGCCTGCATGCTTTTGGTCAAATGCATTTTGGGGGTTAAATTGACAAGACCATCTTTTTCTGATACGTTTTAGATAACCGGACAGGGATTACAAATTAGAAGCAAATTCTTTGCAAACTCAACTTTTTCAAAGGGAGGTATCTATGAGAAATTTTTCTAAATGCATTCTGGGTGTCTTCGTGTTCATGCTGTCACTATCAATTATCCACTGGGCGGGAGACAACCGGTTGCTTAAGTCAGGAGTGGCGGAGGCGAAGATCACTCAAGAGACGGTGGACGTCGGGAAAGATACAGTCATCCTTGACAAGAATAATCCGAAGATTCAAAAGGTGATGAAAATACAGAATCGCTATACCGCAAAACTGATGGCTAAATCCGATGTGGTCGGGACGGCCACCGGACTTACCGATGATAACGTTCCGGCCATTCTGGTGTTCACCAAGAAAATGCTGAAGGCCGGAGCAATCCCGCAGAGTCTGGAGGGCATACCGGTCGTGGTAGAATTCACGGGCGAAATCCTGACCATGAAAAAAGGTTCCCCGCCAGGCACGGGAACCAGGATCGATCCTACCGCGTGGTGGCCCCGGCCGGTGCCGATAGGTGTCTCAACGGGTAACGCCGGTGAATGTTCTGCCGGAACCATAGGTGCAAGAGTCAAGAGTGGTAACAATGTTTATGCTCTGAGCAATAACCATGTATATGCCCTCGAAAATACGGCACAGATCGGCAGCGAGGTGCTGCAACCGGGTCTTTATGATACCGGTTGTCAATATAATTCAGCGAACGTTATCGGCACTCTTTACGATTTCGTGCCGATCATGTTCAACAACACGTCATGCGACTCCTAATACAAACCCTTCAGCGTGCAATATAGTGGATGCTGCAATTGCCATATCGAACCTCGGAAATCTTGGCAATGCAACACCAGGCGAACGGTTACGGTATCACCCAATTCAGCGACGGCATCGGCATATGTCGGCCAGCCGGTTCAGAAATACGGACGCACTACCTCGTTGACAAAAGGAACAGTTACCGGGATTAATGCCAACGTAACCGTATCTTATGGCGGCGCATCGGGAAATGCCATTTTTACGGGTCAAATCATTATCGGCTCTTCACGTCCGTTTCTAAAGGCCGGCGATTCGGGTTCCCTCGTCGTAACTGATGACGCCAATGCTAATCCCGTCGGCCTATTGTTTGCGGGTTCCGGCTCCGGCAAATATACGATCACCAATCCTATTGGCTCGGTATTGTTACGTCTCGGCGTGACCATAGACGGCAAGTAACATTTGTCTCGAAAACGAATATTTTTTTATGGAAATTGCAAAAGGTCCTGTCCACTGAGACACTGGGATTGATGATCAAAACAATGACTCTCGCCACTTGCTTGATTGTATTCGGTATCAGTTTGTTCTGCTGTGCAGAAAGCAGGTTTACCGGACAGAAAGGAGAGGTTACTGTGCCGGAAAAGACAATTGGAGACGTGCTGAAAGAACATGCCAAAGAATTGATGTCGGTCCCCGGCGTTGTGGGCACAGCAGAAGGTCTCTGTGATGACAGACCGTGCATAAAAGTGTATGTTGTCGAGAGGTCGCCGGAGATAGATGAGAAAATTCCTGATACCCTTGAAGGTTATCCTGTGAAAGTGGAAGTGACAGGGGAGTTCCGCACGATGCCTCAAAACCGGAACTGACACTTTGGAACAATTCGGGGGAAGCATGACAAAGGGATCTGTTCTTTTCCTGTCAATAATGATTTTGTTGCTTTTTATGTCTACTGTCAAAAGCAAGGAGATAAGTAAGATGAGCGCACTGAAGATATCGAGTCCTGTTTTTGAAAATAATGGCAATATACCCGCTAAGTATACCTGCACGGGAAAGGATGTAAGTCCCCCTCTCCTTATCGAAAATATTCCGGCGAAGGCGAAGTCACTGGCTTTAATAGTCGACGATCCTGACGCACCGAGGGGGACGTGGGTACACTGGGTCTTGTGGAATATCAGTCCCGGGACGGGAGAGATTAAGGAGAATTCTGTCCCCCCGGGGGCTGTACAGGGAGTGAATGACTTCAGACTGCGTGAATACAGAGGGCCCTGTCCACCGTCAGGAACTCACAGATACTTCTTCAAGGTCTATGCCCTTGATGCCGTTCTTAATCTGAGTCCGAACTCGACGAAAGAGGACACCGAAAAGGCGATGCAGGGGCACATCATCGGGCAGGCCCGGATTATCGGTTTGTACGAGAAGAGGTAGCGCGGCATCACCTGTCAGGCCATTTCCTGTCTGATTAGCCGGAAGCCTCGCCTTTGCCCGAGACACGAGATCCTATTTCACGTGATCTTGCAGTTCTTTGATTATGCCGGAAAATTCCTCATTATATTGTTTTTCCTGCTCTGAAAGGTATTCTCCCAGCCGTGCTTTTACCGCCTCATCAACCGACAGGGTAATTTGTCTGACGGTCTTTCCGTCGGGAGTCCTCACCGGCTGCATCCGCAGCTGTGGATGCATTTCAATCTGCTTCTTTAAGTCCTCCATCACGCGCTCCTTCATCCCTTCATAATCCTTCTGCAAATCTCTGATTGCGCGCAGCGCCGACTCGATCACAGCGGTGTCAGGCTTCTTCTTCAGTGTTTCGATCGCCAGGATACCATGCACCCTGTTTTCCAGTTCTTCGGTCGCATTCCCCAACCCTAGGCTGTTAATTACATTTAACTGGGCCATCCTCAGGAGAGATGATCTGCTCCCCTGTAACTCCTGCCATAATCCGTTTGAATCAATCCTTCGCTGGTAGAATTCCTTCAGTATCGAAATCACTTTTTCTTCATCTTTAATCCTTTGCTTTTCTTCTTCGGACAGCACGCCGATCCTTCCTGCTTTTTCCATGGCAATTTCGAAAGCGCTCTTCACCTTTCCCATTTTTCCTCCTTATCTGCCGCCGGAACAGTTGCCACCGGCCCGACTCACCCGCCCGATCTGTAAAAGGATGACTTAAACAGATCCGGATGAAACGGTTTCATACGGACTACCTCGCAGCCCGGCAATATCGACTCAATGTCCTTTTGCGAGACACGCTGGTCGTACCCGAGAGCCACTACGTCGGGCAAAAGCTCGGACAGGATCGAAAGCGGATTCACGCCGAGATTGCCGAGCACCACCCTGTCAGGGATACCGCTCTTTTCCAGGCTAGCTTTCCGGTAATCCTCATTCTCCGGCTTAATCCCTTTTATCTTCTGAACGTTCTCGTCTCTCGCAACAATCACAATAAGTTCATCCCCCAGGGCCTTCGCCTGTTTGAGAAAATCGATATGCCCGGGATGGAGATGATCGAAGGTGCCCGCACAAACGACACGTTTTTTCTTCTGGTTCATCTTGAAATCCTGCTTTTTATATCAATTATCAATATTCTATAAGTCCTATTTTATTTAAATCGGAGCGAAAAAGTAAGATAAAAAATTGGGTGGAAACATCGGAGTGCGACTGAAAATTGACGGATGATATCAGATATTCTGATATAATGATGAAAATTGTCACCGGTATTAGAAAGGGCATCTGAATATTTTATGGAAATGAAATATCTGCTCTATTTCATAATCGGCGGGACCATCATAAGTATCGTCACCTATTTGGCCAGCCATGCGAAAGGGCTGCTTGCTGCTTCCATAGCAAATTTGCCGGTCATAACGCTCATAACCTTCCTTACTATCTATTCTGAATCGGGAAAGGGCGCGGTGATTTCATATGCCGAGGGGTTGGTGATTATGCTTATGCCCTGGCTGGTGTATATATTTTCCATCATCGGATTAACTAACAGACTCGGGTTTATTCCTTCACTCCTGCTGGGTGTCTCCCTTTATCTCGTAATAGCTTATCTGATAATCAGCCTGAAAAGGTTCTGAAAATCTGATTCTTTTTCTTGTCCTCTTGAAAGGGAATTGCCCGAGGACATATGATCAGCGACATATGCTCATTGCAACTTCGGAAAAAGGAAAATCCGAAAGGTTATCTGTCCTGTTTCATACGTTTCTTCGGATGACAGGCGGTAACTCCTTCATCGGGAAAACGGACCGATAATCCCCGACTATTCAGTATTTCGAAGAGAGGACGGCCGAAGATAAAGAGCTCAAATTCGGGTTTCAAACCTAATTCGGATATCGAGTAAGAACGCATTGATATGTCCTTGCGGATGAGCTCGCTCAGCTTTGCACGCGACTCCGCTTCTTTTCTTCCCCGAAGCACGGCGGAAGTCATATCCTCGAACACCCGGCAGGAACACTCCCGGTCGTGAGCCTCTATCACGCCCATGATCGGATCTCCCCTGTTGATAATGTCAGCCCGGACGATATTATTCCTGCCTATGACGGATATCAACCCCGACGGATCCCAGCATTTCAGGAGGCGGCATTCCAGGAAACGGTCTCCATAAATCCGGCAGGAGGTCTCTTTCCCGTCATAGAAATAACAGGTCCAGTCTTTCCCTTTCCCTCTGACTTTTATCATCTCTCCGGATACGGGCTCAGGCCTTCCGCTTACCGGATTAAAAACCGTTTCACCTTCCCTTATCGTCACCAGATGCTGATGTCCCACATACCCGGAGAGAAGGACCTTTTTGTCTTCGTGGTGCAATGTCGGACCACCCTTCATGCAGCACGTACCGCACCGCACACACGAATGAATATTCTTCGCAGCCGGATTCTGAATCACGCCTTCATTATCCTTTTCAAGTTGACGATCCTTGCTTCCAGATGTTCTCCTGCAATGAATTCTCTCTCTATCATTCCCGGCAGTATATCATTCTGAAGTGCGTACAGAAGTTCCTCTCCAAAACCCCTTTCGACGCATATCCTGTCGATAAGGTCGAGATCTGTCATATTCTTTTCAAGTCCGACTATTGCAGCAAACTGGTGAGCTATAATCCCACGGGTTATCTCATCATCCACTCTGTAGAGCAAGGACATCGCATAAATTTCCTCGTCACTCTTGTAAAGAAAATCGGGCGTGAAACCCAATAGCCTTTCAAATTCTTCGATCTTCAGCGTCCAGCTCGTAGAAAGGCACATAAGTTCAAGATAGGGTTTAATGAGAGAGACTTTTCCTTTGATATCGCTGAAATCTTCTCTCACCCCGAGGAAGAGCGCCAATGTCCTCTTTTCCATACTTATCTACCCATTTTGTGCTGCGGAAGCTAAACAAAAAAATTTACTTATTATCCGCAAAGTAATATAATAACGGAATTCAGGGGAAAAACAGCAAAAAAAACTTTTTTAAAATAACGCGCTATACCTTGGATATGGCACGGCAATATCAAGGCTGCCTTTTTCATCTGAGGGGAACAAGGAGATATAAATCAAGAATATTTATTTCATCGAGGTAAAATCGCCCGGCGCACATATTTACAGCAGGACCCCTCTGCCAAGGCTGGGCACTATTCTGCTGTCTACCATACTTCAAAAGAGGGGTTATAATGCCAGGACTTTTATCGAGGATATTTCTGAACCCGACTGGAACGCGCTCAAAGAAGCCGACGTCATCGGGATTTCTTCGATCACCTCGACTGCGCCGAGGGCGTTCAAGCTTGCGAAGAAGTTCCGCTCCCTGGGCATTCCGGTTATCATGGGGGGCCCTCATTCCACTTTTCTTCCTGAAGAAAGCCTGAAACATGCGGATTACGTGGTACGGGGCGAAGGTGAAGATACGCTGACCGAGCTTATCGAGCATCTTGAATCGGGGAAATCTCTCCGTGACATAAAGGGTCTTTCTTATAGAGAGGGCGATGCCTTTGTGCATAACCCCGACCGTCCGCTCGTTCAGGACCTTGATTCCGGACCTGTTCCCGATTTCAGTCTGGTTCACAACTGGCAGAAAAGAACGGTTATTCCTATCGCCACGTCCAGAGGCTGCCCTTTCGGGTGCAAGTTCTGTTCGGTCATCCAGATGTTCGGGAGAAAATACCGCTTTAAATCGATTGAAAGGGTTATGCAGGAGATAAGGGCAGTTGCCGCGAGAAAGGCCCACATCTTTTTCGTGGACGATAACTTTGCAGCAGACAAGGAAAGAACAAAGGTGCTCCTCAGGAAGATACTGGACGAGGGCATTCAGCTCGAATGGTCTGCCCAGGTGCGTACCGATGCAGCCAGAGACCCTGAACTCGTAGACCTGATGTCCAGGACGGGATGTTTTACTGTCTTTGTCGGCTTCGAGTCTATCAACCCGCGTACCCTTTCCCTCTATAATAAACGGCAGGGGGTGGATGATATCGTCCGGTGCATCGAGATCTTTAAGGACGCCTCCATAGGTATACACGGGATGTTTGTTTTTGGAGGAGATACGGACGACATCGAGACCATCAGGAGTACGCAGAGGTTTGCAACACGACGCGGAATAAATTCCGTACAGTTCCTGATGCTCACGCCTCTGCCGGGAACTCCGGTATTTGATGACCTCCTCAGACAGGGCCGTTTGATACATACGAACTGGGAAAAGTACGATGCTCATCATGCCGTTTTTGAGCCGAATCTTATGACCGCCTTTGAGCTTCATACCGAAACCATCAAGGCGATGGCGAAGTTCTATTCATGGCGGACCATAGTAAAAAACCTTGTTCGGGGAGATTTCTTTTACAGCTTCATAGGTCTTTATGGAAAGAGGTCTTTAAAAAAGATAAAGGCGCCGAGCAGAAGATATCTGAAGGATTTGCGGGACAAGGTCAGCGAGAAATTCGATGAAAATACCGGCAGAATAGCGAGATATTTTTCATCAAAAAAAGAGGCCGCTGCAAATATTATCCTGAGCAGTCTCTCAAAAGAGGAGATTGAGTCAAGGTTTTTTAAGACTTTTTTCAAGAAGATAGGAAAAAAATTGATTATCAGCAGGGAAGAGTCGGTTATTGTGCCGGACTCGCTGACTATCATGCCCAT
The DNA here is from genome assembly GCA_963727725.1 of Thermodesulfovibrionales bacterium. Lineage (GTDB taxonomy): Bacteria > Nitrospirota > Thermodesulfovibrionia > Thermodesulfovibrionales > SM23-35 > CAVSHJ01. Next base: position 54,091 of record CAVSHJ010000023.1, read on the forward strand.
TTTGCGGGATACAGCAGACGCGGAAAGGCCGGACAAGAAATTACTTTCCGAGATATACGAAAAATACAAGACAAGATTTCATGGCATGAAAATCGTACCGCTGCACGAGGGTTCTCTCTACCGTCTCTGCGTAGACCTCGGGTTCCTTATGGGAGTGAAGATGAAGAAAATCCGGAAGGCGTATGAGAAAGCCCTGCGGGGGATTAACGGCAAGGTCTTTGATTGCAACATCATGCTGATTATTCTGAGCAAAAACCCCTGACAGTTACACCCTTGCTGTCTCTGAGGCAGAGCCCGGGGTTTTCCGGTCCGCGAGGATCTTCTATTTCTTTTCGAGGACGATCTTATGGTGCAGGAGGGAAATTTCTCTTATCTCCCCGTCAAACACTTTCTGTTCGCCAAAAAGGCTCTTAAGAAAAATCTTTCCCTCTTCGGGCTTCATTATATCGACATTTTCAAGATAGAGTTCTTCTTTTCCGTTCTGATAAACATATGCGTTAGCTTCACACATGCAACTTCTCCTTTCCTATCTCCTGTCTGACCTTCTCAATCACTTTTTCTATCATATGAGGCAATGGTTCCTTTGCTACTCCTATCATATCTATGCCCTCCTGGTTCAGGGGCAGGAGGATTCTCTTCACGTCGGACGCCACGATCGCCTCGGCGATCTTCGGGGTGACTTCACCAAGCATTGCGTTGGGGAGGACGATGCTCAGAGGGCCTATGATCAAACCAACCCTGTTCACGTTCCAGATAATCGCACTTTCCCCGGTTGCACCCTTGTTAGCCCTTGACTTCATCATGGCCGATGTCGCAGCCGCGTTCGTGCCGAGTGCGAGGATTTCGATCCCGTCTCCGAATTCATCCCTGAGTCTCTTCACAATCAGGCTTCCTATGCCGCCGCCCTGTCCGTCCACCACAGCAATCTTCACCACAAAATAAAGTATAAAAATATGGTCTCCGATATGTCAAACTGTCATCCCGGCCGGCTTGAAGACCTTGTGTAATATTTTTGCTAATATGGGCTATAATAAGCATTCAATAATGATTCCCATTTATCCATAACGGAGGTTGCCATCCGACAATTGCCCGACAGAAAGGGATATTTTGGCATCTACGGAGGCCGCTTTGTCCCGGAGACCCTCATGCCTGCACTCAAGGAGCTTGAAGAGGCTTTTTTCCGTTCCAGGAAAGACAAGGCATTCAGGGAAGAACTTGCCCTCCTCCGGAAGACGTATATAGGAAGACCGACAGCGCTCTATTTCGCCGGACGGCTTACCCGGCAGCTTGGAGGAGCAAAAATATATCTGAAACGGGAAGATCTCGCCCATACGGGTGCCCATAAGATAAACAATGCGGTCGGCCAGGTACTGCTTGCAAAGAAGATGGGAAAGAAGCGGGTGATAGCGGAGACCGGCGCCGGACAACACGGCGTAGCAACTGCAACCGGAGCGGCACTTATGGGACTTGATTGTGAAATATATATGGGCACAGAAGATATGAGAAGACAGGCTCTGAATGTCTTCAGGATGAGACTGCTCGGCGCAAAAGTCACAGAGGTGCCGACCGGCTCTCAGACATTGAAGGACGCGATAAACGAGGCGCTTCGGGACTGGACGACCAATGTCCGCACAACGCATTACGTACTGGGGACAGTTTTCGGCCCCCATCCGTTCCCTCTCATGGTGAGGGATTTTCAATCCGTTATCGGCAAGGAGACAAAGAAACAGATAGTCGATGCCGAAGGAAAGCTACCGGGCTATCTGATTGCATGTGTGGGCGGCGGTAGCAATTCCATGGGCCTTTTTTATGAATTCCTCAAAGATGATGATGTGAAGATGATCGGTGTTGAAGCGGGCGGTAAAGGGATAGAAACAGGGGAACACGCTGCACGGTTTGCAGGCGGCTCCCTGGGCGTATTTCAGGGTTGCAAGAGTTATCTGCTGCAGGACGATGACGGCAATGTGCTGGGGACCCATTCCGTCTCCGCCGGTCTTGATTATGCGTCCATAGGACCCGAACATCCTTTCCTGAAAGACGCCGGACGTGTCCGGTATACTTATGCAACCGACGACGAGGCGCTCGTTGCCTTTGAGCTTCTGTCAAAGTCTGAAGGGATCATCCCCGCTCTTGAATCTGCCCACGCAATTGCGGAGGCAGTAAAGCTCGCACCTAAGCTCACCGGAGAAGAAATTATAGTTGTAAACCTCTCGGGGAGGGGAGACAAAGACGTCCAGCAGGTTGCCGCAATTAAAGGGATTGAGCTGCTATGACCCGGATCTCGGAGACATTTAGACGGCTGATGAAAAGGGGGGCCAAGGCGTTTATCCCTTATGTGATGGCAGGTGACCCTTCTCTGGATAAGACGGCTGAGGTGGTTCACATTCTCGAGGAATGCGGAGCAGATATTATCGAACTCGGAGTGCCCTTTTCCGACCCTCTCGCGGACGGCCCCACAATTCAGCGCGCCTCCGAGAGGGCCTTAAGTAATCACGTGACATTAAGAAAAGTCATTTCACTTGTGAGAGATCTGAGGCAATCAACGCAGGTCCCGCTGGTCCTTATGACCTATTTCAATCCCGTCTTTAAATACGGGATAGAGGATTTTATAGGGAATGCCAGGGTAGCAGGAGTTGACGGCGTGATCATCCCCGACCTGCCGCCGGACGAAGCAGAAGATTTCATAAGACTGTCGAGAAAGGCATCGCTCGATACGATATTCCTTCTTGCTCCGACTTCCACGGAGGAAAGGATAAGAAAAGTCACAAAGGCATCGGGCGGTTTTATATACTATGTCTCGATGACGGGCATCACCGGAGCGAACCTCTCACTGGATGGTTCGATGGAAACACTGATATCATCCATCAGGGAATTCACGGACAAGCCGATAGCCGTCGGTTTCGGGGTATCCACACCTGACGAAGCATCGGCGGTTTCAAGAGTCGCTGACGGAGTTATCGTGGGCAGCGCCATCGTAAAAAGGCTTCACGAGGCCCCCGATGAGTTGAAGGACTATCTTGCCGGCCTGAGAGAGGCCATAAAATAGGGAAGAAAGCATATGGCCTGGTTTAAGAAAACAAAGGAGACAAGGGCGGAGAAGAAGGGAAAGATACCGGAGGGTCTGTGGATTAAGTGCGAGGGCTGCAAGGAGATCGTTTACAGAAAAGAGGTCGAAAAAAATCTCAAAATATGTCCCAAATGCAATTACCATTTCAGGATAAGCGCACGCGAGCGTCTGAAACTCCTTGTCGATGAAGGAAGCTTTACGGAGACGGACGAAAACCTTGCATCGGTAGACCCTCTTAATTTCAAAGATACCATATCCTACAAAGAGAGACTGAAGGAAAATCAGAAGAAGAGCGGACTGAAAGAGGCGGTCATCTCGGGAGAGGCACTTATCAAGGGATATCGCGTGAGTCTTGTCATCATGGACTTCTCCTTCATGGGCGGAAGTATGGGTTCAGTCGTGGGCGAAAAGGTGTCAAGGGCCGCGGAAAGGGCGATAGAAAAAAAACAGCCGCTTATCGCTATATCGTCATCCGGCGGCGCCAGAATGCAGGAAGGCATCTTCTCCCTCATGCAGATGGCGAAGGTCTCGGCGGCCATAGCCAGGCTCAGGGACAACGGTATTCTCTATGTATCAATCCTCTGCGATCCGACCTTTGGCGGCGTTACTGCGAGTTTTGCGACGTTGGGCGATATCATTATCGCAGAGCCGAAAAGCCTGATCGGTTTTGCCGGGCCGAGGGTGATAGAGCAGACGATAAAGCAGCCTCTTCCCGATGACTTCCAGAGAGCAGATTTCCTGCTTGCGCATGGTCTTATCGATATGGTTGTCGACAGAAAGAACCTTAAGGAGACACTCTCAAGACTCTTCGATCTCCTCCTATGAGCTACGATGAGACGATTCGCTATCTCTACAATCTTCAGAAATACGGCATTAAATTCGGCCTCGGAAATATTACCAGGCTCATGTCCGCGCTCCATGATCCTCATGCCGCTTTCCGTTCCGTCCATGTAGCGGGTACAAACGGAAAAGGTTCGACATCGGCGATTATCGCCTCCTGTCTGCAGGCGGCAGGTTTCCGGACAGGACTTTTCACTTCCCCCCACCTGGTCAGCTTCACAGAAAGAATAAGGATCGACGGGCAGGAGATAAGCGAGACCGACGTGATCGCCCTCGCCGGGGAAGTCAGGGACATCGCTTCCGGTCTTGAAGATTTTTCGCCCACGTTCTTCGAGGTTGTCACCGCTATGGCAATGCTTTATTTCAAAAGAAACAGGACAGACATGGCTGTAATAGAGGTGGGCATGGGAGGGAGGCTTGATGCAACAAACATAGTCATGCCGGAGGTATCCGTTATCACAGGGATAAGTTACGATCACAAGGAATTTCTCGGCCCTTCACTTAAAGATATTGCCCGTGAGAAAGCGGGCATTATAAGGAAAAAAATACCCGTTGCAGTTTCGGGCCAGGAACCCGAAGTGCTTGATGTCCTCGAAAATAGAGCGACAGAACAGGGGGCCCGATTATTCCTTTACGGCAGAGATTTTGCTTCGGCACTGAGGAAAAGCGATGTCTCCGGAATATGCTTTGACTACTATTGCGACAGCCGGCTTGAGATTCAGGATCTCGTCTTGCCGCTGCCCGGTGAGCACCAAATGCAGAACGCCTCTGTAGCCATAAAGGCGCTGGAATTGATAAATGACCGTGGGTTGACCCCGAAGACTCACGGGACTGCGCATGCACATCACACGTCACTCATCGCTCATGACAGCATCAGGGAAGGTCTCAGAAACGTCAGGTGGCCGGGACGACTTGAGTTTATTCATGACACCCCGCCGGTGGTAATAGATGGTGCACATAACCCGGGCGCTGCAGTCGTTCTTGCCCGGACACTGAAAAAAGATTTTCTCAAAAAATATAAAAAGATTATAATCATACTCGGCATTATGGACGACAAAGACATAAAGGGCATAATGGAGCCGCTGCTGCCGGTCGCATCCGAGATTATACTGACGGCTCCCGCATATTCCAGATCCGCAACTCCTGAAAAACTTGAAGGTATTGCAAGATCGCTGGGCTTTTCGAATCTGCGCATCCGTCCTACGGTAAAAGCAGCTATTGACACAGCCATGCAGACAGCCGAAAACTCACCACTCACCGGTGATTACCCGTCTCTGATTCTTATTTCCGGCTCTTTCTATACAATAGGTGAAGCAAAAGAAGCCTTCGGACAGAAAGGCGTGCTCCCGAGGTTAAGAGAATGATAACGACAGTTACAAGTTATGAGTTATAAGCTGAAAGTTGGAGGAATGTCGTCGTTAGAACTCTTTGCTCTTCGCCCTTTTCTCTCTGCCTTAATTAGTATCTATTTCTTATTTTTTGCCACTCACTGTTTAGCTGCTGAAAAGACAACGATAAACTCTGAAAGCCTCACCTATGATGAAAAAACATCAACTTACGTTGCAAAAGGCAACGTGAAGATCCACAGAGATGATGCGGATATCGAAGCAGACGAAATAACGTATAACGATCAGACATCCGACGCGGTTGCGACGGGCGATGTGAGATACAGTGACAAAGAAGCGTCGATCGCGGCCAGCAAGGCCGAGTTGAACCTCGATAAGAAGACAGGGATACTTTACGACGCCAGGATACTTCTGAAGAAAGATAATTATCACATCTCCGGAAACGTTATCCAGAAGAGGGGAGAAGATTATTACTTCAGCCCTGACGCAACATTCACCACATGTGATGCGCCGGTGCCCGCATGGTGTTTTAAGGGCAAGAATGTGGATGCGCTCGTTGAAGACAGGCTGAAGTCGAGAGATACGACCTTCCGTATCAAGAACATCCCTGTGCTCTATACCCCGTATCTGCTGGCTCCGATTCAAACAGAAAGCAAGACAGGCTTATTAATACCGGCGGCGGGTTACAGTAACACACGGGGGGCATATCTGAGTGTTCCTTTCTTCCTGGTACTGTCTGAAAACCGCGATGCAACTTTTACTATTGATGAATACACGAAAAGAGGCCTGGGAGAAACACTCGAATACAGATATCTGGAGCAGGGGGGTATAAAGGGCAAGTGGTCGCTCTATCATCAGAGCGACAGCGAGCTCCATGAAGAGTTTTTTGAACTGAACGCATCCCACGACCAGAGGTCAGCAGATAGTCTCGGTGGCTTTCTGAATATAAACTACGTAAACCAAACAAACTTCTACAGCGAATACAGCCCGCAACTCGAAATTCGGACAAACCGGTTTCTCGAATCAACAGGAGAAATATCATTGCCTTTCGCATATTCCCGCGCTTATCTTTTATCGCAATACTGGGTTGACCTCAATGAGAAGATCAGACCCGTTGCCCAGAGACTTCCGGAAGCCGGCTATGTCTTATACCCGACAAACATCGGCAAATTCTGGTTTACGACAACGGCATCTCTCTCCAACTTCTGGAGGAACGAGAGCCCGGACGGTCAGAGGCTTGACGTCTATCCCAGGTTATTACACACCTTCGGAGACGCTGTTGTTGTTTCGCAGGAACTGGGTTTGCGTGAGACGGCCTATAACCTCCAAAGGAACGGAGACGACGGAAATCCCCACAGGGAAGCGGTTGATTACAGCATAATAGCCAACACAAGGTTCTTGAGGAAATATTCTTCCTTCACTCATGTGATTGAGCCTTCTGTAAGTTATACGCTCATAGACAATTCCAAAAATGATCTGCCTGTACTCGATTCAACAGAACTCTTCAAAAAGACATCGACATTTCAGCTCTCCCTGCTTAACAGGGTTATTGACAAGAATGGAGAGTTGATGCTCGTCAGACTTTCACAGGGCTATGACACGGATCTCGAAGACAACAAATTACTTCCATTAAGACTTGAAGTGGGACTGAAGAAACCCGTTACGCTCCGCCTCAGTGCCGACTATGACCTCCATCTGGGCAGGCTTGAGAGCTTAAATTCCGATATCACCATGAAGATATCGGAAATACTGTTCACCGCAGGCCAGAGGTATAACAAGACAGACAATATAACGACCTATACCGGCAGCGTCAAAGTACATCCCTATAAACCGTTATACGTTGAGGGCAGAGTGTGGTACGACGAAAAGCAAAGACAGTTCTCGGATATTAGCTTCAATATAAAATATATAAGCCAGTGCTGGGCGGTGATGTTCGAGTTCATCAGAAATCCTGACAACGGCTACAGTGGAAGGGTTCTTTTCGACCTGAAGGGGCTCGGCTTCAACACCATCAAACCCTGACCCGAGCTCTTTTTAACGCAAAAAATGCATCAGTCTTTCTCATGCAGGCATATGTGGAGCAAAAGCTCTCCGGCAGCTCCTTCGTGGGCGGTTATTCATCCTGTATCCCCGCACATTTTGATGTCACGCGATTGACTGTTATAATTACCCAAATCCTGCATCGGAGAGGTTTTGATGTACATGTGCCTGCATGGTTCCCGGTCAAATGCATTCTTGGCATTAATCTGGGGCTAAAACTTTCTCATTGCGTCTTCTATTGCGGCTACGCCGTCTCTGAGAGATGTCTTCTCGGTATCAATCACAACTTCGGGGCTCAGAGGCTCCTCGTAGGGCGCAGCCATACCCGGGACAGGCCAGCCTGAGGCCCCTTTCTTATAAATATCCTTCGGCGCCCCGCGGGTTTCAAGTCTTTGTTGTTCCCGGCGGATGCACAACTCTATCGGGCATTTAAGATAAACCTCCGCAAATCTCGGGATAAGCTGCCTTGCAAGTTCACGCCACCTCCTCAGATTTCCCGTCGCGTCAATGATCACGTTATGTCCCAGTTCCGCCAGCTTCCCGGCGGTATAAACCATCGCCCTGTACACGATATCTCTCTCTGGTCCAGAGTAAGTCGGATCAGGGGTAACGGTCTTTCTCAATTCATCCATCCTTAGTACGACAATCTCGGGATGAATCTTTTTCAATTCATCCGCAAAGGTGCTCTTACCGCTGCCGGGAAGGCCTGTTATCCAGATCGCGAAGCCGCTCATAACCCCTTTTCCCCTTCCTTTTTTTTCTTCCGGCTATATATAATAGATGAAAATTTGTTTCAGAATCTGAAGAGATAATGCTTGTTGGCTACAATACTAACATATCATATAAGGACAAGGTATACCATATTCAGACGGAAGATAGCGGACAGGGCAACCCTGTGATAGTTACCCTCCTCTATTCAAAGGGAGCAATCCTCGCATCAAAGAAAACCAGTTATGAGCAGATTGTCACAGCGCCCGACTTTCAGGAGAAGGTCAGGAAGATAATGAAGGCTCAACATAAATTCATGATAAGGGAACTCTTATCCGGCAAGTATACGACCGCGTCCGTAGAAGAAGGTGAACAAATAATTGAGTCAGGAGAAGCTGAAAAAGCCGGCGGAGGAGAGGAAACGGCCGCGAGAGGAGAAGTCGGACCGGTAGAAACGCAAGAAAAACCACTACAAACTGCTGACAGTCAGGGGGGGGGAAACGGAAACCAGGAATCAAATGACAAAGAGCCTCGATGACGTCCTGCTGAATTTTATACTTAAGAGGAAAAAAAAATGAACGCTCAGGTGAACGAAAGAGATATTGACGTTCTCAAAGATAAGGCAAGAATACTCAGGATAGAAATACTCAAGATGCTCGCAACGGCGGGCTCCGGACATACAGGAGGCTCTCTTTCGGCTGCTGATATCGTAACCGCATTATATTTTTATAAAATGAGGCATAACCCCGGGGACCCGAAGTGGAATGAAAGGGACAGGTTCATCCTTTCAAAGGGGCATGCCGCGCCTGTTCTCTACGCAGCGCTCGCCCTCTCAGGATACTTTGACAAGGCCCTGCTTAAGACTCTGCGCAAACTCGGAAGTCCCCTGCAGGGTCATCCCTGCTCGAAACTGCTCCCGGGGGTCGAGATATCAACAGGCTCTCTGGGTCAGGGGCTTTCTATCGCAAACGGTATCGCCATGGGACTGAAGATGGACGGCTCGGACTCGCGGGTTTACTGCCTCCTTGGAGACGGTGAGACTCAGGAAGGCCAGGTGTGGGAGGCTGCAATGACCGCTTCGCATTACAGACTTGATAACTTGTGCGGGATTATCGACAATAACGGCCTCCAGATTGACGGTCAGTGCTGCGATGTTATGCATATCGAACCCATAGTAAAAAAATGGGAAGCTTTCGGATGGCATGTTCTCGATATCGACGGGCATGACATGGGCGCTATTGCCGGCGCCCTGAACCGCGCGGAAGAGCTGAAGGGTAAGCCGACTATGATAGTTGCGAGGACCATAAAGGGCAAAGGTGTCTCATTTTTTGAGGGGAAAGTGGAATATCATGGTATGGCGCCTTCTCATGAAGAGCTCGAAATGGCCTTAGTGGAACTCGGGGAATAATCATATGCAACACACAGAGGACAATATGCTAAAAACTGGACGGGAAGAAGCTCGAACGGTAAGAAAACCGATGGCGACCAGAGATGCTTACGGGGAGACGCTCCTTGAACTGGGCAGGGAGAGGCCGGACATGGTTGTTCTTGATGCGGACCTCTCGGGTTCCACAAAGACAGGGAAGTTCGCGAAGGCATTTCCCGAAAGATTCTATAATCTTGGCATCTCGGAACAGGACCTGATAGGAACTGCCGGCGGTCTTTGTCTCGCGGGGAAACTGCCGTTTGCCTCGACATTTGCGGTCTTCGAAACAGGGAGGGCATGGGAACAGATAAGACAGACCATCTGTTACTCGAACCTTAACGTAAAACTTGTGGCGACGCACAGCGGTATCACCGTCGGTGAAGACGGGGCGTCCCATCAGGCGATAGAAGATATTGCACTCATGCGGGTCCTGCCTAACATGACGGTAATAGTGCCCTCGGACGCTTACGAGACAAAACAGGCCATCCGTGCGGCAGCAGGACATTACGGCCCTGTGTATGTAAGGCTGGGGAGGTCGAAGGTCCCCATTGTGATGCCGTACGACTATGAATTCAGGATAGGAAAGGCTTTTGTGTTTCACATAGGGAAGGACGCAAATATAGTGGCTGCGGGGATCACGGTAGCTGCGGCACTTGAGGCATCGGAGGACCTGAAGAACGACGGCATAGACGCCGGAGTGATTAACATGTCCACCGTGAAGCCGCTCGATGGCGAGACTCTCCTGAAGGCTTCACTGTCCTGCGGACTTATTGTGACCGCCGAAGAGCATTCAATTATAGGCGGCGTCGGGGGCGCGGTGAGCGAATTTCTTTCCGAAGCCCATCCCACGAGGGTTATCAGGATCGGAATAAGAGATGATTTTGGTTGTTCGGGAAAGCCGGAAGAATTACTGGACCTGTACGGCCTGACCGCCCGCAATATTGTAAAGACTGTTAAAGAAGCATTAACGTAATCAGGAGATGATATATTTTAAGGACGTATCAAAGCATTACGACACTCACACCGCCTTAAGGAAGGTAACATTCTTCGTAGAAAAAGGGGAGATGGCGTTCATTACAGGCCCCAGCGGTTCAGGCAAATCGACTCTGCTGAAGCTCATATATATGGCTGAAAGACCTGATGAAGGCAATATCACCGTTTCAGACGTGGAAGTGGACAAAATCAGGGAATCACATATACCCGCGCTGAGGAGGGCGATCGGTGTTGTTTTCCAGGAGTTCATGCTTCTTGATAACAGAAACGTATTCGAAAACGTCGCTCTCGCGCTGCGGATAAGGGGCGCAGACGAAAAAATTTTAAAACCAAAGGTGTTTGAAGCTCTCAAAATAGTGAACCTGAGACATAAGGCGGATTGTTACCCGTATGCCTTATCAGGGGGAGAGCAGCAGAGGGTCTCTATCGCAAGAGCAATAGTATCAGAGCCCATTATCATCCTTGCGGATGAACCAACAGGCAATGTGGACCCTGACACCTCCGCCGGTATAATAAGGACGTTCAAAGATATCAATGCAAGGGGAGCTACAATTCTGATCGCTACGCATAACAGAGAACTCTTTCGAAATACGGCCAAGAGGGTGTTGAAGCTGGATTTCGGCAATTTTGCCGGCGAGGAGATCGGTTAATGGCCCTCTCCTATTCCTTCAAACTTGCTGCGCGCAGCATATGGCATGAAAGATGGATAAACCTGCTCTCGGTCCTGACCATAACAGCGGGCCTCGTCATCACCGCCGTTACTGTTCTTGCCGTATACAACATGGATGCTGCAACCAGAAGACTTCCTGAAAAATTTTCTATCATGGTCTATCTCGGCGACAACCTGACACATCAGGAAACGGAAAACATAATGGATGCCGTCGGCAAAGAGGACATTGTTGAGAAAGTCAAATATATTCCGAAGGATGAGGCATTGAAGGACCTTAAAGCGACGATGAAAGACACTGCCTACGTGCTCGACGGCCTCGGAGAAAATCCATTGCCGGACGCAATCGAGGTGAAACTGAAGAATTCGGCTATGGGTCCCGACACCGTCCGAAAGTTCACTGCAAGACTGCGGACAATAAGCGGGGTGTCAGAAGTCGAGTACGCCGAAAAATTCCTGTCTTCCATTTATTCTCTGAAAAAGGGGATGCAGGGCGTCGGCATCGCGTTTGTCATAATGCTGTCTGCGGGAATGGTCTTTGTATGCTACAGCACCGTGAAGATACTTTTCTACAGGAAAAGAAAGGAGATAGAGACTTATAAACTCCTGGGCGCGACAAAGGGATTTATTAGAGCGCCTTTCATAATCGAGGGCGCGGTTATCGGCTTGTCCGGCGGCCTCCTTGGTCTCGTCGGAATTCTCTCCCTGTACTATCTGGTCATCCTGCAGCTCAGACTGACCTTCCCCCTTTTTAAAATATTGATCTTTCCGGTTGACATGTCTTTCATCCTGCCCCCGATAGGATTTCTCCTGGGGATAATAGGTTCGGCAATAGCAATCGGGAGGATTAAATACTGAACCCCGCATAGAGCATGGAACACAAGGGAAAAGACGCACGGCAGACCGCAGGAAGAATAGAGCAAAACACAAGGAAAGCAATCTCTGTTAGGTACCCCATTTTGCTGCTGTTGGTTTCCTGCTTTCTGCTGTTTGCACTTTGCTGTTTGCCATGTGCTGCTTTGCCGCAACGCCCCATGAGGAATATAAAAAGATGCAGAGAGAAATAAACGCTCACAGACAGAAACTTGAGGAGGTGAAGAGGCGTGAATCCTCTGTCCTCACGGATATTGAAGATACCAATAAACAGTTGAAGACAGCGGAATCGGACCTCAGGAAATACAAGAACAGGCTTGCGAACACGGAAGATCGTATAGCGCAGGTTGAAAGCGACATCTCTCTCAATAGAGGCAATATTGAAAAGCACCGGGAGTGGATAAAGAGGAAACTCAGGGCGATCCATCAGTATGGAGGTAATCCTGACGTCGTCATGTTGTTTCTTAGCGCCGATGACGCCTCCCAGCTGATGAGGAATATGAAATACCTCCAGTATATCGCGGTATACGAACACAGGTTGCTCGATAACTTCAAAGGGACTCTCGAAGGACTCACGGCAAAAGAAAAGCAGCTTACCGTTCTCCAGAAGGAACTTATTAAGAATAAAGAGAAGGTGAGAGAAAAGGAAGAATCACTCGCAGAAAAGAGGAACAGCAAACAGATGCTCCTTGCCTCTGTAAAGAGGGAAAAATCTTCCCGCACAAGAATGTTGAGGGAAATGGAAGAGGCGTCAAAAAAACTCCTTGAGATCATAAGAGAGTCCGAGAGGGCGGCGGAGAGAGAAAAAGCAGAGACCTTCCCCGGTAAGAGTTTTTCAAGTCTCAAGGGCAGACTGCCGTGGCCTGTAGATGGGAAAGTGGCCCTGCGGTACGGCTCGCAAAAAGACCCTCAGTTCAATACCCCCATATTCAGAAGCGGGACTTTCATACAGTCCGGCACTGATTCCCTTGCGAAGGCGGTACACAGCGGTAAAGTAGTATTTGCAGAGTGGTTCAAAGGTTACGGTCAACTCGTCATTGTGAACCACGGAGATGGGTACCACACCCTGTACGGAAGCCTTTCAGAGATTTTTACGAAGGTTGGAGATATAATAAAGGAGAGACAGGCGGTGGGGCGTATCGGGAATTCAGGTATCATGAATTCGCCCGGCCTCTATTTTGAAGTGCGCTATAAAGGCAAGCCGCTCGATCCGCTGCAATGGCTTCAAAGAAAATAGACTATTTTGGAGGATAAAGGGATGGTCAAGAACATGATGAGCCGGAAATTGCTGTTGGTAGTAGTTCTCATATTCACAGTTGCCTCTGCAGGTATATTCGTCGGCAGATGGACAATCAGCAGCATGGCTGCGGAGAGCGAAGGTTATGAGGAACTGAAGGTCTTTTCCGAGGCGTTGTCCATCGTCAGGAAAAACTATGTGGAAGATGTAAAACCAAAAGAACTCATTTACGGTGCAATCAAGGGGATGCTGAGTTCCCTCGACCCGCACTCCGCTTTTATGACACCCGAGCAGTACAAGGAAATGCAGGTGGACACCAAGGGCGAATTCGGCGGCATCGGGATACAGATCGGAATGAAGGACGCGATGCTGACCGTAATAGCGCCGATAGAAGATACCCCTGCTTACAAGGCAGGTATTAAGGCGGGTGACAAGATAGTGAAGATAGACGGCGAATTTACGAGAGACATGAGTCTTCAGGACGCCGTCAGCAAGATGCGGGGAGCGCCGTCAACGTCGGTAAAGATAACGATAGCCAGAGAGGGGTGGAAAGAGACAAAGGACTTTACCATCATGAGAGAGATCATAAAGATAAAGAGTGTGAAATCCAAGCTCATGGAAGACGGCATAGGCTATATAAAGCTGACCCAGTTTCAGGAACAGACGGCTTCAGACCTGTCTGACGCTATGGGCACTCTTATGAAGCAGAATATAACTTCTCTCGTACTCGACCTGAGAAATAACCCGGGCGGACTCCTCAACAGCGCCGTCGACGTTTCGAGCCAGTTTCTTCCACCGGGCAAGCTGGTCGTATTTATCAAGGACAGAAAGGGTGAAAAGGTGGAGTACCGCAGCGAAAAGAACAAGTCGAACTCGACCATACCGATGGTGGTTATCGTGAATCAGGGAAGCGCAAGTGCATCGGAGATCGTCGCCGGTGCGTTGAAGGACTGGAACAGGGCTGTCATCATCGGAACGCAGACCTTCGGGAAAGGCTCGGTGCAATCGGTCGTGCCGCTCAGCGACGGTTCAGCATTAAGGCTGACTACGGCGAGATATTACACTCCAAAAGGGATATCCATTCAGTCCACCGGCATCACCCCTGATATCATGGTGAAAGCCGAACTCAGGGATGGAGAAAAGAGCCGTCCCGCGATCAGAGAAAGAGACCTCGAAAGGCATCTCAAAAACGGGGGCGTGGAAGAAAAAATGAATATGGAAGAGAGACCCTCCGAGCCTGAAGAGATGATACCCGTGGAGGTCGAAGAAAAAGAAGATCTGCAACTGCAAAAGGCGATAGATCTGCTGAAGACCTGGAAGGTGTTCAAGGAGCTTCCGAAGGCATCGTAAGCGGTAAAGTGTGAAGTGTAAGGCGTGTTTGACCGTCAAAGAGGCGATCTATCTCCCCTCCCCCTCTTCCGCCTGAGGCGGCGCGGCGACTCATTCTATGAACGTGCGACTGACACCTGCCCGGACAAAGCGCTGCATTCTTGCATACAAAATTGTCTCCTTCTATAGGATGGTGGAACACTACAGATGGGCGACGTCTTTGTGTCAGAGTGCTAATACATAGTATCTGAGCCACACATAAATAGTTGAAATGAACACCGTCGTTATCATAATCGGCATTCCGTAAGCCGTGAATTTCATGAATGATATTTTTTTGCCCATTTTTTCAGAGATTCCCACAACCACGACGTTTGCTGATGCGCCAATGGCCGTGCCGTTTCCGCCGAGGCAGGCGCCCAATGCGAGGGACCACCAGACCGGCATAATTGCAGGGTGCTGCAACAGATGAATACCTGAGAGACCGGGCCAGAGCTGTTTCGCCATATCGATCACGAGGGAATTCATCGTTGCGACATAAGGGATGTTATCAATGATTGCCGATGCGAAGGCAGAAAACCACATTACCGCCATGGAGGTTGCAAGCAAATTACTGTGCGTTAAATCAAGTACCTTAATCGAGAGCCACCCTATCAATCCCACCTTCACCACCCCGCCTACGATTATGAACAATCCCATGATAAAGAATATCGTTGCCCACTCGATATCCGCCAGGACCGACTGGGGTTCTTGTGGTTTTGCCATCAAGAGCAAGAGCCCTGCTCCAAATAATGCGACGGTGGCGGGCATAAGGTGAAGAGCATCGTGGAAGATAAATCCCATTAAGACGCCAGCGAAGACAAAAAGAGACTTTTTCGTGAGAGACGGATCTCTAATCGCCTTACGTTCATCCATCGCCATTACTTTATTTCTAAGTTCTTCCGTCGTCTTGAGCTTGCCGCCCCAGATGAGCTTGATCAGCAAAATGTATGCAAGCATAATTATTACGATGACAGGGCTCAGGTGATATATGAAATCCATAAAACCAAGATCCGCTTTCGAGGCTATCATGATATTCGGCGGGTCGCCTATGAGGGTAGCGGTGCCTCCTATATTGGAGGCGATGGCACAGGAAATGAGATACGGTATCGCATCCACTTCGAGGGCGTCTGCTATAAGAATCGTAACCGGAGTTATTAAAAGCACGGTTGTAACGTTATCAAGAACGGCGCTGAGAACAGCTGTTACAACGGCAAAAATGGCCATTATCCTGAACGGTTTCCCCTTGCCCAGCTTTGCACTCTTGATCGCAATATATTCAAATATTCCCGTAGGTCTCATCAGGTTTACAATCACCATCATCGAAATAAGAAGGAATATGACATTCCAGTTGATACCGAACTCCTCAACCTGAAAAGCTTCATGTTGTTCAAGAATACCCAGGACGAGCATTAAAGCGCCGCCGCAGATAGCAACGACCGCCTTGTGCACCTTATCCGAAATAATTAGCAGATTAGCTGAAACAAATATTGCCGTTGCTATCCAGAATGCCGTATCCATGACAAACGGCACATGGTGTGTCATCGCGTATCTCCCGAATATCCGTGAAGCATCAGATCACCGCCTTCCGGCATTAACCTGAATGGAGAAGCCGCTATCTGAATTGGCAATTTCAGACAGCGGCCCGACTATTCAGATTTGTTTGCCTCCATATTCATATTTCTTGACCCGGGCATATCCTGTTCCTATATGTCATAGTAAAGGAAGAATTCGTACGGATGCGGTCTTAACCTCAATGCATCCACCTCTTTCGATCTCTTGTAGCTCAGCCACATCTCAATGACATCCTCCTTGTTCTTCTTTGCAAATTCCATTACTTCTCTTGGCGTCATAACGTTTCCTCCGCTTAGATGTTTTCATTTTGTTCAAACAGGTGAATTTGACCTCAGTGACCCAGGGGCTTTGACATATGTGTAAAGCCCCCGGGGTCATATAATGTGCTAAATGGCGGCTTCTCCCCTGTCACCCGTTCTTATCCTGATAACGTCTTCGAGGGAATAGATGAAGATTTTGCCGTCACCAATACTACCGGTTTTCGCCTTTTCAATAATCGTGGCAATCACCTTGTCTATCATGGAATCAGGTATAACCACTTCGATCTTTAACTTGGGCAGGAAAGTTACCTCATACTCGGTGCCCCGATAGACTTCAACATGACCTTTTTGCCTGCCGAAGCCCTTGACCTCTGTAACAGTCATGCCTTGTATGCCTATAGCATGGAGAGCGTCTTTCACGTCATCCAGTTTGGAATTCTTTATTATAGCTTCTATTTTTTTCATGGTTCCTCCGAATTATCTGTGAGTCTTCGTCAAGTTAAACTCTGGATATGCGCTAACCGCCACTTCGCTCATGTCGAGACCTTCGAGTTCCACCTCTTCAGATACCCTGAGGCCCATGATCTTGTCAAGAACCTTGAAGAAAACATATGCTACGACGAATACGTAAACGAAGTTGGTCAGTGTCCCAATACACTGTGCAAAAAACTGGGAGGCGTCTCCGTAGAAGAGCCCCTTCACCGTTCCGGCAACTCCGTTGAACCCGTCGCCGTAGGTACCGTCTGCAAAAAGTCCCAGGGAGAGGACACCCCATGCGCCGTTCACACCGTGGACGGAGAATGCGCCCACCGGATCATCGACTTTGAGTGTCCGCTCCACAAAAAATACAGAGATACAGACCAGGAGTGCCGGCAATGAAGCCGATCAGTACCGCTGAAGGAGCGGTGACGAAGGCACAAGGCGCCGTGATAGCAACCAGCCCCGCGAGCATGCCGTTGCACATCATGCTGATATCAGGTTTGCCATAACGGATCCACATGTATTCCATTGATGAAAAGGCCCCTGCTGCCGATGCCAACATGGTGTTGGTGGCTATAACGCCGATGCGCAAGTCTGTACCGGCAAGGGAAGACCCGGCGTTGAACCCAAACCATCCGAATGCAAGGATAAATGTGCCCACCACAGCCATGGGGATGTGATGCCCCGGTATCGCAAAAATCTTCCCATCTTTAAACTTTCCAAGTCTCGGTCCCAATACTATGGCACCCGCAAGAGCTGCAACGCCGCCGGTCATATGAACAACGGACGAACCTGCGAAGTCGACGTGACCATGTCCCAGACCGAAATTCTTACCCATCTGGGACAGCCAGCCGCCGCCCCATACCCAGTTAGCGAAAAGAGGGTACAGAATGGCGCCCACGAAAATGCCATAGATAACAAATGACTTGAAGTTCCATCTTTCGGCCATTGAGCCGGTGGGGATAGTCGCAGTTGTATCCATGAAAACCATCTGGAATAGGAACAGGGCAAAAATCCCGGCATCATACGTCACACCGGAAAGGAAAAATCCCTTTGTGCCCCAGAGGCCAAAGTCCTTTCCGAATAGATGGACGACGAATTCACTGTCCAACAATCCTATTCCTCCGCCCAAGGGTGCGGCGCCGACACCGCCCATCTGGAGGGCAAACCCGCAAAGCCAGTACCCGAGCATTCCGAGGCCATAGACCATGAAGTTCATCGCCATCGTATGTCCGGCGTTCTTCGCCTGCGTAAAACCTGTCTCTACCATGGCGAACCCGGCCTGCATGAACATGACAAGAAAGCCCGCCACGAGAGTCCAGACTATATTTAGGGCAATCCTGTTGTGGCCTGCGACATCTGCCACTTTCGCCGCGAGCGGTTCCTTCGGGCTAAGGTTTTTGAGGTCGTCAGCTGTCGGAGCATTTGCAGACGCTCCAACTGTGTCGGCTGCACCGCCGGTATTTGCACCGGATGGATCCGGTTTCAACTCAGGTGCAGGAGCCGCCGGCGAAGAAGAAGGCTGGGCAGGTGCAACCTGCCCAGTTGAGGGAGGGGCCGGAGGGTTAGTCACAGCCTCTTCTGCAAATAATAAACCCGTAAAACTCAATATCCAGATTGTTATTATTAATATGCTTACTAATCGTTTCATACAAATCTCCTATCTCCTATTCTGATATTTCTTTGTGGTTACCAGGTATACATCACTGCAAGGGCGATGGTGTCCTGGTTCTTTTTGTTGTTCGAATCGAACGACTTTGCATTGGACCAGTCGTGACGGTATTCGGGCCTCACAATCAGGTTATCTGCTAAGCGTATCTCAGGCGTAATTGTGATCTCCTTTAAATGCTGTGCGACGCCGGTTCTCACACCGTCCTGATCGTTGAAATATTCGGCCCTCGCCGACAGGCTGAAGAGCTTTGTGAAATCATACTTTGCATAGCCCGCAATACCATACCACCTGGCATCCTTCCCGCCCGAAAGAGCGTCGCCTTCCGTGGCATAGTCGGTATTCACCGTAAAAGTAAGCTTATCGGTTGCTTTCACGGTGCCTACCCAATCGAAGACAAAGCGGTTTGGCTCGGTCCCTGCAACAGCGTCAGCCTCCCTGCCGTTCATCACATTGAATATGAGCGACACAGGAGCGACCGGGGTCACTGTCACGCTTGCGCCAAGGCTCTTCGACTTCCCTTCGTCGCTGCTGTTGTCCCATCCGTTTACAACATATGCCGCAGCGCTTAGCTTATCGCTGAATGTATAGCCGGCCATCAACCCTGTGTGTGTAAAGGGGATTGCGTAATTAAACAGGAACGAGCGTGAGTAATTGAAGTTGTCCCTGGCCTCTATAACCTCGGCCCCGAGATAGGTCACGAACTTGCCGAACCTGAGCTTGAGACCGCTTCCCACGGGCACGACGTAATCGATGTAGGCTTCTGTGAGGTCAAACGGCTGGTCGGAGTTGCCGAGGCCGGCTGAGTGTATGAACTTTGCAGTCTCTCCGGCAGACAGCTTTAGCCTGTAACCCACGCCGCCGACCGGAGCGTCCCTGGTGAATACGAGTTCCGCCAGGTCAAGGGTGAAGCTGTTCGCTTTGTGGTCGAAGACCCTGAAATCGTTTTCCTGCGAATCAGGGTTTTCAAAATTATACGTATAGCCTCCCTGAAGGTAAATGCTCAGACCGAGCATCTTCTTTATATCGTCGACAGTCATGGCAGCCGGCTTCTTCTCTTCCTCCGCCCAAACTGCCGCGCTAAATGTGAACAGCATTGCAAGCAACAGACCGAATGCAAAAATCCCTTTTTTCATTTTTCCTCCTTTTTACTCAATTATGAATATATTCTTTAACCGTATTTCCCGAACGACCATCATATGTTCTCTTTATGCTCATCTTCGATATACTTCACCTCCCTCTTTATCTCGTACTTTTTAATCTTGTAGCCGATCATTCTTTCGGTAATGCCGAGTTTCTTTGCCGCCCTTGACATAACCCAGTTGCACTCTCTCAGTGCATTGAGTATCTCTTCCTTCTCGATACCTTTGACTTTATCCGTTAAGGTGTCCATTGATATCCTCCTTCGTCTCTATATCTAAAAGCGTGCCAGAGGTAACATGTTGTATTTAAAAGAATCGCCTTTGAAAATATGTTACGAAATTGTATGCTTGCTACTAAGTTGTCCTATATGCTACAAAGTTGGAGCAAATAGATCGGGAGCTTTTGGAGGAAAGTAAGATACGAAAATGGATGGCGATTAACCCTATGACAAAAGAATAAAAATTCTCGTGATAAAACTTTCTCTGTTGGTGCGATTGGCGGAGGCGAGACTCAGTGCTTTCCGGATTCTGTTTTGCCTCAATTAATTCAGGAGAGTAGCGCGGTGGAATCGGTCACGCCCCTCTGTCAGTCACTCTTTTCGAGTTCCTTCAGAAATGTATCGTTGCACATCAAATCAAGAATAATTTTCGAAACGCTCTTCATAATGTCCGAGACCATCTCCCCTCTTTCCGTCTTCGCCAGGTCGTTATATATAACCATCGAATTCAAAAAAACAGCCGTTTCCCACGAGCGTTTAACAAAGTCCCTCCTCTGGTCGGTCACTTTTTGCTGTCTCAGAAAATTTCGCAGAACGTCGGCGTCCATATTTATATAGACATCGACTCCGGCCCCGTTACCGCTCGGGACGACTTTGGCGACATCTCCACCGTCCCAGCTTGTGCCGTCCTCCTTCTTGATTTCGTCCCATGTCCTGTAGCCTGCCCGTCTATTCTTATAGACCAGTATCGGCTCCGGCAATTTGTAGTCTTTCACTTTAGGCGGTCTGATCGGATGCGGCGGCAGCATTTCAGGCTCGACCTCCGGCAGATATTCGACTTCGAATTCAACCGACAGAGGGTCATCACAGGGCCTTGTCAATAGAACGATCATCTTTCTGACGGCGCCCACCCGCGCGGTTTTTGACGGGATGATTTTCACCGTAATCCTCCCATTCCATAAATGGCAGGATTTCATCACATCAGGATAGACTATGAGTGATCCTCTCTCGGTTTCCCTGCTGAAGTAGTCATTTGATGCATCAGTCTCAAATGCTATCCTCGAATAAGCATTAATCGGCATCTGCTTCCGTTCAGGCCCTATGATCTTTAAGAAAGTCGGAACCGTTTGCCCTTCGAATTCTTTCACTTCCTTTACGCCGAATTCATTTCTATCCCTGATATTGCCGCCGACCCCTAAGTAATGCAAAATGGTCCGGTTCTTCTTAATCAATTTGGAGACGACGCCTTCCAGGAACTTTATGTCTTTCGGATTCTTGGTGATCTGCTGCTCCCTGCGGTATTGATTTAACTGTTTCAGTCCTTCGTGCCTGCCCAGTTCTTCGGCCAATATCAATTCGATCTCTTTCGAGATTTCGGTATCCCTCATCCGGTCGCGCGAAGGCATAAATATCTTTTCCCTTATGTTCGTATCGACATCGGTGCAATCGATGTGAACCAGCATATAATCGGCCAGGTAATGAAGGTTTGCTCTTGTCTTGAGAAAAGAACGTCCGATTGTCGCATGCGTTTGGCCGTTTATGGTGAAAAAAATCACCTCACCCGGAGAGGCAAATTCATCTTTGACAGTCCCTTCTTTGAAGACGGTCACTTCTATGGTGCGTTTGCCGAATTTCCCGAGTTCGGCGATAATAGGGATTATCGGCGGACAGTTATCTTCAACGTTTTGATTGTCATTCTTCAGTATTCTCATCCTGTTCCCAACGAGAATTATGGAGCGACTGTGGCTTTTGATTTTCCTCGCTTCATATAAAGTCAGGGGAAGGACCGGATAGTGCAGCACCCTGTTCAGGTCGCGCCACAGGTCTAAGGTAATCTGGGATGGATTCGGCAGATAATAATTATAAAGCTTTATGTACGTCCCCGAATCAAGGGGTTCATTATCGGGGAGAATGGATAATGGGTCACCGTTAAATGATGCAATTTCTCCATCCTCTGCGACAAAATATTCGTACCAGGAATTCTTGTATTCAGAACTTGTTGCCAGGTGCAATCTGACAAGGGTAAAGCCCCATCTGTCCTTTTGACCTTTTCCTAAAAGCGCGGGGGTTTTCCTTGAGAGGATGAGCTGATAGTTGTATTCTCCGCAGTTCGGCAGGACGCCGCTTCCTCCCATATTATATTTCCCCTGCACAAAGAGAATTTTATTTTTATTGCCTTTATGCAGAGAGAGGAATGTACTTTCGAAGTCGTCCGGATGCTGCCCTTCCCCGGTGTCTGCGACGATGATGTTCGGGCGCTTCTTATCACCTTCTGCAATAATCCTGATATTCTCGGCAAGCCTTCTTCTCTCCTTATCGGCAAGGTCCGAAAAATCTCCACTCTTGATGCCATAGAAGAACTCTATCGCTTCCTTCATAGATTTCGGAGCCTGCTTGCTTTCCGGAGCAATACCCCTCAGTTTGCATTCCTTCAAAAGCAAGGCATCGATGGAATTTATAGGCTTTTCGGCCAATGCCGCCACCGAATTCTTCGCCTGGTTGTTTATGGTGTTGAAATTGCTCTCATACCCGCCATAGGGTTTCCAGTTCTCTTCGCCCGCCAATAGAGGATCTGAACCGATAATTTTGTTGACCTCGTTTTCCGACCGTGCGCTGACAAGCTGCATCAGAAGTTTTTTAAAAGATGAACCATCCATGAGTATCTCCGTTTAATACCAAATCTCTTGCGCGGACTGATTCACGGCGGAATAAGTCGATGATTGCCGCGACCTCTCCCGGCAGCGATCCATAACCCTCAACCTTATGGCTTCTTATAAGAGTGATAGCCTAATTTTATATTTACTCGGATAATATGGTCAATAAGGAGTTCAGATGCAGCGAAACTTATATCGAGTTCATGGACGATCCAACTTCAGACAAAGGCAAGGATAGCTCAAATATTAAACTCTTTCTTTATCTCTCCCTCAGAAATAAATCCCAAATCCCGATATAGACTTTGCACAACATTGACCTGTCTGTCATTGCGAGAACCCGAAGGGTTCGTAGCAATCTGAGCTTCGACGGCGAGATTGCTTCGCTTCACTCGCAATGACAATTCTCTATATCGGGATTTGGGTAAATTATGAATACCTTCTAAACACCCCTAATACCTGATATAATGGTGATGATTACTATTAATAAAGGAGGCATTTAATGAGCAAAGAAAAAAACAAGCAAAAACCAAATGCAAAGAAGAAAGCACAGCATAGCCTGAAAGAAAAAAGACAAGCAAAGAAAGAAAAAGGCTCTTCAGTAACAAACATATGGTCCCAGAAGTAAATTAATAGAATTCTGTGGGCAGTAGCTTAATGTCCAGGAAACAGCGATCACTCCCTGGAAGGGAGTGATCGCTGTTTCCTTAGTGGGTTGCAGTGATGGGGGCGGCTGCTCCCATTTTTTCCATCCCCCATTGTAACAGATATTGGGGACGTAACAGATATTGGGGACGTTGTTACTGAGATTGCATTATCTACCACTGTTAATCAACTCTATCGATAGCTCTCGTAATGCTCGCTGTTGCCACGCCCATATGACGAGCTATTTCCGCTGCCGATAATCCAAGTTCCTCCCTGCTCCGGTATGCTATTTTGGCCCGGAGTCTGCTCACTGGTCCTCTGCGACTGCCTGCCTTCACCTCTTTGACGCTGATTCCCGTCTTTGAGCACTCTTCCTCTATTATTGTTTCTATCGTTATTCCTCGTCGCTGTATCTTCAGCTGCCTTATCTGTCTGTCTTCCGTTTCCTTCAGTACCTCTTGCACAAAATTCACCCCTCCGAGTATCCGCTCGTCGAATTCTTCTTTCCGCCCTTTTCTTCTCGTGGCTACTACCCCTGACCAGCCTCCGCCACGCCTGACAAGTCCGCCTCCCGTAAGTTCAGAGATTCGCCCCGTCGTCATGCCTTCTTCTACGAATTTACTATATGCATTCTCGGCTGTCCTCTTCTTCATACCAAACTGCGAAAGCACATAATCGATGTCCATCCATGACCGCCTGACCTTTCCAATTATCGCACTGTGACCGCTCCAGGGATATTCGTCTAATTCTTTCAAGGTTCCGACTATCCCGGCCCGCATCGGATTCAGGTGAATATAGCGGATTAAAGCAAGAAGGTATGTCTCTTCCTCACATAGTATGGATTTGTAGCGGTTCTCGAAAAGATGTCCGCTCCGCTTATGGAGACGGTTATAATACTGGGCATACCATGTCAGAAGTTTTCGCATTGTATCGGATATGCCTCGTTTTCCACTTTTGATAAGAAGATGCAGATGATTGTCCATGACCACCCAGGCATATACGAAACCTTGCCCGCCAACAAGATTTATCCCAAGCCGTTGAAGTAGCTGTTCTTTGTCCTCCTCGTCACTGAAAACAGCCTCCTTGTTTATCCCCCGCACCATAATATGGTGCAATGCTCCCGGCATATCTAATCTGGCTTGTCGCGGCATGGCACTATTTTCTTGATCAATTGTTTTCTTTGTCAATAGTTTTGCAACTTAAGTAACAACGTCCCCATAGGCTTCGTGGGAAAGAAAAAAGCTATGCGTAATATGGGGCGAATGTCGCACAGCATTCCTGAGAGTCCTGAGAGGCAAGCATCCTTCCTGAACTCTTCAAAATGCAAATCTGTTATACTGATGTAGATTACTTCTGGTAATCGATAAATCTACGCCCCAATTTATTTCTTGGATAAATAATGAACATTAACGAATTGATCGAATTAGCAGTTCAGAATTATCAATCAGGGAATTTGCAGCAAGCTGAAGATATTTGCAGACAAATATTAAAAATACAACCGAGCAATTATGTTATTTTCAGTTTAATGGGATTAATTTACTATCAGCTTAAAAATTATAACCTCGCAATAGAATACATTAGAACAGCCCTTCAAATTGGACCAAAAGACTTTGGAAATTATTATAATTTAGGTCGTGCCTACCAAAAGAAGGGAAAACTTGATCAAGCGATGGAATCTTTTCAAAGAGCTATTGAGTTGAGTCCCAGCTCTGCTGATGCTTACAACAACTTGGGAAATATATTACAAGAAAGAGGACAACTTGATGGGGCTATAAATTATTATCAAAAAGCAATCGTACTCAATCCAAGATTTGACGGAGCTTACAACAATCTGGCTAATATTTTGATCGCTAAAGGACAGATTAATAAAGCCATCTCATATTATCAGAAAGCTTTATCCTATAATCCTTATAATGCTGAAGTATATTATAGTCTTGGAAATGCTTTTAAAGAAACAGGGTTACAAGATAAGACCATAGGTGCTTACGATAAATCCATTGAATGTAATCCAAATTACATAAAAGCTTATTGGGCGCGATGCATGACTCATCTTCGCATTATTTATCCTAATCAATTAAGTATTTTAGATTCTCGAAAATGTTATCGTGAAAGTCTTTTAAAGTTGAATGATAAAATTCATCTTGAAAGTCAGGAAGACATTGAAGCAGCAGCTGAGGCTGTTGGTTCTCATCAACCTTTTTATTTAGCATATCAGGGCTTAAATGACCGCGAACTCCAACGAGTATATGGAAATTTAGTCTGTAAAATTATGTCTTCCAAATATCCACAATTTGCTGATAATCCCTCTATCCCTTTTGATAAATCTTATGATACTTTACATATCGGTATTGTATCAGGTTGGTTTATTTCACATTCCAACTGGAACATTCCAATAAAAGGCTGGATCGAGAATATCAATAAAAAAAGGTTCAAATTATATGGTTATTATACTGGAATCCAAAAAGATAATGTAACAAAGATTGCCCGACAATATTTCAGTCGCTTTGTTGAAGATATTTATTGTTTCGAAGATCTCTGCAAGATTATTAGGGACGACAATTTACACGTGCTTATTTATCCAGAAATCGGTATGGATCCAATTACTTTAAGGCTTGCGTCACTAAAACTTGCACCCATTCAATGCACCTCTTGGGGACATCCTGACACTTCTGGTCTTCCAACGATTGATTATTATATTAGCAGTGATTTAATGGAACCATCTGATGCAAACAGTCATTACTGTGAACAATTGGTACGTTTGTCAAATTTGTCTGTTTATTATGAACAACAGGATATCCCCAATGTTAAAGCAAACCGTAATAGTTTTAGTTTGGATCCCAAATCTGTTCTCTATCTTTGTCCGCAATCATTATTTAAGTATTTGCCTCAATATGATGACATTTATCCCCGCATCGCTCAAGAAGTCAGAGATTGTCAATTTTTATTTATCTGTTATCAAACAGGCAATTATATTACAGAGCAGCTTCGGGTTCGTTTGAATGAGGCATTTGATCGGTTCTCTTTGAGGGCTGCTGATTATGTTATATTTCTTCCACGTCTTAATTCTGTGGAATACCGTTCAGTAAATGCGATATCTGATATCTATCTTGACAGCATAGGTTGGTCTGGTTGCAATACAACCTTAGAAGCTATTGCCTGTAATCTGCCAGTTTTAACTATGCTTGGCGAACTAATGCGCGGAAGACACAGTTCAGCAATTCTCACAATGATGGGAATAACGGAGACTATAGTTTCTTCACTGGATGAATATATTGAATTGGCAGTTCGTTTGGGACAAGATTCAGAATGGCGCAAACAGATATCAGAAAAAATTGCATCAAGGAAGCATAGGATATACCGAGATAGAACCTGTATCACTGCCCTTGAGGACTTTCTCGAGAGAGTGGTAAGAGAAAAGATAGACTAAAATATCAAATCCATGTTCCTAAGTGATAACTAATCTCTTATGTTCGCGCTTATTGCAGAGTTCCTCTGTTAATTATCAACTTTTCTCCTTTCATGGTTCTGCGGCCTTGTAGGTGTTAGTGAGAAAAATGGCATGCTGCGTTTGGGGTGAAGACACACAATGAATTTTCCAGACCATTCCCGCCATCGAATTCCGAAATAAACTTGCCACTCAGGAGCAGGTCAATGGATGTGAGCAGCCTTGTCAAGCACCTCCGCTGCCCATTGGTTCAGGCTTTTCCCTGAAGCTTTAGCCATAGTAAGAGCCTTGGCGTGGGTTTCAGGAGAAACACGTAGCATTAGCTTGCCGGAAGCCGGTTTAAATGGCTTCCGCCCCATGGCTGCACAGTCAGAGATATAGTGGTTAATAGCGGCCTCAAAATCAGCCCTGAGTTCCTTCACTGTCGTCCCATGAAAAGTGATACTGTCTTCAATTCCCAAGACTTTTCCGGTAAAAATATTGTCTCGGGAGTCAAATTCGATACGGCCTATATAGCCCTTATATGTCATTACGTTCTTCATGGTATTACCTCCAAATATCTGAGCCACTCGCGCAGCTCTTCGACTTGATATTTTTTCGCCTCTTTGCCCGGGTGCGGACGATGAAGATATCTCCGGCTCCCCTTCAGTTCAAAAGCGACGCGGGAACCTTCTCCCTCGCGCACTTCACCGCCGATGGCGGTCACCAAGGCTTCTATGTCAGAGAAAACAATTCCGGATCGCGTGGGCGTTGCAAAGATCGCTTCAAGAGTGCGCCGGTGTTTTCCTTTCATTAGGTTATGATAGCATATTATGATATCGTATGCAAGCAGTGTATGATAGCATAAAGTTCCCGCCGACAATCTGAAGATGGCAGTCGTCAAACAATTGGGCGTGAACAGCCCTTTGAAAATGGACAAAATAACTCTGGTTTCATATAATCGGTCATATGAATCCCGGTCAGATTTCATAAAATAGTGCCCTCTTCGAGGGCCTTCAATCTCAATATAAGGAGGGTAAGGTTGATGAAGAAGTTGAGAGTCTTTCTGGTTTTGCTTGTTGTGCTGGTTTTTTCCGGTCTTGTCTTTGCGGCGGGCGCGGGCGATGAGGCCCTGCAAAAGTTGATGGACGGCAATAAGAGGTATGTATCGGGTAATCTCGCGAAGAAGGACATTGGTGATACGAAAAGGAAGGAACTGCTGCAGGGTCAGAGACCCTTCGCAATAGTGATCACCTGCTCCGACTCAAGGGTTCCTCCGGAACTCTTCTTCGATCAGGGTCTCGGAGATATCTTCGTAATCAGGGTCGCGGGGAACGTTGTTGATCCGATAGCGCTTGGAAGCATAGAATACGGCGCAGAACATCTTCATGCTCCTCTGTTGTTCATTGTCGGGCATTCAAAGTGCGGAGCGGTTACCGCGACTCTCGAAGAGAAAGGCAAACCCGAGGGTAACATCGGGGAGATCGAGAAGAAAATTATGCCCGCCGCCCGGGCCGCAAAGAAAAAAGGCGGCACACCGGATGAAATCCTCGAGACCGCCATCAAGGAAAATGTCAGAGACGTCTACAAGGACATTATGAAGAGGAGTGCTATCATCAATCATCTTTCAAAGGAAGGCAAATTTAAAATCGTGGGGGGTGAGTACAGCCTTGCGACGGGCAAAGTCGAGATGATCGAACTGCCCAAAATGGTAAAAGCCGAAAAAACTCATTAATCCGAATTTCTGATAGCCCACCCGATCAGCCGATGTGCCGATTCGCGTGGGCTATTCTTATCTACTACAAATACAAAGGGTCATTCCCTTTACAATATCTTATAACTAAATGTAGTTTAAATGCTGACACCAAAGAAGGGCATTTTGATATCTATTTAAGGGATGCGTTGGGAGGCCGGAGTGACTGGGTAATAGGAATTATTTACCTTAAGCCGGATAATAAAGGAAATACCATTGTAAAAGTTGGGGTACAAACTATTTATGACGGACCGCTATTCGGGGAACACGGTAAATACAGAAGACTATGGTTGAGGTTTGCAGAAGGCGATTCATCCTGTAAGCCCTGACTTCTTCGAAAATAATAAAGCATCCAGAACGTTTCCTATGAAGCCAATCAATAGAGATTCCAGCGGGAAATCTGCAAATAATTGGCATGAGGAGGGAGTTTGTTTGGTTTCAGCCTTCTCGTATTACTTTCCCTATGGAAAAAGCATCTCCGATATATTCTCCGACGCGGTGATATACACGCCTCTCGGGGCTGAAGACAATAGGTCTCACTTTTTCGATATCAGGCAGCCCTCTTTCACCGAGCACGGATTCATCCGCTTTGACATCAAGGATCTCCCCGATGAATTGGGTATGTAATCCTATTTCGAATGTGTGAATCACTTTGCACTCCAGGACTAAAGGAAATTCGTTCAAATATGGCGCATCAACCAGGTCACTCTTTACAGGAGTGAGCCCTGTGGCAGATAATTTGTCCACATCCCTGCCCGAAACCGACCCGAAATAATCTACTTCCTTTGCATATGCTTCGGAAGGAACGTTTACCGTGAATGCCTTTCGCTCCATAATGTTGCCATAGGTGTGGGTCGCTTTCCTGATAGAAATTCCGACGCAAGGAGGCTTGGAACAACAGATCCCTCCCCATGCAATAGTCATGACATTCGGTTTACCATCTTTGTCATATGTACCCACAACCCATGCCGGTGTAGGATAAAGCAATGTCTTCGGGCCTAATGATTTCTTCATCATATTCCTCCAGGTCTTCGGTTAGAATCAATTTCTACACAATTATATCATGCATTTGATATGAGCACTTCCCTTAGCTGGAAAGGAACAACTTTCTTGAGCCAAAACAAAGTGAAGATCTCTTTTTCTCTGGAAACTCGGGAGAAAGGACAGATATAATAGGACGATAAAATGTCCAGGGTCGTATTTGATATAGAAACAGTCGGAAAAGATTTTGGGTCTCTTGATGAAGTGACTCAGGAATACTTTATGCGCTATGCGGAAAGTGAAGATGAGAAGGAAGAAATAAAAGACCGTCTCTCATTCTATCCCCTGACAGCCGAAATCGTTACAATAGGGCTGCTTGATCCGGATAAAGGAAGAGGTTTCGTATTTTTTCAGACCACGGGGCAGCCCATGCTTCCATTTGAAGAAGATAATATACGGTATGAGACGGGTAACGAAAAGGAAGTCATCGAAAAATTCTGGAATGTCGTAAGAGATTACAATCAATTTATAACATTCAACGGCAGGGGGTTCGACTGTCCTTTCATTTTGGTCCGCTCCGCTGCGCACAAGTTGAAACCCACAAAGGACCTGATGCCGAACAGATACAACGACGCCCATGTGGACCTGCTTGACCAACTCACATTTTACGGCGCGTCACGCAGAAAGTTTAGTCTCGATATGTGGTGCAGGACTTTCGGAATAAAGAGTCCGAAAGAGGACGGCATAACAGGGTATGAGGTCAAAGACCTGTTCAAGGCCGGAAGATTCGTTGACATCGCGAAATACTGTGCCGGAGATTTGAGGGCTACAGCAGAGCTTTTCACCTACTGGGAAAAGTACATAAGATTCTCGCGCTAACCTACATCTCAGCCAGCGGTTTCACAGATCAGGCACCTCTTGATGATGGTCGTCCGTTAGAATCACTCATATCCGCGGGAATCCAGGTCAGCGCCCCTTCGGGGCGGTTCATAATTACGGAATATGCGTCTATACCAGAACAGGTATATGCGATATTGTCAGACATTTAATGTATCGAGCGGAGTTTTCTGAAAAAACGGTTCCCGGCTGCCTTACCACGTCAACCATTCTGTTGAGCATATTCTGAGCATTGGGAAGCCGCAAAACAAAGTTACGAGGAGAAGTTTCTATGGACTTTAAGATCCGAAGTACATCCGGGTATGGCAAAGTCTCCGTGGAGGAGACCCTTAAATTCCTGGAGACAACTGCAGACGGCCTTTCTGATTCTGAAGTGAAGAACCGGCTCGAGATATTCGGATATAACGAAATAGCGGAGAAAAAGAAGAACCCTCTGCTTGAATTTCTGCTGCGCTACTGGGGGCCGATGCCGTGGCTGCTGGAGCTGGCAATAGCGCTTTCGCTCGCTTTGAAGCATTACCTCGAAGGGATAATTATCTTTGTCCTGCTTACGGTCAACGCAGTGATAGGCCATATGCACTCGCAAAGTTCACAGAAAGCCGTCGGGCTTCTGAAAAAGAAGTTGGCTATTAAAGCCAGGGTCTTGAGGAACGGAAAGAGGACGACCATAGACGCACGAGACGTTGTACCCGGAGATATCATAACAGCCGGCCTCGGCGATATAGTCCCCGCCGATGCTAAGATTCTGAGCGGGGACCTTTCGATCGATGAATCGGCCCTGACAGGGGAGTCTTTACCTGCGACCAAACATCAATCAGATGTCGTCTATGCGGGGTCGTTGGTCAAGCGGGGGGAAGCCGGATGCCTGATCGTCAACACGGGGCCAAATACGTATTTCGGCAGGACGGCGGAATTGGTCAAAATCGCCAAACCGAAGTCACATCAGGAAGAAATAATGATGTCGATAATCAAATACATGATGTACCTCGGCATAGCTGCATTGGTTTTGATTTTAATATTTGGCCTGATTCTGAATATAAAAGAGCATCTTGTAACAATATTGACCCTGACAGTGATTTTCCTTATGGGGGCGGTGCCTGTTGCGCTCCCCGCAGTAATGACAATCGTGCAGGCGGTTGGAGCCATGGAACTTATAAGAAAAGGGGTGCTCGTAACCAGGCTCGATTCAATCGAGGACGCCGCCTCAATAGACGTCCTTTGTCTCGATAAGACCGGCACACTGACACAGAACAAGTTGTCTGTTGCCGACAGCATCGCGTTCTCCGGTTATGGAAAAGAGGACGTAATCAGAATCGGGGCCCTTGCCTCCCAATCTGAAGGAATGGACGCAATAGACCTTGCAGTCATTGAGCATGCGAAAAATACCGGCGTTGATTTAAGCGCATACAAACAGGTCTCGTATACGTCTTTTAATCCGGCGACCAAGAGGACTGAAGCAGTCATTGAGTCGAAGGGAAATCGCTTTGTCGTCGTAAAAGGCGCAGCCCAGATAGTCACGGCATTATGCAGGGATATCGATGAAGAGACACTGGAGGAGGCGAACAAAGCAATAGAAGAATTGTCCCGGAAAGGATACAGGACCCTCGCAGTTGCCGCGTCGGACGATAACAACCGGGACAATTTGAAATTTGTCGGGTTGCTGCCGCTGGCCGATCCTCCCAGGACCGATTCAAAAAGCATGATAGACGAGGCGAGAAAGCTCGGAATAAAACCTATGATGCTCACCGGTGACCACAGCGCAATAGCAAAAGAAATCGCGCATTTAATGGGGATAGGCGACAAAATTATCAGGATGACCGATCTTGATGCCTCAAATGAAGAGGAACGGGCGAAGGCCGTTGAAGAGTGTGATGGTTTCGCCGAGATATACCCCGAGGACAAATACAAGATTGTCAAGTTTTTACAATCGCGGGGACACATGGTGGGAATGACGGGCGATGGAGTCAATGACGCGCCGGCTTTGAAACAGGCCGAAATGGGAATAGCTGTAAGCAACTCAACGGACGTGACAAAAGCCTCTGCAGGCGTAGTTTTGACCGAACCCGGCATAAAGGTAATAATCGATGCAATAGAAACAAGCAGACAGATTTATCAGAGGATGCTTTCCTGGGTCATAAATAAAGTTACCAAAGTAATACAATTTATCGGCGTTCTGACTGTCGGGTTCTTCCTCTATCACAACATGGTTCTTACTCTGCTGGGCATGGCCTTACTTGTTTTTGCAAATGATTTTGTGACAATGTCTTTATCAACCGACAATGTCAGATATACAAGCAACCCGAACAAGTGGGACGTAAAGAATATCACGTCGGCGTCGCTCATTTTGGGGTCGCTGTTAATTGTGGAAGGTATCGTTGCAGTCCTTTTCGGGGTTGACTATTTTCATCTGGAGTTACAACAGCTGCAGACATTCGTAATGCTCTTACTGGTGTTTACAAGCCAGTTCAGGGTGCTCATCTTACGGGAAAGGAGACACTTCTGGTCATCAAAGCCGGGAAAGATTCTGCTTCTTTCAACCATTGTGACTATTATGGGATTTGCACTGTTAGGCCTGTACGGAATCTTTGTTCCG
The DNA here is from genome assembly GCA_963727725.1 of Thermodesulfovibrionales bacterium. Classification (GTDB taxonomy): domain Bacteria; phylum Nitrospirota; class Thermodesulfovibrionia; order Thermodesulfovibrionales; family SM23-35; genus CAVSHJ01. Next base: position 86,941 of record CAVSHJ010000023.1, read on the forward strand.
CCCCTCACATTACAAGAGGTGTTCTTTGTCCTCGGATTCTCGGCTCTCTTTACTTTCGGGATAGATCCGGTCAAGTATTTAGTGTTCAGAAGGTTCGGATTATAGAAAATACCCCGTGGCCTGTTGCAGGCAAAATAATCCCGATCTTCTTCTCTGATCTGTTTGAATCGCCCGGCAGTCTCAGATCTTGTCAAGTGCCTGCTTCAGGTCAGCCGACAGGTCATCGACATCCTCAAGCCCCAGTGCAATGCGGACCAGATTGTCCACCATACCTATCGAACGGCGGTGTTCTTCAGGATAATCGAAGAATGACATCGTCGCCATCTGCGTCACCAGGCTTTCGCTGCCGCCGAGACTCGGCGTTATCAGGAACAGTTCCAGTGAATCGATGAACTTGCGGGTTTCCCTGTCTCCTCCTTTGATGAGAAAAGTAATCACGCTGCCAAAGCCGCGCATCTGCTGGACTGCTACCCGATGATCCGGGTGCGACTGAAGACCGGGGTACCATATTTTCTCGATTTTCGGGTGAGACTCAAGCATCCTCGCTACGGCCAGTCCCGCACGGTTATGGTGCTCCATCCGGAGGGCAAACGTCTTGAGGCCACGCTCAAGCAGGAAACATGTGAAAGGTCCCGGTGTGGCCCCTATCATCCTCTGCATACGGTAAAGGTCTTTCAGAAGGTCGTGTTTGCCGAGGGTAACGCCGGCAAGAAGGTCGTTATGGCCTCCGAGGTATTTAGTGGCCGAGTGGATGACTATGTCTACACCCAGGTCAAGCGGCCTGACGTTATATGGCGTTGCCAGCGTGGCGTCAATGATGGTCATCACGCCGTGCTGTTTCGCCACTTCTGCTACCGCCGGGATGTCCAGTACACGGAGGTAAGGATTGGTCGGCGATTCCGTGAAGATGATATTCGTGTTCGGACGGATCGCTTTCGCGATTGCCTCTGCAGTCGGGTCCACGAGCGAAACCTCTATGCCGAACTCTGCCAGTGTGTTCACCGCGAAGTCGCGAGTCTGCCGGTAGCAATCGTTGGTAAAGATAATGTGACCGTTCCGCCGCATGTAGGCCAACAATGTAATGACGACCGCGCTCATGCCGGTCGCAAAAAGGAGGGCCCGCTCTGCTCCCTCGACAGCCGCCAGTTTACGTTCACACTCCTCCTGAGTCGGGTTGCCGTATCTGCCGTATTCATGCCCGCGCAACGCACGGCCTTCACTCTTGGACTTCATAAACTCCAGCACTTCGGCAGTGGAATCAAAATAGTAGTTGGAGGTCTGCACGATAGGAGTGGATACTGCGTAATAGGCTTTAGGGGTCCGTCCCGGACCGTGAATGGCAAGGGTGGCCGGGCTCCACTTCTTGTTTTTTGACTCTTTAGGCATCGGTCTTCTCCTCTTCTTCAACGCATGCTGGAGCGCTTCCTTGACAGCCTCAACGCGTGGCGGCAGTTCGATCGGTTTGTTGGCGAAGTTGCTGGGGAAATCGAGCGTTTCCTCGTGGTAGCGGACCTTGAAATCGGTAAACTTCAGTCCGTGCGCTGTGGATATGACCACGACGCGCTCGGACTTGTCAATCTTCCCGGCGCTGAGTAATTTAATCAACACCGCCAGCGCAACGCCGGTATGAGGGTCGTTAAACATGCCGGTACTGTCACCAAGAGCGGCGGCGTCTGCCAGTTCCTGTTCCGTGGCCTGTTCGACAATCCCGTTGAACTGTTTCAGGGTACGGATGGCCTTCCGGATACTGACCGGATTGCCGATCTGTATGGCACTGGCAAGGGTTTTTTGGGCTTCCATTGCTTCGAAAGTCTCGAAGTTTTTCAGATAGGAGCGGTAAAGGGGATTGGCACGCTCCGCCTGAGCTACAACAATGCGGGGCAGCCTTGCCACGAGACCGAGCTCGCGCATCATGAGCAGGCCGCTGCCGAGTGCGGACACGTTCCCAAGGTTACCCCCCGGGATGATTATTACATCGGGCGTGTCCCAGTCGAATTGCTGGACGATCTCGATGCCGACGGTCTTCTGGCCTTCAATACGTAAAGAGTTCATCGAGTTCGCAAGGTAAATCGTCTCGTCTTTGGTAATCTCCTGCACAATGCGCATACAGCCGTCGAAGTCTGTGTCCAGTGACAAGACCAGTGCGCCGTTTGCGATCGGCTGTATGAGTTGTGCGACAGAGATCTTGCCTTTCGGCAACAGCACAACCGACTGGATACCGGCGGCAGCGCAATATACGGCCAGCGCCGCCGACGTATCGCCGGTTGACGCACACGCGACCGCCTTTATCGGTGCACCTTCACTGATCATCTGTTTGACCTGGGACACGAGCACCGTCATGCCGAGGTCCTTGAATGAGCCGCTGTGGGAGTTGCCGCATAATTTGAGCCAGAGATCCTCCAGGCCGAGCATTCTGCCGAACCGCTCGGCCCAGAAAAGGTTCGTGCCGCCCTCGTAAAGAGAGACGATGTTGTTGTTATTAATCTCCGGTAAAATCCACTCTTTCTTGCCCCACACGCCGGAACCGTACGGCCACTCGGTCGACTTATAGCGCTCCTCGAACAGTTTCATCCAATACCCGGCGTCCCGGCCGGCAAGGGCGCTCATGTCGTGCTGCACTTCCAGCAGCGAGCCACACGTCTTGCAACGATAGATAACCATATTGAGCGGATAGTTTGCCCGGCACTCCTGGTTGATGCATTGAAACCAGGCGCGATATGTGTTGTCTGCTGAACCCTGCTTCTTCAAATTATATGACCCTGTCTTCCCCTATATTATATTGATTACGGACTTTGCAGTCCTCGAATAGCGCCCGATGGATATCGTAGTAAAAAGAATGCAATAGCCTTTAGGCATATCGTCCGGCATTGTGAACTTAATTGTGGACACATGCGTCCCCTGCTTTCTCATAACTTCTCTCTTGTCGAGCTCCATCCTTTTTTCCGAAGAGGATAATATTCTCGTTTCCGTAATCTTAATCTGCTTATCATCAACAGGTCCGAGCAATGTGTATTGAACATTAGACTCCACCATTGACCCGGTCCTCACATTAGGTGTGGCGACAGACGATTCTTCGATAAAAAGTTTAACTTTTTTGTCTTCTGCTTTCCTTTCCGCCTTCTCGTTTTGCTCTTTCTTTTCTTCAACCTTCTTATTTTCTTCTTTCTTTTCCGCTTTCTTCTCGCGTTGTCTTCCCTCTTCTACTTTCTTTTCTTCCTTCTTATTTTCCTCTGCTTTCAACCGGTCCTTATACCTCCTCGCGGCTTCTTCCCTGTCTTCCAATCGTCTGTCCTGGTACCTGATTGTCGCAACGCTGTAAATGTCCGCGACTAACGCGCCCACTATCGCTCCGCCCGCGCTTGCCGCAAACAATGCCCCTGTCAATGCTCCCGCCGTGCCGCCGGCAACTGTGAACAAGGCATGTCTGCCTTCAGGGTTATACGTGCCATACCTCGTTGCACAGCCCGTAAGGAAAATGCCCGTGAGAGGGAAAACCATTAAAAGAGCGATGATTCTTTTCATCTCTTGTCCTTATTTTGCAGCGGGGTATATCCTTTCCCTGTTCAAAAAATATTTCCCGCCGCTTAAGGTCAACCAACAGAGGGCTTCTATAATCTATAACGGGCATCATACTTTAATCAATAAAATTTATGACATCTCCTGCATTTCTTTCCGGAAAAAAACAGTTTCACAAAATTCGAGCTGTGAGGGCTATGACAGCTCACACAGCTGAGTTCTTTCCCCCGCTTCGTCGGGTCAGGCACACCCCCGATCGGATGGACGTATCCCCCGGGAATCGAAACTATATGAGTACCTTCTTGCTGTGCCCTGTGGCAGCCTGTGCAGACATCGTTCACAGGCCCGGAAAGGAGAAAGGGGTTTTTACTCGCGTGCGCATTATGACACCGGCTGCCGCACGCGTTCAGAGCTACAGGATGATTATATTTCTTGGTGAATTTTGTCTTTTCATGGCACTTGAAACAGAGGTCCGGGCGGTCACTGATAAGCAGCCCTTTCAACTCCGACTGATGGACATTATGACAGGCGGTGCACATGCCCTTTGCAACAGGGGTATGGACATCTCCACCGTTGAAACCGGACTCTTCATGGCAGGTGTAACAGAGCGCAGGGAGGTCGTATTTGAGTTTCATGCTTTCCCTGTCTCCCGGATGCTCCTTTCCCTGTGCCGCCTCATGGCATGCTCCACATCCCATCTTTAACGCCGGATGGACATATTTCAGGGGCTTCTCGAACTTCACATGGCAGATAAGACAGGGATTCTTCTGGTCAGCAGAGGATTCGAGGTCAATCCCGCAAAAAAAAGTGAGCAGAAAATTGTGAGTCCTGTAAGTACAAGAGGCGATCCGATCTTCATGGGCAGACATTTTATAAAGAAATCACCCTTCTTTTGTCAAGGCGATTGCCTTATATAGCACTAATTTTATGCATTGAAGAGATACCAGTGTAGTGCGACATAAATCTATTTACATAAAAGCCTTGAGGAAATCTATCAGTCGTCATTCGCGAGGTAGTAATCGGGAATCCATTGTCTTCAAAAATAGAGAGTTTGGATTCCCGCCTTCGCGGGAATGACGGCTAAAAACACTCCAACATATGTAAAGAAGCGTTGGACGCACTACACCAAAAAAATTGAAGGGTGATTTAAGATCTTTGATTTTGTCGTTCTGGCTCGTATCGGGTACAGGGTAAAAGCTGGCCGAATCGAGTAACGTTTACTCTTGGATGCCGGATCAGGTCCGGCATGACGGACAATAAAGGCATTCGTTTGTTAAAGCCGTCATTCCGGCGGATGCCGGAATCCAGTGACTTTGTTTTAAAATACGTTATGCTGAAAAACCGCTCCTGCTCCATGCCGATGAATCATCTGAGATAGTCGTTCACCTTTGCAACATCGAAGCTCCGGGCGTCAAGGACATTGCGCACAAATCTGAAGATAAGCCTTCTCTGGTCCATGGTAAGTTCAGGATAAAATACAGGGTTTGCAACTACTGCACCCCTGAAGGCAAAGAACGGCGCCACTACCCCCGGCATTTCGGTATCGCCGCTCGCTTTCATGTACAAATCAAAAAATTTCTCCAGACCTTCGAGATATGCCCCTCTCACATCTCCGAAATTCTTTATTGAAAAGAATATGTAGTTTATCGTTAGCGCGGTAACGTCATCAGCAGGGTCTCCCCACGGCCCGCGGCTTCTGTCGAGAAGGATAAAGTCGGTATCGGTGTCCGGAGTACTTCCGGAACGCGGATGCCCCGCACCTTCCACCCGAAACCATATGTTACCCGGATGAAAATCCCCGTGTATCTGTGACAATCTCCCGTAAGCGGGTTTCAATTTCATAATCCAGTCTACCGAGTTCTTGATAATCCCGGCCATTTCGCCGTAAGAGATGACCCCGTCAGGATAGGTATCAAACACTCCCATCAGACATTCGCCGTGTCCCACCGTATCCCTCAATTTTCTCCAGTAGAGAGGTTTTGATTCCTTCTTCACAGAGTGTATCGCCGCAAGATAGGAGGTCATCGCCTGTATCTTGCGCAGGTCACCGTCTTCAAGGGAACGCTTTTTCGAAAATTCATCGAGGTCATGAAAATAGTGTCTACCCTCCGCCTTTTCCATGAGCAGGTAGTATTCTCTTCCTCCTCCCACCGACTTCACCGAACCGTCCTCCATTTCAGAAAGCACGTCGATAGCCTTCACATGCTTCGGGAGGTTCCTGTACTCGTCAAGGTCAAGAAGGAACACTCCTGCCCTGTCGGAGGGATAGTCATGACCGAGCCCTTCGGAAAGAAGCGTCTTCACCACATAAGATTCAACGCCGTACCCGCTATTGATTTCGACAAGGAAACCCGATCCCTGGACACCGGACCCCAGCCTTCTGATATCGACATGAACTGCGTTTCTGAATCTTCCGAGAAGGTAAGTCTTCAATGCGTCTTCGTTGATCATGCCAGCTTTCCCGCTTACAAGCCCGCGGGGTCTTAACCCGCTACAATTCCCCGAAATTCGTCCTGTACCTCTCGACAAATTCCTGGAAGGTAAACCGGTGCTCCTGGGTCCCGTATTTCTCCACCGCATAAACCGCTGCAACAGCCCCCATCCTCGCAGCGGTCTCAATGTCCCTGCCCGTGACCATTCCCTTGAGCAGTCCCGCCCTGTAAGCGTCGCCTGCTCCTGTGGGGTCTGCAACTGAAAGAATTTTTGCCGCCGGAATATTCCTGGTAGACGCGGGGGTGCTTATGAGAGAACCTTTTTCTCCGAGCGTTGTGATAATTACCTTTGTGAGACCCTGCAGCCCCTGCTTCTCCACTCCCGTAATCTTAACAATCATCTCCAGTTCGTAATCGTTGGAGATCAAAACAGCGGACCCTTCAATCCACTCTCTCAGTGCCTTGCCGTCCCATTTTGTCAGAGACTGGCCGGGATCGCAGATATACGGTATGCCCTTATCCCTGCACGTTCGCGCATATCCGGTCATGTCCTCAAGGTTCCCCGGCGCAATCAGGACTATGGAATGCTTCGGGTCGGAGTCTTTGAACTTGTGGCCGGATGGATATTTCATGGCGCCCGGATTGAATCCTGTTATCTGGTTGTCCGCCATGTCGGTCGTAATATATGCCCCTGCTGTAAGTTCCTCATGAATTATACTGATCCCGTCGACCGGTATGCCGTTCTTGTGAAGCCAGTCAAAATAGTTGTGGTAGTCTTTCCCGATCGTTGCAATAATGAAAGGCCTTTCATCAAGAAGACTCAGGGAATAAGCTATGTTGCCGGCGGTGCCTCCGAATTTTTCGTACATACCGTTGACATTAAAACAGACATTCAATATATGTATTTTGTCCGGGAGGATATGGTCCGAGAACTTGCCCGGGAAGTCCATAATCCTGTCGTATGCCATTGAACCCGAAATATAGATATTCATTGCCTGCTTCTCCTCCTTATGACTCATCTGTCTGCTGTTGCCGGCGGGATTTGATCCGGATTTTTTGCACTGCAGTCATTCCAGAGATTTGAACTCCGTCTCAAGAGAGGACCTTTTCTGCACGAGTTCCTGTTTTTTCTGCTGGACGTCATGCAGTTCCTGTCTCAGCGGTTCTAATTCCTTCTCCTGTTGTTTGAGCTGAATGATATTGTAATTTAATCTGCTGCCCGTTTTTTCATTTATCGCAGAAACCAAACCTGCCTCTTTCTCTTCCGTAGCTTTGATTTCCGAGGTCAGCGAATCTATTTCGGCCTTTAACGCATTCGCTCGCGCGCTCTTGTCATCCGCGGGTCGTGAAACCGGAGATGGGACTGTTGCCCCTTCTGTCTGCTCTTTTTTCTGAGGCGTCTCAGTCTTCTCCTCTGTTGTAGCTTCCTCGGCGGGTTCTTCTTTCCCTTCAATCTTCAGCACATCCTTTCCTGGAATCGTCATCGACCCCGTGCTGAAGTAGACATCGACCTCCTCTCCCCTTTCCTGATATGAACTTGCCCCTGATATCACAGAACCGTTTTTTAAATAGATCTTATATGCCGAATATGAATAGGCAGGGAACAGAAGTACCATAATCAATACCACAACTTTTTTCACGATGCCCTCCTCAACGCACTCGAAAGATTTTCAGCGACCTTTCTGTTAAACCCCTCTACCTTCTGTATCTCCTCGACAGAGGCGCTCCTCACATTCTCCATACTACCAAAAACCCTCAGAAGTGCAAGCCTTCGTTTCTTGCCTATCCCGGGAATCCCTTCGAGAGGTGAACGCAATAGCCCCTTTCCCCTCAGTTTCCTGTGATAACTGACAGCAAAGCGGTGCACTTCATCTCTGATACTCTTAATGAGAAGGGACGACTGCCTTTTGTCTTCCAGGTCCACCGGCCCGTCTGATGTTGTCAGGAAAGCCCTGTCAGGATCTTTGGCGACGGCAATAAGCATCGGGGGGTTTTTCAATGCGCGGAGATTCATGCCGATAACCCTCCTCGCCGTTTCCAGATGGCCCTTGCCCCCATCAACGATAACGAGGTCCGGCAGGTTACCCTCAAGGTTAGCTATTGTCCTTCCGATTATCTCTTCCATCATCGAATAATCGTCGACTCCCTTTACTGTTCTTACCCTGAGCCTTCTGTACTTTTCCTTCTGAAACATCCCGCCCGCCCAGTACACAAAAGCGCCGACAGCCTCACTGCCCGAGATTGCCGACACATCGAAGGCGCCTATGTCCTCCGGCTTTTTCTCCAGTTCCAGCTTTTCTTTCAGTTCGTCCAGAAGCTCAGCTGTCTTTACCTCTTTCTTTTCCCTCCAGGTGAAGACCGCGTTTTCCGCAGCCATCGCAACGAGCTCTTTTTTCTTCCCGGATCCCGGACGGGATATTTTCACAATACCTTCTCTGCGCCGGCCGAGCCACTTTTCGAGCGATTTTGATTCTTCCGGCAGTACGGCGGTTATTATGCCGGATGGAGGGATAATGTCCTGAGAATAGAGCTGCGTAATGAAAGTCCGCATCAACTCCCTGTCGGATACATCACCGATATTCCTGAGAAAAAAATCCTTCGACCCTATCATGATCCCGTTCCTTATAAAGAGCATCTTGAAGGACGCTTCTCTTCCTTCCCTGTAGAATCCGATGACATCGATATCTCCCAATTCAGGTGCCACAATCTTCTGCGACTCCCATGCCCTCCCGATTGCCCTGATCCTGTCTCTTATTATCGCAGCTTCTTCGAACCTCGTCTGTTCCGACAGTTTCAGCATCTTTCTTTCGAGCCCTTCGATGAGTTCCTTTTTCCCGCCGCTCAGAAAGAGTCTTATGTCGTCTATAAGTCTCAGATAGTCCTCCTTGCTTATATGTCCGGCGCAGGGAGCGAGGCATTTTCCCATCTGATACTGGATACAGGGTCTCATAGTTTTTTCGAGGGAATAATCACAATCCCTTATCTGGAAATTTCTCCTTATGAAAGCAAGGGTCTCCCACATCGAGCCTGCCGGGACATAAGGACCAAAATACAATGCACCGTCCTTCCTGATCCTGCGGACTATCTCAAGCCTCGGCCATTCTTCGTTGACGGTCAGTTTAATGTAGGGATAATTCTTGTCGTCTCTCAGGATCACATTGAACCTTGGTTTGTACTGTTTTATCAGATTCGCTTCAAGCACAAACGCTTCGAGTTCGTTGGCGGTAACGACATAGCTGAAGTCCCTGACCTCTTTCATCATAGCGGACTTGCGGATATCGAGTTGTGACGATTGCTGGAAATAACTTCTCAGCCGGTTCCTGAGATTCTTGGCCTTGCCGACATAGAGTACTTTGTCCCTCGCGTCCCCGAAAGTATATACCCCGGGTTTTGAAGGTACTCTCGAAATTTTTGCGGGCACCATTCTGCCGCCTCTAACCCTCCGTCTGCTTAAGACGGATCAAACGACCCCGCCTGAGGCGGCGGGCGAAGATCAAGTCCTGATCCCTGCGCCTGACCTCTAAAACTGTATCTGACACCTCATCCTGCCGGCGCCTTCATCCCTGATAAACACCAGCGTCTTCTTCAACCTCTTACACCAGGCGCGTATGTCACGCTCAAAGGTAGGACAATCTCCGATCACTTCAAGGATATCGCCCCGCTCCATGTCCGCCGATTTTGCAGCAATTTTCAGTACCGGTTGAGGACATTTAAGACCGGTTGTGTCTAATTTTACCACCGACATCTTTACTTGACCCTCCTCATATATATAAAAGCATGTTTATATTATCAAACAAAGCTTCGAAACTGGTACATCATATTAACACATTATGACGAGATTCTACGATTCTGCTGACCCGAAGAATAAACAAGCAGGCATTATCGGCCCCAAAGACATACCCGATATTCGACGACGAAGATAGCCGAAAGGAACACAGAGGAAGAAGATTTCGATGAACGCGGAATTATTGAAGAAGCGAAAAAGAGGCGGCATTCTTCAAACCCGGGTCGCGCGTTTTCTTCCTTTTATGCTTGTACATAAATTTATCGGCCTTGCTGAGCAACTCGTCTATGGAACAGCCGCTCTCCGGATTATATCGTGATACGCCCGCGCTGATAGAGAGATTATAGCTGCGGTTTCTCCCGGCATTGCAGGCCCTCAGGTTTTCTTCCAGCCGCTTGCCGAGAATCTCCGCATTGACTTCTTCAGTTTCAATTGCAAGGACGACGAATTCATCACCCCCTATGCGGGCCACGAAATCCGACTCCCGAAATGTTTTCCTGAGTATATCGGCGACATCAACCAATGCCAGGTCTCCCTCATTGTGTCCCATGTTGTCGTTAATCCACTTCAGGTCGTCAAGGTCCGCAAAAAGGAGCATCATGCTTTTCTTCATGCGGTTCGCTATTCTTAATTGTTGCTCGGCCATAGTGAAAAACCCCCTGCGGTTATAAAGGCCGGTGAGTTCATCTGCAAGCGACAGAGTACGGAGAGCTTCCTCAGTCCGCTTGCGGTCCGTAATATCAAGGAGGGCGCCCACAATCTCGATCAGTTCACCCTTCTCTCCGCTGATAAGGACTGCCTGGTCACGAAACCACTTGTAGGACCCATCCGCGCACTGCCAGCGATATTCCGTCACAATTGTACCTTTCTTGCGTATTGAATCAAATTCACTTAGCACCTGATCGCGGTCATCCTGATGGATTCTTGAAATCCACAACTGCGGATTCTTGACATGCTCCTCGGTGGGAAAACCTGATATCCTGTCGATCTGTTTACTCGCCCAAATCCAGTCCGGATTTCCGGATGGTCGGGCTGTGTAGAATGCCATTGGCAGATGGCCAAGAATCAGGGTTTCGCGCTCTTCTTTCTCCCGCAACGCATTTTCCGTAAGCTTCTTGTCGGTGATATCAATCCCCACTCCCACAAGATAATTTTGATTGTTTGACGTAAATCTCAGCTCAGTAAAAAGATAAGGCGCCTTCCTGCCGTCCCTCGATATTAGATGCGCTTCCACCGTAGATTGTCCTTTTGTAAAGACTTCCTGGATTTTCTCCTCAATGAACTTCTTTTCCTCCCCGTCAAAAAAATCAGCGGGGCTCATCTTTGCTATCTCTTCAGACGAATATCCGGTAACAAACTCAAGGTTCCTGTTCCATCTCAGTGTGCGTCCATGCTCATCTATCAAAAAAAATACACATGGCAGACTATTGATCGCCGAATCGCTTAAGCTTTTCTCCTTGATCAAATTTCTTTCCGCTTCAATGCGCCTTGTGATCTCTCTCGAAATATTTTCTATAGTGTCATTTGTCACGTCCTTGAGAGACTCGAGCAGTTCGACCTGCGAACCACCGTTTACCCTTGCGTCCAGGTCTCCCTTTGAGACCCTGTCAAGCACATCAAAGTGCTCGGCAAGACCTATGGCAAATTCGTGAGATTGATCAACAATCTCGCCTATATTCTCTGCAGTCATATTCACCATGTGTTTCAGCTTGGTAATCAATTCCACCTTAGAGCTTTCCGGCGTTCTGACTGAAGGGTCCCCCGAAGAAATTTTTTTCAATGCTTCAAAGACTTCTGAAAGACTAAGGGCAAGTTCCAGGCTCATGCCCTCAAGTTCCCTGTCCCTCTCTTCCACAATTCTTCTGAATTCAGCGAACTGCCTGTTTACCACGGAAATCGTCGCCCTCATAGCAGGGGCGTCCATATTCAGTTCGAATACCTTGCACGCGAGGCACATCTCCATCTTTTCAAGGAACTTTCCCTGGATTTCATTCCGGCAGTGGGTCCCGGAGATTAGCCAGCACCGCGGATCCACTGTCCCGTACACAGGGCATTCCTCCTCCGTACATCTGAAAAAATTGCGGCAGTTCACTTTTCCGATAAGTCCTGGTTCTCTCGCCTGATATTCAAAACTTTATCTGACACCTTATCCCGCCGGCGCCCTCGTCCCTGATGAACATCAGGGTCTTCCTCAGTCTCTCACACCATAGACGGATATCCCTCTCAAAAGTCGGACAATTCCCTATCACTTCGAGGATATCACCCTGCTGCATCTCCGGCGATTTGGCAGCAATCTTCATGACCGGCTGAGGACATTTAAGCCCGGTTGTGTCCAGCAGTTGAGTCATCATCTCCTGTGCAACCTCCTTTGTAAAGAATGCGTTCTAAATGACTATGAATACGTTCTTTCTTCCCACAAATGAAGACATTTGTAATATAGCATATGCTTAAAAATATGTCCAGTTAATTGCCTCATTTCCTGGAATTTTTTTAAATCGACGGGCAGGATTTGCAGAGGGATAACTTAATCTAACGGTTAATGTTTTTCAACTAATGCAATGTTATTAAATACTATTTCTAGTATCGTATTTTAAGGCGGGCTATTCCGGCTGGTCGATAAAACTCCCTATTTTTCTAAATCTCTTGTATCTTTCTTCAATAAGCTTACCTACAGGCTTCGTTCCAAGCTCCTCAAGAGCGGCAATCAGGCATTCAGCGATGCTCTTTGCCATACTTTCCGGGTCTCTGTGAGCTCCCCCCAGAGGTTCCGGGATTATGCCGTCTATTATCTTAAAATTCAGCAGGTTCTGGGCAGTCAGTTTCAGGGCATCAGCAGCCTTCGAAAAATCCTCAACGCCGAGATCCCCATTCTTCCTCCAGAGGATTGCGGCACAGCCTTCGGGCGAGATAACCGAATAGGTCGCATGTTCAAGCATGAACAGTCTGTCTGCAACGCTGAGCGCGAGAGCGCCTCCGCTGCCCCCCTCACCAATAACAACTGATATTATCGGGACTTTGAGGCGTGACATTTCCATGAGGTTTACCGCGATAGCCTCCGCCTGCCCTCTCTCCTCTGCTCCGATTCCCGGGTACGCGCCGGGCGTATCGACAAACGTTATTACAGGCCGCTTGAATTTCTCCGCCAGTCTCATCAGCCTGAGAGACTTCCTGTATCCCTCGGGGTGAGGCTGTCCGAAGTTTCGGGAAATCCTTTCCTTCGTTCCCCGCCCCTTTTGATGGCCGGCGATCACCACCGGGATATCCCGTATCTTTGCCAAACCCGTAACGATCGCAGGGTCGTCAGAGAAGCTTCTGTCACCGTGCAACTCAACAAAGTCATCTGTTATCATATTCACATAATCAAGGGTGTACGGCCTGTCCGGATGCCTTGCAATCAGTGTCTTCTGCCACGGGGTAAGCGAGGAAAATATATCCGAACGAAGATCTCTCACTTTTTTGTCGAGTTTCTTGATCTCTCCGGATATGTCGATGTCTTTTCCGTCGGAAATACGTTTAAGTTCGTCGATCTTGGTCTCGAGTTCTTCGATGGGACGCTCAAATTCGAGATAGTATCTGATCATTGCAGGACAACGGCCCCCTTGCCCGCTATTTCTTCGATTTTGCCTATGACTTCCGGGTCACTCGATATCCGCATTCCGCTGGCTATCAACGTTTCCGTGCCCTTGTGGAATATCCTCAGATAAAGGGGATATTTACCCTTGCCGCCGGCCAACATGAAGGACTTGAGTACGGCAAGATCCGTTCCGTCCGTCAAAGGGAATCTCAGACTCACCTCGATCTTCGTCTTCCTCCCGATCATATCCAGCCTCGATATCTCCGCAGAGATAATCTTTAAGCCCTTTTCCGTCCTGTCCAGAGTCCCTCTCACCAGAAGCGGGGTGTCTTTCTGCAAGATGGACATGCTTGCTTTGTAGAGATCCGGGAACACAAGTATCTCTGCATTGCCCTCCGAGTCTTCAAGGGTACAATATGCCATAATCTCTGCCTTCGACTTCGTCTGAATCTTTTTTATACTTGTCAGGATACCCGCTATCTTGACCTCCTGACCGTCAGGCAGTTCGTCAAGTTCTGATGTCTTCTTTGTGCCGATCTTCGCCAGATCTCTGTCATATTTTGTTAAGGGGTGACCGGTAATATAAAATCCAAGCGCGTCTTTTTCAGCTTTCAATATCTCTTCTTTGCTCCACTCCTCGCCCCTCTCGATGCTTTCCTCTTCCGTATCATCAAAGATGCTCTGCTGACCGAGAATCCTGGCAGCATAGCCCCTGGCACTTCCGTTAAGTACACGGTTCATCAATTCCGCAGCCTTCGCCCTTGTAATTCCGAGGGAATCAAAAGCCCCCGCCTTAATAAGACTCTCTATGACTTTTTTGTTCACCTTCCTCTGATCGACCCTCTCCAGGAAATTGCCGACCGAAGTGAACGGACCTCCTGTTTCCCTCGCCTCTGCAATTGATTCGATAGCAGCCGCCCCTACCCCTTTCACCGCTTCAAGACCGAAGCGGATGGAATTCCCTATTACGGTGAACTCCTTCCCTGACAGATTTATGTCAGGCGGCATAATTTCTATTCCCATCTCCCGGCATCCTGCGATGAATTTAACGATCTTTTCCGTATTGTCCATATCGGCACTCAGCGTGGCAGCCATAAATTCGACCGGATAGTGCGCCTTCAGATAAGCCGTCTCGTATGAGACGTACGCATAGGCGGCAGAATGCGATTTATTGAAGCCGTACTCGGCAAAGTACGCCATGAGATCAAAAATCTTCTTCGCCTTCTTTTCTGAAATGCCGTTTGTCTTCGCGCCTTCTATAAACGCCTCTTTCTGTTTGTCCATCTCTTCCGGCCGTTTCTTACCCATCGCCTTTCTGAGAATATCAGCCTGTCCCATGCTGAAGTTGGCGAGCTTGTTTGCAATTCTCATGACCTGTTCCTGATAGAGGATTACGCCGTATGTCTCGTCCAGTATTTCCTTCAACTGCGGAAGGTCGTATTTGACCGGTATTTTTCCCTTTTTCCTCTTGATGAACTCATCGATCATGCCGCTCCCTATAGGACCGGGTCTGTAGAGGGCTACTATCGCAATGAGATCTTCGAAACGGTCAGGGGTCATCTTCACAAGCAGGTCCCGCATGCCGGCGCTCTCGAGCTGGAAAATACCTATCGTATGTCCTGAACCGAGGAGTTCATATGTTTGTTTATCGTCGAATACAATGTCACTCAAAGAGAATTCCTTGCCGTTTTCCCTGATATATCTCAGGGTCTTGTCTATTACCGTCAAGGTCTTCAGCCCCAGAAAATCGAATTTCAAAAGTCCGATCTTTTCGAGAGAGCCCATATCGAATTGCGTCATTATGCTGCCGTCAGAGGGGTTTCTGTAGAGCGGGGTATAATCGGTGAGCGGAGCCGGTGATATCACGACGCCGGCCGCATGGGTCGACGCGTGTCTGCACAATCCTTCCAGTCGCACAGCGTTATCAATCAGCTCCTTTATTCTGGTATCCGTATCATAGAGGTCCTTAAGCTGCGGATCCATCTTCAGCGTATCCTCAATAGTAATGTTCAGCGTATTCGGTATCAGCTTTGCAATCCTGTCCACTTCTGAATAAGGGAAGTCGAGGGCCCTGCCGACGTCCCGTATAGCCGCCTTTGCAGCCATTGTCCCGAAGGTAATAATCTGTGCAACATGGTCTTTCCCGTATTTTTCGGATACGTAGGAGATGACCTCCGCTCTGCGGTCCTTGCAGAAGTCGACATCTATATCCGGCATGCTGATACGCTCGGGGTTAAGAAAACGCTCAAAGAGGAGATTGTACTTCACCGGATCAATATCGGTAATACCCATACAGTATGACACCAGACTTCCGGCAGCCGAGCCGCGGCCGGGTCCGACAGGGATACCCTTGCCTTTGGCATAACTGATAAAATCCCAGACGATAAGAAAATAGGATGCATAATTCATCCTTCTTATTATGTCGAGTTCCCTCCTGAGCCTGTCTCCGTAAATGCCGGCCCGCTCCGTTCCCAGCCTCTTTACCAGTCCATCACTTGAGAGTTGTTCGAGCATTGCGTCGGGAGATTTCATGTTTTCAAGACCGTATTCCGGCAACAGGGTTGCGCCAAGGCTGAATTCCACGTTGCACCTTTCAGCAATTGCTCTTGTGTTGAGGACTGCCTCGGGCATGTCTCTGAAGGCCTCCTTCATTTCCTCCGGCGATTTGAAATAGAATCCGTCCGATTTGAAGCGCAGACGGTTCTCATCGTTCACTGTCTTTCCTGTCTGAATGCACAGCAGGATATCGTGAGCCCTTGAATCTTCCCTCCGCATGTAATGACAGTCGTTCGTAGCGACCACACCGATGTGCAATTCCGCCGCGAGTTCAACGAGTCTTCGGTTCACTTCTTCCTGTTCCGGCAGGCCGTTTTCCTGTAACTCTATATAAAAATTCTCCGGACCCAAAATGTGTTTGTATCCGAGGGCCTTTTCCCTCGCTTTGTCCGTCATTCCCCGCTGCACATAGTACGGTATTTCTCCTTTAAGGCAGGATGTCAGACCTATCAGTCCGCCGCTGTACTGCTCAAGGAGGTCACGGTCTATTCTCGGCTTGTAATAGAAACCCTCCGTATACGCTTTCGTCACCAGCGTGACAAGATTCCGGTATCCGTTATTATCTCTTGCGAGCAGAATAAGGTGGAATGATGCCTCTTCCATCTCGGAACTCTGCCTCTTTTCGAAGCGACTCCCCGGCGCTATATAGACCTCGCAGCCGATGATAGGTTTTATTCCGGCTTTGGTCGCAAGTCTGTAAAACTCCACAGCCCCGAAGAGATTGCCGTGGTCCGTTACTGCAACCGCCGGCATTCTGAAAGCATTTGCCTGCTCGATAAGCTCTTTGATCCTTATGGCTCCGTCAAGGAGGCTGTATTCTGTGTGCAGATGGAGGGGAACGAAGTCGGAATGTTGATGCATAATAGAGATATTAACCCCCGAAGTATTTTTAAGTCAATGCGAAGAACCGCACAAGAATGTGACATCTTCTGCCCTGTCCTTTTGACACCTTTTTTGATCGGCAGGTATAATTAAGATTAGCACCAATTTTATGAGAACAAAGCTTATCATCATCTTCGCAACAATCGCGGTTGTAATAGGCGTCTCTGCCGGAGTATATCTTGCAACCGGCATGGGTCTGCCGTCCATTCAGGAGATTAAGCAATACAAGCCCTATGCCGGCACAAGAATATACTCAGATGACGACGTCCTTATCGGTGAGCTGAAAGCCGACAAAGGTATATTTGTCCCGCTAAGTGCTATTCCTCACAATATGATAAATGCGGTTATCGCGGTTGAAGACTCTCGCTTCTGGAAGCATAATGGTATCGACTATGTCGCCATAGCGCGGGCGATCTTTAAAGATATTATTCATGCAGGTCTCAGGGAGGGCGGGAGTACAATAACGCAGCAACTCACGAAAGTAATGTTTCTTACTCCGGAGAAAACTCTGCAGAGAAAGATCAGGGAAGCCGCCCTTGCCATAAAGATTGAAAAGAACCTCGACAAGAAAGAGATACTTGAACTGTATCTTAACAAAATCTATTTCGGACACGGCGCATATGGTGTCGAAATGGCTTCCAGGACGTACTTTGGCAAATCGATAAGGGATATAACGCTGTCCGAGGCCGCGCTTATCGCGGGACTGATAAGGGCGCCTTCGGTTTATTCTCCCTTTAATGACCTGACCAGGGCTAAAGAGAGACAGCAGATAGTACTTGACCGTATGGTGGAAGAAGGCTTCATAAAAGAATCTGAAAAAGAGAAAGCCCTCCGTCAGCCCCTTTATCTTTCGAGCATGAGGAAAGGCATGGAGGCAAACAACTACTTCATAGAATATGTAAGAAAATATCTTGAGGATAAATACGGCGTTGAGACGGTATATAAAGGGAATCTGCGGGTGTACACCACTCTCGACAGGAAGGCACAGATGCTCGCGGCAAGGGCCGTCCAGCAGGGTCTCAGGGACCTTGATAAGCGGAGGGGATGGAGGGGCCCCCTGGATCACAGGAAAGACATTGACGTCGACAAAGAGATGAAGACAAAAGAACTCAAGACTTCAGTTGTCATAAACCCGGGAGAGATCTCTTCGGGTCTGGTCCTCAAGGTGA
The DNA here is from genome assembly GCA_963727725.1 of Thermodesulfovibrionales bacterium. Taxonomy (GTDB): domain Bacteria; phylum Nitrospirota; class Thermodesulfovibrionia; order Thermodesulfovibrionales; family SM23-35; genus CAVSHJ01. Next base: position 104,854 of record CAVSHJ010000023.1, read on the forward strand.
GTCCCGGGGAAGCCTTTATAAAGGCGAGAGGTGTTGTCGGGAGATTGTCCATCGAAGACGCACGATGGGCTTCAAAAGTCATCGATTCGAAAAAGGGAACTGTGAGGTTTTTGAAAAATTTTGCACTCACTCAGATCCTTACCCCGGGGGACATTGTTAAGGTGAGCATAAAAAGTATCCGGGGAAGTGCCGTCCGGCTCTCTCTGGAACAGGAGCCAAATGTCGAAGGTGCGCTCGTTTCCCTCGATCAGGATACGGGATTTATAAGGGCACTGATCGGCGGATATGATTTCGTAAAAAGTGATTTCAACAGGGCGCTTTATGCAAGACGCCAGCCGGGTTCCGCCTTTAAACCTATTATCTATGCGGCGGCCCTTGATCACGGTTTTACTCCCGCGAGTATCATTATGGATGAACCTGTAACCTATCCCGGCGGTCCCGGTGGCAACTGGACACCTGAGAATTACGACCATAAATTCTACGGGCCTACAACCCTGACTGAAGCGTTGACTTATTCGAGGAATGTGGTTACAGTAAAACTGGTCGACGCGGTAGGGATCAACAATTTATTGGATTTTGCGAGGAACATAGGCATTCAGGGAGATATGCCGAGAGACTTGACAATCGCACTCGGCTCTGCGAGTGTTTCCCCGATCGAGCTCGCCTCATGCTACAGCGTGTTCGCGAATAACGGCATGAAGGCTACCCCTATAGCAATCAAATATGTTTCAGACTCAAAAGGCAGGATACTCGAAAGCAATGAACCCGAGTCAGAGGAAGTGATCAGTCCTCAGACCGCTTTCCTGATAACCTCCATGATGGAAGATGTTGTGCAGTACGGTACCGGCTGGAAAGCAAAGGAACTCGGCAGGCCGGTTGCAGCGAAAACGGGGACAACAAACGACTACCGGGACGCATGGTTTGTGGGCTATACACCGCAGCTTATCACCGCGGTCTGGGTCGGATTTGATGATATGAGGTCGCTGGGTCCGCAGGAGACGGGCGCAAGGGCGGCTTCTCCCATATGGACACTTTTCATGAAGAACTACCTTACAGGAGACCCTGAAAACTTCCCTGTCCCTGAGGGCGTCGTGTCCGAAGTGATAGACCCGGCGACGGGACTCCTGTCAAGAGATGGGTCGGGTATCACGGAATATTTCAAGGCAGGCACGGAACCTAGAGAGTTCGCGCCGTCCACTTCCATTCACAAACTAAGGGAAAAGGATACAGACCTTAATTTTGATTAGGGAGGGAACTATGAATCTTTCAGGAAACAGGTGGAAGTTGAAACTTGTTGCCGGCATCATGACTGTTCTTTTGACGGCCGTCTTTGCAGCCGCGCAGGAAAATACGTATGATAAGGCTGTCAGAGCGTATGGTAAGAGAGATTTCAAGACTGCGGCAAAATATCTGAAGGAATACGTGGAGAAGAAACCTGACGCCTATGCCTATTATCTTCTCGGCTATGCGCTTTACAAGATGAAGGACAATCCCGGGTCGGCAAAATATTTCAGAGAGGCTTATACCCTCGATCCGAACGTTTCTCCTTCATCAGGCAACGAGTTCCTTAAGAAGAAAAGCTGATAAAATTTCTTCTCTGCCTATTGACTTTTCAAAATACGGTTATGTAATATAACTGCGATTCTGATCCCAACAGGAGGTCTAAATGGAAGAAGTTCTTTTAATGGATGCTATCGTCAGTCCTGAGGTTATACCTCATAATTTAAGTTATGCTCTTCTTGTCTCAATCATTTTAATTGTGACCGCATTAATCGTAAGAGGTTCTCTGCGCTTGGTGCCGAGGGGTCTTCAGAATGCCGTAGAGATGGTTATCGAAGCGATGTATAAATTGGTCGATGAAAACATAGGCCACCATTGGGGCAGTACTCTATTTCCCTTTATATGCACGATTTTCGTCTTTATACTTCTTGGCAACATTATGGGTCTCGTCCCGGGGTTTACTTCACCGACTTCCAATGTTAATACAAACGCTGCCATGGCAGTACCCGTATTTTTCGCAACCCACTATTATGGACTCAGGGCTCACGGTGTAAAATACATTAACCATTTTTTGGGTCCTATCCGGTCCATAGCAGCTCTTCCACTTATGATCCTCATGTTCTTCGTGGAGTTTATAGGTCATATAGCAAGACCCGTAACCCTTACGGTCCGGTTGTTCGGCAATATGATCGGTAAACATATTATCCTCATCGTTCTCGCTCTTATTACACCATGGATCGTGCCTACTATAATTCTGAGCCTCGGCGTTCTCGTAAGCGTGGTACAGGCTTTCGTCTTTGCACTTTTAAGCACGTTATATCTCGCTGGTGCCGTTGAAGAGGCACATTAAATCGATATTCAATAGAAAGGAGGGAAAAAACGGTGAAGAAAATAATCATAACGATTCTGCTAGCCCTTACACTGATGTTGATTCTTGCACCTTTCTGCTTCGCTGAAGAGGCTGCAGCCACTGCCGGGAAAGGCTCAAACGTCCTTTATTACGCCCTGACTGCTCTCGGCTGCGGTCTTGGAATGGGACTCGCGGCATTCGGTACAGGCATCGGCCAGGGTATCGGTTTAGGGAAAGCTTGCGAAGGAGTTGCGAGGAATCCTGGTGCGTCAGGTAAGGTCACAACAACTCTCATCATCGGTCTCGCCATGATTGAGTCTCTCGCAATTTACGCACTCGTTGTTGTCCTCGTTCTCATCTTCGTGAATCCTTTTGGAAAGCTCCTTCAGTAATTGATAGATGACTTAAAAAGGGGCAGGATTTATCCTGCCCCTTTTTATTTTTCATGCCTCCACAGTTTAGGCGATCAATTTCTCGACAGTGTTTTGGAAATGAGATGACGTACAAGGTGGGACACGAGGTCTTTGTGCCAGTCAAAGTGAGCTTTCTCCACAAGCGGCATAATACCGTCCTTTTTCGCAAGATCCATAAGGAAATCGATCTGACGGTCAGAGATCTTCGAAAAAATATTCCGCAGCATGACTCCTGCTTTTAATTCCGGCTCTATCCTCTTCCTCCATTCGATCTCATACTCTTTCAGCACCTTTCCGCTATAGTCTCCACATCTGAATGCCTTCACAATCGAACTTGCCGCGATTTCGGCACAGAGAAGCCCGAAATAGATCCCCCCGCCTGTCGTGGCCTTCACCTGACCTGCAGCCTCACCCACCACCACAAGCCGGTCCTCGTAACTTTTCGGGATCCTCTTCATCGGGATGGGGCTGCATCTCATCCTGTTCCCGCAGGCGGTCAACCTCTGTGCGATCAAGGGATTCCGCAGGAACTTCTTCAGAAAGCTCGCCGGGTCATTTTTCACAATCAGCCCTGCTTTCGCCGACTTGCCGTTTGTAGGAACAACCCAGGCAAAAGATCCGGGCGCAACGGCCTCCCCGAAGTAGACTTCAATATCTCCGATATCTTCCATCGTCACGTCTGTCTGTATGCCGAACAGAAAATCCATAGGCTTTCCATCCCCCGGCAGTCCGCGCAAGCTGTTCAAGTTCGAAGCCGGTAGCCACTACACCTACCCTCGAAATGAATTCTTTCCGTCTTCCCGCTCCTTCCAGCTTTACCGTAAACGCGCTGCCGGTGATCTCGATCTCTTCCACTCTTGTGTTGAGATAGGTCGTCGCACCTTCTCTTGCAGCCATCGCGTTCATCTCGCGATCAAAAAGACCCCTGTTCACAATGTATGCGAGAGGTGAAGCAGAATGATACCTGAGGCAGTTGCCGGAAGGAGAGACCGCCCTTATGGAACTGATCGGCCTCATTACTACACCCTCAGGCAGATGAAGGTTGCCAAGGCATTCCGCACTCACGATGCCGGTGCAGTTCACGTCCTCGCCCACAGAGGCGTTTCTCTCGAATATCCCGACATCAAGTCCTTCTCTTGCCAGCAAATACGCGGTATAGCTGCCGACGGGGCCGGCCCCGACGACAATAATGTCATGCTTCCTGTCTCTCATATTTTTCCTTTTGCTGCCGACAGACCTTGATCAAAATCGATTATAATTCTTACAAATCTCCTTTCCTTTTTTCAACCTAAATCGACCGGCGTCGGCAATCTTACGCGATCTTATCGAACTCCTTCTTGAAGTATCCCAGCGTCATGTCATCGTAAATGCAGAACTCGATGAGTTCAAGGCTGCTGCCCTGATTTTCCTCTATATAATGAATCGCTTCTCTTATCAGAATCGTTGCACACCTGTCTTTAGGGAATCCGAATATGCCGGAACTTATCGCAGGTATGGATATGCTTTTCAATCCCTTTTGAGACGCGAGCAGCAGGCTGTTGCGGACAGCACTTCCCAGTTTATTGTCCTCGTCTCCTTCACCCATCCGCGGACCGACGGCGTGGATCACAAATTTGGCGGGAAGTTTGCCGCCAACGGTTACCGCGGCATTCCCGACAGGGACAAAACCGATCCTGTCGCTTTCCTCCTGGATAATCTGTCCTCCCTTCCTCACTATGGCGCCTGCAACCCCGCCGCCGTGCTGGAGATATGAATTTGCAGCATTCACTATGGCATCAACGTCCCTTTCGGTGATATCCCCCTGAACGAGACGCAGCGTCTTTCCGCCAACCGTAATCTCTGAAACGACTTTCATAGAAATCCTCCTTGCCTCAAGTCAAAATTTACGGGTTCGACTCTCATCACCTGCATATGATAGAATATAGCACAACACTGATTGGAGGGTATATATACCAGTACCTTACGGAAATCTGTCAGGACTCAAATCCAGTTACCTTCATGCGATCGAGCGGATTTACAGAAGAAAGGTAAACCGCGAATTAATAACACCGGAACTCGCGAGGTATCTCGCGGAAATCTCCTCTGAAATAAGCCGGCAAATAGGTGTCCTCGTGAACAGAGCGGGCAGCATTACCCACGTGATTGTGGGGGACGCAAGGGGTATATTTATTCCGGCACTGGAAGGGTATCCTCTGGGCAGAAGGGCTCTGCGGGGGCTCAGGCTCATACATACCCACCTGAACGAAGAACCACTGACGCAGGACGACCTCACGGATTTGGCCCTTCTCAGACTTGACCTGGTTGCCGCCATCGGTGTCAGAAACGGACTTCCCGGCAATATTTCTGTCGCGCATCTCATGCCGGCTGGTGCAAAACCTTTCGAGATTATCGAATCCCCCGATTTTTATGCCTTTGAACTTTGATTTCATGCCGTTTGTCGAATCCCTCGAAGACGAGATGGAGAGGAACAGGGTTTTCAGCCCGGATGACAAAAGAGAAAGGGCGATACTGGTAAGTGTTTCCACGGTGCCGAAATACGCACAGGAAGACTCTCTCGAAGAGTTGAAGGAACTGGCGCAATCAAGCAATGTCCTGGTTTTGGACACTGTTATTCAGAGGCCAAAGGAGATTAACCCGCGTTATCTCATGGGCGAGGGAAAAATTAAGGAACTGGTCATCAATGCCCTCAGCAAGGGAGCAACTCTTCTGATTTTCGATCAGGAGTTGAGCCCCTCTCAGGTAAAGGCGATTACCGAGATAACCGAGATCAAGGTTATTGACCGGTCCCAGCTCATACTGGATATTTTCGCACGGCGCGCCCACAGCAGGGACGGTAAGGTCCAGGTTGAACTCGCGCAACTCAAATACAGGCTCCCCAGACTGACCGGCAAGGGTACGGCCATGTCCCGCCTTATGGGAGGGATCGGCGGAAGAGGACCGGGTGAGATGAAACTCGAAATTGACAGGAGACGTGTCCGGGACAGGATAGCCCTCCTCGAAAAGGAGCTTAAGTCTCTGAGTCAGGCGAGGAGACAGAGGAAACAGCGAAGGGTGGGTACCGGGATACCCATAGTCTCTATCGTCGGTTATACGAATGCAGGTAAATCAACACTCCTGAATTCCCTCACCAGGAGCTATGTATTTGTCGAGGACAAACTGTTTGCAACACTCGATACCGCGAGCAGGAGGCTCCGTTTTCCAAAGGAAAGAGACGTCATTGTTACAGATACTGTTGGGTTCATAAGGGACCTCCCGACAGGACCTTATGACGGCATTCAGAGCAACACTCGAAGAACTTGAGGACGCTGATTTGCTGCTGCACCTTGTAGATGCTTCCAGTCCGCGTTTTGAGCAGCACATAGTCTCCGTGGAGAATATACTCCGGGACCTGACCCTGGACGCAAAACCTCGTATTCTCGTCTTCAACAAAACGGACAGAATCGGGAACGAACTGGCGCGGAACCTTGCCGTGCGTTTCAACGCGATCACACTTTCGGCACTCGACCCCTCAACATTCGGTCCACTCCTCAAGGCGATAGAAAATTATATATGGGATAGAAATTGGGCAGAGATAAAGGTGTAGTTAGTCCATGCTGCCTTTATTATCTCAGTTTCAAAGGAGAATTTAATGGAATTTATACCTAAGTGGATTGCCTGGGAAATAACGAGAAGATGTAATCTGAGGTGCGTGCACTGCCGGTCCTCCTCCTCACTTGAGGTGGAAGCGCATCCTGATTTCTCTATCGAAGAGGCTTTCAGGATCATAGATGATATTGCCGGTTACGCGAAACCCGTCATAGTGCTCTCAGGCGGAGAACCCCTTTTGAGGAAAGATGTATTTCAGATTGCAAGATACGGCACAGACAAAGGCCTGAGGATGTGTATGGCAACAAACGGAACACTGGTAAGCGATGAGGTATGTGAAAAAATCAGGGATTCCGGGATCAGGATTGTTTCTCTGAGTCTGGACGGTTCCGAAGAAACTGTACACGACAACTTCAGAGGCCATAAAGGCGCATTCGCGGGCGCCATAAATGCGGCAAGACTTTTCAGGAAACACGGCATCGAGTTCATTGTCAATTCCTCATTTACGAAAAGGAACCAGGAAGAAATTCCGAAGGTTTATAAACTTGCGAAGGAAATCGGGGCAACAGCGTGGTATTTGTTCATGATCGTGCCGACCGGCAGGGGTGAGGAGATCATGAATGAACTGATATCGAAGGAAGATTATGAAAAAATTCTCGAATGGCATTATCAGATGGAAAAGGACGAGAAGGATCTCCTCGTGAGACCGACCTGTGCGCCACATTATTACAGGATCGTTCTGCAGAAAGCTAAGGAAGAAGGCTCCCGTTTCGAGAGGAGGACACTTAAATTTTCTACGGGCGGTTCCAAGGGATGTATTGCGGGACAACTGATCGCGCTCATTGACGTCGATGGAAATGTCCTGCCCTGCAGTTACTTCCCGAAACCTGCCGGGAACCTGAGGAAACAGTCCTTCAGGGACATATGGGAAAATTCAGAGCTTTTCAGGGAGCTTCGCGATTTCAAGAAATACAAAGGCAAATGCGGTTCGTGTGAATATATAACTGTCTGTGGCGGGTGCCGTGCAAGGGCGTATGCTGTTCGCGGTGACTACCTTGAGGAAGAGCCATTCTGCGGGTATATGCCGGCGAGGCTGAAAAAAGAGAGAGCGGGAAGCAAACAGCGGTAGCAGAGGCGGAGGGCTTTTATCTGTTATCACCTGACAGCGTTTAGTGTATACTGCTTACTGTTGCGCTATTTTTAAAGGAGGGTCCTATGAACGATACTTTTTTGAAGGCATGCCGGGGCGAAAAGGTGGAATATACCCCGATATGGATCATGCGGCAGGCGGGAAGATATCTTCCGGAATATCAGTCTGTGCGGGCCAATATCGACTTCCTCGCACTCTGCAAAAACCCGGAACTCGCCGCTCAGGTCACTCTTCAGCCGGTTGATATCCTCGGCGTTGATGCGGCGATTCTCTTTTCCGACATCCTTCTACCTCTTGAGCCGATGGGCATGCGTCTCGAATTCTCCGATAAAGAAGGCCCCGTCCTCGGCGAACCGGTAAGATCCAAATCCGCAGTCGAGAGGTTGATCATACCGGAGGTTGAGGAAGACCTGCGATTTGTTTTCGATACGATCAGAATATTGAGGAAGGAACTTGAGAACAGGGTACCGCTCATTGGTTTTTCAGGCGCGCCTTTCACTCTGGCCACGTACATGATCGAAGGTGGTTCATCGAAGAATTTCCTGCACACCAAGAAATTGATGTTCCAGTACGGTTCGGTATTCCGGTATCTTATGGAAAAAATCACAGATACCGTCATTTCATATCTTTCCGCCCAGATAAGGGCCGGCGCCCAGGCGATCCAGCTTTTTGATACGTGGGCGGGCATACTTTCGCCGGTTGACTATAAGAACTTTGCCTTACCGTATGTGAAGAAGGCGATTTCCGAACTGAAAAAGGAAGGAGTTCCGATAATCTACTTTGTGAATAACTGTGCAGGCCTGCTGAAAGAAGTCAAGAAATCCGGTGCGGACGTCACAGGGATTGACTGGAGGATTGACATCTCTGAAGCAATCAAGAAGCTCGGGAAGAAAATGGTCGTTCAGGGCAACCTCGACCCGTGCGCATTGTTTCTGCCGAAAGAAGTTCTGGAAGAGAGAGTAAAAGACATATTGTGGAGAGGCGAATCTGCACAGGGCCATATCTTCAATCTGGGCCATGGCGTGCTGCCGCAGACCCCCGTTGAAAATGTCATTGCGCTGGTTGAGGCCGTCCATACTTTTGGAAGAAGAGATAAGACTTACTAACAGGGTCACAAGTAAAGACACTAAGATTTTATTCGTCATGCCCGAAGTCCTTGGTCGGGCATCCATTTGTCTGAAACATGGATTCCCGCTCACAGACTGCGGGAATGACGTATTTTCGAAACTATTTCCAGATCCATGAGAACCGCTTGACTGACCAGAAAGCCGATAACGACAGCAAAATCGGGGTCATCCTCCTTAACCTCGGCGGACCCGATTCAATTCAGGCGGTCAGGCCATTCCTCTACAATCTTTTTTCGGACAGACAGATCATCCCCCTCGGCCCGCGATTTATGCAAAAGCCGCTCGCACGCCTGATATCCACGATAAGGTCAAAGAAGGCGGAAAAGTTTTACAGCCTTATAGGCGGTAAATCTCCCATAAACGAAATAACAAGAGCTCAGGCAGAGGCGCTTGAGGATAGTCTTAACTCGTCACCTATCACTCATCACGCGTCACCGTCTTTCAGGGTTTACATCGGAATGCGTTACTGGCATCCGTTCATAGAAGATGTCATACCCGCAATATATCGGGACGGCATAAAAAGGCTCATTGCGGTGAGTCTTTATCCTCAATATTCCGTCGCAACATCAGGTTCGTCCATTTCAAAATTTGAAGAAGTCGCTGCCGGCTTTCCGGTCGAAACGTTCTGTATTTCATCGTGGTATGACCATCCTTTATATATTGAAGCGCTCGTTGATGTAATAGGAAAAGGCATTGAATCGTTTGACGGGAATTCAAATCGCCGGTCTGACGTCCACGTTCTATTCAGCGCCCATAGTCTGCCTCAAAAAATAATAGAGCGAGGCGACCCTTACGTTAATCAGACTATGGTGACGATCAGAAAGATTTCGGAAAGGATCCCGATAAAATGGCACCTGAGTTATCAGTCCAGGAGCGGTCCTGTTAAATGGCTCGGGCCGTCTACCGGTACAAAGCTTTCAGAACTCGCAGCAGAAGGCGTCAGGAAAGTTCTCGTAGTCCCGATAAGTTTTGTTTCGGACCACATCGAAACACTTTATGAGATAGACATCCTGTACAAAGATCTTGCTGAAGAGCTGAAGATAGACTTACGAAGAACAGCCTCACTGAATACCCACCCTATCTTCATAGAAGCGCTTAAAGAGATCGTCTGGAAAGGATTAAAGGAAAAAGAGTGGGATAAATCTGTAAGTCTATCTTGATTTTCATCTCCTCCCCGTGTTATTGAATAGAGATTTTTGTTCAGTAACAGTCAGAAGAGAATTTGCAGGAGATATATAATTGAAGTTATCGATTTTTAAGGGCGGGATACATCCGCCCGATAAGAAAGAACTCTCTGCTCACAAACCTATACAAATATCGAACCCCCCGCAGAGAGTCGTCATACCTCTGAGCCAGCACCTGGGGGCGCCGTGCAAGCCCGTGGTGTCCATCGACCAGGAAGTGAAAAGGGGTGAGCTGATAGGAGAACCGACAGGGTTCGTATCGGCGCCCGTCCATTCGTCAGTCTCCGGCAAGGTTATAGCTATCGGAGAATTTCTGAATGCTATGGGCAGAATGGTCACATCGGTTGTGGTGGAAAATGACGGCAAAGACGAATGGACCATCCTGAAAGACAACCCCGATTATATAGACCTTTCTCCGGAGGAAATAAAGGAGAAGATTAAGGCCGCCGGCATTGTCGGGATGGGAGGCGCCGCTTTCCCGACTGTCGTGAAACTCTCTCCTCCCAGGGAAAAACCGATTGATACCGTGATCCTCAACGGATCGGAGTGCGAGCCATATTTAACGGGAGACTACAGGCTCATGCTCGAAAAACCGGGAGAGATAACCGAAGGGCTTAAGATACTCATGAAGGTCCTTGGCGTCAGCAGGGGGTTTGTCGGAATAGAGGACAACAAGCCTGATGCCGTCAAGACCATGAAAGAGGCTGCTGAAGGACTGGGAAATATAGAGGTCTGCGCTCTTCGCACAAAATATCCGCAGGGTGCGGAGAAGATGCTCATAAAGACGCTTACCGGCAGGGAGGTCCCGCCGAGGGCATTACCCATGGACGTGAAGGTTGTAGTCCAGAATGTCGGCACGGCTTTCGCCATATATGAAGCGGTCAGATACGGTAAGCCTTTAATAGAAAGGGTCGTGACCGTGACAGGCGAAGGCATAACCAACCCCGGGAAATCTGCTCGTAAGAATCGGGACGATGGTATCTGATCTTATAGAGGAGTGCGGCGGACTGAAGGATGAAAAATTAAAGGTCATCTCCGGAGGCCCGATGATGGGTTTTTCGATACCTTCCCTGGACATACCTGTAACAAAGGGAACATCCGGTATATTGGCGCTGCCGGAAGGAGAGATAGTCCACGCGGAAGATTTCGGACCGTGCATAAGGTGCGGCAGATGTATCGACGTATGCCCCATGGGTCTCATGCCCATGATGCTCAGTATTTACGCGGAAAAAGGCCAGTATGAAGGTGCAAAGGAATATAATCTGTTTGACTGTTTTGAGTGCGGCTCATGCGCGTTCGTTTGCCCTTCGAAGAGGCCGATAGTCCAGCTTGTAAGGCTTGCAAAATCCCAGGTAAAACCGTGAAAGAAAGTTATGAGTTATGAGTGAAAAGTTATGAGTGAGATACCAAAAATTCCGAAACTTTTAACTTTTAACTTTCAACTTTTAACTTTCTTGAGGCTAAAGACTCATGGAGGTAACGAAAAAGCCCCTTATAGTATCCGTAAGCCCCCACATAAAAAGCGAAGAAACGACGAGCAGGATAATGTGGAGCGTTTCGCTTTCTCTCCTTCCGGCCGCAATTATGGGCGCTTATTTCTTCGGCCCGCGCGCCATTTTTACAGTCACACTCTGTATCATATCCGCTCTGCTTTCCGAATACCTCTTCCAGAAGGCGCTCGGTAAGCCAATTACCGTCGATGACGGAAGTGCGTTTCTGACAGGCCTCCTGCTCGGACTGAATCTGCCATCTTCCGTCCCCTTTTATATCCCCGTCATTGGTTCCTTCGTTGCCATAATAGTCACAAAACAGCTTTTCGGCGGACTCGGCTACAACGTCTTTAACCCTGCTCTTATCGGGCAGGGCATTCCTTCTCGTTTCATTCCCGAAACTCATGACTATATGGACTGAGCCGACAGCTGCATTTGTAGGGCTTGAGGCCACGACCACTGCCACGCCGCTCTCCGTCCTGAAGGAACAGGGAGCAAGCGAAATTGATTGAGGTCTTCGGGGATAAGATAAACCTTTATTCCCAGCTCTTCGTAGGTCACCACGGCGGTTCTATCGGAGAGACATCGGCTATCGCGCTCCTCATAGGCGCCGCGTTTCTCATGTTCAGGGGATATATCTCATGGCACATCCCCGTATCGTTTCTCGGCACGGCCGCATTGATCGCCTGGATATTCGGGGCGAAGGGCGCCTTTTTCGCGGGAGATCCTCTCCTCCACCTCCTTAGCGGCGGTATGATCCTCGGCGCTTTTTTTATGGCAACAGATTATGTCACCTGCCCGACAATAAGGAGAGGACAGATCCTTTTCGGCATTGGCTGCGGGTTCCTGACAATGCTTATAAGGCTTAAGGGCGGATACCCTGAAGGCGTAATGTTTTCCATACTCATAATGAACTGTTTCGCACCCCTCATCGACAGAGGGTTTAAGACAAAGATATTCGGTGGCGTAAAGAGTTAAAGGAGATGGTAATTTGACAGGCAGAGACATTGCAAAGATAACTTTCAACCTCGTTATTGTTTATCTCGCAGGCGGGCTTATCCTTGCTGCGGTCTATGCGAAGACCTCTCCTATAATGTACAGAAACGCCCTGCTGGAAAAGGAAACCGCTCTCAAGAAACTGATGCCCGATGCCGACAAAATCGAAAAGGCAGGTGACTGGTCTGTACATGAGAAACACGCGGAGTACTTTATCAGCAGAGAAAAGGAGACAGGATTATCGGTTATATCGTGCAGTCTTACGGCAAGGGATATTCAAGCTATATAGATACTCTCATTGCGGTGGATACCGATTTCAAAGTGCAGAAGATAAGTATTCTCGACCAGAAAGAGACACCGGGACTGGGAGACGAGATCGATACAGCCGTTTTCAAGAAGCAGTTTGAGGGCAAAGATATCGATCACCTTAAGGTGGTCAAGACAGAGACAACGGAGGATATACAGGCAGTTTCAGGGGCCACGATATCGAGCAGGGCTGTAACCGAAGATGCGGTGAGAAACGGTGTGGATTTCCTCATGAAGACCCTGAAAGAGAAAGGAGAAGCTCATGGCTCAGACAGCCGCAGTTAGCTATCTTGATCTCATAAAGAACGGCATTTTTAAAGAGAATACGATCTTCAAGCTTGCCCTGAGCCTGTGCCCTTCGATTGCGGTCACGAATAATCTGAGAAACGGGGTCCTCATGGGCACTGCGGTTCTGTTCGTTCAGATAATGGTGAATATCACGATTTCTTTGATGAGGAACCTGATCGATCCGAGGATACGGCTTCCCATCTTCATGCTCATTATCTCCGGATGGGTGACGGTCACTGACATGACAATGGCGGCTTTTGCGCCGGATGCCTATAAGCAGATGGGACTTTATATACAGCTGATAGTGGCATTTGCATCGATACTCGCGCGGGCCGAGACGTTTGCGAGCAAGAACAAGGTCATGCCCTCGATGTTCGACGGTATCGGAATGGGACTCGGGTTTCTGTTCGCCCTTACCATAATAAGCTTCTTCAGAGAGTTGCTGGGCAAGGGGTCGTTGTGGGGGCTTCCGATTATCAATGCGAAACCTCTTCTTATAATGGTCCTTCCGGCCGGCGGGTTTTTCGCGGTCGGAATATTAATGGGATTTTTTAACTGGGTGGGTATGAGGAATGGAAGCAAGACTTAAAGACAGGCGGGACAAGGCATTTTCGCTCTCCGCCCCAGGCGGACTCGGTCCCTCCAAGAGTCGGGACCTCCGAGGCTTTTGTCTCTTTATTTATGCAACAAACTATTTCGACTATCGACAAAAGAAACCGCTCAAATACCATGCTCCGCCTGTATTCACCGGAGTGAATAATTATGGATTTCTCTAAACTATTTGAACTCATCATTGCGGCTTCACTCATTAACAACTTTGTATTTACGAGGTTTCTCGGTCTCTGTATCTTTTTCGGGGTCTCCAGGAAAATGGAGACGGCGGTCGGGATGAGCATAACTTTTACATCGGTGATGATGATAAGCGCAGCGCTGAGCTGGCTTATTTTTACCTACGTGATGATCCCGCTTGATATCACATTCCTGAAGATTATCATCTTTATCGGCGTCGTAGCAGGTTTTGTGCAGGCATCCGATACGATCATGCGCAAGGTGTCGCCGGGCCTCTACTACAAGCTTGGCATCTATCTCGCGCTGATATCGACGAATTGCATCATACTGGCAGTCCCGCTGATTAACGCCGGCGAGCATTACACTTTCCTGGAAAGTCTCGCATTCGCACTGGGGTCCGGACTCGGATTCGCACTCGCACTGGTCATAATGGCGAGTATCCGTGAAAAACTTGAACTTGCCAATATCCCTGCCCCTTTCAAAGGAGTACCGATCGCTTTCGTAGTTACCGGGCTGATAGCGCTTGCGTTCGCCGGCTTTTCGGGATTGATAAAAATTTGATATGCTGAAAGAACAGAGTTGAGATGTTCGAGATTCAGAAGATAATTGGAGACATCGCCGGCATACTCCAGTTTGCCGGTATATCCCATTTTGTAATTCCGCACGCAGGCGTCGGCGGGGGCGTCGAAGCAAGAGAACATATCGACTTAATCCCTCTCCTTGAATATACCCTGTTCTTTCTCGCGGGCATCGGCACCCTGTTCGGCCTCGGGACTGGCCTTTGCCGCGAAGAGATTTTCCGTGCAGGTCGATCCGAAGATAGAGCAGGTCAAAGAGGTTCTTGCCCACGCGCATTGAGGCGCCTGCGGGTTCGCGGGCTGCGAACAATATGCCGAAGCGGTCGTCACCAGACCTGAAGTGCCGCCGAACTTGTGCACGCCTGCAGGCGCAAAGGGCGCCGAGGCGGTTGCCTTCATTACCGGGAAAAAGGCAGAGGCCAGAGAGCCGATTTTTGCCAGAATTATGTGTCAGGGTGGGTGGAACCGGTCAGTAAAGAGATTCGCATATGAAGGTGTTCAGGACTGCAGGGCTGTCATTCTTGCCGGGGGCGGCGACAAGGCATGCAGATACGGCTGTCTGGGTTACGGGACGTGCTCAAGGGTTTGTCCCTTTGATGCGATAACGATGACGGCTGACCACCTGCCTTGCGTCGACATCAAAAAATGCACGGGCTGCAGAAAATGTGAGGCGGCGTGCCCTACAAAAGTGATAGAAGTTCTTCCCTCTTCGAGGCAGGTACTCGTCACCTGTCACTCCAAAGACAAAGGCGTAGATACAAGAAAAAATTGTCAGGTCGGCTGTATCGCGTGCGGCACCTGCGTAAAAGTCTGTCCTTTCGATGCGCCCTCTGTTGAGAATAATTTGTCCCGCATAGACCTGAATAAGTGCGTGGTATGCGGCCTTTGCGTCCCGAAGTGTCCGACGAACGCTATTTCCGATTTTATACCCCGCCGTCCAAAGGCTTTCATCATGGACAATTGTATCGGCTGTCAGATCTGCTCAAAAGTATGCCCGGTCGATGCCCCGTCGGGTGAACTCAAGAAACTGCATACGATTGACCAGTCGAAGTGCATCGGATGCGGCATATGTACGGCAAAGTGTCCGGTCCAGGCTATTGACGGGACATTCAACGCCGCTCAGGTCTTTGCGGCAGCGGCAAGCAAGAAGACAAAAGCCGCCTGAACCCGGCTCTTCACAGATTTTCGTGCAGCAAACCCGACACTTTCACTTTCTCAACTTCTTCCCTGTTTATTGCTCTGTAAGATTAGAAGCTGTAACGCATATTTCGGTTAATAATCGATGGTCTAATGACAGTATTTCACGATTCATTTAAACCTGAGATGACCTGTGATCCTTGACAAAAGAAAAGTGATGCCTTATAAAATGTCATGCCGCCGAAGTCTCAATTGCACCTGAAGCTGCTGGGTTCTATAGTCTTTCTGTTTTTGACTCTTGGACCTCTGACATTCACCGCTTCTGCCGCGCGGAAGAGTCCGTGTTTAAAATGCCACAAGAATTTCGACGCACATGCAAAAAAAATCCGCTCGTTCGTTAAAAATAGGCTGTGATGCATGCCATGTAGCAGAACAGGGCAGGAAGCATCCAAAAGACAGGAACAGCATAAGACTCAAGTCCGACCTGCCGGCACTTTGTTATGATTGCCATGAGGAATCCAAATTCAAAAACAAGGACATACACGCCCCTGTGGCGGAGGGTATGTGTACCGCCTGCCACGATGTCCACCGGTCACGTCTCAAGAGTCTCCTCAACGCCAAACCTCCCGAACTTTGCTATAAGTGTCATGACAGATCAAGGTTCACAAAGAAATATACCCACAAGGTCGCGCTGAATTCGTGCGGGAGAAGGTGCCACAACCCGCATGCAAGCGAAAGACCATATCTTCTTTCCCAGGTCATAAATGACTACTGCACGGGCTGCCATAAGAGAGAAGAAACGGGCAGTCATATAATTTCGCTTTCCGGAGGACATATTCATCCGGTCAGCGGAGTACCTGACCCGACAAACCGCAAGAAAGAGATGTCCTGTACAAGCTGTCATAATCCGCACAGCTCGAACTTCGCAAAACTTTTTTATTCGGGCAAGAAATGCAAGAGATGCCATAAATTTTACTGAGAAAAGTGGTACGATCATATTGATGGCGCAATCTTTTTCCCTATCCTTCCGGACCTGCCGGAACGACCTTTCGTGAACAAAAGTTGAATAAGACCTCTTCACTCTGATATCATTGAGAAAATCCGGAGATTTTCAGCCTCAGGGAGCCATGGAAGAAATACTCATAAAATGTCTCGAAACCAGCCAGATAATCGCCCGTTATCACTTATCCCCTGAGGAGATCAATGATCTTGCCGACTACCTCAGAAAAAATTGCCTTGCAACATATGTCGAACAGGTAGTCAGGATGGTGGAAGATGTAATAAGCATAGATCCATCGCTGGACTGGAAAGAGATACTGGAGGCTGCTGCAAAAAAGATCGTCGATTTCCTGCACGCCGCCGCGGCGTCTATCCGCATATTCGACCCGGAAACCGACAAGCTCGTTGCCTTTGGCTCCCATGAGTACAAGGAGACCGACAGGGCAAAGAGTATACCGGTGGAAAAGTCGGTTGCAGGCAAGGTTATCAAGAGCGGCAAAAGTTGTCTGGTGCCGAATATTCTTCTGGAGCCGGATTACGCGAATAAAGAGATCGTCAAAGAGCAGGGATTCAACTCCCTCATGGCTATACCGATAACCATCTCCGGCTTTCTAAAAGCCGAAGGTGTCATTCAGGGGGCCATCCAGATCTATTACAGGGAAACAGACAGGCAATTCGATCCGCTCGAGGTCGCGAACGCAGAGTTGATGGCCAGGAGGGTCAGTTATGTGCTGGCCAAAAAGCGCATTCTGGATCTTCAGAAGCTGAATCTCCGCAAGGAGAAGATCGTCGAAAAGATTTTTGTGAAACTCAGCCAGAGGGAAGGGATCAAGATGAAGGACGTCTTCAGGATGATGATCCCGGAACTGGTGAGCATCCTGCAGATACAGAGTTGCTCCCTTTTTTCGATTACGCCCGACAGAGCTCATGTTCAGGTCGAGCTTGAATATCCGGCGGGTCAGGCCAGCCATGAAATAAGTTGCATGTTCTCGATAAAAGATCATCCTTATTTTGATGTATTGCTCAACGCCACGGAAAAACGCGGGGATTACGAATATGAAAGGATAGACGCGTCCTACATACTGATCAAGGACCCTTTGAAAAGCGGGTTGTCCAATGATGAATTGAAAAGATACGCAGCGAAGCAGAACGTCAACTCTGTCCTTCTGGTCCCTCTTAAGGCAGTGGAAGAGATAAATCATTTCCTGGTTTTTTATGCAAAGGACCGCCGTCAGGAATTCACGGAGCAGGAAATAGAATTACTCACTTTCTTCGGAAAGGAGATCATGAAAGCCCTCAGGATGGAAAAACTCGATGACGTCCTGCACGATTTCAAGAATCCGGGGATCGCTATAGCCGGATTTGCAAGAAGGGCACTGAAGCTCCTTGAAAAGGAAGATATTACTGACGTGAAGGACAAGATAGCCGAGTATCTGGACATCGTCGTCAAAGAAACGGTAAGGATGCAGGAGCTTGCTATCTATCAGAACATCGAAGGACGCGAGAGGGTTGTCGACCTTACGGAAATTCTCAAACATCGTTTCCGCATTAACGAGGAAGCGATAAAGGAACAGAGGAGGATGGGAATCGTTATGAATGCCGATGAATTGCAATCCGGGCTATTCATCTATTGTTCACCGTTCGGCCTTGAAAGGGTACTGGACAATCTGCTCGACAATGCGACGAAGGCCGTACCGCCGCAGGGAGGCAGGTTGAGTATAAAGAGTTACCGGACCGGAAGCATGGCCTGCTTCGAGATACATAACACCGGCAGAATCCCGGAGGAGAATATAGATCAGATAAGAAAAGGTGAAGTGAAAGGACGCGGATTGAACATCATCTACCGTTTTATACAGGCAAACCACGGGAAACTCGATGTCTCGACTGATGACGATTCGACAATGTTCCGCGTGATGCTTCCCCTGCATCAGGAAGCGGTCGTGAATAATGATTCGGGCGGGCATCAGTAAGCCGGTGAGTAACGGCAGACCCGGAATAATCGGAAAGAAGATCATAGCGGAAGGCAGCTTTGTCCGGTTTGTCCGCACCGCATACACCGACTCCTCCGGCAAAATAAGGGAGTGGGAATCTTTTGAGCGGGTCAACTGTAACGGGATCGTAGTCATAGTGCCGGTGACAGATGACAATAACGTGCTGCTGATACGTCAGTTCAGACCGCCGGTAAACGGCTGTGTGGTGGAATTTCCGGCAGGTCTGAACGATAAAGGAGAAACCCTTGAAGCGGCTGCGAGGAGGGAATTGATCGAGGAGACGGGATATTCGGCGAAGGAGATGGTCTTTCTTACAGATGGGCCGATGTCATCGGGCTCCTCCGGAGAAATACTCACCGCCTTTTTTGCCCTCGGCCTCGAATTCAAGGGCATCGGGGAAAGGGATGAGACAGAAGAGATAGAAGTCCTGAAGGTCCCGGTGGACAAGCTTGACGACACATTGTCTGCGCTTCGTCTGGACGGAGACTATGTCGATTTAAAAATATTCGGTCTCATTGAGCTGGCGAAGAAGCATCTCTGCAAAAAAAACAAGCCTACTTACTAAGGAAGATCACTTCACTCGTCATTCCCGCGAAGGCGGGAATCCATTTGAGGAATCAACTTCCCGTTTTCATGTGAAACCCTGGATGCCCGACTAAGGACTTCGGGCATGACGAATAAAATTTTACGTGTTTTTACTTATGACCCTATTAGTAATTCATGAATTTCGTGCGCAAAGTTTGTGAATAATAAAAACTAAACTCCTCAAAAAGGCACAAAAAACCTGTACCCTTTCAGAAATTTCGCAAATGTCCTGGCAACGATTGTTGCCGGCTCTTTTTCAGCGGAAATGAGATAGAACTTCCTCTGAAGTCTTTTCCCTGAAAGGTTCAACACCTTTACCGATTCATCCTTCAGAGCCTTAAAGACCGCCCATTTCGACACAAAGGATATGCCCATTCCGTATTGAACGAGCTGGACTATCAGTTCGGTGTTCCCGACGGTCATTAAGACCTTTATATCCTTTGGATCTATTTTCAGATCTTGCAGCAGGTCATCCATGAATTCCCTGATGCCCGAACCTGTTTCGGGCATTATGAACGGCTGAGACAGAAGGTCACGGGGAGTCACCGCTTTCTTCCCGGTCAGCGGGTTATCGTTGGACGCGATGATGACTATATCGTCTTCAGCAATCTCATATGAGAAGAGAGCGGAATTCTTTAAGTTCCCCTCCACTATTGCGGATTCTATTATGCCTTCATGAAGGCAGTTGATTATTTTCTCCGTACTCGATACCGTGAGGTCTATCCGGACCTCGGGGTAACTTCGGGAAAAACCGTAAAAGACCTGTGGGAGAAGATATGACGCTACAGTAGTACTCGCTCCGATACATAGAGTGCCTTTAACTTTATTAATCAGGGTATAAATGGAATCTTCCATTGTCCTGTACTGATTAAGGATCTTTTTTGCATTACAATAGAAAAGCCGCCCTGCAGGCGTCGGCGTGACGGTTTTACCTGATCTGTTGAGGAGTTTCACGCCCATTTCGTCTTCGAGGTTCTTTATCAGGTGACTCATCGCGGATTGCGTTATGAGAGTCGCCTCAGCAGCTCTCGAGAAGCTCTTCATATCGACGATAAGACAGAATGCTTTAAGCCTGCTATCTTCCACTGGTCTCCATCTCCCTGAGGCGGAGCTGCAAAGAATTCTTCGATCAGAACAGACTGAACTTGAAGTACCTGCCGGGATTCTTCTTTATATCTTTGAGAAGGTCATTGACCTCCTTTAGCGTAGACTTAAAATCTGCGTCCACCTGTCCCTCTGTCGTAAGACTGCCGATCAGGCCCTGACCCTTTTCCAGTCTCTCAAGAATTACAGAGAGCTTTGCAGAAGCCGAATTCAGGTTATCATAGAGACTCTTGTCTTCCGCGAGCCGGCCTATTGTCCCCTTTCCATTCGATATCTTTTTCGCAAACTCGTCAAGAGAGACCGACGCACCTAACAGTCTGTCATAAAGCTCCCTGTCTTTCGCCAGCCTGTAAAGGGTGCCATCCGGTCCTTTGAGGTTGTCGGAAAACTCTCTCATATTCTTTGCCGAGGACTCAAGTTCAGCATAGAGTGTTTCGCTGGAAACGAGCTTCCCCAGTGTGCCCTTCCCTTCTTCCACCTTATCCAAGACGCGGGAGAGATTCCTGGTAGCGTCCTTCAGGTTGTCGTAAACAGCTCTGTCTTTAAGGAAAAGAGAGAATGTCCCCTGCCCTTTTTCTATCATCGCGATAAACTCGTCGAGTCTCTTGGCAAGGTCGGTCAGCCTGCTGATAGATTCTTTGCTCTTTTCGATAATATCCTGGAACTCCATCTGAGACGAACCCGTAAGGCTCTCACCCTCCTTAAGCGCGGGAGCTTCAGTCGAGCCCGGACCGAGTTCGACGTACTTATCTCCCAGAAGGCCGAGTGTGAGGATCGTTGCCGACGAGTCTTTTTTCAGGTATTTAAGGGTGCTGCGATTGATCGACATCGAGACCCTTATTCCCTTTGCCTTATAGAGGGACATGGATTTGACCTGCCCTATCTCGATGCCGGAAAACCAGACGGGGGCGCCCGGCCTCAGTCCTCGCACATCGGAAAAATTTGCGTAGATAATCGCCCGCGGCTTGAATATTCCCTCTATGTTCCCTGCAAACATTACAGCGAGGAAAATGACCACAAGGGCGGAGGTAATGACCACGCCCACTTTCAGCTTTGACCATCTTATATGTTTCGTAAACTCGTCCATCACGCTTCCTTTCTAACCTGCATTATTCGTTCCAGACCAAATTGCTGATAAGCCAAATGTCAATGACTGAAGTCATAACTCTCCTTTATGAAAAGCTCGGCTATGAAATCTTTGAGTTCCGCATTGGACGTGCCGATAAGATCCCTTATATTACCGTCAAACACAATGTTGTCCTTGAGGTAGATGAACCTCTCCGCGATCTTTACCGCATCGGTAACTTTATGTGTCACCGCAATAAGGCCCATCCTCTGCGAAGGTTCACCCTGTGAAAGCTCGTTGATCAGGTTGCAGATGTTCGCTGCGGTGAGGGGATCGAGACCGGTGGTCGGCTCGTCATAAAGCATCATCCTGGGGTTCCCGGCAGCGAGTGAACGGGCAATAGCCACCCTCCTCTGCATTCCGCCGCTTAATTCCTCAGGCATGAGGAAAAGCGCGTGCTCGATGCCGAGCCTGCCGGCGAGCTCCCTCACACGCCTGTCTATTTCGTCCTCGGAGTAGTCGGTATATTCCCTCAGCGCAAAGGCTATGTTTTCCTTCACATTCAGGGAGTCGAAAAGGGCGCCTTCCTGGAATACTATGCTGAATTTCATTCTCGCCTTTCTGAGCTCTTCAGATGTCATTTCACTGACGTCCCGGCCGTCTATAAGAATCCTGCCGCTGTCCGGAGCAGCGAGACCGAGAAGCAGCTTCAGGATAGTCGTCTTCCCCATGCCGCTTCCTCCCAGTATCGCCACCTTTTCATGGAAGCTTGCCCTGAAGTTCAAACCGTCCAGCACCACATTGTTGCCGTAAGCAAGCTTTACGTCCTGAAACTCTATCATACCGACATCCCGAATGCATAAAGAAGAACTCTTGTAAGAACAAAATCTGTGACAATTATTATTATTATCGAGAACACGACCGCAGTCGTCGTCGAACGTCTCAGCCCGATCGCTCCTCCCCTCGTAGAAAGCCCGGTGTAGCAACTGATAGAGGCGATCAGATATCCGAATATGAACGGCTTTACAGTCCCGGTAGTTATTGTTTCAAAATCCATTATCTCCCTTATCTGGCTCCAGTAAAATGCACCGCTCTGATGGCTTACGAATACGGCAATATAGTAGCCGCCGAACAGAGATATGGCATCCCCGATAATCGTAAGCACCGGGAGCATGACCACCGCACTTATCACACGCGGGATCACAAGCTTTTTTACCGGATCGACACCGTGCACTCTGAGGATGTCGATCTGGTGGCCGAGTTGCATCGATCCGAGTTCGGACGCTATCCCGGCGCCGACCCTCCCCGTAAAACTGAGGGCGATGGCGACAGGACCTATCTCTTTGATTATTGAGAGGCCGACCACTCTTCCCGTATACATCTTCAGGCCCAGGGCCGAAAGCTCCGCAGACAGCTGGAGCGACAACGCCATACCGATGAATAGGGATACGAGCAGGACGATCAGGAATGATCCCGCTCCGGCATAATCCATCTGTTCTATCATCTCCCGTGTGTAATAAGGTCTTCTGAAAGCCCTCGTGATAGAGTAAAGACAGATTAGATAGAAGTCCTGAAGACCTGCGACCTTTGCCTTGAGATCCATTGGATTATTCACCACATGTCTTCTTCAGCAGAAGATGAATTTCAACGTCTTCTTCACTTTTTTGAAAGAACCTTGCCCATCGATTTTAATAATTTCTCCTGATTTTGTCCATATTATAGAGAGTGTCATAATTTTTTTATTATGCGACATGTTCGGAGGGTATGTCATTCCGGCCGCCTCAGGCGGGTGTCCGGAATCTCTCTTCGCCCTCAGAAGGACTCCCGATCCGCCTCAGGCGGAGGAGTGACAAACCAGCACAGAAATCATTGGAACAGAGTTCGCCATGATATGAATGGTAAAGGCTAAGTAGTTTTATACTCTTTTGCCGGCTGAAATCTGACTTCAATGCCGCTCTTAAGCATTTTATGGATCGGACATTGCAGCGATATCTTGAAGAGTTTTTCGCGCTGCTGTTGCGTAAGCTTCCCTCTGAAGCTTATGCCCACATTGATCGACTCCTTATATCCGGGAATATCCTCGCAGTGCTCGCAGTCATCCTTAAACACCCGCTCGTACTCTGCCGTAAGTTCCACCTCATCCAGCTCAATGCCGTGGTACTGCGCATATGTATTTACGATTACAGCGGTACACGAGCCGAGACTTGCCAGCAACATCCCGTAAGGCGTCAGATCCTGTATGTGCTTTACGGGAAAGAGTTCATTCGATTCCGGTGTTTCAGGATCGAGTGCCCGGAAATCTGTCTCGAAATTATTTCTTTGACGAACAACGACCTTTTCCGCCATAAATTCCCTCCTGAATCAGCAGTCATCTTGTTTCTCTGTCCGGAATTGTAAAATAGAATGTTGAGCCATTCTCCGGCCCTGACTCAACCCAGATATGCCCTCCATGGCGTTCGACAATCTTTTTGCACACCGCCAGACCTATGCCGGTCCCCGGATACTCTTCCTTGGTATGAAGACGCTGGAAGACGACAAATATCCGTTCAGCGGATTCCGGCTCAATCCCTATCCCGTTATCTCTGACTGAAAAGAGCCAGCCGTGCTCCTGCCTTCCGGCGGAAATATGGATCTTCGGCTTCTCTTTTCCGCGGAATTTGATTGCGTTGCCGATAAGGTTCTGGAACAATCTGACGAGTTGCGCCGAATCGGCCATTATGTCGGGCAGGTCGTCATGAGTAACTATCGCACCGCTTTCCTCGATAGCCATCTTCAGGTTCGAAATTGCCCGGTCTATCATCTGCGCACAGTCCGTATGTGCGAATCTCTTCCCCTTTGTTCCGACCTGCGAATAGTCCAGGAGGTCTCTGATAAGCGCCTGCATCCTTCTTACCCCGTCGACGGTATACTCGATGAACTCGTCAGCTTTTTCGTCCAGCCTGCCTTTATAACGCCTTTCCAGCAGCTTTACAAAGCCCGCCACTACACGCAAGGGTTCCTGCAGGTCATGAGAGGCTGCGTAGGCGAATTGCTCCAGATCCGCATTGGAACGTTTCAGCTCTTCCGTCAACTGTACCAGTTCCTCCTCGGCCTTCTTGATTTCCGTGACATCCCTGAAAGTCACAACCGCTCCCACCAGCCTGCCGTCTTCTTTAATAGGGGTACTGGTATATGTTACCGGAAAATGTGTTCCGTCTTTTCGCCAAAAGACTTCATCCCTTACGTTATAGTGTACCTTCCCGTCTAACAGAGTTGCACGAACGGGACAGTCATCTTCATCATACGGACTTCCGTCCGGCCGGGAATGGTGCCAGATCTCGTGGCTGGGCATGCCGACAAGCTCTGTCACCTGATAACCCAGCATCTTAGCTGCCAGGGGATTCACAAACAGGTGAACCCCGTCAGGGTCCAGGCCCAGAATCCCTTCCCCTGCCGAGTTTAAGATCAATTCGTTACGATGGCTGAGCCTGTTAATCTTTTCTTCCGCCTTCGTCCGCTCGCCCACCTCGACCTCTAATTCATTATTAATTTCGACCAGCTCACGCGTCCTTTCCTCGACCCGCATTTCCAGCTCATCACGTGTCCTGCGAAGCTCTTCTTCCGTATTGAAGCGGTGAACTGCTTCGCCGATCAGAGGCGCCATTGATTCGATAAACTGCACAGCTTTCAGAGGTAACATCCCTTCCTTTTTGTCTGCAAGGTGGATCGCCCCGAGTGTTTCTTCCCTGTAACGCACAGGGATGATAGCGATAGAAAGAAAGCCGCTCCTGATACAGTTGCCCCTGAACCGTGTTGCTTCTTCTTTGCCGAGGTTATTCAGGAAGCCGATAGAATTATTCAGATAGAATGACCCGTTCGGCGTTATTGCGCCCATGTCCGGAGGCTCAAATTTTCCGGTCACAACGCGGATACAGGCACAGGCATCTTTCTTTGTCGAAATCATATTCTCCAGTTTCCAGAACTCCCTGCTGAAACCTACATAGGCTTCATAGGGTATATAACCCTGATCATTGACTACACGTATACCAATGCAGCAGCATCCGGTCCATTCCTGAAGTACATGCACTACAGCATCAATATATTCCTTCCTTGAAGATTTCATGACAAATAATTCAAGAAGGACATTGGTAAGGCGTGCACGGGTCTCAGCCTCCTTTCGCTCCGTGATGTCAAACACGGTCGACCTGCTCATCACATAATTGCCGTTAACGTCTTTGATAGCTGACGCACTCAGCAGGACCGGCAGAATTGTGCCGTCTTTGCGTATCATCTCGAATTCAAGGTCCAGTACCTGCCCTCTCGATTTAAAAAGCGGGAAATTTTTCCTTGAATTTCTTTAAACTCTCGGGCGTCAGGATATCGGAAAACTTCATCTTGCCGACAATTTCTTCACGCGTGTATCCCAGCCAATTCAGCTCCGTATCGTTTATCCGGACAAATACGCCGTCTTTGTCCAGGGAGTGGTAACCGCAGGGGGCGTTGTTATAAAGATCCTCTATCTCCTCCGCTGATTTCTGCAATGCTTCCTCGGCCATCTTCCGGTCAGTCACGTCCTCAAGGGAAAAAACCAGGAAATCCACCTCACCTTTGTCGTCCAGTACAGGGAAAAGTGTCCAGTCCCAATGGGTTACGCCCCATTCAGGATGGTCGGGAAAAATGAAAGGCCTGGCAATCGCATGAAACGGGACTTTTGTCTCGACGACCTTTTTGAAAATCTCTTCATTCTCCCTGTGAGGATAGAATTCAAAATGGTTATGGCCTGGAAATTCCGAGACGTCGCGGCTGCATGCTCTGGCATACGCTTCATTCACACGGATGAAGTTAAAGTCCTTATCAAGAAAGACAAGCGGGCTGATCGAATGTTTGAAGAATGCCTCCAGCATTCCTGACCTTTTTACCAGAGCATCCCTCGTCTGATTAAGCTCATTAATTCTGTATTGCAGTTCTTCATTGGCTGCTGCCAATTCCGCCGTACGCTCCTTGACCCTTATTTCGAGCTCTTCTTTCGAGCCGGCTATTTTCTTGATCGCAGACATTCTTTCCTCAATATACCCATTTTGGCCGGTAATCCGGAAAAGAGACGTTTTGAATCAGGGATCTCATTTTCATATCTTTACCGGATTATGGAGATTTTTTTAATTATACACCATCTTTAACGAAGGCTACAGAAGAGACTCGGGGGACCGGAATCCCTGGCGGATTACCTGGTGGAAGACTATGAGACGGGCAGACGCATCAGGTCTCCCGCTGAAAAGATGGCCCTTGCACCTTATTTTGTCGATGTAGTTATATACCATAAGACCGCTTTAGAGTGGAGAGTATCTTGTATTTCATCCTTACCAGAGTATAAAGTAAAAAAATCTTATGGATACTTATGGCGGAAGAACAGATTTCATGGATTCACAGAGACCACCTGTAAAAGCGGGATGGATTTGTCTTATTGTTGCGTGGGTGCTTTTTCTTATACCGATACCGGGACTTGGGATAATCGGATGGGCGCTCAACCTGGCTGCTTTTATTATTTCCATTATTGTGATGGTAAAGGGTCGCGTCGGCGCCGGTGTTGTGCAAATGGTTTGTGCTCTTACCGTTTCCCCAATTATGTATTTTATCGGTCTTGGGATATTGGGACATTTTTTGTGGCCTCGACCGAGGATTTACCGCTTGTGACTTCGAAAACCTGCGCTGACAAGATTCAGGCTGTCCTCATCCGTAATTGCTTTCGGAAACAAGGTTATAAGATCGTGCCGGTGGCATAATTCGAAGCTGCTTCCCGCGGTTTTTCACTGGTATAATTCATAAATTAAGAACGTAAAAGAAGGAGGTGGACTAATGTTTAGAGAGTACAGGCTTAAAAAGATATACCAGGGTAGCCTGAAAAAGGGCGTCGATATTATAGGTGGACTTACGCAGATTATTAGGCAAAGTGCAATCACCGCAGGGGTTATTACGGGCATCGGTGCGGTCGGCTGGATGAATTCGTTAGCCCCTCTTTAATAAATGTCCAATTGTATCTTGATGGCCTCGTTGATTCTGAGCATATCTTCTTCTGAAAGCACGCCCGCACGTTTGAATAATCGCAACTTGCTTACCGTAGCAAGTTGATCAGCCATGGCCTTTCTTTCGTTGCTGTTAAATATAACAAGGGCTTCGCTGGGATACAGACGATCTGTCTTGCCGGTGAGAGGAACAACCTGAACCCGATTGAGGAATTTGTTTGATGCATCGTTGCTAACTATTACGGCAGGACGTTTTTTCCTGATCTCTCCGCCGACCGAGGCATCAAAATTAACCCACCAGACATCACCTCTTTTCATGCGCTATGTCCTTGAGAGTTGTCTCGGCCCAATCCAGGGCTTCTGCTTCTCGCTTTTTGTCCTTTGCCATTTGGGAGTATGCCAATTCAAGGTTTGGGCGAACTACGTACGGCCGAACCAATTTCTCAACAAATTTGCTGATTTTGCGGGGGCCAATGGTCTTATGAAGTCCTGCATAGACTTCCTCATCTACAGTTATGGTCAATTTCTTTTGCATCGAAATCCTCCCTTCTTTATACGTATAGTATACGTATTACCATTAAATCATGTCAATGCTTATGTAAGAAATATAAATGTATTTTCTTCCCTATGCTATATAGTTGCGTATAAGTAAATAGGCAGCAGAGTCACAAAACCTTTTTCTATCAACAATCTCGACTGATCTGATATTGACAATGCTATGTAAAAGGTTTATTTTATTAGTATGCGCTTAAATAAGTAGGCAGAGTTAAGGAGGATAATTATGCAGCCGATGTTCGCGCGGGGAAATGGTAGAACTGTTGCTAAATTGATACTTGTGCGTAAGGAGGCGCTGAGGGACGACGAGCACCGCGTAGCAACGAGATTGCATGCGATTATTCTCAGCATCGAAAGGAACTTGTCAGGGGACATCGCAAACATCCTCAAGGTAAGCCGAAAAAACATTCCTATATGGATACACAATTGGAACGAGTTGGGTGAAGAAGGCTTATGGGAAGGTCATCGGAGCGGCAGGAGAAGTTGCCTTGATATCGAGGCAAAGGAGAAGTTAACCGATATAATCGAAAGCGGACCTGTTGCATATGGACTGAATACCGGCGTTTGGACATCGAAGATTATTGCCGAAGTCATAGAAGATGCGTTTGGCATCCGATATCATGCAGGGCATGTGCGAAAGCTTTTGAAGAAAATGGGGTTCTCAGTTCAGAGGCCGACGTACAAGCTGAGCAAGGCAAACCCCAAAGACAAGAATAAGTGGACCCGGTACACCTACCCCAATTTAAAAAAAACGCCAAGGAAGAAAATGCAAAAATAGTATTTGTAGATGAAGCATCATTTCGCCAGTCGCCTACGTTGCACGAGACTTGGGCCCCTGTAAGTCACCAGCCTTCGATCCTCTCGACAGGCCAGCGCAATACGCAGAAAATCTTTGGTGCCGTCGAACTGTACTCTGCGGACTTTCTCTACAGACATAGGGAAGACAGTTTTAACCATGAAACCTACGTACAGTTTCTCGATGATATCGTCGGACATTATTACAAAAAGGCCCAGCGCATATTCTTAATACAGGACAATGCATCGTATCACAAAAAGCCAGAGGTACAGCTGGTTCACTTGCAATAAGAAATACATTGAATACTTTAACCTTCCACCGTATTATCCCGAGCTGAATGCCACGGAACGAATTTGGTGGTATACAAGGAAACACGCCACGCACAATCGCTACTTCGATACAAAAAAAGAACTCTGCCAGGCCCTCTTTATGACCTTCGATACCATAAAAAATAATACCGATTCCATAAAAGGGCTTCTAAAGCCTTTTTTTTGAGACGTTTGCCTATTTAATTAGGCGCAGCTATATAATGCGGCAGTTGAGCGGTGTCCCCGGAGGGGCATCCGTCTCGAACTCCTGGTTCTCCCCGCAGCGGAGCGGAGGGGAGGATCAGGAGTTCGCCGCTCAACTGCCGCATTCCCCCCGGAGCGAAGCGGAGGGGGGAACGATGCCTTAACCAGCGCGGGCAACCAACCAGCACCGCACAAAATCAAACAAGGCTTAATCTGCGTCTGGTTGAAGGCTGTGTTATGGCTCATTTTATTTGTTCTATACCGAGGTCTTTACAAATTTTTCGAGCAAGATTATCGTCGATTTCAGAATGTCTTGGGATAGAGGATCGTTTGTTCTGGCTGGGATTCCACCACCATGAATGGCGGCTACCTTCTCTGATAAATTCACATTTTTGTGACCGCAGATACTTCAGCAGTTCACTGCGCTTCATACCGCGATTTTTTCTTCTTTATATCCTGAACCTACAGCGGCGATAGCGTCCTTTCGGTTAAAGTCAAGTGCCTCTTTCAGGGTTAGCCGAAGGCTTTCAAGCAGTTCGTCATATGTTCCTTCCTGACAATTTACACCCGGAATTTCCTCTATCCAGCCAATCCACCAATCGCCTGATTGCTTTATTACTGCTGTATATTCTCCATTCATAATTTACCTCCTTATAAAAACCATTATAACGTAACATGAGGATTTTTTGGCATTATTCTATTTGCCATAACGCTGGCCATGAGCCGCCGGGGCAGCCAGCCTTTGCGAAAAACCATGAGGGTTATTCCCGGTCGGTCTCGATGGCATTGTTAAATGCAGATTTCTTTATTTTATTTCTCTCAGGAGTTTTGGCAAATCGGAAAGAGTGATAATGCCAAGTATTTTGTCGTTTTGATTTCCAGTTTCAGTGATCAATAAAGCATCAAGTCTTTTACCTTTTTGTTCATAATTATCAAAAAAATCCAGTACCTTAAAGAGAGTCATATTTCTCGATACAAAATGGAAATTATCAGGATCTTCAGTAAATTTTAAAACGTGCCCGATAGTAGTTTCCTTTAGGCTGAAAATGTCATCGTCCACGTTTGAACCAAGCCATCTCGCTATTGTATCTGTTGTAAGTAAGGCTTCAAATTTGCCGTTGTTTAAAATAGGTATTTGAGAAAAGTTCTTTCCAGTCATTTCTTTCAGAGCCTTGCCTATTGAATCATTAATGTTATGGCTCAAAACAGAGCTTTTAAACAATGGAAAGACTAAGGGTGGTTTTTTGATTAAGTCTTTAATTTTCTCGATGGACTCAACAGCCGTGGTGTTTGGCTCCGCAATGACATAGCCGTCCCCTCGATTGTCGTGAACAATTGCATTACGTAATTCTCCATATTCTCGTAAATCTTCTTTATATCTTTTAATTTCGGGCATCGTCTTGGATGCGACCTCAATCAAGTGCGAAAAAGTTGCCCACTGGTCCAAGCCGCATTTACTGCGTAAATATTTTTCTATAGCCACAAATGCATTCAAGAAACGTTCAGAATTTTTCATAGTATTTATTGTCTTTTAGCATTTAACAATGATTATACCAACTTGGTTTTTTCCGGGCTCTTAAAAGAATATAGCATAGTAGGGAACTACTTAAAAGAAAAAATTATCATAAAAATCAAGCTGCCTGCTGAAAGTTTAGTTGGCTTTTACCCAATACACGAAGCGGTGATTTCAGACAAAAGGTTGTCTTTTGGAGCAATTCAGGGAGATACGCATTACTTCCCATATTTCCTATGGTAATATTGACTTCATTTGTGATCTTCTAATATCGGTTTCCCTAATTTCGCTTCCATCTTGATCACGTATAACAACAAAAAGAGCCGGGGAATGAACCACGAAAGGGTAATTCCTGACATTAGCCATTAACTCAAAGGAGATGAACAAAAGTATTGCCCACAGAAACCTTTTGAGACGCTGATGATGCTTATAGAATATGGGTGAGACTATGCTCCGGTCGTCCTTGCAATGCCGGTTACGCCTGCCGTTGCCGGGTCGTGTGCTATGCTCGCGCTTCTCCGAACTCTGGGACAACCTCGGAGCGCCATCACGACTATAGCAATGAAAATCACCACCGCAACGATCAGTCTTTTCATCTTCACTATCCCGACCTCTTACGTTCTTTTATCAAGAACTTCTTAAAAAATAAGAAAAGCGAACCAATATCTTCCCCGGTATTATACCTGATTGCATAGGCGCGACTTTCGAGAAGAAAGGTTTTCGGTCAACTCCTTCCTGAAGTCTTGCAAACTAAGATCTGATACAATAGGGTATGTTTCTGCCGATAATTGACAGTGGAACGGCAAGATAGGATCTTCCTTCTTTAATAAAATCAGGCCTCCGGAATGTCGATATTATACTAAGAATGCATTTCCTGATATTATGGGCAAAGTGAAGAGAAGAGAGCATTTAAGAGGTGGGCTTCGCGTCGTTGCTATCTTTGAAGCGACCAAAGGACTGCTTGTCTTGTTTGCCGGCTTCGGATTGCTGGCGTTTATTCATAAGGACCTTCACCTGGCTGCCGAGCAGCTTGTCCGGCATTTTCATATAAATCCTGCCAGGCACTATCCCCGGATTTTCATCGACGCAGCCAAGCAGTTGAGCGATGTGCACCTTTGGGTAATGGCCTTTTCAGCTCTGCTCTACTCAATGGTTCGCTTCGCCGAAGCTTTTGGTTTGTGGAAGCAGCGGCAGTGGGCTGAATGGTTTGCTCTTCTGACCGGGGGGATGTACATTCCCGTCGAACTATTCGAGATCATGCGCGGAGTGACTTGGCCCAAAGTTACTGTATTAATCGTTAATCTGGGTATCGTGGGATATATGGGTTATGTTTTATACCGATCAAGACAAAGTCGTAAACATAGCAGACAATAATAGCTAACGACTCAGGACTGCTATGGGAAGTAAGTTACAAAAGGGGCATTGGACGGCGTTCGGACCGCCTTTTGAAAGATGCACTGTCTGTTGCTTCCTGAACAACGCATATTTTAAAGTTGGTATAATGATGGAGACTACAAGAAGTAATCAATAGAGAAAATATGGAACTTCACTTTACAAAAACTAATGGTCCTGTAGATGCCGCGATCGACCAATTGATGGAGATCGCAGGCCCGCTATGTTGCCCGGAACTCGTCCGCGAAATGATATTGGCTGCTCTCAAGGCCGGCCAAGAAAAGGCTGAGGAAGCAGACCTTAAACTTATGAACAGCACACTAAAGGAAATGCGGTTTACCTCTAAAGTGTTTGGACCCTACCGCAGCATACGAAAAGTGACTGTTTTTGGTTCAGCGAGGACAAAGCCTGAAGAATCAGTTTATAAGATGGCCTGTCTTTTGGGGCAAAAACTTGTTAAAGCAGGTTACATGGTAATAACTGGAGGAGGCGGCGGCATCATGCGTGCGGTTAATGAAGGTGCCGGGCCGGAATATTCTTTTGCCGTGAATATCAGGCTTCCTTATGAGCAGAAGCCAAATCCGGTAGTCGAGGGGAACCCCCGTCTTATTATGTATAAATATTTTTTTAACCGAAAAGTCGCCTTTCTTAAAGAGGCCAGTGCCATTGTGCTTTTCCCCGGAGGGTTTGGTACGCTTGATGAAGCAATGGAAACCCTTACGCTTTTGCAGACCGGCAAGCACGATCCCTTACCGCTTATTCTCGTGGATGAACCTGGTGGTACTTATTGGTTGAAGTGGCTTCAGTTTTTTGGGGAAGAACTTATGAGCCAGGGTTATATTAACGCCTCTGATTTTTATCTCTTCGAACGAGTAGATTCGGTGGATGCCGCCGTGGAAAGTATTAATCATTTCTATCGTCGATACCATAGTCTCCGCTACGTTGAAAAACAGATGGTGATCCGACTCTCCTCAGTTATCGGTCCACCGGCAGTGGAAGAATTGAGAGACCGATTTCAGGATATTCTGATACCGGGAGGCAGTATATACATTTCCGGTCCTTTGCCTGCAGAAGCCGACGAACCGGAAATTGCCAATCTGCCGCGTCTCATAGTAGACTTCAACCGCATCGACTTCGGAAAGTTGCAATATTTTATAGAGGCAATCAACAGCTATTAACAGTCCTCATGCACATTTTCCGGGAAAAATGCGCATGGCCAATATCTTCCCGACTTTTGCACGGTGTGCTAATGGCTTCGCATGATAAGTCGCGCAGCACTGAAGACATAAGAGGGCGGAAATGACAACAAAAAGTGGCCCGCCCTTCATATGGTGAGATACAGGCGGTTCTTTCCAAATGGAAATAGTCCCGGCATGATCTTTCCTTTTCTTGTACGTCGCTCTAAGCAATAACCAGAATATGGAAAAAGTTTTGTTCTTATTGTCCAAATTACTAATAGGGTCATAAGTAAAGACACATAAAATTTTATTCGTCATGCCCGAAGTCCTTAGTCGGGCATCCAGGGTTCATATGAAAACGGGAAGTTGATTCCTCAAATGGATTCCCGCCTTCGCGGGAATGACGAGTAATGTGACCTTACTTATGAACTCCTTAGTATATCAAATTGAATGCCTGCTGACCGCATGCCCAAGGGGAATATAGTCTGGCCCGTATCTCTCGGCTAGAAGGGAGCGTTTCGAATAACCCTTTGTGCGGCGGTCTCATTTCGAACAAGACCGCGTCTTTGTTATTGGTTCCGGACGGCATGCAGATCATTCATGTCCTCCGGCTTGCGGACTCACTCTGAGGCTACGCCTGCTCTGCCGTAAAGGACGTAGGAGGTGTTTCGATGGGCGACCGGCAATTCCAATCTCTGGTTTACGGTCGTCAGGAAATAATCAGACTTGTATTTGACCATTAATCTTTGAACCTGGGCCGTTGTTAAACCGAGGTAGTCCCCGG
This sequence comes from Thermodesulfovibrionales bacterium, assembly GCA_963727725.1. Classification (GTDB taxonomy): domain Bacteria; phylum Nitrospirota; class Thermodesulfovibrionia; order Thermodesulfovibrionales; family SM23-35; genus CAVSHJ01. The sequence continues at coordinate 138,721 of CAVSHJ010000023.1, forward strand.
CAAGACGCTTCGCCCGTTCGCCCCGAAAACCAGCGTCCTTCCACGAAGAGTTGTTGCCACTCAGGTCATCGAGACGTTGATACCACTCCAGTATTGCGGCATTAGTGTTGGGGATCAGCTTGAATTTTGCGATCGTGGCCCGTTCCGAGAGCCATGAGAATTGGTCTAAGTCGGGGCCGGACACTACCGTAGAATCTCCGGGCGTGTTGTCTTTCACCCAGGCAAACATCTCTTTCTGGTCAGGGTAGACTTTCTGTTGAAGGCCCGGGAATTGCCGTAAAGCGGAAAGGTCCGTCCAGAAACCATGGGCTTCTGTAAAATAGATCGCGCCGAGGATCAATACGCCGGTCAGGAGTAGCCCCTTTCTTGTTCTTTCTGTCAGATAGGACCTCTCAAACAACAAGTCCTGCAGCGCACAAGCTGCAAGCAAATACGCAGTGAGCGGCAGCATGACGTCTCCGAACCGGAATGGATAATACTGCAGTAAGTGTCCCTGGCGATCAAAGGGTGCGATCGCCAATCCCATGGCAAAAGGAATCATGCTGATCAGGGCAAACTCGAATAAACCGGAACGACTCTTGTAAGGCTCGGAGATTTCTTCCGTGGGTCTCTTACTACGGAGTACGCTGAAACTGACGAACAATAGGAGGAGATATAAGCATAGCGACACCCACGAATTCCAGCCTAAAGGGTTGAGGTGGTGAGGATTTCGCAAGAAAACGTAAATATATGACGGCTGAAGCGCACCCGACGGGATCGGTGGTGAGTTTATCTCATGGAGTATCGGACCGATAGCAAACAGGCTTCCCGCGAGGTAGAGCAATACGCCCGGGACGGCTTCGCGGATAGCCGGCAGTCGGGTCTTCCACCGGAGGACGATCCATCCCAGAACTGTCAGGGTTGCGTAACCACCGACAAGGACGTGAAATGATGTTGCCAATCCCAGTAACAAAGCCATTGAGCGATAAGATTTATTGAGCATTCGCTCGACCGCCCACAGAACCAGTCCGTAGGCAAGGACTTTTGCTTCCAGTGGTCCGATCATCCATTCGAGTGCGGCGGCAGAGTGTTTCTTGAGAAACAAAGCAACTACCAGTAGCAGAAGAGGTAAGCTAAGGCCAAGCCTGCGACCCAGGAATACGAGTGCAGACGCGATTAAGAAATAGCAAAAGAAACGTCCGACTATCGAAGTGACAAGAAATCCCCAGACTTCCACCAATCTGCCGAATATGTTTGCAAAGAGCGCCTGATAGCCGATCGGCTGATTAAGGTACCAGTCCCCGGGAATCCAGCCGGGATCAACATATTGTTTTGCCACAGTCAGTCTGTCAACTTCATTCCCTGCCACATTACGATGCGCCAGACTGTTGAAGCAAAGCAAAGTAAGCACTGCAAGCAATGCAAACCATATTTTGTATGTGTTCATGCGGTATGGACGAGAGACGGAACCGGGAAGATTTTCGTCCACTGCTGAAATAACAACTGTTTTCTCGCGTTTTTTCATCTCTTTGTTACGAGCAGTATATAAACACAACCGCCAAAATGTCGATAGTTAATCTCGGCTCCAAATAATCTGACGTTAAGGCACCGCTGAACCGAGCGCCCCTTTTATCAAAAATGGAGCGAGCGGCTGCTGAGTAAGGTTGAGGCTCTGTCCGAGACTATTAGCATTTTTGTCGCGGTCGGTCAAAGCTTTCAGATTAAAGCGGTCCTCGATGAAACGCAGCACAGAGGTAAAATCGTACAGGGTATGATCAATCAAACCCGGCTCCGTATAAGGCGAGACAATTATGGCGGGCACACGCGGCCCGTAGCCATATTCGTCAACCTGTGGCGGAGAAACATGGTCATAAAATCCGCCGTAATCATCCCAGGTGATTATAAGTGCGGTGTTCTGCCAGTATGGACTTTTCATCAAGGCATTGACAAAGGAAGTCACATACCACATGCCGAGCTGAATATCTGCCGGCGGATGCTCGCTCTCGGTAAAGTTCGGGACAATCCAGGCTACTGCCGGCAGCCTGCCCTCACGCAGATCGCGAAAGTATTCGGCATTGTCAACGAGGTGAGACCTCAGTTCTTTGCTGTCCATAAAGGTCTTGAACCCGGGCAGCGGATTCCAGAACCCGAACGCCTCCGGATCTGCGCCGCCTTCATAATATTTCCACGATATTCCCGATGCGCCCAACAATTCCGCCATGGTAGAAAAGTCAAATCCTTCCGTGGGCGGTTGTTTCAGATTATGAACCAGACCGCCGGACTGGGCAGCCACAGTATAAAGATGGTTCGGAAGTGACGGCCCCGCCAGAGAAGAGAAAAAATTATCGGCCAGAATAAACCGGCCGGCATAAGCCCAATAATTGGGGATATCGGTGCCGTCGTAGTAACCCATAGTATCCATCGAACGCTCCGCCTGGATAAACCCGTCCATCTTGCCTGCGTTCATTGCAGCGTGAGCCGCCGACCATTTATGGGGCATGTCATGGGTCAATCTACTGGTGAAGTGAAAGGGTGCAATGGTCGGAGTACCGCCCGGCTGTGAGGGCACTTTAATCCCCTGCGGAAATCCCTCTGCTCCCGGGTAAGTGCCGAAATAACTATCAAATGTGTGATTTTCCTGTATCAGGAATAGGATATGGTCAATACGTCCGGAGGATTGCGAAGACGTGCTCGGTTCAGGCCACGGACTGCCGCCGGTAATTTTTATCTGACTGGCGACAATCAGCCCGCCGCTGATGACGCCGTTCACTTTCACTGTTTTTCCCGGCACCAGTCCCGTGAGCTGTGTGTCGGAGACTGAAACCACACGAATCGTCTGGTGGTCCTTATCCTGGACCGCGACAAGGTTGCCCGTTACATCAAAAATCGTACCGGCAATGACCGACCTCTTTGTCCCTTTTTGTTTCCCATGAACTGCAGAATGTCTGTCTCGCTGTTGTTCGGCAAGAGCTGAAGAGATCACGGTAAGGCTCAACAACAACACCAGTATTCTCACGATGCTGATTTCAATCTTTGTTTTCATATTTCGTTCTCCCTATGTTTCTTATATATAACGTCGCAACTTATTGAGTATGTCATTCACGCAATCCCGAATACTTTCGGGAGGTCGGGAATCCTTCTTCAAAAACAAGAAAGATTCCGGACAAGCCGGAATGACGGACTTAGTAACGCACAATTAGTAATCAGGCTTTACGGGACCGGTCTAATCATATTGGCCTCTAAAATTCTTCCATCTGATAAGCAGCAGATTACAGAACATGATGACAGAGTCCCTCATCAGTTTCAGTTTCCCTTTCTTGTATGAATGCTGCTTGCTTTCAGCAGCGGATATCTCCGTTATACTGAGGCCCGATTTCTTCGCGACAAAAAGAAGTTCGACGTCAAAGCCAAAACCTCTGATTGTCGTCTTTGGCAGAATAGCACGTGCCGCTTCACGACGAAATCCCTTGAGGCCTGCCTGCGTATCACGGAACGGCAAATTCAATATCAACCTGGCGAGACGATTAAAGCCTTCTCCCATAATCTTTCTTCTGAGACTGGAGTTTCCTCTCGTCGAGTCCACACTGCGTGAACCGATTACCACGTCACTTCTCTGCAAGGCATACTCAATAAGCTTCAGCTGGTCAACAGCATACGCCATATCAGAGTCAATGAAACAGAGAGCGTCGGCATCCACGTTTTCGAAACCGGTTCTCACCGCATACCCTTTGCCCATGTTTTTTTCGTATTGGAGGAAGCCAATATTTTTTTGCATCCGGCTGCTCACCGCTGTTCTGAGGATTTCGCCGGTGCCGTCATCAGAGCCGTCATCCATGAAGAGGAAACGATATTGAGGGTTCCTGACGGCAAAAGCAGCAGCAGAATTGACCATTGCCTCAATTGTCTTTCTCTCATTGAAGACCGGTGAGATCACAGCTATAGACCGGATTCCCGGCAGAGTTGTTCGCCCGCCAACTCTTTCAGCTGATGAGGGATCAACGTCTTCTACAGTTCTGCGCAACATGACAACGCTGCCCCCCCACAAAGCAAGAGAAGTGAACAAGACAAGTCCAAAGTCCCGGAGATACAGGAATATTCCCCGATCAATTGCTGTTAGCAGGTGACTTAGAACCAATGCCAGGAAAAGCACTTTCCATCCAAAGGGTATATTCGGATATGAGTACCTGTCCCATATCATTGACAACAGTACCGTGATAAGGGGCAGAGCAGTAGAAACGTAGTGCGGAGAAAAGACCGGACTCATAATATACATGACGATAAGAAGAGCACCGAGAAAGAGCAACTCACTGGGCGTCGCCTCGACCTTTCCCGTCAGCAGGCGGCCGGACCTCTTCCATCCGGCAGCATGCAAAGTAATAAGTGTCAGGAGAAAGGCGATCAACCAGTGTGCCAATCGCACACCACTCGCTGCAACTTTCGGACGCTTCGCTCTGACCGGATTCATAATATTGTGCAATACCACCATCGGCGCATTGCTGTCCGTACTCGATATCCCTGTAAGTTCGCCACCGAGGCGCCCCTGAGTATCTCCGATAGCACTTGCCAGCACAGTCTGTTGATATAGATCGTGGTAGCCGGTAATTACTCTGTCAGGTCCCAGTGCTATCACAGGGATTACAATCATTCCGAGAACCAGACCTATCAGACTTCCGGATAACATGCGGCGGTCACGACGCCATAAGGGCAACAACAGAAGAAATGCAGGGATTATCTTTATGCAGACAGCAACGGCAAGCCATAAACCTGCAAGAAGTCTTCTGCCGCGCAATATTGACGCTGCCGCCATGCAAAGCAGGAGGACGAGAAGCATATCCACCTGCCCGCGCATCTGTCCGCGGCCTATGGCCGGCAATAAAATCAAGACCGGCAATACCCGTAACGCCCACCATCGCCTGCAAAAAACCGGTTGACCGCGTATTGCGGAATTTTCGGATGTATCCTCTAACGCCTTTGCAAGGATGTGAACTCCCAGAAACCCCATGACAAGTGTCAATACATACCAGAGGCCTATGGATACTTCATATGGCAGATACCCTTCCCTGCTCATGCCACGCGGAGGATCAGCCAGCGGAGTCATCGCTATAGCAAACAAAGGAGGATAGACATAATGCCAGCCTCTGTCGTCACTAATCGAGTAGAGATCTTCTCCGTTACGCACAGCCCACGCAGCCCTCAGATACACCCCTGCGTCGGTCCTTCGAAAATGCAGGAAAGCGCCTCGCAATTCAACCCAGGTACCGAAAAGGAGAATCGATAATAAAAGCAGGCACAGTCCGATCTTCTGCGGTCTGGCAAGAGGCTCCGCAGAATCCGGACATTTTATCCTCTCAAAAGAAGGCATATTCTTCACCTGATCTCACTATGATATGATAGTGAATAAACCTTACATCAACCTTACAGGACAGGCCGTATGAGGATATTAGTCGTTGAAGACGATGCCATTCTGGCAGACGGACTTCTGCGTTCCATAAGCGGGGCAGGATATATACCGGATTTGGTAACGACCGGTGAAGATGCTGATGACGCCCTGAAGGAGGAGGTTCATGACCTGGTAATCCTGGATCTCGGATTGCCGCGCATGGATGGCTTCCAGGTACTGGAGCGCCTGCGTAAACGCAAGTCCCGCATCTTATGATCAATCAATTGCAGCTGCCGGTCATTCCAGTCCGTTATTTGCGAGACTCCTGAGGCTGAATGGAGTTTAATCCCCGTTGCTATTAGCAAAAGAGAGATTGCAACAAGAAATAACTTCTTGTCAAAAAATCTCAATTTAGCTTCTCCTTAAAGATCATTTTATAACTGAATGCCTGTATTTATTGCAATAAATTGTTGTTATATCTGTTTCAGTAGTAGCGGCATCACTTTTAGTACAAAAATTAGTGATAATTGGCTGTGCTATATTCTTTCCATGAACCCGGAAATAATCATGTTGGTATAATCACTGTTAGGTAAAGTGACCGAGGACCTTCACTCACGACGCAGGGCGGTGATTGGATCCAGCTGAGTGGCCCTCCATGCAGGATAGAACCCGAAGAAGATGCCCACCCCGATCGCGAATAGCGGAGCAACGATGAGGGCTTCCAGAGGAATGGACATAGGCCATCCCAAGGCATACCCCAGAATGAAAGAACTGGCCACGCCGACAAAGACTCCCATAAGGCCGCCAAACAGGCTCAACATGACGGCCTCCCCGAGAAACTGAATCTGTATGGCACGTGTCGTGGCCCCGACCGCCAGGCGTAAACCAATTTCCCTCGTTCGCTCGGTCACTGATACCAGCATCACGTTCATGATACCGATACCGCCAACAAGGAGGGCGAGAGAGGCAACGCTGATAAGAAAAAACGCGAGCGTGTGGTTCGCTGCGATCTGGGCCTTGATCACCTCTTCCGGATGCCGGATGTTGAAATCATCCGGCTCAGCGGGCAGGATGTGATGTCGCTGGCGCAGCAGTGCGCTGATCTGGTCGATCGCCGGTTTGGCGTCATCAAGTGATACAGCCGAACACATAATGTCGTCCAGCCATGTGAAACCCGTGCCCCTCAGTTTCTTTTGCACCGTAGTGTAGGGCAAAATGATGGTGTCGTCTTGATCTTGTCCTGTGGCTGACTGGCCTTTCGGCGCCAGCACGCCGATTACCCGGAATATCTGTTTGTTGACCCGAATGTCCCGGCCAACTGCTTCCTCCGCTCCAAAGAGCTGCTGACGCACTATTTGTCCGATCATGCAAACGTTGGCAGCATGCACCACGGCTCCGCTCGTGAATGGAGCACCTTCCGCAAGGTCCCAACGCCTTATGTCGAGGAATTCGGGGGTGACGCCACGGTAATGTGTCGTCCAATTGCGGTTTCCTGAGGCAACGAGCACAGTCCCGTCCACATTCGGGGAAACACTTTTAATGAATGGCACTCCGCTACTGATTGCTTCCGCATCTCCCATGGTAAGGGAAGTCATTCCGTGGCTGCCGGACCGCACCCCGTTCACGTTCCGGGAACCTGCCTCGATCCATACGAGATTATCTCCTAAATTTTGAAGCTGCTGTTCGGCACGCTGCGAACCTGCCGTGCCTATGGCCACCACGCAGACAACCGCGGCAATGCCGATGGTAATCCCGATTGCAGACAGAGCGCTTCGCAACTTGTTTCGAGAGAGGGAGCGAATGGCCTCACGGCCGAAGAAATTTATCAGGATTTCGATGACACCTTTTGTGATGCCGGACATAAGTATATTTTACGGTTTTTGGGATGATTTCATCAGTTCTTTTTATACCTGACTGCATTACAAGAGATCTTCGAAGAAGAATGGTTTTGTCAGATAGTCATCGGCGTCACTGTCCACACCAGCGGGCATATGCCGGCGGTCCGGTTGATTACGATAGTGTCATTTTATGATTTTTGTTGAGGGCATTGCCACATCTTTCACTTTACCAAGTGTGCTTTGCCTGATGCCGTAACACTTGTCATCGGCCGGTGCCTGAATATGCCAGCCTCCGTAGATTTGGTGAAGATGTAGCTGCCATTTTCATTGGACGTTAGCTTCTTGCAGATAGGCGGAAGACGCCTTCAGGGATTTATGAACGGCTGTCTTTCCAAAGATTCCGATCGCTGCGTAGTGGAAGTCCAATCTTGTCAGATGCCTGAAAGTATACCTCCATGAATAAAAACGAGCCATTGCCCTGAGGGTCTCAATCTGAAGGATGGCCGGTGACATGAGCATGGGCCTGAAAACCACATGCTGGACATCATATTTGCTCCAGTCCGTATGGAGCAGTCTTCTGCTCTCCACCATATCGTGAAAGAGCGGCGTTCCGGGTAGTGGCGTAAGAATCAGGAACTGCACCGGAAACTTGAAAGTGGCCTGTGTTATTCCTTTGATATTGGTAGGCATGAAAGAACTTATTAGGCGGGTGCGGATGCCGTGCCTGGTAGGATCTTCGAAAATTCGGTTGAGGGTGCTCATCCCGAGTGCTCTATATAGTGCCCATGTCGAGCGGTTGAGGAGTTATCCTGCATAGTAAGTCGGAAGTTACAAAGTCGGACACTTTTAGTCTGCCATTATCGTCCGCGGTGCCTGACATCAGGTTAGGGTAGAGCTCAGAATGACATACCTCTCGATTATTCAATCCTTAGCTTGCCCTCAAAGGGAAAGTCACCATGACACGTAGGCCAGACCTCGATTGGTCGCTGGCATAGCCAAGGCTGACTTTTGCACCAAGTCGGACGGAAATAGTCTGGACAATAGACAGGCCGAGGCCCGAACCAATTTCATTGCTACCCAAGACACGGTAGAACGGATCAAACACCCGCTCCCGTTCTGTCTCCGGAATGCCGGGTCCGTTATCTTCAACCACCAGCGTTGTCCCCTCCTTAGTCGCTGAAACCGACAAATCGACATGCCCGCCTGCCGGGGTGTAGCGGACGGCGTTGCCCACGAGATTTTTGACCAGAGTTATCAAGTCAACCTCGTTGACAGGGACGTGAGCATCTGAGTCACTCACGACACCAATATCAATACCCTTCGCCTCAGCCAATGGCATCAAATCCTCCAGCACGTGCCGATAGACCTGCTGTACAGACACGGTGGTGTTGGACGTGATTTCTGAGGTTTGTGCTCGTGCTAGTGCCAACATTTGATCCAGCAATGTTCTGCCACGCTCGATACCTTGACGCAGTGTATTTAGTCGCTCGTGCGCGTTGGCAGACATCTCGGCATCCGCAAGCCGTTCGGCTTGTAATGACAGCGCCGTCAGCGGGGAACGTAGTTCATGCGCTGCATCGGCGACGAAGCGCCGCTGTGCGGCCATTGCCTGTTCTACACGCCTTAACAGTCGATTGATTGCGCCCACGAATGGTCGAATTTCAGCCGGAAATGGTTCAGGGGCAATCGGATGAAGTTCTTGCTCGCTGCGTTGATCGATTTCGATGGAGAGGGCGGCAATCGGCTTAAAGATTTTGCGGATGAGATAGGCCACGACAAGCAGCAGAATCGGAACCAGCACCAGGAACGGCATTAGGGTGCGCAACGAACTGTCTCGTGCGATTTCGTCACGGACGGCCGTTTCTTGAGCCACGGCTAAGCGTACTCCACTGCCGAGAGTTCTGACCAAGACACGATAGGTTTCATTATTGGCACGAACAGTTTGCAGGCCATCACGAAGGTTTTGCGGCAGTGCCAACGTTGGGTTAGCATCATTATTTGGATTGCTTGGCGGGGTCGTAGAGAGTAGTTGTACAAAGACACGTGATTCCGGATCGTTGTCTACTTTTGTACCTGGATTGCCAGCTTGAGGCACAGTAAGGCCGTGCCGGTCGAACAACATAGCGACCTGGCGCAACACATCATCCTGTAACTCATGCGCCTCGTTGAATGCCGAGAAAAAAGCAAATATTCCGGCAATCAACGCAACACTCAGAATCGCCAACGACAGCCAGAAAGACAGTCTGATTTGAAGCGAGTCTTTCAACCGTTTTTTGAAACCATCCATCCTACCCCCCTGACATTTTTAATAACCTCGCTTCCTAGTTTTTTGCGCAGTGCGTGAATCAGGAAATCGACGGCATTGCTTTCTACTTCCTCGCCCCATCCATAAATTCGATCTTCCAGATCGCTGCGGGAAAGAATCGCGCCAGGACGAACAAGCAAGGCTTGCAACAGAGCGAATTCCCTGCTGGAAAGCTGTATCGGCTCACCAGCATTGACCGTTGCTTCTCGCGTTACTGGATCAAGTGACACTATGCCATTGGTAAAATTGGGAGACGCAATCCCACCCTTGCGCCGCAATACGGCGCGCATACGGGCAAGCAACTCTGTCATCTCGAAAGGTTTGAGAACATAGTCGTCAGCTCCGCCGTCTAACCCGCGAATTCGATCATCCAGCCCATCCCGTGCGGTGATGATTAGCAAAGGCACGGGATTGTCTTTGGCACGGATCACATTTAACACTTCAAGCCCATCCTTACCCGGCAAACCGAGGTCGAGCAGAATGAGGTCGTAGTTCTGGCAAGCGAGCGTGTTGAGTGCGGTTTGCCCGTTCTTCACCCAATCGGTCGCATATGACGCATCCTTGAGTGCTCCTTGCATAGCCTCCCCGATCATGGGATCGTCTTCAACCAACAAAACGCGCATTTATCCTCCTTCGGCCAATGTGCCGCGCTTCAATGAGCCTTTTCTGCTGCCCTCTGTTTGAAAAACAAAATACAAGTCAGCATGAATGCAAAAAGGGCAGCCGAAGCAGAATAGCGGCTTAATGCCAGCCCACCAGCGCTGAGCGGCTTATCAAGAAGATCTCCGACCACGGCCCCAAGCGGGCGCGTAAGAATAAATGCCGCCCAGAACAGCATAGTGCGAGATATGTTTGTCCAGTAGTACGCCGCAACCACAAGTGCCAGCAAGACACTGAATACCATCGCACTTCCTCCGTAACCAAGTCCGGCAGTGTCGGCGGTCCAGTCGCCGAGTGCAGTCCCTAAGGTCTGAGAAAACATGATTGTCATCCAATAGAACAACTCGGCCTTTGGAGAACTGATGGTATCGACTGATACCGTACCAAGTGACCGATACCAGATAAACAGTGACGCCATCAGCAGGGTAAATAGTAACGATGCACCCCCTGCATATCCTATACCAAGGGAACGGTCTGCAAAATCAGCCAACGTCGTTCCAACTGTTGTCGTTGCGATGATGGTTGTCCAGTAGAGGAATGGGTGAAAGCCCCTTGCCTTAATTTGGGCAGCTACAGCGACTAGAAAGATTGCTGCGAAAATGGCTGTTCCAACAAGATAACCCAGTTTCATCGACATAGACACTGTATCACCACCGGTTTCACCCAGTGTGGTAGCAGCGATTTTAATGATCCAGAAAATCAAAGTAACTTCTGGAACCTTGCTCAAGGTACGTTCAGTAATATTGTCCATACGACTTTCCTTTCTTCTTGCCAATTTTATGACAGATGTTCATTTAATATTTTGACTAATGAAAGAGACTAAAAGTGCTCGTAAGGCCCAGAGAAACGCCCCCATTCCTCACCAGAAGTAAGGAGGATTCTCTACCTTAGAGCTTAGTCCGCATTAGGACCTTCCGGTGCGTTTTCCAGCAGCTTGCCGGTTTTGGCGTCCACGCCAACTTCCTGCGTGACCTTGCCGTGGCGGATGTCGAAGGAATAGCGCAGGCCGCTACCGCCTTTCTCCCCGTTCCAGTTCCTCATCGGTAATTTTTCCGGGATGGGCCTTGAGGGCGATCACCCGTGCCTGTTCCAGACTGATCTTTGCTTCTCCGGCTAATTTCTGGCCCGTATAGGCGAACACATTGGCTGCGGACGCCATCAGAAACAGACCCAACAAGGCCATTACGTAATTCTTGGATGCATTTCATGATAATACTCCTCCCGACTTGATTTGATTCGGTCAGGCGCGTTTGCGTCCACCGTTACAATCACTTATACACCACGTGAGTTTTGTAGCCCATAATTAGCCGGGATAATTGGCTAATAGTTTGGATCGGCAAGCCGGTGGCTTTGCAACAGTGTCAAAAAACTTAGCGTGCTCCTAAGTAAAATCTCAGCCCCTATGTTTATATTAATTTATTTCTGGTGTCATGTCTCAGCGAAGCAGTTCTCAGTCTTCTTAACCCGACCCAAAGCAGAGTAAAAATAAAGTACG
>CAVSHJ010000024.1:0-26557 GCA_963727725.1 Thermodesulfovibrionales bacterium
ATCCGCAGCTTCTCAGGGTCCGGGATGACGATCGACTTGTCTTTCTCGACGATCAGTCCCTTCTGTTTCAGAAATGAGAGTGCCCTCGATAGCGTTTCCGGTATCGTACCGAGCAGGGATGCCAGCTCCTTTTTTGAATACTTCAACCTGCAGGTTGCGATGCCTCTTTCCATACTGCTGTTCCCGACCAGGTAGCCCGCAAGCCTTGATCTGATATCTCTCATCGATAATTCTTCAATCTTTGAGACAAATTGTCTCAGCCGCTTCGAGTAAGCACTCATCATCTTCAGCGACAATTCAGGATGTCCTTTCAAGAGTTTGATAAAGACCTCCCGCGAGATACGTACCAGAGTGGAATCCTCCATGGCCATACAGGATGCAGGATAGGCCATGGAATCAAATATGGCCGCCTCTGCAACAAGGTCACCGGGACCCTGAATATGCAGGGTATGTTCTTTGCCGTCCGGGGAAAGTTTATAGACTTTTACTTTGCCGGAAATAATGACAAAGAATGCCGCGGCCTCAAGACCTTCCGAGAATATCTGCTCTCCCCTGCGAAATTTCTTCAGAGAAAGAGAGGGTGAAAGAAGCGCGATTTCTCTTCCGGTGAAAGAATTGAATAAAAAGGTACTCAGGAGAAATTTATGCAAACCCGCCATACAGTCTCATTTTATACGATTTTGGCGATTACCGGAACGGATGGGAAAATAGCCTCCATAATTTTGGACAATTTTTCTGCGGTAATGATCACCCCGCAGCAGAGCTGCGAGGTATCTTATACAGCCCCTCCCTTGATCCGCCCCAGGCGGAGAGGGGACTAAGGGGAGGGTGTCGAAATAATTTTCATCAAACACCCTCTCCCTAACCCTCCCCCCTCAAGGGGGAGGGAATAATTTAGAAACCCCGATGCAAAGCATCGAAGAATTCTTTTCATTAAGGTTAGAATATGGAGAGACGGCCTCTGCGAAAGGAGGGAACAGGAGAGATATGACGCTTCGCAATAAAACGGTCCTCATAGTCGGCGGCACCCTTATCACGCTTCTCGTCATTATGTACGTTACGTCCCGTCTTATCGTACTGAACAGCTTTACGGGACTCGTGTGGTTAGCGGCAATCGGGCTGGTGCTTGGAGTAGTAACGATCGTACTCCTGCAGAAACAGGTGCTTGCACGCGTAACCAGCCTCATCAGGAATGTCGGGATGGTGGGCGCAAGCGGTGATCTGTCACGACGCGTCCAGCTGATCGGCAAGGATGAGATATCCCGCCTGTCGGATGAGATTAATAAGATGCTCGAAGCGCTTGAGCGGTCAAACAGGGAACTGCGTGACAGCGAAGAAAAATTCAGGGCGATAAGCGACACGGCAAATGACACCATCATCGTAATGGACGATGACGGGAATATCTCCTTCTGGAATGAGGCGGCGGCAAGGATATTCGGTTATTCCGCGCACGAGGTTCTGGGGAAAGATTTGCATGATCTCCTTGTGCCTTCGCGTCATCGTGAGGCTTTCAAAAAGGGCTTTCACGACTTTAAGTTGACGGGAGAGGGGAAGATGATAGGCAAAACCTATGAGTTCTCTGCCTTACGGAAAGATGGGAAAGAATTTCCTGTTGAACTTTCGATATCGGCGGTGAATCTGAAAGGCAAATGGAACGCTATCGGCATTATAAGGGACATAACCCGCAGAAAGCATGCAGCGGAAGCCCTGGAAGAAAGTGAGGGAAAATATCGCACACTCGTTGAGAATGTCAATATAGGGGTTTACAGGAGCACCGGTGAACATGCGGGGCGTTTACTCCATGCAAACGCGGCGATGGCCAAGATGTTCGGTTATGAGTCGATCGATGAATTCATGGATATTTCCATGGTTGATCTTTATGAGGATGCGGAGGAGAGGAAACTGTTCATAGAAAAAATTAAGGAACAGGGATTTGTGAAAAGCGAGGAGCGGAAATTCCGGAGGAAAGACGGCACGTCCATATGGGGATCGGTCACCGCAAAAGCTCATTATGGCCCGGACGGTCAAATCGAATGGATCGACGGCGTCATAGAAGACATCACCGAGCGCGAACGTATGGAAGAGGCGCTCAGGGCGCTGTCTCTTCGCGACGAGCTCACAGGTCTGTATAACCGGAGAGGATTCCTGACCCTCGCGGAGCAGCAGTTGAAGATAGCAGACCGCGTGAAGAAAGGGATGCTGCTGATATTTGCTGACCTGGACGGGATGAAGCAGATTAATGATACCCTGGGACATCCGGAAGGAGACCGGGCGTTAATTGACGTCGGATACATCCTGAAAAAGACGTTCCGCGAGTCGGATATCATTGCCCGCTTTGGCGGCGATGAGTTCGTAGTTCTTTCGCTTGAGACCCCTGAATCCAGTGCCGACGTTCTAACTAACCGTCTCAACGAGCATATGACATATCACAACAGGTACGAAAACCGGTCTTACGAGCTTTCGGTGAGCACCGGTATCGCGCGTTATGACCCGGAAAATCCTCTGTCGCTCCATGACCTGCTCATCAGGGCGGACAGAATGATGTACGAGAACAAGAAGAACAAAAAGAGATAGCAGGATTGAGGAATATGCGGTAAAATCTGGGGTAATATACATTTAAGCCGGAGGAAGCGGTGGTCGATTTAATAGGGAAGATGGTTATTGTGGAAACACATGAGACGACCTATGCAGGCAAATTAGTCGAGATAGGAGAGGATGAAGTCCACCTTGAATCAGAAATGGGCTGGGTCGTAATACCCGTTGACAGGATTGCCTCCATAAGGGAAAAAGAAACAGCACCGTAGCCTCATATATACCTGAGTACACACCGGGTGCGGCGATAAGACAGGTCAGCCGATATCGCCCAGTAAGAACTGTACTAATGCGACAGCAGAAATTGCGGCGGTTTCAGCCCTGAGTATTCTCTGACCGAGAGATACAACGAGGAGCCCCTTACCTCCCGCAAGCGCAATCTCCTCTCCTGTAAAGCCACCTTCAGGGCCGATAACAACTAATAACCCCGATGCCTGCTTCAGCGCCTCTGCTGCTTTCGATAGTCTCACGCCATTTCCTTCATAAAGTATGAGTCCTGCGTTGAACAATGAAGCGTGATCAGAGAAGATATTGCCGAACCCGATCGGTTCATGAACGACCGGAATCACATTCCTTCCCGACTGTCTCGATGCCTCTTCGGCTATCTTCCTCCAGCGGCCTGACTTCCTGGTTTCTCTTAACTGGCTTCTTGAAGTAATAACGGGCATTATTTCCGCCACTCCGAGTTCCGTTGTCTTCTGGATAACCAGGTCCATTTTTTCCCCTTTGAGGAGGGCCTGGGCAAGGATTATACGGACGGGAGATTCGACATTGCAGAGCAACTTTTCTGTGACTTCAACAATTACTTCCTGCCTGCCGATCTTTAATATGGTCGTTTTGAAGCAGTCGGCCCCTCCGGCAAACACCGTTAAATCATCGCCCCTCCGGCATCTGAGCACAGAGGTGAGATAGCGCGCCTTTTCGCCGGTGATTGATATCCGGTTATCCACAAAATGCAGGAACGGAAGATATATTCGCGGCATTTAATTCAAAGAAGTGTCGGGGAATTAAGGTTAGCTGCGACGGCAGGATAGAGTATGAGAGCGGTTTCTTTTGCCGATAATCCAATGAGAATTTTTTCATATAAAGAGGCAAAAGCCTCGCAGGGCGACAGCCCGAGAATGAGCGAACATACTCTATCCTGTCGAGTTTCATGATTCATTATTCTCACTTGGCCACTTGAATCCTTGCCCACCTGAATCCTGCATCTTCTCACTTTTCAGCGCCTGTAAAAAGATCTTTAATCTTCTCCTTGAACGACTTCGCTACTTCGTCTCCGTTTATCCGTGAAAATTCCTCAAGAAGTTCTCTCTGTCTGGGGGTCAGGCTCTTCGGCACATCCACATAAACTCTCACAATCTGATCTCCTCTCCCGTGGCTGCTGAGTCTCTGTATACCCTTCCCTTTTAAATGAAACACCCTTCCGGACGGGGTTCCGGCAGGAATCTTGATGTTTGATGTCCCGTCAATGGTCGGAATCTCGATCTCCGCGCCGAGTGCCGCCTGCGGAAATGAAACAGGCACTTCGCAATAGAGATCATTCCGGTCTCTTTTGAAGAAAGGATGTTCTTCAACATTAATATAGATATATAGGTCTCCGCGCGGCCCTCCGTGCACACCCATCTCCCCTTCGCCGGATAGCCTGAGTCTTGAGCCCGTCTCAACACCTGCAGGAATTCTTACATTTACACTCCTGAATTTCCTGACCTTGCCTTCACCTTTACATGCCTTGCACGGGTCTGTAATAACCTTGCCCGCGCCGCCGCACTTTCCGCAGGTCCTGGAAATGCTGAAGAAACCCTGTTGAATCCTTATCTGTCCTGTCCCCTTGCAGCTCGGGCATACAACGGGTGTCTTGCCCGGTGCGGACCCGGACCCGCCGCATTCGACGCAGTCTTCCCATCTCGGTATTTCTATGTTCTTTTCTACACCGAAGGCAGCGTCCATCAATGTGATATCAAGATCATATCTCAGGTCATTGCCTTTGGCGGCCCTCGGTCTGCGCTGGCCTGTAAAAGTGCCGAAGAAATCGCCGAAGATGTCTTCAAAGATATCACCGAAACCCGTCCCGAAAGGACTGTACCCGGGGCCGGCGCCTTCGGCTGTCCCAAAACTGTCATAATTGGCCCTTTTCTGAGGGTCAATCAGGCAGGAATACGCCTCGTTAATCTCCTTGAATTTTTCTTCTGACTCCTTGTTATCCGGATTCCTGTCGGGATGATATTTGAGAGCAAGCTGTCTGAACGTCTTCTTGATTTCAATTTCGGAGGCGCTGCGTGCGACACCGAGGATTTCGTAATAATCTTCCATCTTCAGTTCAATGATATAATTTTCATGATATTTTACTCAAATAGAAAAGCTGATAGGGCTGATGTGCCGTTACCAGCATTATTATTCGGGTATACTTGCAGTTAACAGGAGCTAAACCGTGGACGTGCAGGCAAAAAGTTCACTCTTTACTCCGCCTTAGGCGGATCATTCTTCACGGTCTCTGTCAGCTTTCCTTCTTGTCCTTATCGACATCCTCAAACTCGGCTTCGACAACCTCCTCTTCAGGTCCTTTTGCACCCGCCTGTGCGCCATCACCCGAAGTACCGGCGCCGGCGCCGGCCCCGGCCTGAGTACCCGCACCTTTATAGAGGTGTTCTGCCAATTTGTGAGATTTGTTCGTGAGGTCTTCTGTCGCGGATTTTATTTCGGACGCCTCGTTACTCGTATCCTTCGCTTTCTTACACCTCTCTAACGCTTCTTCAATTTCTTTCTTTTCCCCTTCACTAAGTTTATCGCCATAATCCCTTAGAGATTTCTCTACAGTATAAACGAGAGTATCGGCCTCGTTCTTTGCCTCCGCGAGCTGTTTCTTTCTCTTATCTTCATCTGAGTGCGAATCGGCATCGCGCACCATCTTCTTTATCTCTTCCTCGGTAAGCCCGCTCGATGCGGTTATCCTTATTGACTGCTCTTTCCCTGTGCCGAGGTCTTTGGCAGAGACATGCAGTATTCCATTCGCATCGATATCAAAAGTTACTTCAACCTGCGGGATACCCCTTGGAGCCGGGGGAATACCTATAAGCTCAAAATTTCCCAGGAGCTTATTATCAGCAGCCATTTCCCTTTCACCCTGACATACCTTAATCGAAACAGCGGGCTGGTTGTCCGTGGCCGTTGAGAATATCTGACTCTTCTTTGTGGGGATGGTCGTATTCCTCTCGATTATCTTTGTAAATATCCCGCCGAGTGTCTCAATGCCGAGAGACAGGGGGGTCACATCGAGGAGCAATACCTCTTTCACATCTCCTTTAAGGACTGCCCCCTGAATAGCTGCACCAACCGCAACAACCTCATCAGGGTTTACACTCCTGTTCGGTTCCTTTCCAAAAAACTTCTGGACCGTTTGCTGAACTTTCGGCGTCCTTGTCTGACCGCCGACAAGCAGTATTTCGTCGATGTTTGTCGGGGAGAGGTTTGCATCAGCCAGGGCATTCTTACAGGGACCCGTGGTTCCCTCTATGAGGTCATCGACCAGCTGTTCGAATTTTGACCTTGTAAGCTTCATAAGCAGGTGTTTAGGTCCCGTGGCGTCGGCTGTCACAAAAGGAAGGT
The DNA here is from genome assembly GCA_963727725.1 of Thermodesulfovibrionales bacterium. Lineage (GTDB taxonomy): Bacteria > Nitrospirota > Thermodesulfovibrionia > Thermodesulfovibrionales > SM23-35 > CAVSHJ01. Next base: position 6,196 of record CAVSHJ010000024.1, read on the forward strand.
TTATCTCTGTCTCCGTCGCCGTTGAAAGCTCTATTTTTGCCTTCTCAGCGGCTTCTTTCAGCCTCTGTAATGCCATCCTGTCATTCTTCAGGTCTATGCCCTGGTCTCTCTTGAACTCCTCGACCATCCAGTCCATTATCCTGAGGTCAAAGTCATCACCACCGAGGTAAGTATTGCCATTCGTAGACTTTACCTCTATGACACCTTGCCCTATTTCGAGGATGGATATATCGAACGTCCCTCCGCCGAGGTCGTAGACTCCTATCTTCTCTTCCTTCTTTTTGTCCATCCCGTATGCAAGCGCCGCTGCGGTCGGTTCATTGATTATCCTCAGGACATTCAGGCCCGCGATCCGCCCTGCATCCTTTGTTGCCTGCCTCTGGCTGTCGTCAAAATAGGCAGGGACCGTGATGACGGCCTCCGTAACGGTCTCCCCGAGATAATCTTCGGCTGCCTGCTTGAGTTTTTGAAGTATCATCGCGGATATCTCAGGCGGAGAATACTGCTTCCCCCTTATCTCCACATGGGCATCTCCGTTCGGCGCCTGAGCAATCCTGTAAGGAAGCCTTCCCCTGGCATGTTCGACCTGCGGCGTGTTGAATTTCCTTCCCATGAGTCTCTTTATCGAAAATATGGTATTTTCGGGATTAGTTATGGACTGCCTTTTCGCAATCTGTCCGACAAGCCTTTCTCCCTTCTCGGTTATTGCCACAACAGACGGCGTTGTCCTGGATCCTTCCTGATTCGGAATTACCACGGGCTCCCCGCCCTGAACGACAGCGACAACGGAATTTGTGGTGCCGAGATCTATACCAACTGCTTTCCCCATATTAAGATTCCTCCTCTATAATTTTTTTTGCATTTTCTAAAATTTCACTTTTATCCGCTTCCTTGACTTTTCCCTTGACTTTTCTCTGATCCCTGGAAGGCTTCTTCGATACCGCAACGAGAGACGCCCTCAGGACTTTGTCTTTTAACATGTATCCCTTTCGTAACTCCTCCACAACGATATTTTCGTCAACGTCTTCACGCTCGACCTGCGATATCGCATGATGTATCGAAGGGTCAAAGGGCTTGCCTTCAGCTTCTATCCCGGTCAAGCCGAATTTTTCCAATGTCTTCCTTAGCCCTTTGAGAGTGATCTCAACCCCCTCCACAAGTCCGGAAGAGGACTCATTCGAAGCGTGCTTCAGCGCCATCTCAAGGTGATCGATAAAAGGCAGAAGTTCATGGAGAAGCCTCTCATTTCCATATGTTATGAGTTCCTCTTTATCTTTATTCACCCGCTTCCTGTAATTGTCAAATTCGGCATAAAGCCTCAGGTACTTGTCATTCGCATCTTTTAATTCGGCAGCCAGCCGCTCTTTTTCCTCATCGGTCAGCTGTTCCGAATTTTCGGCTTCTTTGGCTTCTTCTTCTTCTCTATGCACGGTTATATCTTCTTCGCCCATTTATTCCTGTTAATCTCTCACCTTCCCGCGAGCATCTTGGAGATAAAACTTGCAGTATTTTCAACGATATAAATAGCCTTTGCATAATTCATCCTGGTAGGGCCGATGATCCCGACGATCCCGATCGGCCGGTTACCCTCCTTGAACGGAGAGACAACCATGCTCAATTTCTTCATCTTATCCATCGAATTTTCCGAACCGATTATGACCTGAACGCCGTCAAACTCCGCAAGCTTGTCAAGCAGCTTGATTATCGTATGCTTGTCCTCTATAGCCCTAGAGAGTTCCCGTATTTTTCCGAGGTCGGCAAAATCAGGCAGTCCCAGCACTTCCGAGAGTCCTGATACAAACAAATCGCCGTACGGGAAATAGAGCGCCTCCTGACAGATCCTCATCGCCTTTGCTATGAGACTATCACACCTTATCATCTCTTTCGACATTTCCTTCATGACCTTAAGCCGGATCTCGTCAAATGAATGTCCGGAGAACTCGGAATTCAGGTATCCAGCTATCCTGTTGAGATCTTTCTGGGAAATATCAGAGTCGACCGAAAGGACCTTGTTCTTTACCAGGCCTTCATCCGTAAAAAGGACCACTGCCACCTTGTCTGTTTTATATTTCAAGAGGTTGATTCTCTTCAAGGTCGTCATGTCGGGCGTCGGAGACATTGCAACGCCAAGGTAATGGGATAGTAAGGACAAATTCCTTGTTGTCTCGCTCAACAGCGAATTTATATCGTTCTGCAATGACTCGAGTTTCCTCTGAAGCCCGTGGAGGATCTCTATATTTGAATAAAAGTCCTCCGCCCCCGCGAGAGAATCCACATAAAAACGGTATCCCATGTCTGTCGGTACCCTGCCCGCCGACGTATGCGGCTGGGAGAGAAATCCCATCTCTTCAAGGTCTGCCATAATATTTCTTATCGTAGCCGGGGAAAGACCGAAGGAATACCTTTTCGTCACCACCCTGGATCCTACGGGGTCGGGGTAGTTGATGTAGCTCTGAACGATCGCATGGAGGACTTGCTTACTTCTTTCATTGAGTATTTGCATATTTAGCACTCTCGATGGTCAAGTGCTAATAATTTAACAATTAAGCGACGGGTGTGTCAAGTGGAGCAGCGCCGACTTTAAGGGCGCCGGCTTTTCCGGCAAAATGCCCTTAGGCAGGGCAATTTGCCGGAAACAAATCCGCCTCAATCCGGTAATTTGAATACTATCAATAAGTTGTGTCTGGCATTGATTATGCTTCTGAAAAAGGGGAACCAAACCCGTATTATCCAATATCTCGATTTGGAAGACTTCAAGTGAAAACCAAAGGAGGTGATCAAATACAATACCGGCAAGACAGGAATGACCGGGGAGCGGGGATGATACAAAAGGATTGCTCCAATTTTTCCGGGAGAAGACACGTTTAATACTGACAACTCTATGATTTTGGAGGTGTGATATGACAAAGAAAGAACCGAAGGAAGTGACAAGGACTGAACCTGCAAGGGCTATTTCGCCCTTTGAGTCACCGGCGAGATGGTTTAATGAACTGGAGAGGTGGTTCGGAGAAGACTTGAGGGCGCCTTTTTCCTTCATGAGACCTTCCTGGATACCGAGGTTTCGCATGACCGAACGTGACGAAATCATGCCCTCCATAGATATCTTCGAGCAGGGCGATGATGTCGTGGTAAAAGCCGAATTGCCGGGGATGAAAAAGGAAGATATTGACGTGAGTGTCACCGGCAATACGGTCACTATCACGGGCGAAAAGAAACAGGAAGAGAAGATCGAAAAGAAAGATTATTTCAGGATGGAACGCTCATATGGTTCTTTTACCCGCAGTTTTCATCTCCCCACAGAGGTGCAGTCTGACAAGGCTAAGGCGAATTTCAAAGACGGAATCCTTGAAGTGAAAATCCCAAAGACCGCTGAGGCAAAGGAGAAAGAGAAGAAGATTCCTGTCCAGTAGCCGGACTGCATCTGTTCAATTTAAGATGTGAAAGAAACGCGGTAGAGACCTGGCAGAGTTACCCGCCGAGCACTGGCATTAAAGTGTGCGGAGCCGATACGGCATTCCCCGATATCGGCTTATTTTTTGCCTCTCTATTTTCACATACTGTATTCGATTATCGGCAAAAGAACCCGGAACCCGCTCAAATATTCTATCCTCAGTTGTTGCTACCAATTTTATGAATAATCCGGGTTAGTTTCGCTCCAGAGGACGCTGCGATTTCTGCCACTCCCCTTTGCGTCGTACAATGCCTTGTCCGCTCTTTCGATGAGAGCTTCTTTCCCTTTAATGTCTTCCGTGCAGGTTGATATGCCGATGCTTATTGTGATACCGAAAGTATTCCGGCCGGAAGAAAATTTTGCATCCGCCACGGACTTTCTCAGTCTCTCGGCCATTTTCATAGCGCCGCCCGCATCCGTTCCGACAAGGACCACCGCGAACTCCTCGCCGCCGTATCTTGCCGGTATGTCAACAGTTCTTATGGTCTTCCTGATAATATCGGCAACTTTCCTGAGTACCGAATCCCCAACCGGATGTCCGTACGTGTCGTTTATCTTCTTGAAGAAGTCTATGTCTATCAGAAGCAGCGAAACAGGTTCTGCGAATCTCCCCAGACGATCGAATTCGTGTGCGAGCCTCTCCTGGAAGTGCCGGTGGTTGAAGAGTCCCGTAAGCCCGTCGGTTATCGCCAGCCTTTCTATTTCCGCATGAAACCTGGCATTGGCGAGGGATGTTGCCGCCTGATTCACAAGCACTTCCAGGAGGTCTCTCTGGTGGGAGCCGAGGGCGTTTGTTTTTCCCATGAGGAGTACAAGGACTCCGAGGATGTCCCTTTCGTAAAGCAGCGGCAACGCGAATACTGAACCGATATTGTCTGTCTTGAAAGGCATGACCGGGGAACGATACTCCCTGACATCTGAAATATATACAGGTTCCCTGTTTTTCACCGCAAAATCAAGCACCGTCCCTCCGGGCCTGACAGGTTTCTTCTCCTGACGCACCTGGCCGGTCCGGTAAAACACTTCGAACTCCTCCCCTTTGACCGTGAAAAAGACCATGTCGGAGGGGGCAATCCTGTAAGCGCCGCCGGTCAGATTCCTCACGATGACTTCTGCATCCAGTGATGACAGGAGCTTGGAGCTTTCCTCGCCGAGGATCTTTAACGATTCATATGAACGGTGTATCTGCGGGTAGACACGTTCTCTCTGCAGGACCCTCATGATCTGCCTCGAAAAGGTCTGGAGTATATCGCTGTCCGCACTGCTGAAGGCGTGAAACCTCGAACTGTCGGCGGTCACCACACCCAGCGGGAAGTCACCATCCGTAACGGGTACGGCCGCCAGAGAAGAAATCCTGTCTTTCTTCAGATAACCCGCTTCAAGTCTCTTTTCATTCAGATCGGAAGAGACAATAGGTTTTCTCTCTTTGAAACAGAGATCAATGAGCCCACTGTCTGAAGGAATGATACCTCCCGATTCATCTGTCGAGCATCTCAACCTCAGGCTGCCGCCGGAATTCATGAAGAGGTTTACAGAATCTGCAAATATCGTATTTTTGGCCACAAGAAGGACTTCCCTGATTTCATCGTCCGGCCTGAACATCGACCCGAAATAATCGGACACGACCCTGCCGTCACCCACGGCCTTCATTTCTGTTCCCGGACTCATGACCCCTGCTTCTTCCCTTTCCGCCGGTGTCGGACCGTTTGCATGTTCCCCGGTCAAACGCCTCCTGATACTCAGGGAAATGCCTGCCGTGACGACCAGGAAAAGCACGAACGTTATATATTCGACGGGTATTTCTCCCCTCAAAAGGTTGTTCAGTTCGAGAAACGGAATTAAGAAGACCAGGGAGAGGACCGTCCTCGGGCCGTAGAAAGGAGTCAGAGATATTATGAAAGGGAAATAGGCCATACGCAGCCAGGGCAGAGCAAGAGACCTGGCGGCACCCGCGACAAGCAGGAGGAGTGAAAAAAGAAAAGGTATGGAGTATTTTTTATTTTTACGAAAAAGATGAAAGAAAGAATAGATTGCAATCGTCGCCCCGCTGAAGACAAACCATAATGCTTTTCTTTGCAGAGGAAAGTCCAGGAGCAGTCCGAGATAGGTGAGAAAAAGCAGGAGAAGGGGGAAGAGAAATTTTATCCAGAGGCCCTGCCTCTTTTTATCTCCCCTTCCCTGAAAAATTTCTTGTACATTATTTCCCACTCAGGACTTCCCTCGACCATCTTTTTTGAAAAGGATTCGAGTTTTTTTCTGACGAAAGAATCGATCTCTTCGCCGACCTTCAGTTCCGATACAACTGTCCTCTTGATCTCGGCGCGGATCTTGCCTTCTTCCTCGTTCAGTTCGATGAGTTTCCTGCCCTTGAGCCCTTTAAGGAGCACATGGCTCAGGTGTGAGACCTTATCATCAGAAAGCATCATAGTATGAGGTTTCGTTCCCTCACCAGTTTTTGCTTTGTGAGATCAAAAAGTCTCCTGTAATCCAGGCGTCCCTTCTCTATCGTCGAGGCGTGGCCTTTGAGCAGCTCTCTCACCTCTTCGTTCAGTCTGTCTTCCACGGTGAGTTCTTCCAGTATGATTTCCGAGGCTTCAGACAGGAGTTTCTCCTCCGATACAGAAGGCTTGACCAACCCCTTTGCTACGATATTGTCTACTATTTTCTTGGATAAGATAGGGACCCAGGTTTTCGGGATCCTCATTTACTTTTCCGCAAAAGCAAGCAACGCGATACTCCTTGCCTGCTCTATCGCTCCAGAGAGTTCTCTCTGATGCTTTGCGCAGGTTCCCGTCATTCTTCGTGGAAGGATCTTCCCTCTCTCGGTGAGATAACTTCTGAGGATCTTGATGTTCTTGTAATCTATAAAACCTACTTTCTCCGAACAAAACCTGCAAAACTTTCTTCTCTGGAATCTCCTGGGCTGCAACTTAGCTCCTTTCTCTCTGCCCTATGGGGTCAGAGACGAATCGTTGACTAAAAATAATTTCTTCTCCACCCCGATCTAAAACGGCTCTAAATCCGTTGTCTCCTCGGGTGGAACATTATCCCCTTCACCGCTTGAGGCGGAATCCTGAACACTGCCCCTCCTCGACAGGAACCTCACCGTCTGTGCAATCACCTCGAATTTGCTTTTCTGCTGGCCGTTCGTCTCCCATCTTCTTTCCTGAAGTCTGCCCTCCACCAGTACGGGACTGCCTTTGCTCAGAAATTTGCTGCACGACTCCGCCTGCTTCCCGAATACTACGTTGTCTATGAACATTGTCTCCTGTTTTATCTCGTCAGACTGCTTATACTTGGAATTGACCGCAAGCCTGAAAGACGCCACGGGTGTGCCCTGCGGCGTATATCTGAGTTCGGGATCTTTCGTAAGGTTCCCTATGAGGATGATCTTGTTGTACACTACGCTTCACCCTTTTGTTCTGCGGCGGTTTCCGGGACGGCCCCGGCCTTTTCGAGGTCCTGCACCTGCTTCGTCCCCAGCTTCAATACCATATATTTCAATACGGCGTCATAGACCTTATAGAACTCCTCCAGCTTCCTGACGGTCGTTGACGGTGTCTTATACACGAGGAGCACGTAAAAGCCCTTTTTCTGTTTCTTTATCTCATAGGCAAGCTTTCTCCTCCCCCATACGTCCACCTTCAGCACCTCTCCGCCCTGGCCCGTAATCACATCCTTGATCTTCGAGATGGCAGCCTCAGCCTCCTCATCGGATATGGCTGCATTGAGGATGACCACATTTTCGTATATATTCATTCGATATATCTCCTTATTGTTTTTCGACCCCTCTCAAGAAAGGCCGGGAAATCTTAATTTTATACCATAGAAAACCGAATAAAAGCAATACACATAGAGCGCAGCCGTCCCTGGTGTTCTTTCCGCAGAGGCTGGTTTATAATATCACGGATGTCATTGCTTGCAGCGATAGACGTGGGGTCCAACACAATAAGGCTCCTGATCGGAGAGATTGAAGATCACAAGATTACGGATGTCTATTCCGACAGGAAGATAACAAGACTGGGCAACAAGGTCGATCAGTCCGGCAGACTTCAGGATGAAAACATGCGGGCGTCGTTGGCGGTCCTCCTGGAATTTTCTTCTGTCCTCGGCGAATACGGGGTAGAACGCGTCAAAGCGGTTGCCACAAGTGCCCTGCGCGAAGCATCGAATGCGGACTCTTTTGTAAAAGAGGTGCTGGACAATACGGGGATCCCGATAGAAGTGATCCCCGGAGAGAAAGAGGCTGAACTCACGCTGAAAGGTGTCCTCCTGTCGCTTCCGGACCCCGGACCGGGCTGCAGCTTCATTGTCGACATCGGCGGCGGCAGCACCGAATGGATCATGCGCGGCGACAACCTCCTCGACATGGGTAGTATCCCGGTGGGCGTTATAAAGCTTACCCGGAAGTTTATAAAGACCGACCCCGTGTCCCGGTCCGATATCGCTGATCTGGACCGCGAAATAACCTCACTTCTGAACGGCCTCGGACCCAGGGTCGGACAGTATATAAACGGGCGTACACGCTTCATAGGAACTGCGGGCACCTTTACGACAATAGCATCCGTCGATCTCGGGCTCGATGCCTACTCGAGAGAAAAGATTCACCTCCACAGGATATCGCTGGAGAAGCTGCGTGCCATGAGCGAAAATCTGCTGTCCCTGCCTCTTGAGAAAAGGAAAAAGGTGAGAGGTCTTGAACCCGAAAGAGCGGACTTGATTATACCGGGGCTACAATTTACAATTAAGATCATGGATTTTTTCCGGTTTAATGAATTGACGGTAAGCGATTACGGACTTCTTGAGGGGCTGCTCTCGGAAACAAAGGAGACAATTGGAAAAGGTATTTCAGAGACCGGCAAGTCTTAAACAGGCGCCGTTCAGATACTGTCCGGGCTGCGGACACAGTCTGGCCCACAGACTTATAGCAGAATGCATCGACGCTTTGGGGATCAGGGAAAAAGTGATCGGAATCGCACCTGTCGGCTGCGCCGTATTCGCCTATGACTACTTCAATTTCGATATGCTTGAAGTTGCCCACGGCAGGCCGCCTGCGGCTGCGACCGGACTCAAACGTGTCCTGCCCGACAGGATAATATTTTCCTATCAGGGTGACGGCGACCTTGCTGCAATCGGGACCGCCGAAATAATCCATGCGGCAAACAGAGGAGAAAACATCTCGGTATTTTTTATCAATAATGCGACGTACGGGATGACGGGCGGACAGATGGCGCCGACCACTCTCCTTGGCCAGAAGACAACCACAACACCTTCCGGCAGAGAGGCAGGTACAGCGGGATATCCGCTCCGTATAGCCGAGCTCATGGCGACTATTGAAGGGTCTTCCTATATTGTGAGGACTTCCCTGTTTCCGCACAGGAACCTGGTGACTACCAGGAAGGCGATAGAAAAGAGCTTCAGATACCAGATCGAAAATAAGGGGTTCAGTCTTGTCGAGATCCTGTCCCCGTGTCCGGTGGACTGGAAACTTTCACCAAAGGAATCACTGCTCTGGATCCGGACGGAGATGACATCGGCGTTTCCTCTCGGTACTTTTAAGGACAAATTCAGGGAGGCCCCTTAACTGGAAAACAGAATAATCATCGGGGGCTCCGGCGGCCAGGGCATACTTTTTTTAGGGAAAATACTCACGTTCGCGGGCATGCTGGAAGGCAGGGAAGTAACGTGGTTTCCCTCCTATGGGGCAGAAATGAGAGGAGGGACGGCAAACTGCACGGTTATTATCTCTGATGAACTCATAGGTTCTCCTGTTGTGACCAGCCCTGATATGCTCGTCGTCATGAATGAGGCTTCAGCGAATAAATTCCTGCCGAGACTCAAACAGGGCGGCTTATTCCTTTTCGACTCCTCTCTGGTAAAAGAGCCTGCGCTCCGGACCGATGTCGAAAATGTCGGGGTCCCCGCAGTGGAAATTTCAAGCAGAATCGGGAATACGAAGTCCGCCAATATGGTGCTGCTCGGTGCATTCATTGCGAAGACCGGCATACTGAAGGAGAGGTCTGTAGAGGAGGCTATCGACAGCTCAATGCCTGACAGAAAGAAGAAAGTCATGGAAGTCAATAAGAAGGCTATCATCGAAGGAGTGAAGTTCATTGAAAATAAGGAAAGCTAGGATATCCGATCTCACACGGGTTCACAAGCTCGTCAACGAGTTTGCAAAGCTTGAGGAAATGATCCCGCGGTCGCTCAATGAACTCTACGAGACTCTGAGAGATTTTGTCATATGCGAAGATGACGGCGGCGTATGCGGCGTGTGTGCGCTCCATATCATGTGGGAAGACCTCGCCGAGATACGGTCACTCGCGGTCGATAAGAAATATCAGAAAAGGGGCATAGGCAGGAGTCTGGTAAAACAGTGCCTTAAAGAGGCAAAGGCATTGGGACTGAAGAGGATCTTCGCCCTCACCTACCACCCGGAATTCTTCAGGAAGCTGGGATTCCTCGATATCGACAAATCAAGCCTGCCGCAAAAGATATGGGGAGACTGCCTGCGCTGTCACAAGTTCCCGGAATGTGACGAACATGCCGTAATCATAAACCTGTAGCTAACCGCTGCTAAAACTTATCTAAAATTTCTTTTAAGTACAAATCCGCACTCAGTCGTCATTCCCGCGCAGGCGGGAATCCATGTTTCCGAAGGCTTTAAGTGGACCCCCGCCTTCGCGGGGGTGACGAATCCTCGAAAAACCTACTTGAGACAGGTTTTATTCCCCTATTTCTCGAAAGCTTCCTTCGGCGCCCCGCATACAGGACATACCCAGCTGTCCGGAAGTTTCTCGAAAGGGGTGCCGGGCTCGACACCGAAATCCGGGTCTCCCACCGCCGGATCATAGATATATCCGCAGACCGTACACCTGTATTTACTCATTCTTATTCCTTTCACTATATTCCTGTAGAAACATGTCCTGTTCCCCGTGTGACAGGCAGCAGGACCGCGCTGGATGACTTTGACAAGGAGCGTATCCGCATCGCAATCGTACAGGATTTCCTTCACTTCCTGGACGTGTCCCGATGTTTCGCCTTTCTTCCAGTACTTCTGCCGCGAACGTGACCAGAAATGTGTATACCCGGTATCGAGTGTCATCTCGAGTGACCGCCTGTTCATATAAGCCAGCATGAGGACATCACCGTTATTGACGTCCTGTATGATCGCCGGTATCAATCCCTTCTCGTCATATTTCAATTCAGGTATCATTCCCACCTCTCCGCCTTTCTATAATTTATATCCTATCTTCCTCAGAAACTCTTTCCTCTGCGCCTTGTCTCCGGGTGTCTCGACCCCTTTGGGAGGAAAACCGTCTATCACGCCGACCACTCCCTTCCCCTGCGATGTCGCTGCAACGACGACCTCAACAGGATTTGCCGTGGCGCAGAAAATCGTGCACACCTCCGGACAATTCTTCACCTGATTGAGGACATTAACGGGGAATGCGTTCTTTAGCAGGATACAGAAAACGTGACCTGCCCCGATTTCCCGCAAGTTCTTCGCACAGGCGTCAATAAGATCGTTGTCGTTCCCCTCCGTCCTTATCAGGCACGGCCCGGAGGCTTCGGTGAATGCGACGCCGAACTTCGCCTGAGGGACAGTAGTAGCGACAATCTCGTAAAGGTCCTCTGCCGTCTTTATAAAATGCGTCTGTCCGAGGATAATATTACATCCTTCAGGTACATCTATCCTGACTGAATTCAACTCCATATGCGCCTCCCTTTCGCGTATCGACTCTCCCTGCTATGCTATAATGAAAATAAATTTTCCCGAAGATGTCAAGCCTTAAGTATTATAAAAAAACCAATGAGTTAATAGTAATAATTCATAAGTTAAAAGTTATGACAAAATCACTATTGATGACTTTTAACTTTCAACTTTACACTGTTGACTTTCCTCCTGTCCTCATATTCACTCTCAGCGGCGGAACAAATAATGGGTCCCGAGGTCAAACTGCACGACGGTGAAATTTATGTCACCACTTCCCTGTCTCTTGACGAAAACCATCTGCAGGAACTCAGCAATGGGATTACAAAGGAGCTGAGGTTCTATATCGACCTCTTCAGGGTCTGGAAAGTGTGGCCCGATGAATTTGTTGTCGGCAAATTCTTTATCAGAACCCTGAAGTCTGATCCCGTAAAAATGGAGTATGCCGCAACTTCCAGCGACGGCAGCACGCTGATACACAAGAGGTTTAAGACCCTCGAGTCAATGGTGAAATGGGCGCTGAGCGTCAATGACCTGAAGCTTGCCAATACGCGGGACCTTGAACCGGGAGAGTATTTTGTCAGGGTGACCGCAGAATCCAAAATAAGGAAGCTGCCGCCTGTAATAGGTTACTTCATGATCTTTCTGCCGGAAAATGAATTCAAGATAAAGAAAGATTCCCCGTTTATCAATGTCGGGGCAGCCAAATGAAAAATCGCGGCTTCAACATCTTCCTGATCGCGGTACTTTTTGTGGTTATTGCTTCCTTCGGGATTGAACTGCACTATATGAGACATAAGGCTGCTCCTTTCTCTACAAGACTCATCCTCCTTCTGATCCTGAACCTGACCGTAATCTCTTTGCTGACCCTGATGTTCTTCGTGGCTAAGAATCTTGCAAAACTCTATCTCGAGAGGCGGCACAAAGTCCTGGGCTACAGGTTCAAAACCAAACTGGTGGTCATCCTTGTTGTCCTGACCCTCATACCTGCGACCTTTCTGTTTGTCGTAGCGAGCGGACTCATTACGAATTATATAGACCGGTGGTTTGCTCCGCAAATAAAACAACCTCTGAACAGCTCGATAGAGATCGCAAAGACTTTCTATGAGATCGAAAGACAAAGAACACTCGCCTATGCGAATTCTTTTTCGGCAGGCAAAACCTTTTTGGGGAATTACAGCGTCAGACGTCTCACGAAGATGCCGAAAGACGCGACAGAAACGGTAAGGGCCGCGTTCGAGGGCAAGGAAGGGACGGAGGTTTTGTCAGAAAAAGGAGGGGACATCATAAGGGCTGTTGTTCCCGAATTCAAGAGAGGTGTGCAGACAGGGGTGCTCGTAGTCGAATCCCGTGTACCCGGAAAGATAACCAGGCATGTTGAAAAAATAAAAGACGTCTATGAAAACTATCTGGCCCTCGAGTCATGGAAGGTACCCATAACTACAAATTATCTCCTGATCCTCGGCTTCCTCACCCTGATTGTTGTGTTCATGGCCCTGTGGGTCGCCCTCAGGATTTCAAAGGGTATCACAGACCCTATCCAGAATCTCGCCCTGGCGACAGAACGGGTCGCAGCCGGTGATCTCGACACCACGGTTACAGTCGAAAGAGAAGATGAAATAGGCCTTCTGGTGAATTCATTTAACGACATGGTGAGGAAGTTGAAGATAGGGAAGGAATCCCTGGAATCCGCATATCTCTATCTGAAGAATATCCTCGACAACATAAATTCCGGGGTGATTATGCTCGATACATCGGGAGACATTTACATGATAAACGGTGCGGCGTGTGCAATACTCGGCATAATACCGGAGGAAGTCATACACCGGAATTATAAAGATCTCCTGTCAAAGATAGACTCGAAAGAACTCCATGCCCTCGTCAGCGGCATAGAAGGGCGCGAGTTCAGACCGATCAAGAAAGAAGTGAAGGCGGTGATAGGCGACAGGAGGGTCATCCTCCTCGTTTTTATTACCAGTCTCAGGGATTCCGAAAAATATATCGGCCTTCTCGTTGTCTTTGAGGACCTCACCGATGTAATAGAAGCCCAGAAGGCACTCACATGGCAGGATGTCGCCCGGAAAATAGCGCATGAGATAAAGAATCCGCTGACCCCGATTAAGCTTTCGACGGAGCGGATGATAAAGAAATGGGAGCATAAAGACCCGGATTTTGATGAGGTATTCCACAGGTCTGCGAAGACAATTGTTAAGGAAGTGGACAGCCTCAAGAGGTTGGTCGACGAGTTTTCAAAATTCGGGAAGATGCCCGAGATAAATAAATCTCCGACGGATATTTCCGGCGTAATTGACGAGGTTGTAAATCTGTATAAGGATTACAAAGGCGTACAGTTGAACGTTTCGATACCGGAGGGCCCTGCCGTGGCGGAACTGGACGGGGAGCAGTTCAGAAGAGTGATGATAAATATTTTTGATAATGCGATACAGGCAATGACCAACAGCGGCAGAATAGATGTCAGCCTTCGTTTCGATGTCCCGGCCAACAAGGCGTATATAGAAATAGCCGACAACGGGCCCGGCATCAGAGACGAGGATAAGGAGAGACTGTTTCTCCCGTACTTCTCGACGAAAAAGGACGGAACCGGTCTCGGCCTCGCAATCGCATACAGGATCATAAAAGAGCACAGAGGTTACATACGGGTGAAAGACAATGATCCGGGTGGTACAATCTTTACCATAGAGATTCCGATAAAGGAGAGTTAAATGACAGAACCTGCGGTGTTGATTATCGACGATGAAGAGGGGATCCGCGAAAGTCTTTCCGGCATATTTGAAGATGAGGGGTACGCCGCCTTCACCGCGAGTTCGGGCGAAGAAGCGCTGAAGGTACTGAAAGAGCAGAGTCCGGACCTGATAATGCTCGATGTCTGGCTGCCGGGTATCGATGGCGTTCAAACCCTTAAGGAGATAAAGAGCATGAAGCCCGACCTGCCTGTCATCATGATCTCGGGCCACGGGAATATAGAACTCGCAGTGAAGGCCACGAAAACGGGGGCCTATGATTTTATGGAAAAGCCTCTCTCCCTCGAAAGGGTAATACTGGCCGCAAAGAGGGCGCTCGAAAAAAGAACTCTCGAAATGGAAAACAAGGCACTGAAGCGGGATCTCACAAAAGAGTGGAGGCTCATCGGTGACTCCCATAAGATGAAACAACTCAGGGAGCAGATTGATATGGCGGCAAAAAGCAACGGCAGGGTGTTGATCCTCGGTGAGAGCGGTTGCGGCAAGGAGATCGTCGCACACATCCTGCATCAAAACAGTAACAGGACAGAGAAGCCCTTTATCGAGATGAACTGTGCCGCGATACCGCAGGAGCTTATCGAGAGTGAACTCTTCGGCCACGAGAAAGGTTCTTTTACCGGCGCGTTCGAAAGGAAGAAGGGTAAATTCGAGCTTGCCGATGAAGGCACCCTGTTCCTCGATGAGGTGGGGGACATGTCGCTTTCGACCCAATCAAAAGTGCTCCGCGTCATCGAGACCCAGGAGTTTCAGCGTGTCGGGGGCAGCAGGAACATAAAAGTGGACGTGCGGATCATCTCGGCAACAAACAAGGACCTCATCGAGGAAGCCAGGAAGGGAAATTTCAGAGAAGATCTGCTGTACAGGCTCAATGTTATTCCCATAATGGTTTCTACCCTGAGGGAAAGGAAGGAAGATATACCGGCACTCGTCGAGCATTTCCTCGAATCTTTTGCAGCGGAATATGGTCAGAAGCCGAAGAAGGTCTCCGCCGACGCGATAAAAATCCTTGAGGCATATGACTGGCCGGGGAATATCAGGGAACTGAGGAACGTGATAGAAAGGCTTGTGATAATGACCTCTTCAAATACAATAGCGGCCAAGAATATAGTCGTAGGCGGGACCGCCCGCTCCGACTATTTTGCCTTTAACACGCTGAAAGAAGCACGGGAGTCATTCGAAAAAGACTTTATCACGAAAAAGCTTGAAGAAAACAGCTGGAACATTTCGAAAACAGCGGAAATCCTTGACGTGGAACGAAGCAACCTCCACAGGAAAATCAAGGCGTACGACATAAAGACGCCGTAGCCGCATAATCTCCGGGCTTTGATATTTCGAACAACTCGATCAATCGCACTTCTCAGCTACAGGATGGAAGAGAGTTGTGAGAATTCAAGACATATCGCACCTTCTCACAGTACTCGAAAGTTTCGAAGATCCTCAGAATTGAGGGGGTACGAGTGGAAATAAGCAGCTAAATGCTTATAAGCAAACCTGACCCGAAGAAGCGTATGTGCGCATTTATGTTTGAACGGTTATCCAACTTAGGACACAATGGAAATTGCAACATTACTCATTCCAAATAACTATCGATGACCCTGAGAATTGTTTCTTTTTTCTTCTCATCAAGCTGAGAAAGCTTATTGAGTAGGGCCCCGTTTATATTCTTATTATCCAGTGTGTCGTAAACTAACATCGGCCCTCCGCCAGTAAATAACCAGTCAATATTAATCCTTGCCCCGTCTATCCTGAGTTGCATTATTTGCTTCATGACGTTTATTGATAGGGTACTTCTTCCCCGCTCGATCGCACTTATCTGCGACTGACTGATACCTATCTTTGCTGTGAAAGCTCTTTGCTTTTTTGTTTCAGATGTATTTCTGATCTTCGCTATTCTCTTCCCGATTTCCCTTTTTAGTTTTTCCATTTCAGAATGTTTTTTCTCTTGACTTTTATTTATTATATAAATATATTATGTGTAATATAAATATTTTGCAAGCTAATTGCGGTATAATCTGCTACAATTAGCTTGGATGGCTGACTGAAAGAATGGATAACTTTATGAAAATAGGCGAAGTGGATACCTGGAGGAAAAGGCTTGGACTCCTCCCAGTTCCTCTTTTTGACATCCAGACATCAAAAAATAAATATATTCTGCTTAATGGCAATTTCGGCAATTTCTGCCTTGATCTGAGCGGCGAACGCGAAGAGCTAAAACCGCGAAATTATGCATGGTCGTCCGACGTTGGGCATTATGTAAATGTCATCAACGATTCTGTCGAAATCTACAGATGGGACAAAAGAGCTTCCTCATTGGAGCGGTATTCCCAAAAAAGCGTTGAAAACAATTTGGAGAAATTTTATGAATACCTGCAAAAAGACCAACCCAGAAGAGATATTTCTATTATCCCTTTCGCGGTCAATATCTTCCGTAAACTGAGAGGGGCTTTTGCAGACCCAAAACTGGAGGGACGAACTTCATTAAAGGCATTCCTTTATCTCCTTGCCTGCACTGCCGATGGTGTTACTCGCGATAATCTGGATCTAACAAAATGGCGACTGAACAGTGACGCAAAGAGCGTGGCAAGCGTGATCAGGCCAGGCGATTGGCAGAGGTTGATCGATGAGCTCGTGGCGGGCCTTCCTCTTTACGTCCTTAAACCAGATATCTCTCTTTTACTTCGCCACGCCTCTGGCAGGTTGTTTCAGGAAGCACACTATGTAGCGACTGTGGAGAATATTAATCAAATTCCCTTCGATGGTTTTTTACCAAAAAAGGTGTCTGTGAGCAAAAAAACGGACAGCATTGGGGTTTATTACACACCATCTCCAATTGTGAGGACGTTGGTTGAGGAAGTTCTTGATACTATCGGCGAACTACCATCTTCCTTAACAATATTTGATCCTGCATGCGGTTCGGGAGAATTTCTGAGGGAGATGCTGAGGCAATTATCCCTGCAGAAATACAAAGGTAAAATAACCCTCATAGGGTGGGACATTTCTCAGCCTGCGGTTGATATATCAAACTTCGTTCTGGCTCGCGAAGCTGCGTTCTTGAGCCAGAACGTATTGATAGAGATCAGCCTCAAAAATGCGCTGCAGAAGAACACCACTTGGCCGCAGAATGTCGATATAGTCTTGATGAATCCGCCTTTCCGGTCCTGGCAGGACATGGACAATACCATGAGAGAGACCGTCAAAAGTGTCCTCGCACATCTAATGGGAACGAGACCGGATATGGCAAGTCTATTCATATGGAAGGCAGCCCACAGTCTAAAGAGCGAGGGGATTCTTGGAACAATCTTACCAGCATCCATATTGGACGCCGATTCGTATAAGAAATTCAGGGAAGAGTTTGCCATCGTAATGTCGCCACTTCTTATTGGAAAACTCGGTAGTCAGTCTCTTTTTGCTAACGCATTGGTCGACGCTGCCATCTACGTTGGCCGGGCATCAAAGAAAACCAACTTTTCAGCAATAGCTTTATGGGCTGGCCCTCGACAGGAATCAGCGTCTGCAGCGTTACGCGCTCTCCGGCAACATAGAGCTGCAAGAAATAGAGAATACACGCCGATAGATGAGCAAGGGTATAGCATCTATCCGAACCCTCTTATCGGTAAATCAGTTGGAAGCTGGGCCGCCCGTCCTTATAAGTCGTACAAGCTTTTCAATGATTTAATACATTTTTCTCGTGTCAAAGATTTTTTTGAAGTCCAGCAGGGTGCCAGGACAGGTCTTAAGCCCGTATTCATTCTAAGCAAGACCTCTGTTGCTGGTTTCCCCTCGAAGGAACAAGGATTTTTCCGACCTGCGGTAATCAACGAATCTATAAAGGATGGCTGCCTGAATGATTCAGCATATGTCTTTTATCCCTATGGAGAGAAGATTCCCAAGATGGATACGGAAGACGATTTAAAGAGGTATTTAAAAGTCTACTACAAAGAGTATTTGGAACCTCACAGAGAAAAGTTAATGCACAGAGCACGTAAAGGGGAAAGTAATTGGTGGAAACTGAGCGAACATAGAGCTTGGCAAAGGGAGAAATTTCCTAAATTGGTGTCTACATTTTTTGGCAAAGCAGGATCTTTTGCCTGGGATAATGCGGGTAATTTTGTGGTCGTCCAGGGACATTACTGGAAGCCGAAGTCATTGAAACGCGAAAAAGGCTTTAACGAAGGAATTGGCTTAGCTTATCTGGCAATCTTATGCAGTCCGCTGATAGATATTTTGCTTTCGTATGTCTCTAATCACTTGGGCGGCGGACAATGGGACCTCTCACAAAAATGCATTCAGAATATGCCTCTGCCGGATTTATTCAGTAAAAGCATGGATACAGATGTATTTAGCAAGCTGGTTCAAATAGGAAATTCAATTAACCGAGGCACAGGTTACGATAAGGATGCGCTTTATCAGGTGACTTTATATCTTTATGGACTACCTGAGAATACGCCTCTGTTTTGATGAGTAAAAAAAGAAAAGAAGAGAGGATATAAAGGAACAATTATCTTTTGCTCTCCTCGTAGACAACTGCGTAACAACGGCAAGAAGTTGTGCGAAGTGCATCGGGAAAGTATTGGGTACTATGGGGCTCGGCTTTGATTCGCAAAAACTACCAGATCGAAGAATACTTTTTTTATTGCATAGTAGTTACGGGTATTCTGCATACGATAAGGGAAGGAATCGATCCTATCCAGTAATACCGTTAGATTCTTCCAATATTGAAGGCAATCCGTACTGGTTGGCGGTTTCTTTCGATTTTCGCCTCTGTTTTAACACGGCATAGATTAGAAGAGGTCAGACTTTTCGTATTTAGAGGATCTATGAGCGATCCCGAAAAAGAGGCATTTTTTAGAGCTGAATGGTACGTCCCAACAGATGATAACAAAAGAGATGCCCAGCCTCACTGGCACATCTATAGAACATTACAAGACAAAGAACTCGGTAGAGATGACACAGCAGACTTTCAGCCTTTAACCTTAGAAGAAGAGGTAAGAGACTTTGGCGAAGAGGTTGCTCCCCCCGCCCTCACAACAGAATTACCAGAAGAAAAAGAGGTGCCTTTTGAAAAGTTTCATTTTGCCATGGCATCTTCGTGGCACCTAAATGATGAGCATCAGAAAAAGTTTGAAACTGAACAATCCCTTTTTGGCTGGCTATCAAGATGTGTCAATTACATCCGAGGACAGTTAAATTATATCGCTGTCAAGGAAGGAACCACCTGAGTTTTCAAAGACATCAAAGAACAGCACCCTTGGGATGAGGTTACTTCCGCAAACTGATGTTCTCTGCGGACGGTCGTGGATGCAGGTGAATAAGGAAGACAAGAAATATTCCCTCTTCTTTTAAGGTGAAATTGTCATCGCTGGTTTGAGATGCCTTGTAGAATATTTGACGGTTTTAAAAATATGTATTAGCAGTATAGCTTAGGGTTCAGGAGGAACGTCATTTGCACCGCTTACGACTCTTGCGTCTCGATCCTTCTTCTGTCTCTTGAGGAGACTTTCATTTCGTTGTGTCTTCCTCTGTCGGCCATTCACGGGACGTGTGGAACACGCCTAATATTTCTATAACCTCGCGTTTTACCCGGTAAGGAACAATGTACGGTAGCCCGGCAACAACCAGCTCGCGCGTGCCATGTATTCTACCGGGTCTCCCGATCCCGGGATGATCCCGCAAATAATCTACTGTCACACGTATCCGATGTGCAACTTCTTCAGCGGAAGCAGGCTTATCAGTGGCGATATAGTCGCGTATAGCTACCAGATCCTCTATAGCGGCCGGCAGCCACCTTACGCGCACTTAGGCGGTTTCCTCTCTTTTTTGGTACCCCATGTGTTCAACCATGCTTCGACTTCTTCATGATCTATGAACTTCGCACCGGGCTTATCGGCTAA
This sequence comes from Thermodesulfovibrionales bacterium, assembly GCA_963727725.1. GTDB lineage: Bacteria > Nitrospirota > Thermodesulfovibrionia > Thermodesulfovibrionales > SM23-35 > CAVSHJ01. The sequence continues at coordinate 26,014 of CAVSHJ010000024.1, forward strand.
TTCGACCCTTCTTTTGATTTCGCCGATCTGCCATTCTTCCTCAGCAACGACGCGCTCAAGCGCCTGGCTTACAAGATACGATACGGTGCGGTCGGTGGCCTTTGAAATCTTTTCGATGCGATTCTTTAATTGTTCATCAACTCTGACTGTAATTGTTGCACTCCTCATTGATGCCTCCTTTGTATTACATGATACACAGAAGACTACAAAATATCAATATCAATGTTTGCACCAGGCCCGGTCCACAAATTTTCAAAGCTGAGATATTTGTACGGCACGTTCACTATTGGTACGCCGGAAAGCATCGCAAGCCTTGTTCGGTAAAGGCATAAGGCAAGTACTTGGACTGCTCGCCTCTCTTTAAGGTTACAAAATGGCGCCTTAAAGATTCAGCCTACTCCCCTACCCTGTGCAGCTTCATGAAGTTCGTCTTTCCTCGAGTCGACAGCGGCGAGCTTGAGGTAATCACAATGCTGTCGCCTTTTTTGACAATGTGTTCCTCCAGAAGAGCTTTCTCGACTCCGGCGATCATTTCATCCGTAGT
>CAVSHJ010000025.1:0-52986 GCA_963727725.1 Thermodesulfovibrionales bacterium
TCATCAGGTAGCAATCAGTCTGATCCCTCCGAAAATCCAGAGTAATTAACCAGTTGTAATCAAAAGAAAATCAAACTGCACGTTGTTTATTGCTGTTGATCCGCATCTATGAAAATCAACAGAAATTGACTTTCGATGGACACCTGTATGGACACCCGGCTGGTTGATGAAAAAAAGACGTGAAAGAAGATGAATCGTTGAATTTTGGGTTAGAAAAGACTGAAAGTTCTCAAACCAATGTAGTACCCATCCCCCCGGAAATGCGCGGGCAGCTCATTGGCGAACGCAAATGAACGGGGGAGCGTTGGCGATTGGTTAAACCACAGAGACAATCGCCCCTTAGAGGCAAAACCCGTTCTACCCCGTCGGGGGATTAAAGACCCACAGACAATTATCGGCGCTAATGCAAGACCCACAAAGCATGTTAAAGACAGAGAAGGCCTAAAGACACAAGTGCCGTGGCTACCAGGGTACAGATACTCCAAAGAGGAAAATTTAGTGATAGAACGACTGAGTGAATACGATAAGGCCGATAGACGGTTCCTTTCTAAAGGCATAACTTGGGATATGGCTGATCGGGAACCAGCAAAGCATAGTATTCCGATGTATGAGGATGAGGATAGCCTTAATCTGGAGGGTGGTGCGCTGACAGACGATTATCGTGATAGATTAACACTAAAGCGTGCGTGGGGTGATTACCTAAATACTTTACCATGGGATCTCTTCGTAACATTGACCTCTGAGGATCCGATACACCCCGAATCGTTAGACAAGCTCTCTAATCAGATTATTCACAAGCTCAATCGTGGGATATATGGTCAGAACTATTACAAGATTCCTAATGTGGGTGTCTTGGTTGCTAAGGCCATTGAGATGCAAAAGCGTGATGTCTTGCATAGCCACATGCTCATTGCTGGTGTTCCTAAGCATTTCTATAGGAAAGACCTGTGGCGGTTTATATGGGAAAAAAAAGGCTGTGTAAACAAGGTTGAGCAGTATGATTCAAGGCTCGGTGCTGGATATTACCTTTCCAAGTATGTTGCGAAGGAAGCGAACATAGAAATGTACGGTAATACCAGTCTGGTGGCTCACGTGGCTGTACCTGAAGAGTTATCCGGTCTGTAATAGCATAAGCTCTACAGACGCACCGACCCATCTTGAATGTTACAGGTGCGTCCAAATGAGATGATTTGGTGAGTTGCCGGGTGTATTAGGAGAAAAGGCTTCGTAGAATTGCGTAGGAAAGGACTTTGAGTATAAAGACGATGTTAGGTATAGGGTAAAAATGGAAAGACATAGAAGATTTCATAGAGGAGTGTATAAAACTATTTGACGGGAAAGGTGTGCAAGTTCGTTATACAGAAGAGAGGGAAAAAAGTTTAATAAACTATCTGAAAAGGAGTAAAGAAAACCGCAATCAGAAAGTAAAAGATGAGGCGATTTCGCAATCAGAAAGATAGACTTAATTTGAGGACTCCACCTACAACCATGCACAAATGAGACGAGATAAAAACTGTGGATTTACGGGCGAAGTATGCTTCACGATGATTCAGTGTATTGATTTGCCGTCGTTAGGGCTTTTTCTCAATTGATCGCAAGAGGCTACCTAAACGCAAACGATTTGCGATAGCTATTGAGAACACTTTTTATTCGTTTCATAAATAAGATTAATGCCTTCACTTTTTGGCACAATCGAATAATTCAAAGTTACCTTTTCAGAAGCCACTGCCCATATAAAACTTATTGATTTAATCTCACCAAAACTTTCAACTTGTGTTTTTGCATATGAATCCTTTAATTTTCCATAACTACCCGAAAACTTTTCGAATAATGTAATGAAGTTTTTCATCGAGCCCTTTACGCTTTTTACGAGTCTTGTCAGTTTTTCATCACAGAAGCCAAACGAATAGAATCTGCTGTTTTGATTTAGCGGATAATCACCAAGTGCTGTAATTTCAGTTGCCTCTTCAATGATCTTCGCGAAGTTCATTTTAAGTAACATATTCTTCACTTCCTTTCTATTCATCCCGCTTCTAAAACCATCGACATCAAATGAATGCGCCTCAGAACATATAGCCAAGAATATTAAGAAGACCAGCACGCGTAATACATTAATCATCGATAGTCTCCTCCAAGAAAACTGTTTTCATTTCTTTCCTTCTTGTAACTGTTTTAATGTCTCGTTTAATTGCTTTAACTCCTCGTTTGATTGCTCTATTTTTTTGTTTATACACTCAATCGGAGGAGTTTCATAAACACATCGTTCATTAGTATTCTCTTCAAGAATTATTATTTTATTACTAAGAGATATTTGTTCAGCTTTCAATTTAGCAATCTGTCTTTGCAATTTCAGATTCTCGGCCTTCAATGCCGTGATGTCATGTTGAAGTTGAGAAGACGGAGACTTCTTTTTGGGAACTGGCTTAGGCGAAGGAGAGAGAGTGTCTTTTTCTGATTTCAATTATTCTCCTTTATCTTTACTGGTTATACTCAGCACAATTATATCACGAAGGGAGAGTGCGTATTTCAGGGGAAGGACTCGTCGCTCTCAACTCCACCGCGCTACTCGGCACTGTTCAAATATCTGCAACAATGAAGATTATCTGGAGAAGTCCCGGTAGAATGCGGAATTTATCGGGGCACTTTAAGGCGTTGGCTGGTTCGCTTATGTACTTGAGTCTTCCTTTGACTCCCTCAAATATTCTTTCATCTCAGCCTTCTCGCGCGCGTCGTAGGCGTCAATCCGTTCCCTTATGCTTTCAAGGACATTTTTATAATCGTCTTGCCCCACTATGGTTAGTCGAATCGACCTTAGCAGCAAAAAGCAAGCTGTATTTGCTGAGTAGCCCGATTTGCTAGACTTAAAAGGTGTTCTATGTCATTCCATGACAAGTCAGCAACCATTTCAGGCCCCTGTGAAGGCAATAAGACCTTAGGATCTTTGTGAGCCAGATATTTATTTCTTGTGTTGATGAATTTCTCAACGACATTATCGAAGCCTTTGTTATCCCTCATAACTGAGCCAATATCTTGATCTAGTTCATGCTCGTCTGGCTTTCGGGAATCCTTTGCCAAGCTGTCGACAAAGGGATTTCCTTGAAGTCTTTTCCGAAAGTTCGGCTCATCAAAAAAGTGCAAGTTCGATTTAATAGTCTGCAGCAAATGACCAAGGCTTAAAGCACCCTTTGCTTGGTCGAAGATGCGGCCCAACCTGAAAAGCGTGGCATCTTGGTGAGCCTCTAAGGTGAGATACCAGAAAGTCCGGCTCTGACTGAACACTTCCCCATACTGACCGTGGGCATCTTGCAACGCGCGAAGGAGCTTATAGTGGAAATGGGCATGAACAATGTCTGAACTTAATTCATTAAGAAGCAACGAAAACTCATTGTCGTCAAGTACCTGAATAGGAGCCTGTCAAATTACGCCTCCTGTCGCGCCAGTATAAGTTTTGCGCTGTCCGCTCTTATCTCTTACTGGTTGAAATATGCAGGATTCGCAAAGGATTTGTCAATGCGGGTTTCAGGAAGTACTGAGCGAGGGAAACGGGACCTTCCCGCTCTCCCGCTGACTGAGGGTAACGTTCAAAAGGTCTAATTCAAAGAATACCAGAATATGCGTTCATTGAAATTAGGCTCTTAAAATCGATTCTACGAAGGCAATCAACAGAACTACAGGTCGGATTTAGGGCTTCCCAGTGTTTTCGGGGCCGGGTGGCCTTCCGGCGGGAGCCGGTGGCCCCGGCCCCGGCCTCCCTGGGCTTGTCATATAGGCCATATCTCAACGGTACTATTAACTAACGGAAAAAATTAGAGAAGATTTCTGAGGTCTTCTATTGTTAGGTCAGCATCTTTCAAGATACTTTTCAGGACTTTTGGATGAAGGGTATCGCCGGAATGATAGGGAACTGTTACTCTCTTCCCGGATTTATTCTTATAGATTTTATGACTTCCACTTTGCCGGCTGAGATTGAAACCGGCTTTTTCTAAGGCTCTTATAATATCTGTGGCAGTTACTCGCGGGAGTTTTTCGGTCATACCGCTACTTCTAAGGAAGTTAAACTCACTGAGTCGGCTTGAGGGATTTCTTCACCAGACGCGATCCGATCTTCGATGTGAAGCCGTATAGCATCCCTAACATTGTCCAAAACCTCTTCATAGGTGTTGCCCTGGGTGTAACAGCCTTGAAGTTCAGGACAAAACGCGAAATAACCTTCGGTGTCTTTTTCAATTACTACAGAAAATCTGTATCCTGTCATATAGTTAACCTCCGAGAATATTATATTTATTTTATACAAAGCAAAACATAAAAAGAAGGCACAAAAAATACTTGACAAATGACTTCTACACGTGCTAACGTTTAAGCAGATATACGGGGAGGTCAAGAGAAATGAGAAAGAAACTGACTTTGACGATTGATCCGGATGTGTATGATGAGCTGCAGAAGCTTCCGAGAAGTATATCAGTATCGGAGGCTATTTCCTGGTTTCTTAAGACTATGCTAGAAGATATTAAGAGGGGTGGAAAATTTTCACAGGAAGAATTTGAGAAATGGGTTGAAAGCACACCTGAGGGGAGAGATTTTAGGGATCGCGGAAGACAACAATTTGGGCCGACTATTCGTAAAGTTGAAGATAAATTAAAGGGGATCAAAGAGAAAGTAGTTCCACAAAAAAGGAAGAAAGCAATAAAAGTCTAAATGATATGCCTGAAAAGCTTTACACGTATAAACAGCTCTCTGAGATAACAGGGCATCCGGTTGGCACTTTGAGGACATGGAAAATGCAAGGAAGAATTAAGGGTGTTCCGTTCGGTAGCCGCGTTAAATTCCCGGAATCATATGTTGAAGAACTTTGAAAAAAGGGAGTTCCTCGCAAAAATGGCAATTTATAAGAAGTGGAATAAAACAGAAAATCGTTACATTTACTATATTGATTATTATGATGAAAAGGGGATGCGTCAAAGGGAGTCCACCGGATCGAGGTTCTTATACCTTCGCAAAGGAATATGCTAACCAGAAAAAAGGACGAAGTAGCTCATAGAAAAAAGCTCCCTGATAGATACATCCCTCAAGTGAAATTCTCTGATTTTGTCGATAATGAATATCTTCCTATTTATGCTAAAGGACTTAAGAGCTACCCAACCATTAAGGGCAAGTGTGACAAACTCAAGAAAATCATTAGGTGATAAATTCCTGCATGAAATAACGTCTCGTGTGGCCCAGGGATTGAAACAACAATTGATTGAGCAAGGAAGCTGCAGATAATACGATCAATAACGATCTTAATGCACTGAGCGGTATTTTTACTCAGGCCATTGAATGGGGTAAGGCTTTGGTAAATCCGGTTCACAAGGTTAAGAGATTCAGGATCAAAGAGAGAAAGAGGATTTTGGAGAAGTGGGAGCAAGATGCTCTTATTATCGCATGCCGGGAAAGAAGAAAAAGCTCCGCATCTTCAGGCAATGGTCATTTTCGATCTGAATACGGGGCTGAGAAAAGGGGAGCTTGTTAACCCTTAAATGGTCGGATGTTGATTTTGAGAATAAACAGATTACACGTAAGGGCTGAGATTGCAAAGTACAACAAGGATCGTTACATAGATTTAGCGATACATGCTTTAACCGTTCTCCGGTCATTACCGAAAAGGGGAGAATACGTCTTTTGTGATAGCCAGGGTAAACCGTTCAAGAATTTCAGACGTTCTTTTCAATCTGCTGTTACGAGGGCTAAATTGAAAGATGTGGTCATCCATGACTTAAGACGTACTTTCGGGGCTAATTGTGTCATGGCGGGCGTGTCGTTGGCTACAGTTCAGAAATGGATGGGTCATGCATCCATAGACACGACCATAAAGCATTATGGTCATTTAGTGAAATCTTTCATGAAAGGAGGAGGTGAAGAAACTGGAAGGAAGGATGGACACCTGTATGGACACCTGGTTAAAATCGTTTACGGAAGAAGCTTGTAAGTCCTTGAAAAATATGGTACCCCCTGCAGGAATTGAACCTGCGACACCAGGTTTAGGAAACCTGTGCTCTATCCGACTGAGCTAAGGGGGCACGCGGGTTGGCAAAGGAAATTATATCATACTCGGTCATAAAATCTTAAGAGCTAGCTAAAGCTCCAATAGCTCAAGGACTTTGTTCACAGCCTCTTCCGCATTTTCAGCATTGATAACTCCCTTAATGTCCCACGTCTTTATGCCGACTACCGGCTTGCCCATCTGCAATGCGAATGCGATCTCCGAGAGAGTGCCGTACTCCCCGCCCACTGCGATCAGGGCGTCAGCCGTGCGTGCAATGATGACATTTCTCCCTATTCCGAATCCGGTTACAATAGGGATATCTATAAAGGGATTTGCCTCCTTCGAATCATTCTGCGGAAGAATTCCCACGGTGAGCCCGCCTTCTGATTTCGCCCCCCTGGAAGCTGCTTCCATGACTCCCCGGAGACCACCGCATACGAGGGTCAATCCTTTCCGGGCTATCAGCTGTCCCACTTCTTCCGCTTCTCTCAGAAGCGATTTGTCAACCCTTCTTCCGCCGATAACTGCAATGATCGGTTTCATAGCCCGGCGTGGACTTTCATGTTCTTGCCCTGCCAGGTATCTTTCGCCTCGAGTTTCTTTTCGATGTCCCTCAAGATCTCCTGCCTGCTCCTCCCCCACTGCGGCGCGATCAGGATAGGGTCGGGCGCGGTAGCAAAAAGCCTCTCGAGGACTATGCGGGGAGAAAGCCTTTCTATAAATTCCGTTACGAAATCAAGATACTCGTCATATCCGAATACATGAAAAGGATTCTCCCTGTAAATGGTTTCGAGAGCCGTACCTCTTACGACCTGAAGCTGGTGTATCTTGAGAAATTCTACCGGGAGGTGTGAGAGCTCATCCGCCATCAAGAGCATTTCACCTCTCGTCTCTGTCGGAAACCCCACTATAATGTGTGCGCCGATGAGGATGCCCCGGTCCTTTGTCAGGTCAAGAGCTCTGAGAAACGTGTCGTAATCATGGCCCCGTTTTATGAACTCGAGGGTCCTGTTATATATCGACTGCATTCCGTATTCAACGAGGATAAAATATTTTTCTGCAAGAGATTGAAGAAGCGCCACTTTCTCCCCGTCAACTGCATCGGGCCTTGTGCCTATGGCCAGTCCTGCGACAGACGGGTCAGACAGGGCCTCCCTGTAAAGAAGCTCCAGCTCACTGACCGGCGCATATGTGTTAGTGTACGGCTGGAAATATACAAGAAACTTCTCTGCCTTGTATCTCTTTCTTATGTAAGCTATGCCATTCCTGATCTGTTCGTCCAGAGATAGTGTAGGCCTGCAGGAATTCGGTCTGAAACTGTCGTTGTTGCAATAAATACACCCTGTGGTCCCTATCGTTCCGTCCCTGTTGGGGCATGTGAACCCTGCATCCACATTCACTTTATACACGGTCACACCGAACCGCTTCTTCACATACGCGCCGAAGGAATTATATCTCCTGTCCATGATTTAATTATTCATTCTCACTGCGGAAAAATGCAAACCGGTCAGAACTTTCACAGGGAATAATATCAGACTCCTTCTCCCGCAGATACGTGGTATGCCTTCAGCCTGTCGGCGAATTCAGCGAGCCGTCTGTCCGCCCGATGATTCACCGTCCTTCCGGGGTAAGTGCCGTCCGCCTGCCGTTCTCCCGAGGGCAAACCGGTCAGGACTTCAATGCCTTCATCAATAGTCTTCACTGCATAGATATGGAACTGCCCGTCCCGGACGGCTTGCACAACATCTTCTCTCAGCATCAGATTTCTGACATTCTGATGCGGGACCATGACTCCCTGATCACCTGTCAAACCCTTTGCTTTACAGACATCAAAGAAGCCTTCAATCTTCTGGTTCACCCCGCCGATCGGCTGAACTTCTCCCTTTTGGTTTACAGAACCTGTGACTGCTATATTCTGTTTTATCGGGATATCGGCAAGGCTCGACAGAATCGCATAGAGCTCTGTGGATGAAGCGCTGTCTCCCTCAACTCCCGAATAGGATTGTTCAAAGCAGATACTGGCCGAAAGAGACAACGGCTTATCCTGGGCGTACTTCCATCCCAGGTACCCCGACAGGATGAGTACGCCTTTATCATGAATCCTGCCGCTCAGTTGAGATTCTCTCTCGATGTTGATTACACCGCGCCTTCCCAAAAAAGTTTTTGCTGTAATGCGGTTGGGCCGCCCAAAACTGAATATACCAAGGTCGTAGACCGCCAGTCCGTTCACCTGGCCCGTGACCGCTCCCTCCACGTCGACCATGAGCGTTCCCTCAGTAATCATCTGACGGATGCGTTCCGCGATCAGGTCAAGACGGTGGATCTTCTCCTTCACTGCTTTTTCCACGTGCTCTCCGGTTATCCTCTGGCTCTGCATATCCCTGGCCCAGTAATCCGCTTCAACGAGCAGATCTCTCAACGGGCCAAATCTGGCAGAAAGCTTCTCCTGATCGCCGACGGTCCTGGCTGCGTATTCTATGACTTTGGCAACACCGCTCCGATCAAAGGGCAGGAGATTTTCATTTTGGCAGCAGGTGCTTATATAACACGCAAAGGCCCTTACATTTTCATCCGAACGGTCCATCTGGTAATCGAAGTCCGCCTTGACCTTGAACATCTCCCAGAAATCTTCATCATAGGCGGTGAGAAGCTGGTATATGGAATCTTCGCCCATCACGATTATTTTGAACTCCACCGGCATCGGCTGGGTCTTCATTCCCTGTGGTGCGAAATAGCCGAACTGTTCCCATGGATCTTCAACCCTGACTTCCTTGGTCTTGATGATCCTCTTGAGTCCCTCCCATACGGCAGGGTTTAACAGGACATCCCTGATGTTCAGTATCAGGTAGCCGCCGTTTGCAAACTGCACCGCCCCTGCCTTAATCATGGTGTGGTCGCTTATATACGTCCCCATCAATGCCCTTCTTTCGATTTTTCCGAACATGTTGAACCAATTGGGATTGGGCTCAATGATTATGGGCGGACCGCTCACTGAACTGTTATCGACGAAGACATTGACCTTGTAAGCCATGAAAGAGTCCGGCTGCTGGAACGCGGGAGCGGGAATCTGGGGAGCTCCGGGCGCCTGCAGGAATAAGTCCAGCTTGGTCAGCGTATATTCTCTCAGTTCTTTAAGAAAATTCATGATCTCAGGATGTTCGGAATATTTCTTGATCAGTTCCTCAAAAGGCCGCGTTATCGCAAATTCTCCGGCCTTCAGGTCGATGTCCTTCATCTTCTCACCGATCTCTCTTTCAAGATCACGGAGGCCGGCGTAAGTCTCATCCACCTTCCTCATCATTTCCAGACGTTTCTTTTCGATCTCTTCCCTTTCAGACTCCGGCAGAGACAAGGAACTCCTCCCTGGACAGGGGTTTCCCTTCTGAAACAGGCACTACAACGGCTCCCATCGGTGAGAGCTGCACCATCAGGTTTTTTTCAGCAGCTTCCTTGTCCAGCGCATCCATCGCCTTCTGGTATCTCGTTTGATGTCCTTCCATGACGTCCTGTTTCCTCTTGTTGTACTCCTCGCTGCCGAATGTCTTAGGTATCTCTTCCTTCAGGGTCTTAAGCAGTTCCTCCACGTCATTGCTCAAAGATTTTCCGAGGCCCTGAGGCAATTTGAGTATCCGCGGCTGATCAGGGGCGGAAAAGTTATATACATAACACCAGTCATGAATGACGCATTTTATTCCCCTGGCTTCTCTCTCTTCGATGAATTTTTGAAGACGAGATTTGATGGTTGTCGCCTTTCCCGTCCCGGTAAGTCCTGTCAGAAAAAGGTTATAACCCGCCCTTTCCACGGCCAGTCCGAAATTTATGGAATCCATGGCCCTGTTCTGGCCGATAAATTCCCTGAGAGGTTCGATGTCGGCCGTACATTCAAACTGGAAGGTGTCCGGACGACATACCCACCTGAGTTTCTCGATGGGAACAACATATTTATTCAGATCGATCACAGTTTCCATATCTGGCTCCCTTATCTTTTTTAAGCTAATTATATCATTTTATTCCGGCCTTTCTATCTCTCGAATGCATTTTCAATCTTTCTCATGCAGTGTGTGTGTGCCATTTTATCGGCAGCGTCGATAGTTTGACAAAAGTTAAGCATTACGTTAAATTCAGGATATCTCCGTGGAACAAATAATATCCAGGTGCCGGAAACAACTAAAAAAATAATCGGAATAGGCCGATATAAAGAAGAAAACCCTTGAAGGAGAAATCCGGAGAAACCTGTAGAATGACGAAGGTGAAATGCTGGGAAGTCTCAGAGTGCGGGAAAGAGGATTGCCTGGCTTACAAATCACAACATTTCAGCTGCTGGCTGCTTTCGGGAGACTATAGCCGCGGCGAAATCCGGAGTAAGCCCTCCGAAAAGCCGGATATCTGCCTTTCCTGTGATGTCTTCAAAAATAATATGGACCTGCCTTCAGCCAGGAAGACCTTTGAAGCGGTAAATGCGCAGATCGCACGGTACAAAGAGGTGGCAGAATCTTCGGAGAGAGAACTCCAGAGCATGAGTATTGAGCTGGCTATAGGCCTGTCCGAGGTCTTTGAGGCATTAAAGATGATCGCTTCCGGGAATCCCGGAGTTAGGATCGATGAAAAATCTCCCGTTGCGCTGATCGAAAAATTGAAGCACATCGTGAACGTAACCGCAGAGAATATCGGCGAGATTGTTGATCAGTCTCATGAGTTTGCCATGTGGCTCGCCGAACATTTTGACGTGTTGCATAAAGTCACGAAGGGCGAACTGAGTGCCAGGGTATCAGGCGAATCGAGAGTGGAATTACTGGAATCTCTCCAGAAGGTGACGAATGAGATGATAGAAAGTGTAGAGAGGGAAATCGCCAATCGGGAACTGGCAGAAAACGCATTGCGTGAAAGTGAGGAACGGCTCCGCTCTTTCTTCAATTCAGTCACGGATTTCATGTTTATACTGGACAAACAGGGAATAGTTACCCAGGTCAATCCTGCCGTTATTCATGCGCTTGGTTATGGAGAAGATGAATTTATCGGCTCACCTATCACAAAATTCTTTTCACCGGCCTCACAGGAAATCTGCCATGACCAGTTCCCGGCACTTTTGAGTCAGATGTTTACCCGTCAGGAGATAGACGTCGTCTGCAGGGACGGCACAGTTATTACCACCGATTGTGCAGCTTCCGTTGTCCGCAATAAACAGGGAGATATTATCAACATCGTCGTCCTGCAAAAAGATATCACGAAACGAAAACGGGCCGAGGAAAAATTAGTGCAGAGTCTCGAAGCACTGCAGTCTGTCTATAAGATTGCCACCACCCTGCGCGGGTCATACGAGGCCGTTTATGATCAGGTGGTTTACAACCTTGCTAACCTTCTCAAGGTTTCCTATGTAGCTGTCCAGCATATCGAGGAAGACCAGGTCAGGATAATCTCAAAAATAGTCGACGGGAAATTTACGCATAATGAAGTGACGGCGTTAGAGAATTCCGCGTGCGCGATCGCAGCAGAGAAAAAAGAGGCCCATCAGGTGAGAGGTTCCCTGCCCCGGCTTTTCCCTCATAACAAGCTCCTCTCCCTCTATAATTTCAGGAGTCATATCGGCGTACCGATAAAAAATGTGAGCGGCAAGGTTGTCGGGTTTCTCTGTGTCATGGATTACGAGGACCGCATATTCACCGAAGACGAAATCCATCTCATCGAGATATTCTCACGGTACGTTGCCTATGAGTTCGACAGAAACGTGATGGAGACGGAGCTGAGGCAGCTGGACAGAATGAAGCTCCTCGGCCAGGTGGCCGCAGGTGTTGCCCACGAAGTAAGGAATCCGCTGAACGCCATACTGGCGATTACCGAAGCCCTGTTTCAGGATATAGGGGACAATCCCGAGTATAAACCGTTCCTTGACCATATCCGGACCCAGGTGGACCGCCTGTCGCGCTTAATGGGAGACCTGCTGGACCTGGGCAAACCCGTTCAGCCCGCCAGCCTGCACCGGGAATCCCTGCCCTTAATATGCACTTCAACTCTGGATTTATGGAAACAGACAAACCTTTCAAAGACCCATAAGGTACAATTAATCCTCCCGGATGAATACGACGACCCGCACGTGATGGCCGATAGATCGAAAATTCAGCAGGTCCTGCTCAACCTGCTGGAAAACGCAGCTCAGCACAGCCCCGAGGGGAGCGAGATACAGTTTATTGTGTCCGGCCCCAGGGGCACAACATCACGAATTTATGTAAGTGATCGATGTCCCGGCGTCCCGCCCGGAAATCTGCATAAAGTTTTCGAGCCTTTCTTTACTACGCGGAAGAGGGGCAACGGGTTAGGTCTGAGCCTTGCGAGGAATATTATTCAGGCCCACGGCGGCAACATAACAATAAGGAATAATGATCCCCCGCCCGGCTGCACGGTAGAAATAAGTATCCCTGTTATTCAGGAGTGCGACCTGTGACTCCGAAGATCCTCCTGATAGAAGACGACGAAGGAACCAGGTTCGGCTTTTCGAGATATCTCTCAAACGCGGGTTATGTGGTTCAGGAAGCAGCCTGCCTGGCCGAAGCCCAGGACGCACTCCTGACTCAGCGCTTCGATGCCATCCTGCTTGATCTGTATCTTCCGGACGGGAGCGGTCTGGAATGGATATCAGGCCTCAGGACAGGCCATCCGGACGTACCTTTGATTATTATTTCAGGACACGGCGACATCCCTATAGCTGTTGAGGCCATGCGCAGGGGCGCCGACAATTTTCTGACAAAACCCGTAAATATGGAAGATCTTGATGTTTTCCTGAGGAAAAGCCTTGAACTGGGGACTCTCAGGAGGAAAGACCTGACCAGCCAGCGTCTTGAAAGAAAAGACAGGATTTATTTTGGTAAGAGCCCCGCCATGAAAGAGGTCATGAGCCTCGCATCACTTGCCGCGGCAAAGGATGCCCCCGTTCTGCTTATGGGTGAGACCGGATCAGGAAAGGGTGTCCTGGCCAGATGGCTGCATGATCACAGTTCCCGGAGTTCTGCGCCTTTCGTGGAACTGAACTGTTCAAACCTGAGAGGTGATTTGCTCGCAAGTGAGCTTTTCGGCCATGCAAGGGGCGCCTTCACAACCGCTGTTCAGGACAGACAGGGCCTTATCGAGGTTGCAGACGGAGGGAGTCTCTTTCTTGACGAGATCACTGACATGGATATCGGAGTGCAGGCACAGTTCCTTAAAGTCATAGAAGAAAAACAGTACCGCAGGCTCGGCGAGGTAAAAGTGCGGCAGAAGCGAATTCAGACTTATTTGCGCGACAAACAGAGACCTCCGCGAGGAAGCGGAGCAGGGCAGGTTCAGGAAGGACCTCTACTTCCGTATAAACGTCTTTCCCGTAATCATCCCGCCTTTGCGTGAAAGGCCTGAAGATATACCGGAACTTGTATCGAATATCATGAATAAAATAGGTCCGCCCGGCGTCAGAATATCGCACGATGCCATGGAATTGTTGAAGGGATACCCGTGGCCGGGGAATGTTCGTGAACTGAGAAATATCCTCGAAAGGGCCCTCCTGCTGTCTCATGGGCGGCTTTTGACAATTGAACATTTTTCCAGCCTGGAGTGTGATCGATTCCTGACAGATAAAAGGACTGCAAATAAACTGGAAGATATCGAGGAAGAGCATATCCGGACCATTATCAGGCGTTCCGCCGGGGATGTCCGCAAGGCTGCCGGGTTCCTGGGTATTTCGAGAGCCACACTCTACCGGAAATTAAAAAAGTTTCATGAGAATCCATAACATCGCCTTCAGGCCTCTCATTCTCAGATTGAGACTAATCTTTTCGAAAATGAGACCCTCAGCCACGGGGCGGGCACCAGGAATCCTTGTCCTGCCTGCATTTCCTAACGATCAGGATCTGGCATTCCCTTTGCATCTGCAAAGTATGCCTGTGTCACTGAGATTGCGTGTTAACGACGTCATTCTCAAACAAGGAGACGGAAATGCCAAAACATGTTCTTGTGGTCGATGATGAAGTAACCATCCTCATCGCGTTCAAGAAACTCTTTGAATCGCCGGAGCTTGAAGTGGACATCGCCGAAACCCTGGAAGACGCCCGGGAATTGATGAACAAAAGATCTTATCAAGCGGTCATTGCAGATCTGAGGCTTTCGGGCATCGCAGGCGAAGAAGGATTGGAGATCATACGTTGCGTCAAGGAGCGCGACCCGGAAACCCGGATAATCCTGATAACAGCTTATGGAAATCCGGATGTGATGAAAAGGGCGTACAACCTGGGCGCGTCCTTCTATTTCGAAAAACCTGTCTCTACCAATGTGATTAAGGACGCATTAAAAAGTATGGGGATAATACTCAATACGATATGGATATAAAAAATAAGACACTTCGCTCAACGGAGAGCGTGTTGCCAAACGTAAACAATCAAGGAGCAGAAAGATGAACTATGAAAACAAAAGAGTGAATGGGGGATTGGACTATGAAGTCTATCATTTCGTATTTGAAACAGCGATCGAGATATTTGAAGAAATTTTCGAGGCATCAAAACGCTTTCCGAAAGAAAAATTCTATCTGACCGATCAACTCCGCCGGCACTCCAAAGCGGTCTGTATAAACCTCGCAGAGGCCTGGCGGATGCAGGAACAGAGATCCATACTTGTCAGCAAGATGTCTGATGCGGCAGAAGCGGCCTCAAAGGCCCAGAACTGTCTGGAATTTGCAACGAAATACAACTATATTGAGAAAGATGTATTTAAGAGAATAGATTCCAGATATGAAGAGATATTTGAAGATATATTTGCGATGCTCTGTAACGGAGGGAGAGGCAAGTATCTCTCCGAGGAGAAAATGCAGTTCTGCTGCAGCGAAAAAAGTGCTTAAAATCAGCCCGGCAGTGAGGCAAAGAATACCTGATATCTTTCGATCATAATTCTTTGCTTCTGCCTCTTGATCCTCATTTTCCGCGTCCTCAATGACTTTTCTTATTTTCTTTGATATACTCGATGTTGCGTTCGGTTTATTGTTTGGCAGATATATGTGATTGAAATGAAAATGAGAAATATCTCCAGAAAGGAACTCCTCAGCACCGCCCGAAATGTCAGACTCCTCATACTCGATGTTGACGGAGTATTGACAGACGGGAGCATCGTTCTTGATGACGCCGGCAATGAACTGAAGACTTTCCATGTTCGTGACGGACATGGGATAAGACTGCTGCTGAAATCCGGTATTCATGTTGCCCTGATCACAGGCAGATTTTCGAGAATAGTAGAAAGGAGGGCACGCGAACTGGGAATTAGAGACGTCTATCAGAAGTGTTTTGACAAGGCGGCTGCCTATAAGGAGCTCGCAGAAAAATATTCCCTCGCTGACCATGAAATAGCATACGTCGGTGATGACATCGTTGATATTCCCGTTCTCAGAAGGTGCGGTTTTTCGGTTGCCGTCGCAGATGCTGAGACCGGGGTAAGACCCTTTGTGAAGGTGATAACAAAAGAAGGGGGGGGCAAAGGAGCGGTCAGAGAAGTTTGTAATCTGCTCCTTCAGGCGAAGGGGCTTTGGAAGGACATCATGGATGAGTATTCCCAAACTTAATCTGCCTACGATACTCACGCTGAGCAGGATTGTCCTTATTCCGGTCTTCGTTTATGCAGTCTACATTTATCCGGTATTCGGTGCTTTCATATTCAGTATTGCTTCGATAACCGATTTTCTTGACGGTTATCTCGCAAGGCGTTCCGGGGATATAACAAAATTCGGGATCATTCTCGACCCGCTCGCCGATAAGTTCCTGGTAATCTCCGCCTTGATAGTGCTTGTCGATATGGAGAGACTCCCCGCGTGGATTGCAATCGTCATCATCGTAAGAGAATTTCTGGTGACAGGCCTGAGAGTAGTGGCACTTTCCAAGGATATCGTTATTGCAGCCGAAGTCGGCGGCAAGGTGAAGACTACGTTACAGATCATAGCGATCCTTTGTCTCATACTCAAGGACAGTATTTTTGGCATCGATCTCTATGATATCGGTTTTGTCCTTATCTGGGCATCTCTCATCCTGTCCCTTATTTCAGGAATCCAGTATACAATATCTTTCGGGAGAAAGATCTGAAACGTATATGACTGAAAATATTCTGCTGCTGATCGCTGCGTTTATTCTCGGGTCGGTTCCCTTTGGTATAATAGTAGCAAAAATAAAGGGAGTCGATCTCAAGAAGGTCGGAAGCGGAAATATCGGAGCGACAAATGTATTACGTTCGCTCGGGAAATGGCCGGCTGTCCTGACCCTTTTCGGAGATATATTGAAAGGCACTATTGCGGTTGCAATCGGAAAACTTCTGGGAGTGGGACCGGTCTATGAAGGTCTCATAGGTCTGTCAGCCATCCTGGGGCATAATTTTTCCATATTTCTCAGATTCAGGGGTGGGAAGGGCGTTGCGACAAGTTTCGGGGTCCTCTTCATCTACATGCCGCAGGTCGCCCTCTTTACACTCATCATGTGGATCACAATTGTGATTCTGACAAAATATTCATCCCTTGGAGCGATCGTGTCATTCGGCCTTCTGCCGGTCAACGTAGCGCTATTTGACCCGCACTATCAGGAGAAGCTGTTTATAACAGTTCTCATTACGGTCCTTATCCTCATACGGCACAAAGACAATATCCGGAGACTTATAAAAGGTACGGAGAGAAAGATAGGGCAACGAGAGTGAAAAAAATCATCCCGTTATTATTACTATTCTTCTTGTTTGTTCCGTCCATCTCCTCTGAGGAGGATTTGTATCAACACCAGCTCAACAGAGGGATAAGAGACTCGGAAGCTTATTCATTCCTGCTCATCGAGCAGGCAAAAACAGCCGGCCCCCGGAAGATCGATCTTCTGAGAAAAGCCATGGAGTATTCGCCGGACCTCCCCGCGGTATACTTTGAGTTATCGAAGGCAAGTTTCAGTTTCGCGCCGGAGGGGGTATTCCAGACGATCGACTATATGCTGCAGGGGATAGCCGCCTATCAACGAAACTTCTGGTGGTTATTTATGATGACAGCCTCTCTGTTCATGAGTGCCGCCATTTCTTTCTTCATTGCGGTCTCTCTCATTGTTGTGGTCAGACTCCCCAGGGACGTACCATTACTTTCCCATGACATAAAAGAGGATCGGGCCAATGCCCTGCTGCTTTTGGTGCTGTTATTCGCCGTATTCGGGCCGCTCTATCTGCCGGCGGCCCTTCTCATGATAATAAGCCTCTATATGAAGAAATGGGACAGGCTTGTCATTTATCTCTATCTCGTCTTTCTTCTTGTTTCGCCATGGATCTTCAAGTCTGTCTCAACGATTTTCAATGCGCCCGCTTCGGGTGAATTGAAGGCTATTGTCCAGGTGAGTGAATCCAAGGGGAACAGATATGCACTTTCAGTCTTGCGCGGGAAGGAAAATCCCGTTGAGCTCTTTTCATACGCCCTTGCCCTGAAACGTGAGGGCAGATATCATGAAGCAATTAACATCTACAATAAACTGATCGCAATGAAACCCGACCCGCGTTTATATAATAACCTCGCAAACTGTTACGTTGCGTTGAATGATATCGAAAAGGCAAAAGAGCTTTATCTGAAATCAATTGAGCAAAAGCCGCTCCCTGTCGCGCTTTACAATCTCAGTGAGGTATACAGGGAGACACTCGATTTTGAGAAAGGCGAGGAGTATTTTCTCGCTGCTCAAAAAATGGACGGGGATGCGGTTTCGAGATTCAGGGCGGTATTTGGCAGGAATCCTAACAGGTTCGTTATCGATGAAGGCCTTCCCATATCTGATCTCTGGAAATATGCGAGAGGTAAGACAACAGGAAACTCCACTCTGGGGTTATCGGCCCTGCCACCGGCATTCATGCCTATTATCGCAGTCTTAATGGCAGTCCTTTTTTATGCACTCGACCGGCAGGCCAGGAGCAGGGCTTACAGATGTAACAGGTGTGGTTCTATACTTTGCAGCAAGTGCGAGAAACATATTCTCTGGGGCCATATGTGCTTGCAGTGCTACCGGTCATTAGTGAAGCTTGATGAACTTGATGCGAAGGAAAGGATTGCAAGGATACTTGCCGTATACGGGCATCAAAAGAAGAGAAGAGATATCATAAAGGTTATCTCCTTCATCCTTCCCGGGTCGGGCCAGATATATGCCGGCAATGTCCTGACAGGTTTCCTGTTCCTCTGGCCGTTTCTTTTCTTCCTCTTAATACCTGTGATGAATTCCCTTTTTGTTATGGAGATGTCCGGTTTCTCCGATTTCTGGCTTAATACAGGTGCCATATTTTTTGTGGCAGTGGTATATTTCATGTCTGTCATAACAACTAGACGGAGGCTTGTAAGGGGTTGGCTTTAGAGGGATCACTCAGAGATTTTGGTCTTGCTGACATCCTTCAGCTGATTTTTTTCCAGCGGAAGACCGGGGTTTTGACGCTCGAAGGCAGGCTGGACAAGGTAAGACTTCTCTTCATCGAGGGCAATATCACAGGGGCCGAATCGAAAAGAAGGATAGAGGCGAACAGGCTCGGGAAGGTACTCGTTAAGAAAGGCCTTTTGAACGAGGAAAACCTCCAGACGGCTCTTGATGAACAGCGAAGCTCCAATGTTAAATTCGGCAATATCCTCGTAAAGAAGGGGGTTGTAAGAAAAGAGGATATAGACGAGATAATAACAGGCCAGATTAAAGAAACTGTTATTCAGATATTCGGCTGGAAAGAAGGATCCTACGAGTTCACACCCCAGGCGATCCCGGTTGATAAGGACATCCCGATATCCATTGATACTCAGCACCTGCTCATGGAGGGATTAAGGATAGTCGATGAGTGGGCTCTTATCGAGGGGAAGGTAACACTTGATGCCGTCTTCTCGAAAAAGACGGAAGAGATTGAGGGACTAACGGATGAAGAAAGGGAAATACTCTCACTGGTCGACGGAGAAAATGATGTAAGCACAATAATAGATATCTCCGGGAAGGATGATTTTTCCATATCAAAGTCTCTCCTGTCTCTCATAGATAAAGGCGCCATCGAGGCGAAAGAGGTGATGCCTGTTGTCACCGAAGCACCTCTCCCTGAGAAGAAAAAACGTGCATTTTCTTATCGCTTTCTGCCTTTATCAGCCGTCGTAATCGCATTTCTGGTTTCCTTCTTTACGATATTTTTCGCATCGGATCAGATGATTGAGAGGCTCAAAGCTTCGGAGACGATTGATAACCTCAGATTCAAAATAGAGGGGTACAAGTTCGAACATGGTGCTTATCCGGAATCTCTCGATATGATTTCGAGGAGAGTGGATCCCTGGGGGAGACCTTACATCTACCTGCAGAATGATTATACGTTTATGGTCTTGAGCGTTGGCCCTGATGGCAGAGAGGGGACATCGGACGATATCTATTGACCGGCCGGTTTAATGTCGTTCACTTTTTGTATCTCTAATACTATGACATGTCTTTTTCTTTTATTTGTGAATCATGATTCATGATAGAGCTGTTGTCCTTCTGAGCGGCGGGATCGACTCCTCAACAACCCTGGCAGTTGCCAGATCTGAGGGACATGAATTATACGCCCTGAGCTTTGATTACGGTCAGCGCCATAAGAGAGAGCTCGATTCAGCAAAGATGGTGGCATCAGCCCTGGGTGTCCAAAGACATCTCGTCATAAGGTTCGATCTTCGCGAGATCGGGGGCTCCGCATTGACATCGGATATGGAAGTGCCAAAAGGCCGTAAAGAGTTGACTGTTAAGCACATACCTGTCACTTATGTCCCCGCACGTAACACGATTTTCCTGTCGTTTGCCCTTGCATGGGCGGAAGTTCTTGAGGCTGAAAATATTTTTATAGGTGCAAACGCGATAGACTATAGCGGCTATCCGGACTGCAGACCGGAATACCTTGCGGCATTTGAGGCCACGGCCAACCTTGCTACAAAAGTATCCGTCGAAGGGAAAATAAGATTTAAAATCAAGGCGCCGCTCATTTCAATGAAGAAATCAGAGATCATCAGGAAAGGCATCGAACTGGGACTCGATTATTCGTTGACATGGAGCTGCTACGACCCGCAAAAAATCCAAAAAATAGGCCCCACCACCACTCCATCCCCCTCAAGGGGGGAGGGTAAGGAAGAGGGTGAAAGTTTGAGGAAAGGAATTTATGTGCCCTGCGGAAGATGTGACAGTTGTTTGTTCAGGGCAAAGGGGTTTGAAGAGGCAGGTATGAAAGATCCCTTCACCATGCTATGGTAAAACTCAGAGGACACCACCTGGTCTGTCTTCATTTCTTTCTGGGCGAAGGCTACAGTCCTGAATTTATAGCGAAGCTGAAGGAAGTTTTAAAACACGTGGAGGCCGGTGAAGAGATAGAGATTTTGGTGGGAGCAGACGATGTCTGCAAAGAGTGCCCGTACCTGCAGGAGAGCATTTGTCTTTATGATAAAAACTCCGAGGATGAGATAAGGGAGATGGACAGGACTGCGATAAAACTGCTGGGATTAGACAACAGGGGTAGAGTGAACTGGATAGACATAAAGAAAAAAATCCCCGGGGTGTTCGGAAAATGGGCGAGAAGATACTGTGAAGAGTGCGACTGGAGATGGGTATGTGAAAAGAACAAAGATTTTCCCGTCTCTTTTCTTACTCCGGCGAATCCGCCGGAACGCAAGGAAAGAAGGGTAAGCGTAGATTACCGAAAATAGTTTCAAATGAAGCCGCTGAGGATAGATTTTGATGAAGTGCAGAAGGCTATGGAGGATGTGGTCAGGGACACATTCGATTACTACCTTGATCTGGAGACGGGTGAAGTTGCAGCATTTTCTGAAGAAATCCTGGGAGAAGCCAGATCGAGATTGTATGACGGTGACTTTGACGAGATTGATGATGATACAGAATACGTGGAATTCGACGAAGAACCTGAACTCCCCGACTGGTTGCTGGATGAGATAGAACTTGCGTTGGAGATCCTCCTGGATGAAGAGCGGTTCATCCGGGTACCCGAGAGAAATTCAGCCGCGGCTTTTAAATCCATGGCTGAATTCGCCGATACGGTTGAAGATCCGCTCCTGGGAGAGAAACTCCGTTCTGCTCTGGATGGAAAAGGCGCGTTCAGGAAGTTTAAGGACAGCCTGATTGACTATCCGAAGGAGAGAAAAAGATGGCATGGGCATAACGCAAAGGCGATGAAAAATGAAATCACCGAATGGCTGGCTTCCATGGGCATGGAGCCCGCCTCATAGCCTCTTCCCCATCAACCCCAAAAATGTATCTCAGTCTTTCTCATGCAGATTTTGGGGGTCAGATCATGGCTTATTCCCCTACGACGATGACGGAATCGTCAATAAGACCTTTTCTTATTTTTTTTAGTCCTGTCTTCAAAATCCAGCTTCCTATTTCCTCAGTCGAATAACATCTGCCCCCTTCAGTATTGACGAGCATGTTCACAGAAAACAGGGCGCCCTGCACGGGATGGGTTCTTGCCCTGTCGATATAAAATTCCTGTATACCTATCCTCCCGTCCCGGCTCAGGGCCTTTTTACATTTCTTCAATAACCGAAGGTTGTCCTTTTCTGAATATGAATGCAGGATTTGACTGACAAAGATAAGATCATAACCCTTCCCGATGTCATCGGCCATAAAATCACCGCCCATGAAAACGATTCCGTCACCTTTTCCCTTTCCGATTACCTTCCTTGCAATTTCGATAGTCTCAGGCAAATCAAAGAGCGTTACTTTTATGCCTCTTCTTGCCATTTCGATCGAATAAGTCCCGGGGCCGCCTCCGAGGTCCAGGGCAGTCCGGACACCCTTCAGTCCTATCATGTCAACAACATCCTTTGCCTTTAAGGAAGCAATATTATGCATCCCGAGGATGAATGCCTGCCTGTCACGGACCCGGTGGCAGGGCTTCCCGGTTTTGAGAACTTCGTCAAGCCCTGACCAGTTTTTCCAGAGCGCATCTGCATGCCTGATAATATCTCCCTGGTAGTATGGTTTTCCTGAAACAAGGAATTGCGATGCAGCCGCGGTATTCCTGTATCTGTTTTTCTGCTTTACAAGAAGTCCGATCGCGACGAGTGCATCCAGCAGGATCTCCGTCCCTCTCAAGTCTGTATTAAGATTTTCCGAGACAGCGCGGGCAGATCGCGGATGCAATAAATGATCGAAGACCCTGTAATTGTTGGCAGTAATGAGGACCCTTGCCTGCCTGAAACCGCCCCAGATCTTCCTCAGCTCTTTTACCCGCTCAGGGACAACAGATCTCACTCAAGCCCCATCTTTTTTAAAGCCTCGGCAGCCGTGTCCTTTGTAAGCGGAGCATCTTCGGGAAGATATAGCATCACTCCGCCTTTTACGGGTCTGACTACTATTTTCCCTTCCCGGGCAAGATTGTTTGTCACTTCAACAGGGTTTTCTCCGTCAAAATATTTCTTGAACGCATTATTAAACCCCGAATAAACGGAATGAATTCCTTTGTAACCTTCCTTCCTCAGACTCACAATGGCCTTCTTTACAAACTCCTCGTAACCTAATTTCTCAGACATAACCCCCTCCTTTTTTCGGATATGATTTAAAGATTGTCTATTATATATATCAGAATCTTATTCAAGTATACTCAAATTCCTCGGTTTTTGGTCTATCTGCTCGATAACCGGTATTTCATCAGCGCCTGTAGCGCCCAGTTCTTTAAATCTCCTCACTGACGGTAATATCCTCGATTCCATGGAACCAACCGCCTTATTGTATGCAGCTATGGCCTTTTCAAGATTAGAACCGATATTATCGAAATGCTGAACAAGGGTTGTCATCCGCTCGTATAATTGACGCCCCAATTCGCTAATCTCCTCTGCATTTTTTGTCATCTGCTCCTGCCTCCAGCCATATGCTATAGCTCTCAGCAATGCAATCACAGTCGTCGGGCTCGCAATAATAACCCGCCTCTGAATACCGTCTTCTATAAGGGTGTTATCTATTTCCAGGGCGGAACTCAAAAAAGATTCACCGGGGATGAAAAGCACGACAAACTCAGGGGACTGTCTGAACTGACTCCAATATTCTTTGGATGCAAGTCTGTTCATATGCGTTCGGACCTGCTGTGCATGTTTTTCCATCTTTGTTTTTCTTTCATCCTCTGTTGAAGCAGAGACAGCATCAAGATATGCATCAAGAGATACCTTTGAATCAACAACAATCTCCCGTTCCATGGGCAAGTGCACAATCATGTCAGGGCGTATTCTGCCTTTCTCTGTGTCCACTGATAGTTGTTCGGTAAAATCGCAGTGCATGGACATGCCCGAAAGTTCCGCAACCCTTCTCAGTTGCATCTCACCCCACCTCCCACGAACCTGAGGCTTTCTCAGGGCGGACACAAGGTTACTCGTTTCCCTCTGCAGATGTTCATGGGTCGATGCTAAAGCCCTGAGCTGCTCTTCAAGGCTACCGTAAGCCTTATGCCTGCTCTCCTCAATTGATCTTATCTGTTCCTCGTATCTCTTCAGCGTCTCATGGAGCGGCTTCAGCATTCCGTCCAATGCGGCCTGATGTTCTCCGAGTTTTCCCTTTGTATCAGCCACCACTTTGCCGAGATGTTCAGAAGCAAGTCTGAGGAAGTCTTCGCTGCTGCTCTTTAAAGCCGCGGCTGAAAGGGCATTGAATGTGTCAGTCATCTCTGTCTTCATTACATCAATAAGCGCCTTTTGTTCTTCAAAGCTCTTTTGAGCGGCATCGAATTTTGTAACAGCCTCGATCTTGGCCTGTCTTTCGGCATCAAGTTCATTTCTCACCCGGGCTATTTCAGAGTCCCTCTGCTGCACCTGCTGCCTGAGTTCTTCGATCCTCGCCTCAGCGCCACTCGCCCTTTTTTCAAGTTCGGTCACCACTTGTGAATATTGTTTCTGTTTTTGAGAAGACGCAATAAACCATGCAGCGACCCCGCCGATTACTAATCCTGAAATCAAAAAGATAATGGTCGTCACCTAATCACCCCGGTTTATTCGATAATATAATACAGGCAGGCGTAATTTTTGAGCGGCTTTCACTATTATTTCCGGCCATTTTCTCGTAACAGGACCGGTTATTCAATTGCTTCAATTGAATCACAGACCAGGATGTTTGTCAAGAAAAAAGTCGGTCATTTGACGAGCTGGTGACGGAGAGATACAATAACAACGAAGATATCTTGGAAAGGATCGACCATGAATAAAGAACCCCATCCGGAGATTCCTTCGGACCGGGCAGATGACCTCCATAACCTTGAAATTTTGAACAAGGCCCAACTTGTCCTGTTTATGGCCGGGAATCAGTTCATGGTAATGGATGATCTGATAAGGTTATTTCAGGAAAGACACCCCGAAGTCGAATATATATTCTATGAGACGCTTCCTCCCGGCCTCGAATTAAAACAGATCCTTGCCGGGGGCGCATTCTTTAAGGGAGAAGCCATCACGGGGAGTCCCGACATATACACTTCTGTGACAGAGCATGCAATGGAGAAGTTGAAAAGCAGGGGTTGCGTCAATGATTATTTCATTTATCTCCACAACAGGCTGGTCCTCATGGTGCCTGAAGGGAACCCGTCAGGCATAAAGACCGTTAATGACCTCGGGCGCGGCGGGGTAAGGATTTCTCAACCGGGCGAAATGGAAGATATTACTCATTATATCGTTGACATGTATGCGAAGGCCGGCGGTGATGCCCTTGTGAAAAGAATTATGGATGAAAAAAAGGCAGAGGGGACTACCGTCCTTACTGCTGTTCATCACAGAGAAACGCCTTCGAGAATCGAAAAAGGTGCCGTTGACGTTGGTCCTGTCTGGGCAACGGAAGTTATGAACGCCCGGAAGAATGGTTTAAAGGTGGAAGCTGTTGAGCCTGGTGAAAACCTGGACCAGCGCGACAGGGTAAATTATTTTGTGGCAAAACTGAAAAATGCACCTAATCCGGGGAACGCTGACAAATTCCTGAAGTTCATAAAATCGGCTGAGGCTCAAGAAACATACAGGAAGTACGGCTTTGTGCCGCATTTCATTTAATCCAAATCAGCTTTCCGACTCACCTTCTGTTATTTCAATGCGGACGAGCGCCAGTATTGCCGAGTGGGGTACGATCAAATATTTCTTGCTCTCAAATTCAATCTCAACGCCGGATTCTCTCAGGAAAATTGCATAATCTCCTTCTGTTGCCTGAAGCGGTACGTATTTTACCTCTTTCCTCTTTTCCGATGCCCATGGTTCTTCCGAAGCAGCCATATCAGGCACGGGATAACCGGGCCCTGTTTTTACCACATACCCGCTGAGGACCTTCTCTTTTTCCTTCACAGTAGGAGGCAGATAAAGGCCTGCACTTGTCTTATCTATGCCCTCATCAGGTTCTATGAGGACTCTGTCTCCGACGATGATAAGGTTCTTCTTTGCCTTCATAAGATTATTTTAGACTATTTTCGACCTGACAGTGTCTGTTCTACAATTCAAATACTTCGCCCTTTTCAGGGACATGGGTCTTAAAACCGAATCGCTCTTTCACAAGTTCGCCAAAAGAGGCGGCGACTTCTTCTTCGCCGTGAACAATAAAGACCTCCGGCGAGTCCTTGAAATATGACAGCCAGCTTATGAGTTCCGCCCTGTCCGCATGCGCCGAGAAGCCGTTTATCGTGTAGACAGACGCTTTGACCGCTATTTCCTCTCCGAGCACCTGTACAACCTTTGCTCCATCCACAATCTGCCTGCCCAGCGTGCCCTTGCCCTGGAATCCAACAAATATCACGCTGCATTCATGTCTCCAGAGGTTATGCTTCAGATGGTGCTTTATCCTTCCTCCTTCACACATCCCGCTGCCCGCGATCACAATAATCCCTGATCTGATCCTGTTTAATGCCATAGACTCCTGGACCGTCTCTACGAAATGCAATTTGATCGCATCGTCGAAATTCCTTGTGGAAAAAAACCTGGTCGCCTCCTCATCAAAACATTCGGGATGTGCGAGATACACTTTGGTCGCCTCTTCTGCAAGCGGACTGTCAAGATATACATGGATATCATCGAGTCTCTTCTCTCTTACGAGATTGTTCAGGATATACAGCAAATCCTGTGTCCTGCCGACCGCGAAAGCAGGTATATAGACATTACCGCCCTTCTTGAAAGTCGTTTTTATCCCGTTCGCCAGTTCGTCGATACTCTCTTTCAGCGGCTTGTGCAGTCTGTTTCCGTAAGTCGATTCCATTATGATGTAGTCTGCATCGACAGGTGAAGAAGGGTCTCTGAGTATGGGGTTGCCTTTCTTTCCTATATCACCGGAAAATACAACCTTCTTCTCCTTCTCACTGTCCTGAAACCATAATTCAAGCGTACCTGAACCGAGTATATGACCGGCGTCCAAAAATCTGTACCTGACGCCATTGCCCAGATGAAATATCTCGGAATAGGGTTTTACATCAAAAAGGGGAAACACCGCCTTCACATCATCAATGGTGTACAGCGGAACGGCAGCCGGTTTACCGGCACGCATAAGTTTTCTCGTGAGCCACTCCGCGTCGCTCTCCTGGATGTGCGCAGAATCATAGAGCATCGGCTCCAGGAGATCTCTGGTTGCGGATGTCGTGATTATCTTCCCGTTAAATCCATCTCTGACAACCTTTGGAAGCATCCCCGAATGGTCCAGATGCGCATGAGTAATAAAGATATAATCGATCTGTACCGGGGAAAAATCAAACGGAGCTTTGTTTGTCTCCTCTGCATCTTCACCCTGATACAGACCGCATTCGACAAGAATCTTGAGGTTGTTGCATTCAATATAAAAACAGGAGCCGGTTACCGTTCTCGTAGCACCGAGAAATTTCAGTTTCAGATCAGTCCTCCTTTTTCAATAGGCAGGTCGCCCGCAGGGTAGGGCATTTGAGCGGATTCTTTTGCCGATAGTCAATAAAATTGTCTAAAAAAAATGAGGAGGCAAAAGCCTCGGAGTCCCGAAAGCATTCGGGACGAGAATGAGCGAAAATGCTCTGCCCTGCCCTCGACAATCTTGCTTCTCCACAATGACGCAGAAGTCCTCTACAATCCGTCACAGGGCCCCACTCCCTTTTCACCGATAACTATTTCGGGCGTCAGCATCCACTGCAGGGACCATGTTCCGTTGTCATCTTTCCTGAGGCAGACGATGCCCGCCATTCTAAACGAAACAGGATTCCTGTCGGCGTCTCCGCAGAGCAACACAGAAGCAAGTCTTGCAAGGTGAGGAAGATGTCCTACGAGAATGATGTCATCCGGGACGTCCTTCAGCCGCCCCGCCCATATATCAGGGTTATCCATGGGCGCTAATCCGTCCACTTCCGACATACCCTTGACAGGGTTCAGATTCTTGAGTAAAACTTCTGCCGTCTGCCTGGCCCTCAATTTAGTACTATGGAAAATCTTGTAAACTTTAATATCGAGTTGTGAAATATAGGAAGCAACTCTGGTGATGTCCCGCAGACCCTTTTCGGAGAGCGGCCTTGCGGGGTCTTCCTCTTCTCTTTTTGCATCTCCGTGCTGCACGAGATAAAGAAACATTATTTCTATCTCCTTTCTTTAACAGGAGCGGGGATTTCTTCTCTCTTGTACTTGAGATATTCTACCAGTCCGATAAGACTTCCCGCTGCAACCGAAACAAACCAGGACAGAGAAATCGCGGTTGCCGCGGAGGGTTCGATCCCTATGAATCCGAAAAGGAGGACGCAGGCACCCTCTCTGACGCCGAGGCCCGAAATAGATACGGGGATCAGAGTCAAAAGGATTATGATCGGCAGGAACACGAGAAAGGCGAGCAGAGGTATGTGCTGTTGCAGTCCGCGGGCAAGGATATATACCGCAAAAATGCCTGCAAACTGGATAATCAATGACAGAATAAATGTCTTTCCGATGACCTCCTTCTGATGACGATATGAATGAAAATAAGTATAAAACTCAGAGAGAAACCTTATCCTCTGTCCGATGCGCAGTCCGAAAATCATCAGGCTTGAGGCAAGAAAGCCGAAAACAATCAACGGCAGCAGCCATTCTACACGTGAACCCGCAAAGTACTTGAAGCCGAAAGGATATGCAACCACACATATGGCGATCAATCCTACAAAACCGATATACCTGTCAACAAAAATAGAAGCCAGGCTGAGACTTCCTTTCCCTGTTTCCCTGTAAAGATAATAGGCCTTCACCGCATCTCCTCCTATAACACCGGGAAGAAAATTATTAAAGAAAGTGCCTATCATATACAACGAGAAGAGCTTCCTGGCGCTGATTCCGGTCGGAAGAAACAGTCTCCATCTCACCGTTGATATGAACTGAGAACCAAGGTAAAGCAATGTGGCCGAAATAAACGCAGGGATGCTCATATTTTTCAGCATTGAGAAGACCTTGCCGAGTCCCGTTTTTGACAGTACGGCATAAAGCAGCGCAGAGCTTACGGCAAGCTTGAGGACGGTGAGGAATATCTTATTTGCTTTCAGGGCCAAGGATCTTCTTAAGCACGTAGATAGGTTTTCTCTGACTCTCGTGGTAAACCCTCACGAGCATCTCTCCCAGGAGTCCCATTCCGATGAGCTGGATTCCGACGATTATCAAAAGGACACCGAGAAGGAGGAGTGGTCTCCCACCGATATCACGCCCGAAGAAGATCTTATCTACGCTCAGGTAAAGCAATATAAGGAAGCCGAGGAAACCGCTGGCCATGCCCACAGGACCAAAAAATTGAATCGGTTTTGTAGAGAAACTCTGGAGAAACTTTACCGTGATAAGGTCAAGCACCACCTTCATGGTGCGTGATATGCCGTACTTTGATTTGCCGTGCATCCTCGCGTGATGCACTGTTTCAACCTCGGCGACCCTCACCCCGTACCAGCTGGCAACCGCCGGGATGAACCTGTGCATCTCGCCGTAGAGCTTGAGGTTCTTTATCACGTCCCTCCTGTATGCCTTGAGAGAACATCCGTAATCATGGAGTTTTACCCCGGTTACCTTGCTTATCAGCCAGTTCGCCATTATAGAGGGAAGCCTTCTCCTGAAAAAAGGGTCCTTCCTCTTCTTCCTCCACCCGCTCACGAGATCATTATCCTTTATAAGTGCGAGCAGTTTTGGAATATCGGAAGGGTCATTCTGCAAATCACCGTCCATGGTTATTACAACGTCTCCCCGGGCAAAATCGAATCCTGCTGCGAACGCGGCAGTCTGGCCGAAATTTCTTCTGAGGCTCAGTACAATCACCCTTTTGTCCTTTGCCTGAATTCCCTCCAGGATGGAAAGCGTACTGTCGGTACTGCCGTCATCCACAAAGAGCAATTCATAATCCTGGTCGAGAGGGTCGAGTGCTTCCCGCAACTTCGCATGGAGCAACTGGACATTTTCCTCTTCGTTGTAGACTGGTATGACCACAGAGAGCGTCATCAATAGGACCCCGGGTTCTCTTCCTTCAGGCCTTTGAAATCATAGCACAAAAAAATCGAATAGTCCCTGATTTCAGCATGGCTCTTAGTATAAGCGGTAAAAGCCTTTTTCTCAACCTTCTGGAATGCCGCAGCTATCTTTGCCGGCACTTTGCCGTTGCCTGTCCTCACAAAGATTGCATCATAATGGAGCAGATTATCAAATCCCGGCCACAGGTCATACTGATTCATCCTCCGGTTCAGGTTGACGCAATATGTCACCGGATGTCCTTTCACATAAAAAGCAAGTTCGCTCGAAACCTGATACCTGTCCGAAAACAGGAATACGGGTTTTTTCAGGGACATCTGTTCATATACCGGGGTGACCTCTTTCCCGAGATCTTCCCAACCTTTAAGCCTCGAGGTAGGATCAATTTCTGCCGGGATGGGCAGTATTGAAGAATAATAGGCTACTGAGGTTATGAAGAGGGCAACCAGAATTGCTGCTCCTGTCAGGATCTTTTTACTCTTCCGCCCGGAGGAAAAGCTTCTCATGTAAAAAACAGAGAAGGCAATAATACCGGTCACATACCCCGGCATAGCCCAATTCGCCTGGACTTTTGCCTGAATGCTCTTTAAGAGGAAGAAGATAATTACCGGAATCGAAAACCAGTATAAGAAAGAACCCTCCTGCTCTTTTCTGAGTTTCCAGAGAGAGACAGCCATGAGGACAAACAGAAGAGGGGTTACTACAAAAAGTTGCGAACCGAAAAATTCGAGGAAGCTCATGAGCGAAATGCGCAGTCCTTCTGCGACATGCGCCTGACCCGCGGTATGCTTCAGTGTTACCCAGCCATGGCCCGCATTCCATATAAGCACCGGACTGAAAACGAGAAGGCTGATAACGAAAGATACATAAGGATCCGCTGTCCATAGAAGCCTTCTGTGCTCCTTGGAGAACAGCAAAAATAAAAAGGCACAAAGGTAAAAAAAGGCCATCGTATATTTTGTAAGCAGACCAAGGCCGACTGAAAGACCCAGCAGAAGCCAATACATGTTGGATCTGAGATTCGAGGTCCGGGATTGACCGTCAATGGCCTCCCGGAATAAAAACAGCGAAAGAATCCAGAAAAAGATGAAAGGAGAGTCTATCGTGAAAAGGACACCGAAGGCTGAGAAGAGAGGGACAAGCTGCAGCAGAATCGCAGAAAAAATCCCGACCCGTTCATCATAGAGTCTCTTTCCGAGGAAATAGATAAGAACACTGCTGAGCGCAGAGAGGACAACAGCCATGAATCTTATCCCGAAGACACTGTTTCCGAACAGAAGAGTCCCGAAACGGATCAGGTATGCGATCATCGGCCCTTTCGAGTAGTAACTCAGGTCGAGCCTGCGAGACCATTCCCAATAGTGAGCTTCATCGGGACTCAGATCCAGCGGACCGTTCTGAATGTAATACAGGCGGAAAAGGCTCACGGCCAGCAAAAAAACGAGGAGGACTGTCGGGTACGGCTTTACCTTAAGCCTTTCCCTGCCCATTTAATGATCTCTTTCGCCATTGATTCGATGGTAGCCTCCCCGGGCATGATGTCTACATGAAGTCCTGCTTTTTCCACAGCTTTCGCAGTAACAGGCCCGATAACGGCGATAGGCACCCGGTTGAGGAATTCATCGGCTTCTTTCCCCATTATCTCCCTGAAGTTATTAAAAGTCGCTGCGCTCGTGAAGGTAGCAACCGAAATCCTCCCCTCTCTCAAAAATCTCCTGAGTCTCTTTCCCCCGGGATTCGGGCTTTATTGTCCTGTAAGCCACCGGCACGTCTATTTCTCCGCCAAGTTCCCTTATTTTTTCCGGAAATATTTCTCTCGCCTTCTCGGCCCTGGGCAGGAGGAAACGCACACCCTTGAATTGCCCACCCCCGCGCACGAATGCTTCAATGAGTCCTTCTGCATGAAACTCATCGGGCACTAAATCAACCTTTAAGCCGTAGTTCTTTATTTCTCCCGCCGTCTTTGCCCCTATCGAACAGATCTTTATGCCGCTCAGGTCTCTGATATCTCTGTCTTTCTCAAAGAACCTCCTGAAGAAATACTTCACAGCGTTCCTGCTCGTGAATATCAACCAGTCATAGTCCTTTATCTTTTCTATCGACCTGTCAAGCCCTTCATAACTTGCAGGAGGAACAATCTCTATCGTCGGGAATTCAATAACCTCTGCCCCGAGCTCCTCCAGTGACTCGAAGCCTTCGCCGTGTTCCCTCGTCGAGAGTATCCGGTATCCGAACATAGGTTTTTTCTCGTACCATTTGAGTGAATCCCTCAGTCTCACAACCTCGCCGACCACCATCACAGCCGGCGGCTTAATATCCTTTTCCTTTATAAGAGCGGCGATGCCCCCGAGAGTTGCAACGATAGTTTTCTGGTCCGGCCTTGTGCCCCATCTGATTACGGCCACAGGAGTATCGGGGGAACGTCCATTCTCAATCAGTTTTTGTACGATTGTATCCACATTCTTTACCGCCATAAGAAATACGAGGGTCCCGACGCCGGTAGCAAGCCTTGACCAGTCGATAGCGCTCCCGGTTTTAGTTGCGTCCTCGTACCCCGGGATGACTGCGAATGAAGATGAATAAAGTCTGTGAGTGAGCGGGATTCCTGCATAGGCAGGTGCAGCAACTGCCGAACTCACACCCGGTACTACTTCAAACTCTATTCCCTCCCTGGATAACGCTTCGGCTTCTTCACCGCCGCGTCCGAATACAAAAGGGTCTCCGCCTTTGAGTCTGCATATGACCTTGCCTTCTTTTGCCTTCTGAACGAGGAGATTATTTATTTCATCCTGGGTCATCGTATGATGGCCACCCCGTTTTCCGGCATAAATAAATTCGGCATCGTGGTTGATGTAATTCAGGACCTGGGCATTAAGGTGGAAATCATAGACGACCACATCCGCCTTCTTGAGGCATTTCAATCCTTTAATGGTGAGAAGACCTATATCGCCGGGGCCTGCTCCGACTAAGTAAACTTTGCCTTTCATTAACAAATCTCTAAGTCTGATTATTTTATCATAAACAGATGAGCCATTAGATAGCCAGTCTATTGAAAGCGATCCGGGAATAATTTCAAGGTGAGCTAAGCAATAAGTCCTACACAGAGGTGAGGCCTAAGAGCTTCGTCTTGTCTCACGTGTACGTCATGTAGTAGTATAAGCCTTAAATGGAGTTTAATCCGACCAAACATATATTTAAATCTCCTAAAGTTCAAGCGATCGTCACCGAGGCCATAGATTTTTTGAATCAGACCTCTCCATATCAATTGCCGTTGCCGGAATCTTTCATCGGCCCGCTGTGGAAGCGAAGAAGATGCTACTCTCGCCCAGAGACTCGAGCGAACACGCGAGAAGCATCAAACAGGGCGCAGGTTTGGATATTGAGGGCTTCAAATGCCGGTTTATTATTTTAAAGGGCGACGAGAGCAGCATGATTACAATCGTGGAGGCGGCATTGATAAGAAAATACAGACCGCTATGGAATACGGTCGTTGACGGATTCGGTAACCATGATCCGGGCTCAGGTCGATATGATCAGGCAAAATCGGAATGGGACGTGCTTCATCCCGGAAGAGCGTGGGCTGAGAAACTCAGAGGAAAGTCGCCGGAGTTAGAGAGAATAAAAACAAAAATCAGAAACGCCCTGAAATACTAAGGAATTCATAAGTAAGATCACATCACTCGTCATTGACCAGAAGATAGGTTCCAAAATACGTCATTCCCGCAGTCTGTAAGCGGGAATCCAAGTTCAAAACACCATAGATGCCCGACTAAGGACTTCGGGCATGACGAATAAAATTTTATCTGTCTTTACCTATGACTCTATTAGTAGTTACGGTTTTCTTAGAACAACGACAGCTTCATAAAGCTGGTGGGAAGCTTTGGCTTTGCCTACTCTGACGTCTGATTGAATTATGCTGTTGCCGACGCGGGTGGCGCGAGGAATGTCGATCTTCAGCAGTTCCAGTCCTACGGACTCAGCGATCTTTCCGAAGTATTCATCTGTAGGAACCATCACGCCCTGCAGTATGCTATTGCCGATGACAACCAGCGCCGCACCCTGCCGTTTCAATACGTAATTGATGCCTTCAGCGAACTTACGGCAGTCATTGAAATACGCAGCCGCATAGTTGGCCCAGCCGTTTCCACCATAATGCCCTTTTTCTCTATTCAGTTTCCTGAGCATCTGCAACCGTTCCTCAATCGTCCGTATCAGGCAAGGAGAAAGACAAGTCTAACCGGTCCAAATCCCGGACGGTCTGCCAGAACTTGCCGAAGTTCATGTCCTCAAGTTTTTTAAAATCGTCCGGTGAATGCGCATATCCCAGCCAGTAAAGCTGAGGCCGTGTATTCCGGTTGTAGTGGTAATTATTCAGGTAAGGCGGTGACGTAATTACAAGATCCACAGAAGCAGGCAAAAGATGCTTTCGGCAACGGAAAAAGGAGTCATTGATGATTTGTACATCCAAATTATTGTGATCTACGTGTTCTTGCACCCAAACGATATCTTCAGCCATGTCAGTGAGTTTGTCCATGACCGTCTTTGCCACGTGGAAGTCATGAATTTCTTCCCGTCCTGCGCTTACGCGTCTGCCAAGGCTTGGCTCATAGGAATAGTTGGAATAACTTACCATCGTTGAGGCAAAGGCAAGCCGGAACAGATCGCGGACATTCTCGTCATCGATAGCAAGAACAAAGTCCTGCATGATCAAAACCTTTTGAAGTACACGGGGGCTGTAGAAACTCGCTCTGGTCTTGAATCCTTGAGGCGGAACACTGTGCGGCTTATAGTTCGACGAAATTTTTTCCTTGTAAAATTGCTGGAAGTCATCGATTGTCGAAGTGAACGTATCTATGTCGATGTGGTAGGCATTTGCCTTTGCGCGGCTGGCAAGGACAGCATAAGGGTTTATTTCAAACCCGACGACATTATGGCCTCCAAGGATAGCTTCAACGATGGTTGTGCCGACACCGCAAAAGGGATCTAAAACCGTTCCTTTTTTACTGAGGAATCCATTTAATGCGCTTTTGACAAAGTCACTTGAAAAGCCCGCGATCCATGGGACCCACCTGTGAATCGGCAGCGTCTTGTTTCTAGCGAAGTTAGGATCGCTGAAACCGTGCCTTTCTTTTGTTCCATGCCGGTTCGATAGTCGTTCTCCGGTACGGCAGGCAGCCGCATCTGTACGGCAGGTTTTGTGTTTCTTTTCGTTACGGTCGCCATGTCGTTCTTAGGAAACCTATTTTGCCCGTGACTTAAGAGTCACAACCTGACCTACTCCATACTCCGGCTGAAGTTCTCTGATGATTGATCCCATTTCCTGCCGTTCCTTTGCATCGCTCAGAATCTTTGCAAGGAGATCGGGAAGGAGTTCGGCATAAGTGAATCCGCCGTATCACAGGCGAGTCGTCGATTTGAATCGGCCATTTCAGAGAATGCGCGGCTTAGAAAAAAGGGAGAAAAAGTGAGAGAGGAGCTTAATTTGTCAAATGTCTAGACCCTTTCTGCTCACTTTCCGCATTATAAGCAGGCATTATTACAATAAGTTTCTTGCCGAGAATCATTTCAAAATCTTCGATTACTCACGTACACAGCGAGTAGGATATCATAGACACATGTAAAATAATAATAGCGGATATTATTTGCACTCTAGGACGACTCCACGTGGGCAGGTGGGCTAGTGCAATTCCTGCAGTACTTTTGCTTCCCAAACCCATTCGAAATATGGCACAATTTATCTTTAGATGATGACGGGACATTCTTAATCTGTGAAATCCGCGAACCTGCATTATCCTTGGGGACGTTGTTACTGCAATTGCATTATCTACCACTGTTAATCAACTCTATCGATAGCTCTCGTAATACTCGATGTTGCCACGCCCATATGACGAGCTATTTCCGCTGCCGATAATCCAAGTTCCTCCCTGCTCCGGTATGCTATTTTGGCCCGGAGTCTGCTCACTGGTCCTCTGCGACTGCCTGCCTTCACCTCTTTGACGCTGATTCCCGTCTTTGAGCACTCTTCCTCTATTATTGTTTCTATCGTTATTCCTCGTCGCTGTATCTTCAGCTGCCTTATCTGTCTGTCTTCCGTTTCCTTCAGTACCTCTTGCACAAAATTCACCCCTCCGAGTATCCGCTCGTCGAATTCTTCTTTCTGCCCTTTTCTTCTCGTGGCCACTACCCCTGACCAGCCTCCGCCACGCCTGACAAGTCCGCCTCCCGTAAGTTCAGAGATTCGCCCCGTCGTCATGCCTTCTTCTACGAATTTACTATATGCATTCGCGGCGGCCCTCTTCTTCATACCAAACTGCGAAAGCACATAATCGATGTCCATCCATGACCGACTGACCTTTCCAATTATCGCACTGTGACCGCTCCAGGGATATTCATCTAATTCTTTCAAGGTTCCGACTATCCCGGCCCGCATCGGATTCAGGTGAATATAGCGGATTAAAGCAAGAAGGTATGTCTCTTCCTCACATAGTATGGATTTGTAGCGGTTCTCGAAAAGATGTCCGCTCCGCTTATGGAGACGGTTATAATACTGGGCATACCATGTCAGAAGTTTTCGCATTGTATCGGATATGCCTCGTTTTCCACTTTTGATAAGAAGATGCAGATGATTGTCCATGACCACCCAGGCATATACGAAACCTTGCCCGCCAACAAGATTTATCCCAAGCCGTTGAAGTAGCTGTTCTTTGTCCTCCTCGTCACTGAAAACAGCCTCCTTGTTTATCCCCCGCACCATAATATGGTGCAATGCTCCCGGCATATCTAATCTGGCTTGTCGCGGCATGGCAGTATTTTATTGATCAATTGTTTCTTTGTCAATAGTTTTGCAACTTAAGTAACAACGTCCCAATAAGCTTCCTCAGGAAGAGCCCGATTTCTAATAGCAGTTTCAGCTGTAATACCACGGTTCCCTCTGATAATCTGCCCGAGCCGTGTCGGGGACAGGCCCGTTTCCTTGGCGAGCCGGTAAACAGATATTCCCATCGGTACCAAGAACTCTTCCTGTAAAACCTCTCCCGGGTGAATGTTCTTTAAGTGTCTCATCTTTGCACTCTTTTTAATGATAATCGGGTACCGGATGAGGCAGGCATATGCGCAGAAAAACTTTGCTTCCGCTGCCTTTCTGAAAATTAAAGCAGAAATGGAGATATTATTGGAGAACCTTGAATCTACTTCGGATTCATCGCCTCTCTGAGGGCTTTCCCTACTTTAAAGTGCAGAACCCGCTTCCCGGGGACATCGACCTTTTCACCTGTCTTGGGGTTCCTCGCCCTCCTCGGCTTCCTCGTCTTTGTCTTGAAATTTCCGAAACCTCTTATTTCGATCTTTTCGCCTTTGACAAGTGATTCTTTGATACTGTCAAAAACCGTATCAACGACAATCTCGGTCTGTTTTCTCGTCAGGCTGCCGACTCTCTCCGAAACCTTTTCTATGAGGACTGACTTAGTCATATGACCTCCCTTAGAAAGTTTAAAAGTTCGAAATTAAAAGTTCAATGGATTCTTTCAATCCCTGAATCTTACGGCGCAAAAAGATATTTTACTTTCACCGACGGGAACAGATCCTTCAGCTCTTTCGGCACCTCATCTCTCAGAAGGTTGAAGAAAGAAAACTTTTCCTTTTTGGTGATGACAACCGGCTCGCCTCTTATACCTGAAAGCTTTGCCGCAGCTTTCACAGCATCTTCAAGATCACCGAGTTCATCGACCAGTCCCGCCTTGAGCGCCTGTTCGCCGGTAAAGACCCGTCCGTCCGCTATCTTTTTCACGTCTTCACGGAGCATCTTCCGTCCGTCGGCAACTGCGGTGATAAACTGGTCGTGTACATTGTCGAGGACGCCCTGAAGAATCTCCCTGTCCTCTTTCTTCATCCCCCTGAATATCGACGCAATATCTTTGTGCCGTCCGGCTTTCACCACTTCAGTCTTAATACCCAGCTTGTTCATCAGTCCCTCAAAGTTGGGGATTTCCATGATCACTCCGATAGAACCGGTAAGTGTCCCGGGGTTTGCAAAAATTCTTGAGGCCGGCGAGGCTATATAGTACCCTCCCGATGCAGCGACTGAACCCATGGAAACCACGACCTTCTTTTTTGTGATAGCTTTTCTCACCTCTTCATAGATCTCCTGTGAAGGCGCAACGGCTCCTCCCGGACTGTCAACACGCAGTACGATAGCCTTTATTGAAGCGTCCTTCACGAAATCCTTGATTTGGTCCACGGTATCTTTTGAGTCAACGATCGGACCTTCAACCCGGATCAGCCCGACCTTGTCTCCCATAGGCACATTCTTCTGCAATATTACAAGAGAGAGACTGATAATAATAATCAGAATTAAGAGACCCAGCAGGACCAGGAAAAATTTCTTCACTCCTCAGCCCTCTTCAGGTTTTTCATACTCAGCCCTATCTTTCTCTCATCACAGTCTATCTTTATTATCCTCACATCTATTGTATCTCCCTGCTTCAGAACATCCTCTATCTTTCCCGATGCCGGCTTCACAATCTCGGAAGAATAAATGAGGCCTTCGACCCCTCCTTCAAGCTCAACAAATATCCCGAAATCGGTAATTGTGAGGACCCTTCCCTTCACCTCGGAACCCAGTTTGAACCTTTCAGGAATATCGTGCAACCATGGATCGGGCTCAATTTGCTTGAGACCGAGTGCCATCTTTTCTGCATCAGGTTCTATGCTCAGTACAATAGCCTCGATCTTTTGTCCTTTCCTGAGAACTTCCGAAGGATGTTTTATATGTTTTGTCCACGACAGGTCGGAAATATGCAGGAGGGCGTCGACACCCTCAGGAAGACCCACAAAGGCGCCGAAATCGGTAATCGTCTTGACCTTGCCTGAAATCCTCTGACCGACCTCATAATTTTGAGAGACAAGTTCCCACGGGCTCGGTTTTATCTGCTTGAGACTCAGGGAAAGCCTCCTCTCTTCTTTATCGACTTTTAACACAATAGCCTCTACCATCTCTCCCACGGACAGGTACTTTGAAGGATGTTTCGGCCTTGACAGCCAATCGATTTCAGATATATGAACGAGCCCCTCGAGACCCTCTTCAAGTTCGATAAATGCTCCGTAGTCAGTAATGCTCACGACCTTGCCTTTCACCCTTTCCCCTGCGGGATATTTTTCATCGACGACCGACCAGGGGTCAGGCCTCTTCTGTTTGTACCCCAATGTGACCTTCTC
Organism: Thermodesulfovibrionales bacterium; assembly: GCA_963727725.1. Classification (GTDB taxonomy): domain Bacteria; phylum Nitrospirota; class Thermodesulfovibrionia; order Thermodesulfovibrionales; family SM23-35; genus CAVSHJ01. The sequence continues at coordinate 38,649 of CAVSHJ010000025.1, forward strand.
GCTCGTCTCATCATATTTCAGGACAACGACTTCGATTTCGTCTCCGATCGCAAAAAACTCGGAGGGATGGTTGATTCTGCCCCAGGAAATGTCCGAAATATGCAGGAGACCGTCAATTCCTCCCAGGTCGACAAATACACCATAATCCGTGATGTTCTTGACGAAACCCTTAATGAGCTGGCCTTCCTTCAGTTTCCCGAGTGTCTCCGTCTTCTTTTGCTGCATCTCCTCTTCGAGTATCACCCTTCTCGACACGATGACATTGGACAGTTTGTTATTCAGCTTCAAGACCTTGAAGACCATCTTTTTCCCGATGAGACTGTCAACGTCCTTCGGGGGTTTTATGTCAACCTGTGAGCCGGGAAGAAAGGCGCCCACTCCCGACACATCAACTGAAAAGCCGCCCTTCGTCTTTCCGGTAATCCTGCCCTCCACCGGACTCCCGCTACGCAATGCGTTTTCGAGGTTATCCCACACCTTGATCCTTGTGGCACGCTCCCTCGACAGGGCTATCATACCTTCCGCGTCTTCTATATTCTCGACATATACCTCTATGCTGGTGCCCGGCTTAAAAGCGGCAATCTCTTCTGACGAAAACTCGTCAATCGGGATAAAGCCCTCCGACTTGTATCCGATATCGACAATAACGCCGTCTTGCCTTAATGCCAACACTTTTCCTTTCAGTATTGCCCCCTCTTCAATGCTGTGAAAGGTTTCAGCATAAAGCTTTTCCATTTCATCGTTTCTAAGTTCCACGCAACCGTTACCCTCCTATATCTCTAATTCTATCTTCGACTTCTTTGATAATCCAGTCCGGAGTTGATGCGCCGGCCGTAAGACCGATCCTTTTTGCCTTCTTCATCCATCCTTTTTTAATCTCGGACGCTGTCTCAATATGATGTGTCGGGACTGAAAGGGACTCACAAAGTCTGGTAAGCTGTGTAGTATTCGCGCTGTTTTTACCGCCAATAACAAACATCACGTCAACCTTAGCGGCCATCTTTTCCGTCTCCTTTAATCTGAGGGCAGTAGAATTACATATTGTATTATATACCTTTATCTCTTTTGCATGTTCTATGGCGTCGGATATGACCCTTTTCAATGCATCGAGGGGTTGCGTAGTCTGGACGACTATGCCGGTCTTATTCTTCAGTTTTGGCAAGGGTGTCTTACCGTCAACCACTATAACCCCGCCATTCGCGTAACTCATCAGACTCTTCACCTCGGGATGATTTTTCTCGCCGAGGATGACCACCTGATAGCCCTCTTCTCTTAGCAGTTTAGCATAATACTGGGCCTTTTTTACAAATGGACATGTCGCATCTATGATCTCACAGCCTCTTAAAGATATCTTTCTCGAGACTTCCAGCGGGATCCCGTGAGTCCTGATTATCAGAGCCTTAATGTCCCTTTTTGTCTCTATATCCTCTATGGGAATAATGCCTTTCTCTTTAAGTTTTTCTACCACCTGAGGGTTATGGATTATCGGGCCAAACGTATATATTCCCCGCCGCTTTTCCCTGGCGATCTTGAAGGCTATGTCAATAGCCCTCTTCACCCCGAAACAGAAGCCGGCTGTCTTCGCTGTAATTATTTCCATAATTTACCCGTCACTCTTAATTCTCAGTTTTTACTAAGAAGTACAAAACTAAGGCTATATTATTAGAAAATCTCCCCTTGCCCCTCTTTACCAAAGAGGGGAATCGTCCCTCCCTTTGGAAAAGGGAGGTTAGGAGGGATTTTGCAATTAATGTCTTCATACTTATGCCCCTATTAACAACTTTTAACTTTTAACTTTTAACTTCTTAATCGTATCCATTATGTCCTTTGAGATCCGCTCCTGGTATTCTCTGTCAGTCTCTTCTCTGCCGACCTCCAGAGGTTTTCCGAACGTGACTGTTATCTTTGCGGGACGTAATAACCTTGCGCCAACCGGCAGGGAAACTTCCGTCCCCCTGACAAACGCCGGTACAACCGGCACCCTGCTAAGGGCAGCAATAACCGCCACGCCCCTTTTGGCGTCAAGTGTGCTGCCGCCGACACTACGTCCCCCTTCGGGAAACATGACGATGAGCTCTCCGTTTTTCAGCCTCCTGACGGCCTCCTTGATCGTAGAGGGCTGCGGCCTGTCCCGTCTTACCGGGAATGAGAATGACCTCACAAATTCACCGATCGCCGGTATTTTAAAGAGCCCTTCTTTTGCCATATAAGTCGCACGCCTTTTGAGCGCCGCCCCGACTACCAGCGGGTCCAGATAGCTCGCATGATTAGCGGCTACTACAACTCCGCCTGTCCCGGGCACGTTTTCAGACCCTATGATCTTAAGTCTGTTAAAGACTTTAAAAAAAATAAAAAAAGTGTTTCTGAAGAACCAATAAAGAGAACTCAAGGGTCAGTCTTTATGAAATCGACTATTTTTTCTTTAACCTCTTCGATAGAAAGACTTGATGAATCCACCAGGAAGGCGTCAGCCGCCTTTCTAAGAGGAGCAACATCACGGCTTGCGTCCCTTTGATCCCGCTCTATTATACTCTTTCTCGCCTCGTCCATGCTTATATCAAAGCCTTTTCCCTTATACTCAAGGTACCGCCTTTTCGCCCGCTCCTCTATAGAGGCGTCAAGGAAAATCTTTTTTCTGGCATCCGGGAACACGACCGTTGTAGTATCCCGTCCCTCGACAACCACCGCATTATGCAATGCGGCGTTTCTCTGGACACCAAGCAAATAGTCTCTCACAATCCTTCTGGCAGAGAACACAGAAGAAAAATGGTCGACCTCCCCGGACCTGATCTCTCCCGAAACGTCCCCGCCGTTCAGGTATACCTTTCCGTTGTTGAAAGATACAGCGGTCCGGTCCAGGACTGCCTTGAGTCTGTCATCACTGTCATCCGGTTCCACCTGATGGGCCCTCAACGCAATGGCGACAGCCCTGTATAAGGCGCCGGTGTCGAGGTAATTAAATCCAAGATCTTTTGCAATCAGCCTCGCTATCGTTGTCTTCCCTGAGCCTGACGGGCCGTCTATTGCTATGACCTCTTTCATGACGTCATCTTCCTGATTATCTCAAAGAAGCCGGGGAATGAGATATTTACAGCGCCAATGCCGTGGATCCCTGTTGCACCTTCTGCAATCAGACCCGCTATAGCCATTGCCATTGCTATCCTGTGGTCTCCGTAACTTTCGACCTCCGCACCTTTTAAAATACTTCTGCCCCTTATACTTAATCCGTCTTCAAATTCTTCAACATCCGCCCCCATCTTTCCGAGCTCCGTCGCCATACTCTTTATCCTGTCGGACTCCTTGACCCTGAGCTCCCCTGCGCCTCTGATCGTTGTAATCCCTTCAGCCTGGGTAGCCGCTACACACAATACCGGGAACTCGTCAATCAGAGCAGGGACTTCCTCTTTTGTGACTTCAACAGCCCTTAATCCGGCGTTACCCGCACAGTGGATATCAGCAACCGGCTCTCCAAATAAATCTCTTCTATTCGACAACTCAATTCCGGCGCCCATCTTTTCAAGGGCACCGAGAAGACCGGTCCTCGTCGGATTAATTCCCACATTTCTTATGGTGATATCAGAATTCCTGATCAGCAAAGCCCCGACAATAAAGAAGGCAGCGGATGAGAAGTCTCCCGGCACGTGGATATCGGTGCCCGTCAATGCGGCACCGCCTTTTATCCTTACACGGAGTCCTTCAGCGGTGACTTCGGCTCCGAAGGCAGGCAGCATGCGCTCGCTGTGGTCTCTCGATTTTACCGGTTCTGTTATCTCCGTCTCTCCCTCTGCATAAAGACCTGCAAGAAGGATTGCAGATTTTACCTGTGCACTGGCTACAGGCATGGTATATTTAACCGGCTTCAGCTTTCCTCCTCTTATTGCGATCGGGGGGTATCTGTCTTCGGCCCGTCCCATTATCCGGGCACCCATCTCTTTTAGAGGATTGATGACCCTTGCCATCGGTCTTTTCCGCAGAGATTCGTCACCGGTCAGAACAGAGAAAAAGGGATTGCCTGACAGGACTCCCGAGAGCATCCTGATAGTTGTTCCGGAGTTTCCACAGTCGATCACATCGATCGGTTCCGTCAGTCCGTAAGTGCCGTTACCGTTTACGATAATCTCTTCTCCCCTGTCATCGATCCCAACACCCAATGCCCTGAAGGCATTGATGGTACTGACAGGGTCTTCCGCTTTCAGTAAATTTCTTATTACACTTTTCCCTTTTGAAAGGGAAGAGAAGATTACCGCCCTGTGGGAGATGGATTTATCGGGGGGAGGAGAAAATTCGCCTTTAAACCTCTTCGCCTTGTTAAGCTCAATTCTGTCCAATACCTTCCCTCAGCGTCCGGGCCCTTTTGAAATCCCTTTCGAGGGATTCGGAATCATAAGCCCTGAGATACTGACTCACCCTGTCGAGATTATTCTTGAAAATCTCGATAGATTCAAGCAGGTTATCTTTATTGAGTATACATATATCCCGCCACAGCTCCGGCTGACTGGATGCTATCCTCGTCGTATCCATAAATCCCTGTCCGGAGAACGCGAGATACGACTCGTTCATATCTGCGACGGTATTGACTATCTCATATGCGATTAGATGGGGCAGGTGGCTCACTGCGGCATATATCCTGTCATGCTCGTCAGGATCCAGAAGCCTGATAACCGAGCCGAAGGTCTTCCATACAACCATCACTTTTTCAAGTGCACTCTTATCCGTATCCTGAGTGGGGGTAATGATGCACTTTGCGCCTTTAAATATTTCTGCAGCCGCTGCATCAATGCCTGAACGGTCGCTCCCCGCGATCGGATGCCCTGCAACGAAAAATACACCCCGGGGCATTAATTTCTCCATGTCACGCACGAGCTTTCCCTTGACACTCCCGACATCCGTAACTATCGCATTTCTTTTGAGGGCGCTGCTTATCTTTTCCGCAACACCGGTAAAGCTCCCTACGGGTGTTGCGAAAACCACAAGATCTGCGCCGTCGCACGCCTTCGCAGGGTCCAGATCAAAAGAATCTATTATATTCCTGTCTTTCGCCCTCCTGAGATTCTGCTCGCGCCTGCCATAGCCGGTGATCTCGCTGCAGAGGCCGTATTTTTTCAGCGCAAGCGCAAAAGACGCGCCCATCAGACCAACACCAAGTACAGTTACTTTGTCGAAATTCATATGAAAGAGGGCCCCTGATAAGTCATTATCCTTTCCCCGCTTCGAATTTCTCTATATCTCCCTGCCGACGGCAGCTGCTATCGGTTTCAATTCTTTCATCAACTTCCTGAAAGCATCAGGCCTCAGAGACTGTTCGCCGTCTGACAGAGCTTCTTCAGGATTTGTATGCACTTCGATCATAAGGCCATCCGCACCGGCAGCTATGGCAGCCTTTGACATCGGCGCAACCAGGTCCCATTTCCCGACCCCATGGCTTGGATCGACTATAACGGGAAGGTGGGTAAGTTTCTTGAGAACGGGCACAGCGCTCAGGTCAAGAGTATTTCTTGTCGCGGTCTCAAAGGTCCGTATGCCCCTCTCACACATGATGACACTCTCATTGCCCCTGGACATGATATACTCGGCGGCCATCAGCCATTCTTTTATCGTTGCCGCCAGACCTCTTTTAAGGAGTACCGGTTTCCTGGACCCGCCGACTTCAAGGAGCAGCCGGAAGTTCTGCATGTTCCTGGCGCCTATCTGTATGATGTCGGCATATTTTGATATGACTTCCATGTCCCGGGGGTCCATCAGCTCCGTCACCACCGGGAGTCCTGTCTTCTTTCTCACCTCTGAAAGATATTTCAACCCCTCTTCGCCCAGGCCCTGAAAAGAGTAAGGTGAAGTGCGTGGTTTGAATGCGCCCCCTCTGATAAACGTTGCTCCCGCATCCTTGATCTTCTCGGCAATATTCATCAGTATAGTCTTGTTCTCCACCGCGCAAGGGCCTGCAAAAACATGTATCTTTTTGCCGCCGATAATATTCCCTCTCACATTTATTGTCGTGTCTTCAGCCTTGAAATCCCTGCTTGCAAGCTTGAAGGGCTTGAGGATCCTCATCACATCCTCCACACCCTGCATCACCCTTATCGCATTTTCTTCCTCTTCCGTTACCTTGGACGTATCACCGATTACGCCGATTATGGTCCTTTCGGTACCTTTTGATATGTTTGCCTGAAGACCACGGCTTTCGAGCTTCTTGATAATATGCCTGAGCTGTTTTTCAGTTGCATCCCGGCTTAAAACAATAATATCCATTTATTCCTCACTTCTTATTTTCTTAAGTGCTTCAATAAACCTTCTGTTTTCTTCGGGCAGGCCTATTGTTACTCTGATTTCCTCAGGACCCATAGGTCTGACAATTATACCCTCCCTCAGTAGCTTATTGTAAAGTATATTTGAATCCTGCTTTAAAGGTATATAGATAAAATTTGCCTCTGTCGGCACATACTCCACGCCAAGGGAATCAAGCTCCTTATAGAGGTACTTTTTCCCCTGTTCGTTCAGTCCCCTCGTCGATCTAATATGTCCCTCGTCTTTCAATGCCCAGAGCGCGGCATTCTGCGCGATAGAATTTGTATTGAAGGGAGGTCTGAGTTTATTCATCTGAGCGATTATCTCTTCTCCTGCAATGCCGTAACCGATCCTGAGTCCTGCGAGGCCATAGATCTTGGAAAAGGTCCTGAGTATCAGGATATCTCTTCCCTGCCTGAAATGTCTGAAGCTGTCAGCGTATTCAGGGGCTGTAACATATTCGCAGTAAGCCTCATCGACCACCATCAATATCCCGTCGGGAAGCCGCGTCATCAGACGGTCGAACTCCTGCTGTTTGTTGAAAGTGCCGGTCGGGTTATTCGGATTTGCGACAAATACCATTTTTGTCCGCGGGGTAATGGCATCAGCCATCGCATCGAGATCGTGAGTGTAATCCTTCAGAGATATCTGAATCGCCTTTCCTCCTGCCGCCCGTACAGACATCGGATAAACAACAAAGGACGGATCGGCCATTATCGCCTCATCCCCCGGTTGGAGAAACGTCCTGACTGCAATGTCGATCAGTTCATTAGAGCCGTTCCCGAGGATCACTTCGTCCGCACTGACAGAGAATTTTTCCGATAACGCCTTTTTGATATAGTAGCCGCTTCCGTCCGGATAACGGTTCAGACTGTTTGAACTCCTGGATTTTACCAAAAGATCGAGCGCCGCCTTTACCGCCATCGGAGAAGGGCCGAGTGGGTTCTCGTTGGACGCAAGTTTCACGGAGTCCCTGATGCCCAGTTCGCGCTCGAGTTCCTCCACAGGTTTGCCCGGCACGTAGGGCTTAATATCCGAAATATAGGCAGGCGGTTTAATCATTAAAATCCGCCGTGAGGATACGAGCCCAGGATCTTGAGATAAAGGCAGTTGTCTTTCAGGGTATCTATCGCCTTTCTCAAACGCTTGTCTTCAACATGGCCCTCCATGTCCACAAAAAATATGTATTCCCATGCCTTCCTTTTGGAAGGCCTTGATTCTATTTTTGTCAGGTTGATCTTCGCCTTCTTGAAGGGTTCAAGGATGTTATAAAGTGCCCCGGGTTTATCCTTTATCGAAAACATAATAGAGGTCTTATCTTTTCCTGATTTTTTGGGGAAGTCCTTAGAAATGACCAGAAACCTTGTGAAATTGTGTTTATTGTCTTCAATACTTCTCTCGACAAATTGCAGGTCATAAATCTCGGCGGCAAGTTCACTTGCGATAGCCGCTGCCTCATCATCCCGGAATGCAAGTTCCGCTGCATTCGCTGTGCTCGTGGCTTCTATTATCGGGATGCCGGGCATATTCGACTGAAGCCATCGTCTGCACTGAGCGGTTGGAGGAGAGAATGAGTATATCTTTTTTATCCTGGTCTTATCTCCGCTCTTTGAAAGCAGATTATGGGTGATCTCGAGCATGACCTCGGCAGATACCTTCAGATCATAATCCATGAAAAGGTCGAGCGTATAGGTGATGACGCCCTCGTTCGAATTTTCTATAGGGACGACACCGAATTCCGCCTTGCCGGTTTCAACAGCATCGAATACCTCCTTGATACTGATCACCGGCACAAATGAAGCAGACGAGCCGAAATGTCTCAGTGCGGCGAGATGGGTAAAGGTCGCAAGCGGCCCCAGGCAGGCAACCTTCAGCGGCTCTTCGAGAGAAAGAGATGCAGAGAGAATTTCCCTGTATATGACCTTCAGGGTTTCATCCGGGAAAGGCCCTTTGTTCAATGATGTCAGCCGCTCCAGTATCTGCCTTTCACGCTCCGGGGAATAGAATCTTGCATTCTCGTTTCGTTTGATGTGGGCTATGTCGAGGACTATATTCGATCTCTCATTCAGCAATTTAAGTATCTTGTCATCAATTTCATCGATTTCTTTTCTCAGGTTTTCAAGTTCTTTCATGAATCTTTGAAAGATAATCAGGATTTCCTGTTCGATAAACCAGTCCCATTATCTTCCCCCCTCTGATATTTTAAAGTTTAATATTACTGATTTTGTCTTATTTTTTCAATTGATAGCTCTAATTTCACCCAAACATTGAAAGACGCGCCTTGACATTCACCGATAACGGGTTTAAATCTAATATAATAATAACGTCTGATTTAACCTTGAGAAGGAAACGGAGAATAATATGGAATACAACAAGATTGCGATGAGGGAAAAGAAAAAGATCGCCCTTGTCGCACACGACAATAAAAAAAGCGACCTGCTGGAATGGGCGAAGTTTAACAAGGACCTCCTGGCCCGGCATGAACTTTATGCGACAGGGACAACGGGTGCACTCCTGGAAAAGGAACTGGAAGTCGAAATCATTAAACTCCAGAGCGGCCCCCTTGGCGGCGACCAGCAGATAGGCGCCAAGATCGCGGAGGGAGAAATCGATTTTATCATCTTTTTCTGGGACCCTCTCGAACCGCATCCGCACGACCCCGATGTAAAAGCCCTTTTGAGGATAGCCATGGTCTGGAATATCCCGGTGGCATGCAACCGGGCATCCGCGGATTTTATGATCTCCTCTCCATTGATGACGGGAGAGTATGAGCGTAACGTTCCCGACTATAAGGGTTACAGGGAGCGCCTGAAAAGAGAAACCGTCGCTTAACTAACATGCAGGCACATGTGTATCAAAACCTCTCCAATGCAGGATTTGAGTATCTATGACAGTCAATCGGCTAACATCAAAATATGCGGTGATGCCGGATGAATAACCGCTTACGAAGGAGCTGCCGGAGAGCTTTTGCTCCACACATGCCTGCATGAGAAAGACAGAAATACATTTCTCAGGTTAATACAGCACATCACTTGCGAACAACTTTGCGATGAGATCTTTGTGATATGAAGGATTGAAAATACCCTTCTTTTCCATTATCTCATAATATTCTGTCAGCGAAATTCCTTTTTCAAATTCTTTCAGTGTCGAGTTGTAAGTGTCATAAGTCATGCTCAGGATTTCGTCGGCAAGGAAGATAAAGACTGTCCTTTCCGGCTTCAGGAGATTGGCTCCTTGTTTGTCGATCCTCTTCAAAAAGCTCCGGATGTCAAAATAGTCATGATCATGAGACGACACGAATTCATGGTTCAGCTGAGGCCGGTTCGTCTGGTAGGAGCTCTTCACAGTTCGAAAGTTCCGGTGAAGCCCCGCCTTCTTGAGGTTCAATTTCGTCAGGTCTTCAATAAAGGGTATCCTGTCAAATACGGATTTCCGGGCACTGGCTGTCTGACTTATATGATCGAGCAACCCGGCGTGATCAAGTGAAAGAAAAACATTGCCTGGTTTTTTGCAATAGATCTCACTGATAATCTCTTCAATCAAGTCTATCAGCGATCCATCGAGACACTTGAACATAATATGAAAAAATTCATAAAAATGCTTTTCGAGTGCCTTCAGGACAAATATGAGCATCTCGCATCTGAAGATTTCTTCTTTCGATAAAGTGTCAGGCACATAGATGCAGAGATTATCCACAGGGAAACCGTATCTCTCCTGAGATCTGAGTTTCCTTATTGCCGATATCAGAGTGTCAAAATCCCGGGGTCGTTCAACATAGCTTTCCCAGTAGTGACTTGCCACATCAGTAGAAAGGTGATCGTATGCAATACGTACATTTTCAATACCGCTTCGGAACAGGTCGTGCTTTAAGCGAAATATCCCGTATACCTCTTTCTTCATGTCCGCATAGGTTTTGATAGTGTCGTGGTAACGGCTGAAAAATAGCGAAACATTTATGCTCCCCCCCAGGTGATGGTTGATGAGACCAAGATTTTCTTTCAGGCCTTTTATGGAATACTTCGCCCGATGTTTTATCTTTTTCCTCGCCCCGTCATCAAAAACTTCAGGGGACAATTCGAATACAGGTTTATTTTCGGGGGGAAAGATAAACAGGTCTTTGTACATCCCGATAAATTCCCTGTCAAACAATTGCCAGGCGCCGTAATTTAACTGAAAGGCTCTTATCAAAGTTTCCTCGCCTCTTATTGCCTGAAACAGGGCCTTGATGTAATCCGGGTCAGTCTCATAGCACAAATAAATTTTTCTCGTAAAATCTTTCAGACGTTTCAGGTCTGTGATAACCGCATCAACGGACCTCACCGCCGGCCTGATTCTCTCGCTGTGCAGTCTGAATGAACTGCGGCTCCCACCACAATAATCACAATTGAATACACAGCCTCTTCCGATGAATACGGGGAAGCCAAGTTTCTTATCTATGGCATCCAGGTAGAGGTCGTAATCATAAAGGCAGGTCAAATCAGAGAATGATATGTGCGAGAGAGTGCGCCCGTCGACGAAGTATGATACTTTATTCGATACTATTTTCGAAGGACTTCTATAGATCAGGTTCGGGATTTCAGATAGCTCGATGCCGTTGAGCAAAAGCTCTAAAGGTTTTTCAGGATCACCTTTTATCACGTAGTCGAGGAAAAGGCACTTTTCAAGAAGGTTTTCGCCGAAATATCCGGCGGTGCAACCTCCGGCGATAATCTTGACATTCCCCGAACGTAATCTGATGCGTTCGCCGGCCCGGAGGAAACCTTCAGCAGTTTCCTGCCAGTGAAAGATAAGTCCGATATGAGTCGGCTGAAACGAGTTCAGGTAATGCGCGAGTACCTTGTCGGTTTCGGTCTCACTGTAAAGGGCGAGATTGAGAAGTCTCGCGTTTATGCCTTTCCCCCTCAGGTAATCACACAGCCCAAAAGTACCCATGGGAATATATGCGAAATATTCACTCGGACAGTTGATAATGAGAAATTTCGGTTTCATAGAATGAATTCTAATAAAGGCGGCGGCGAAAAAGCTATCCCGCGACCGTCAGAGTTGACAGGTCTATCTATCAGGGAAGCATCATCAAATTTCGTGATACGGAGATATAGGGAAATGCCTTGTCGCTTCTCTAACTGGATCTTCCGTCTTCCGGGAAATGCTCTCACCGACTACAGCAAGTGCTCCTCTTCTGAAGTGTCATGACACTCCCCTTTTCTTTTTTGGCTTTCAGGAAATCGGCCAGTCTCCTGCTTTCCGCGCTAACGGATGCCGCCGGAATCCTTTCAAGTGTTGAGAGGACAAGAAACCTGCGGAACACGTCAGCGTCGTCAATCCTGTAATGGATCCATTTGCCCTGTCTTCTGTCCTTTATAAGACCCGCCTCTTTCAGCACCCCGAGGTGAAACGATACATTCGGCTGTATCATATCCAGGGCTGTGACGATGTCACAAACACAGAGTTCTCCGTGCTCCAGCAGCTTGAGTATCCTCAGACGTGTTTCGTCAGATAATGCCTTGAAAACAGTGAGAACCATATCCATCCTGTTATCCTTTCACGCTTTTTCCTGCCGCAATAACTCTTTCACCTTTTCAAGACTCGGCAAAGGTTTCCCCGAATGTCTGAGTTTGCCGTTAATCACGAGCGCGGGAGTTGACATAGTATATTTCATGATCTCCTTAAAGTCCGTTATCTTTTCCACCTTTGCATCAATGCCGAGTTCCTTGACAGCCTTTTTTGTCAGTTCTTCCATCTGGTGACAGTTTGGACAACCCGGGCCTAATACCTTAATCTCCATATAGTGACCTCCTATAAGATCGCATTGAACAGATAGCCGACGGCTATTATGGTTACAGTCATTATTCCGGCAAATACAGCAAGCAGCGGGACCTTTAAGACCTTCCTCAGGATTATCATCTCGGGGAGTGACAATGCGGTTACCGCCATCATGAATGCCAGCACTGTACCCATGCTCAATCCCTTTTCCATCAGTGCATAAACGATGGGAATGATTCCGGCTGCATTTGAATAGAGGGGAACGCCGAGTAATACCGCTACCGGCACCGCAAAGAGATTCCCCTTTCCCGCATAACGGACAAGAAAGTCTTCAGGTACATACCCGTGTATGAAGCCGCCTATTGCGATGGCTACGAGAATATAGATCCATATCCTTTTTAATATGTCCGTAGTATTGTCTCTTGCGAGTTGGAGTCTTTCTTCGAACGTCTGTCGGGCTATTTCATATTCATGACCATTCCGGAATGCATAAACGTATTCCTCAACCCATTTTTCGAGCCTGAGTTTCCCTATGGTAATCCCACCAAATATAGCAACTAGAAGGCCGGTGCCGATATAAATCGCTGTTACTTTCCAGCCGAAAAGGCCGAACAGCAAAACAATAGCTACCTCGTTCACCATGGGAGAAGAGATGAGAAATGAAAAAGTCACGCCCAGAGGGATACCTGCTTCCACAAAGCCGATGAACAAAGGCACAGCCGAGCACGAGCAGAAAGGTGTAACTACGCCAAGTAAGGCCGCAAGGATGTTGCCAATAAATAGTTTTTTATGCGACAGAAGTCGCCTTGTCTTTTCGGGCGGGAAATAACTCCTGATTACAGATATCGTGAATATGATGACCGAAAGAAGAAGAAATATCTTTATTGTATCATAGATAAAGAAGTTGAACGCCTCGGCAAGGTGAGTTCCACGTCCTAATTCCAGCAGATTATAGGTAAGATAGTCCGATAAATTCTTTAGCATCCTGTTGCACTCGTGATTATTATATAAAGATATACTTATATGATGCAAGCATATTTAACAACGAGGATAAATTTAAGCTGACAGGCCTGCAAGCTGCCAAGCTGATCAGCTGTTTATACGTTTACCACCCGGTCACGGTTTCACGTAGGCATATCCTTCATTGAGCAGTTATGATTTCTTGCTCGTCTTTGTAAAAAAACCGGTAAGTTTCCTCTGCAAATTATCGCTTCCACAGTGAGAGCACTTCAGTTCAGGTTTCGCTTCAAATTCTTTTATCGAGAGGAAAACTATGAACTCTTTGTTGCAGTCTTTGCAGATATACTCGTAGGCCGGCATAAGGACACCCCCTTCTTGTCTGACGTTTATAGCTGACTAGAACAATTATATCAATTTTTTCTGTCCCCACTTCGCAGTCTCCATTTTATGCTGTAAATCCCGGGAGAGCTTGGCGCACTCGCGGACATGAGCAAGTGGTGATAGAATTATGTTGTAAACCGGTTATAGCTTATAAGAGATGAAAAAGGAAACAGTAAAATCAATCAAAAAGGTATCCAGAGAGAAGATCCCGTTATCTTCTTTAAGAGGAAAAGTAATGCCGTCCAGGAAGAGGAAACTTATTGAAAAGGCATTGAAGAAAGAAAGGTGCGGAGAATCCGATGCCGATCTTGATGGAAAGGACAAAATATGAAAATGTGTCCGGGAAAGGCTTATCCGCTGGGAGCGACATGGGACGGTGAAGGGGTCAATTTTGCCCTCTGTTCAGAGAATGCAGAGCGGGTGGAGTTATGCCTGTTTGAAGCTCCTGAAGGCAAATCAGAAACAGCACGCGTCAAGATGCCCGACCATACGGACCAGGTCTGGCATGTGTATTTGCCGGAGGTGCGGCCGGGACAGCTTTACGGCTACAGAGTTTACGGGTCTTATGAACCCGGTTCAGGAACAACTATGGATAGTTGCACTTGATACGCGGGAGGATACGGGAAGAAAAGAGGGCATGAAAAAAGGGGGCGAAGCATTCACCCTTAAGGGCGCATTCTATGGCTATTCTCAGTTGCGGGTCGGGCCGTTGAAGCGTGTCCAATACGTTCCTCGTTCGGCGTTCTGTATTTAGAAGTCTTTTCTTCTTGCATTATTGCTGCGAAAGAGGGTTCTGGAGCTAATCGTTAGATTAAGTAATCCCTTGAATATCCTGGCAAGCCGGTTTGTGATGACTTCAAACAGGCGGCTTAGAGCGGGTTGTTTATATACAGCCGCCTCGTTGGTGTATCCCTAATATCATATGTTTCCACGGATGAAGCCAATGGGGACG
>CAVSHJ010000026.1:0-34745 GCA_963727725.1 Thermodesulfovibrionales bacterium
TGTAGGCGATACTGAGAAGCTCCCCGAAACTGATATTTGGGACAGAGCTAATACCGGGCTAAGGACAGACCACTGCGTTGTCTTTCCGGCATAAGGGCGAGCGGAAAGAATCAGGCACTATAGATCTGTTTTGGAATCGAGACTACTTTGATTTATGCTTTTTGAGTAATCGATAGGACCTCCCTTCGAAGGTAATGAACCTTCCATTGAAACTGAGACGATCGAGGATCGCGGATGCGGCTGTAGAACTGAAGATAGAACCCCATTCTTTAGGCGCTAAATTGGTTGTGACGATAGTTGGAAGTATCTCATTTCTTTTGGATATGATCTGAAAGAGGGTGTCAGTATCTTCCTTTTTGTGATATGTATAACCGAGTTCATCAATACACAAAACCCTGACCTTTGCATAATAATCGATCCTTGAAGGCGGGTTGAGAGCCTTCTGAACCTTTGAGACAAGGTCGAAGGCAGTAATACGGGCAGTTGAAAAGCCTTGCAGAATCGCCTCATAACAGATGGCTGAGGCTATATGGGATTTGCCGAGCCCGGTATCTCCGATGAGGACAAGATTGAAGGCATTCTCTATCCATGGTGAGTTGACGAATGTCATGATATCTTCCTTGCTGATTTTGGGATTGAAATGCCAGTCAAACTGATCCAGAGTTTTGACATGTTTTATCCCCGATAGTCTCAGGAGCCTTTTGATCTTATGCTGTCTTCTGTATTCGCTCTCCGTCTTGAGAAAACCGGTGATGATATCACACTGGCCGGAGGATATCTCCTGGGCAGGTGTTTTACAGCCCAATTCGTTAAGCAATGTTTCAAGGTTATTCATCGTATTCCTCCAATCCTCTGGGTTTATAGGAGATGTTCAAAAGCTGTCCGTTCTGCGGCTGAACTGTTTCGGCTTCGACAGGTTCCATACGCAGATAAGACAGGAACGTCCTAAGTCTGGGTGACTTCTTTTTAAGGCACTCCGAAGCGACACTCATAAGCATCCCCCTGCTGTGGGTTTTCATAAGCTTGAATATTTCATAAGCCGTTTTCTGGGGATCTTCCCCGCACGCCTGGTTCTTAGCCAGGAAGTCCGATATCGCCGGATGCATGTCCTTTATGACATTATGTATGCGCTGCATCTTGGCCTTTACGGAGAGCTTGCAGTAACTCCTGTGAAGGGGATTTATAATCTGCGCGCGCCTCTGGAACGATCTCGGATGAGAGGCCACCTCTTTATTCCCGTCATATATCTTCACCATATCAGGACTTGAATGGATAGACAGCGATTTTCCGACGAGGTAATCCGGCACCGAGTAGCAATTCGTATCAAAGATCATCATGGCGGTCTTCGTTGTCTTCACCGGTGGATGGATACAGACATTGGTCCATGGCTTCTCGGGCAAGGGTCTGAGCTTCTCCTCTTTAAGAAGATCAACCGGTCTTTTCTCTGTGGCCCTGTGGACCGTGTGGTTTTTATTGGCCACCCATTCATGAAGACCCTGGTTGAGGGCCTTTAGCGAAGAGTACTTCTCCATGGTATTAAAGAATGTTCCCCTCATAGTTCTTATGGCCCTTTCCGCACGACCCTTCTCATTCCCCGCTCCTGGGTTGCACAGCCGTATTTCTATGCCGTAATGGCGAGAGAACTCCAAGAATCTCGGATTATACTGGATCTCCGGCCGGCGCTTTAATACCACCGAGGCGAGATTATCATACCTCATGCCGTATGGCATACCCCCCACATCGGAGAAGGCCATCAAATGCCCCTCTATAAAAAACTCAAACGAACTGCGGGCAAACACATGGGCAAACAAATAGCGCGAGTAGCTCAGGATAAAGACGAAACAGTAGAGTTTCCCTAACCGGGGATGATTGATAAAACACCAATCGCACTGAGCCTCTTCCGCTGGTAAGAAGGTTAACGGGTGATATGCCCTGGGTGCCTTGTTACGGAAGATCCTCGTATACTTCACGACCGCGGTGTAACTTATCTCCACACCTCTTGCCCGCAACCACTGATGCACTTGCTGCGCCCTCAATGTCGGGGTTTCCTTAAACCACCCCACGATTATATGCCGGTATTCGTCCAGTATGAATATCCTCTTTACACTATTTTTTCGACAGTATCCTCGATATATGCGTGAGGCACGCTTTCGCGAAATCCCTGTCCGGTCCTGTATCTGATAAAAGCTCAGTTTCAGGACGTCCCGGAGATACAGTATGGTTTGCCTTATCGTCTCTTGCTGCATTGTCCCTCCTTTGTGATATGTTGTTTACCTCCCAGTAAGGCCTCCGGTAATTTATGAGGCCTTCGGATATCAGTTCCTCCCTGGCGTGATCGAGCATGGGGAAGCTTAAACGCAGAATATCCGTTATCGACCGGTCTGAATAAAAACTCCGTCCCTGCCGGTCTCCCACTACCACCAGAAACAGATACAGGACCATGGATTCATGGCTTAATCGCTTTAGGTATCCGCCGTGAAGCATCTGGTGGTCGATTATGGAGTAGCTCCGTGCCCATCGCATGAGTCAAGCGTAGAAGAGTTTGGCAAACGGGTACAATCTAATCTTGTATCTCGCGACCCCTTTTTGCCTCCGGCAACGTACAACCCGCATCCACACTGCCTTACCAGCCTTATCTCGTCTTGTATCTCATTTTTGAGCATTTTCTCCGGTATCACTAAAACCATTGTCCTTACTGGCTCCGAAGGGGGTATCTCGTCTTGTATCTCACGGGCCCTTTTTCTCCAGAGCCGCTGGTAATCGGGATGGTTCTTACGCCACTCCTTTACTTCGGGGTACCTGCCTTTGAAATAGTCCGGATTTGCTTCCAGCCACTTCTTATGGCTCTCCTTCTTACGCCTTGCCCTGCACTTTGGGTCATTGCAGCTCTTCTGGGTTCTCCGGACTCTTGGATCAGGACTATAATACCGTCCACAATAAACGCACCTCTTCTGTCTTGTGTTTGTTACAGCCATACATTTATGTTGACAGAGAAGGTGGTTACCGGACTTACGAACCGGTGAAACAGGGAATCAAAGGAATTAAATACAATGGTTGTGAGGAGGGGAATTAAATACAGAATAAAAAGTGGGTCAAGAACATTGTCGTTGTTAGGTCAGTTCCTGGTATCCCCTACACCGTTTGATCGACTGGTAGTTCAGGTGATGTCACAAGCGCCTTATAAGGAAGCAAGACGGGTATTCTGGATTGTCGATAACGGCACTTCACATCGAGGCGAAAAATCCGTACTAAGACTGAAGGAGACATATCGGAACCTGGAGCTTGTTCATGGGCCGGTTCATGCAAGTTGGCTGAATCAAATCGAAATCTATTTTTCGATCCTTCAAAGGAAGGTCTTGACTCCAAATGACTTTTCCTCTCTCTTGGCCCTTGAGGACCGATTGATTTCCTTCGAGCGGTACTACGAAAATATCGCTACGCCTTTTGAATGGAAATTTACAAGAAAGGATCTCGGCAAATTACTCAAAAAGATTGGCAGGTTTACAACGGCGTTTCAATTGGCAGCATAGTCGGGAAAATACGTGACCGAATTTATGAACCAGAGTACTTAGTAACTGTGAACGTACCAATTCACTGACTTTCTGAATTTGTCATTCTTGACATCATGCTGTATATTAAGCATACTAAAAGCAGGAGGTATGTCATGGAGACAAATGTGCATAGAACTCAGATTTATCTTACGAAGGAGCAATACCGGTTTCTTCGGCAGCAGGCTGAAAAAAAGAAGGCGAGTATTGCCGAAATTGTAAGGGAGCTCATAAATGAGCGGCTTCCAAAGGACAGCGATTATGAAAAGAACCCTATTTTTTCAATAGGCAAAGACGGTTTTTCGATGGGCAGACGCGAGGGTTCTATAAAGCATGACGCATATATCTACAGAAAAAGAAAATGAAGATTGAGAGGGACATATTCGTTGACACAAGCGCTTTTATTGCAATTCGCGTAGGGGACGATGTCAATCACAAGAAGGCATATGATTTTTTGAACAGGATAAAAGAGGAAAAACTCAGGCTGCATACCACAAATTTCATACTGGATGAGGTCTACACCTATTTCTGCAGAATTCACGACATTGCAATCGAGATGGCGGAGCTCATTATGAACAACCCTATTATTACGGTGCACCGTGTCGGAGTTGAGGATGAGGATAATACTTTCAGGACGTTAAAGGAATATAGCGATAAGGATTTCTCTTATACGGACGCCTCTTCCTTTGCCGTCATGGAACGGCTTGGATTGACGGTTGTGTTTGCCTTTGATGAACATTTTGCACAATTCGGGAAATTTACTGTAGTTCCATAAGATACTATATCACTCAACAATAATCGTCGGTACTACCGACATGCCTATTCGAAGAACATGATTCGGGTCCGTATCCTTATCCAGCACAATCCTTACCGGTATACGCTGGACGACTTTCACATAATTTCCTGTAGCATTTTCAGGCGGGAATAACGAAAACGCGGAGCCGGTGCCGGATTGTATGCTCTCGACTTTCCCTTTAAAAGTTTTTCCGGAAAAAGTATCCACCTTGAACTCAACTTTCTGTCCGGGCTTCACTTTTTCGAGCTGGGTCTCTTTGTAGTTCGCAGTAATATATATGTCATCGAGGGCAAGCGGAATAACCGCCATCAGCGGCTGGCCTGTTTGAATCTGGTTGCCTATCTCTACCGATTTCTGTGTCACATACCCATCTATCGGCGCAACAACCTTCGTATAGCTAAGCTTCAATTCAGCATCCTTCAAAAGAGCTTCTCTCTGCTTTACAGTTGCCATCTGCGCAACTCTTGCTGCCTCTGCCTCTTTCAATGCTGATTGTTGCGTGTTGACAGATGCTAGCCCGTATTTTAAGCCCTCGGTCGCGGCCTGGACCTGTGCAAGCGCCACTTCATAAGCCGTCGTTGTTTTTTCATGCTTTTCCTTTGAAATGACTTCCTTCTGATATAGAACGTCCATCCTCTTCTTGTCTTTCTCTGCCTGTTCAAAATTCGCCTTCATCATTCCAAGAAGGCCTCCTATTGCGGACGCCCGCGCATCTAATTCAATAATCTGTTTTTTTGCAGACTCTATCTTTGCAGTGGTCTCAACCAGCTTGGCCTTTTCTTCATTGAGCTTCGCCGCCGCCTGCTTCAAATTGACCTCATAATCCACAGGGTCCAATTCGACCAGGACGTCTCCCTTTTTCACAAACTGGTTCGAGATAACGTTCACCTGTTTCACCGTCCCGGGAACCTTGGAGGCGATGGTATGGATGTGTCCGTCGATGAAAGCGTCATCGGTACTGATATGCGTGGCCTTGTAGCTCAGATAAAAAAAGAGCGTCACCGCGCCCAATATAACAAGCACGACAAGAATAATTGCGCCCAGCTTTTTCTTCTTATTGCTGTTAGGCTTAGTTTCCGGTTTAATTTCGTCCGCCATAGCCTGTATCGTCCACCTTTTCTGACAATTTTACCTCTATATTGATCAAATAGTGTCCGTCTGTAAAGTTCTATCCTTGTCATTGTCCTGTCCGCCTTAGGCGGATGACCGGACAATCCAGAAGTCCTTGAAAAGCTTGGATTCCCCGATCAAGTCGGGGAATGACAGATTATGCAAGGCGCAATTCACGGACAGATACTAAAGAGTTATTATACCCAAACCGCGGCCTGAATACCCGCGCGACAATCCTTCATCTCAGACCCCATCGCTTTCTCAAGGGCGGCCTGAGCGACCTTGTCGGCATAGAGGGCCTGAATATAGGAGGTCCTTGAATTCGCAAGACCCACCTCCGCATCTGTCACCTCGATTGGATTCCCTACGCCCGCCTTGTATCTGCCGTTTGCAATGTCCAGGTTCTCCTGCGACTGGTCTACTCCGAGTTTTGCAGTGGGAATCGCCTCTTCCGCCGCCCTCAGTGTCAGATATGACTGCTGCACATCCTGGAATATCGTCTGTTTCAGTGACTCTTCATTTGCCTTGAGTATGCTCCAGGTTAGCTTTCGACTCTTCCACCTGGTATTTTGTCAGAAATCCGCTGAACAACGGAAATGTCAGGGCTGCACCCACATCCCAGCCATGGTCAAGCGATGAAAGCTTCTCACCGGACCAGCTGTAGGACGCGCTTCCGGTCAAAACAGGATAATAACCTGTCCTTGCAAGCTCGATGGACCTCTCAGCTGCCTGCCTCTTTGAAACGACCGACTTCAGATCAGGTCTGTTCTGATATGCCTTTGTCAGTGCGTCCTCCAGGGTTATCTCATATCTGGCAAAGGGCATATTCTCATCAATAGTGTATTCGGGCGCATCCGGAATACCCATGGCGTTATTGAGGTTTACTATCGATATCTTTAAGGCATTTTCACTCCTTATCAGGTTGAGCTTTGCGTTACTCAGGTTGACTTCGGCCTTTATCACGTCGAATTTCGGGTGTGTGCCTACTTCATAAAAGCCCTTTGCCTGATCAAGGTGCTGACCGGTCTGCTTCACTGTATCTTCTGCAACAAGTACATTGTATTTCGCCTGTACCACTCCGTAATAGGCCTGTTTGACTGTAAGGATTATCTGGTCTGTGGTATTCTGGAGATCCGAACGGGAGGAATCGAGGTTGAGGTTCTGGATCTTTACCTGTGAAGGTGTCTTCCCAAAATCGTAGATCAGCTGGCTCAGACCAAAACCGGTGAAGTACTCGTCAAATGAACCGCTTGTTCCGCCGGATGAAGTTATTCCGCCGGATGAACCTGTTGTGCCGGTTGAAGACACAACGTTTCTGTTTGATGCGGATACCCTGTTATAGCTCGATGACCAGTTTATCTGGGGGTAATAATTCGATTTTGCCTCGCCCACACGGCTCGCATTAACACCTACATTGCCGACCGCAGCTGCAATGACAGGCTGTTTCTTCAGCGCAATCTCTATGCACCTCTCCAGGTTCAGAGATTCCCCTTTCTTGATAATGTCCTGGGCATTCACCCCGGAGGGAAGTATGATTGCAAAAAAGATAGCAAAAAAAATAAACCACTTCATTCTAACCTCCTGTCGGGCTCTTTGCGACTTCAGTTCTGCTACTCCTGCGTCTGCCAAGCCCGGCGTTAACCTTTTCCTGGAACTTGTCCATATAATAAAACACTACAGGGGTTATATACAGAGTCAGAAGCTGTGAAACGACCAGCCCGCCGACAACAGCAAGACCCAGCGGACGACGGGATTCTGCGCCGGCGCCGAATCCGATAGCGATCGGCAGGGTTCCCATGAGAGCTGCCATAGTCGTCATCATAATCGGGCGAAAACGAATTAAGGCGCCTTCATAGATTGCCTCCAGCGGAGCCTTACCTTCCTTCCTCTGGGCCTCCAGGGCAAAGTCGATCATCATAATGGCATTTTTCTTGACTATACCGAGCAGCATAATAACGCCCACAAAAGCATAGATATTAAGGTCCTTATGAAAGATCATGAGGGTTATGACAGCCCCGAACCCCGCAGCCGGAAGTCCCGAAAGAATGGTTAGAGGATGGATAAAGCTCTCGTACAGGATGCCGAGCACTATGTAAATGACCAGGAGAGCCATGATCAACAATATCCAGAGTCCTTTCGTTGATGACTGGAAAGCCTGGGCAGCACCCTGGAAGCTTGTGCTGACCGTCTGAGGCAGGTTTGCACGCGCCAGTTTATCCACCACCTTCACAGCATCTCCGAGTGCAACTCCCGGCTTGAGATTAAAAGAGATAGTGACCGCAGGAAGCTGGCCCAGATGATTCACGGTCAGAGGGCCTACATCTTGTGTGAGTGTCGCCAGGGTATTCAACGGCACCAATTGGCCGGTGTTTGAGTGGATATAAAGCATTGACAGGGCTGAAGGATCCATCTGGTACTTCGGCTCCAGTTCCAGAATCACCTGGTACTGGTTATTCGGAGCATAAATTGTCGAAACCTGCCGGGAGCCGTAGGCATAATAGAGGGCATCCTCCACCTGATCTGCGGTTATACCGAGAGCAGAAGCCTTGTCGCGGTTGATATCTATATTGACCTGTGGATTTTTTATCTGCAGGTCACTTGTCACATCCTGGAGTTCGGGCAGCGCCTTCATCTTACTTTCCAGTTCAGCAGCCGACCGGTAAAGTTCTCCTGTATCAGGACTCTGTAAGGTAAACTGGTACTGGCTCTTGGTCAGCTGACCGCCGATGCGGATAGAGGGAAGATTCTGCATGAACATCTGGATACCCGCAACTTGCGCCACCTTTGGGCCGCAGTTCCTGAATGATCTGGTCGGCACTAAGCTTCCTTTCGCTTCGAGGTTTCAGCCGCATGAACATGCGTCCGACATTGTTTGCCACGCTTACCCCGCTGGCTCCTACAGCTGACATAAAGGCATCAATATTCGGATCCTTGGTCACTATTGCAGCCAGTTCCTTCTGGTGCCTCACCATGTCCTGAAAGGAAATACCCTGTGCCGCCTCGGTAAAGGCAAAGATCTGACCTGTATCTTCCGAAGGAAGGAACCCCATCGGAATTTTCGTGAACAAAAAGCCTGTTGCAACAGTAAGAATTATCGTGACCGCCAGGGTAGTCCTTCGGTAGTTGAGAACAATTTTCAGCGTCCTTTCGTAGGTGTGCAGCATTCCATCGAAGAAACGCTCCATCAGAAGATAAAACCGTCCGTGCCGCTCCTTGCCCGCCGGACGGATGAATCTGCTGCAGAGCATAGGCGTGAGCGTAAGCGAGACCAATCCTGATATGAGAATAGCCATGCTTATCGTCACAGCAAATTCGTGGAGGATTCTCCCGAGAATCCCGCCCATGAAAAGTACGGGAATAAAGACTGCAACAAGGGAAAGGGTCATTGACAAGATGGTAAAACCAATTTCTCTGGAACCGGCGAGCGCAGCCTGGTAAACCGTTTCCCCTTTTTCTGTATGGCGCACAATATTTTCAAGCATCACGATTGCGTCATCGACAACAAACCCGACCGAAAGGGTCAGGGCCATAAGCGAGATGTTGTCCACACTGAATCCCAGCAGATACATCGCGGCAAAGGTGCCTATGATGGAGAAAGGCAGCGCAAGGCTTGGGATAATGGTGGCAGATAGGTTGCGCAGGAAGAGAAAAATGACCATCACAACAAGGCACAACGCAAGGAGAAGGGTGAACTTGACATCCCTTACGGATTCGCGGATGGATACGGAGCGGTCATAAAGGACCTCCAGCTTGACCGAAGGGGGTATCTGGATCCTGAATGTCGGAAGGAGCTTTTTAATGCTGTCAACGACTTCAACGGTGTTCGTGCCCGGCTGACGCTGGATTGCCAGAACGACCGAGCGTTCGTTGTTATACCAGTTGGCAACCTTATCATTTTCGACGCTATCGATAACCCTGCCAAGTTCTTCCAACCGGACCGGTGACCCGTTCCGGTATGCCACAACAAGAGGACGATAGGCCTCCGCATTATAAAGCTGGCCGGTCGCCTGGATGGTAAATGACTGCCGATGGCCTTCCAAAGTACCCGTAGGAAGGTTCACATTTCCCAGAGCCAGTGCGTTTCCTACATCATCAATGCCGATCTTCCTGTTTGCGAGAGCCATTGGGTCGAGCTGGGCGCGGACCGCATATTTCTGGGAGCCGAAGACCTGGACCTGGGCAACACCGCTGATCATCGAAATACGCTGCGATATAAATGTATCAGCGTATTCATAAACTCTGGAAATAGGAAGTGTCGGCGAACTGAGCGCAAGATAGATGACGGGCTGGTCGGCAGGGTTTACCTTGCTGTAAGTGGGAGGAACCGGCATATCCTGGGGAAGTTGCTTCGCCGCCTTTGCAATCATTGCCTGCACATCCTGACCCGCAGCATCAATGTTTCTGCTGAGATTGAACTGCAGTGTAATCTGGGTATTTCCGAGAGCATTCGTAGAGGTCATAGAGTCAAGCCCGGCGATAGTTGAAAACTGCCGCTCCAGGGGAGTCGCGACTGCCGACGCCATGGTTTCCGGGCTGGCGCCGGGAAGGCTGGCGGTCACCATGATAGTGGGAAAATCCACATTCGGCAGATCACTAACCGGCAGTAGCCTGTATGCGGCCATGCCGAAGACCAGAATCGACAGCATGACCAGTGTAGTCATGATCGGCCGCCGGATAAAAAGTTCCGGGATATTCATTATTTGGCGCCCTCGGACTTGTTCTTGATTTCCACTTTTGCGCCCGGTACGAGACGGAGCTGACCGTCGGTAACAACTCTTTCGCCGGGCTGCAGCCCCTTATCAATGACAGTCTCACTGTTCAGTGTCCTGCCCACAGTTATGACGCGATCCTCAACCGTAAGGTCGTTCTTCACTGACATACACATACTGCCCTTTCTGACCGGTTTGGATAGCAGACGTGGGAACCACAAGAGCATCGGGCTGCGTGGTCAATGTCATGACTACATCAACAAACTGACCCGGCCAGAGGCGCTTTACCTTATTTACAAAAGTCGCTTTCAATTTAATCGTCCCGGTAGCAGGGTCAACTGTATTGTCCACGAAGGTCAGTATCCCTTCCTCAGGATTTTCTTCACCTTTTGTTATGAAGGCCTGAACCTTCACTTTTCCGCCGGACATGTATTTCTTTATTTCAGATAAATACTGTTCGGGCACGGCAAAGGTCACATAGATAGGCTGAATCTGATTGATAATTACCATAGAAGTATCAGCATTCGCCTTTATTAAATTACCTCCGTTGGATATGAGATTTCCGGTCCTGCCTGTTATAGGCGAGTAGATGTAACAATATTTCAGCTGAAGGCGGGCATTTTCGACCAAAGCCTTGTCAGCATTTACCGTCGCCTCAAGGGAAGCAGAGTTGGTGCTGGATCTGATCGTACTGTTCCTGGGCCACATAACCCTTTTTCACCAGTTCGCCATAACGCCGGACTTCCTCGCGCGCATTATCAAGTTGAGCGTTATCTTTTGCAAGATTTGCGTCCGCCTGTTTCAGGGCGGCTTCATAAGGCCGGGGGTCGATTGTAAAGAGCAGGGCGCCTTTGCCCACATCCTGTCCTTCCCTGAAATGGACGCCGGTCAATATCCCGCCGATCTGAGACTTGACGGAAACTGTAGAGTAAGCTTCAACATTGCCAATGGCACGGACCTGCACCGGAACTGTCTTCTGTACGACTATTCCCGCCGTCACAGGAACCGGCGGCTTTCGGTGGGGGCTGTGCCGGTTTTCCGGAGCAGGCCGGAATGAAAGATATGAATAAAATCAAAAAAATAAGACAGGCAACTGCAGCCAGAAGTCTTAATCCCGGATTCATCTTTACCATTCTATGTTCTCCCGATTGTTCCATTGGACTTTAAGTGACGCCAAGACTATATGAAGGGGAATCCTTTCCTTTATCTTTTCAAGAGCCCCTGCAGCACAAATTCGGTCAGCATTTCAGGATCTGCAATGACATCGTTATCCACCGCCATCGACAGGATGATGCCCCTGAGTGCCCCCTGGATAATCTTTGCCGTCTCCTGTGCGTCATGTTTTCTGAATTCACCTTCCTGCATACCTTTTACAAGTATTCTTTTGATAAGCTCTCTCTGCTTTTTTCTGAAGATCTTGCCGCTGTTCATCCTTCCCGAAAGCAAAGCCGCGCTCTCTGATATGTAGAAGGATGAGTTCCTTATGCTTGAGCCCATACTCCAGATACAGTTTCAGAAAGTTGGACAAAGCCTGAGTGGCGGACCGGGCCTGTTCCATAGCCTTCTCCGTCTTCCTGCCCATATCAAGCATTCCGTCATTGATAAGATTTTTATAAAGTTCCTCCTTGTTCCTGAAGTAGAGGTAAACTCCGCCAACGCTTATGCCGGCCCTGTTCGCGATGTCCCTGATGTTCGCATTTGAGTAGCCGCGCATGGAGAAAACATGCCTTGCTGCGTCGACGATTTTTTTTCTTGACTCTGTACCTGAACGTTTGTTCATGTGAACCTATGTTCAGTATAAATTGAATGATGATTGCATGTCAACAAGGGATCTCATTGTAAAGACGCAGGCGGGTATAACTGAGGCGGTATTTAACGGTTAATAATCCCGTTCCCCTCGTTAAGGAAGACTATTTTGGGCTTAAAACCCTTCAGACTGCTGTCTTCAACATAACTGTAACAAAAGATGATGATTTTATCTCCTACGATTCCCTTTCTTGCAGTAGGCCCGTTCAGGCAGATCTCGCCTTTCTTGCCCGGTATCACATACGTCTCAAACCGTTCTCCGTTGTTGAGATTGCTTATCATCACCTGTTCATAGGGAAGTATACCGGCCTTCTTCAGGATAGTCCTCATCTATGGTAATGCTCCCCTCGTAGGAAAGGTTCGACTCCGTGACAGTCGCTATATGTATCTTTGCTCTGAGTATGCACCGCAACATGATTTTTAGTATACCGTAATTTCAACAAATTTGCGTTGAAGGATAGACAGATTAACCCCACCCACCTCATCATCTAAAAAGAGGAGTGAGCAGAGATTATTACTCTATAATCTTCGGCACTCTGTAGAATTTTTCGGTATGGGACGGGGCGTTCAGGAGGGCGTCTTCCCTCGGTAGCGAGGGGGCCGCTGTATCCTCCCGCATGACATTATTCAAAGACAGGACATGGGATGTGGGCTCAACATCCTTTGTGTCAAGCTCGTCGAGCTTTTCCATATAGCCGAGAATACTGCTCAGCTGCGAGATGAACAACTCCTTCTCCTCCCCGGCGAGGCGCAGCCTTGCAAGCATCGCAATATGTTCAATTTCCTCTCTTGTTATCTTCACCTGCACGGTCTATATCTTTTGCAGATTCGCAAATCTCACCGCGAGTCTCTTTACGCCGAAATTCGGGAAATTCACCATAACTTTTGCATCTTCTCCGTCGCCGTAACAATCCCGTACCACTCCGATTCCCCATGAGGGATGTTTGACCCTGCAGCCTGCGGTATACAGGACAAAGGTATCACGGCATTTAATGTTTTTCTTCGGAGGAACGATTTTTGCCGTCTGGCGGCCTACTACCTTTTCCATCCAATGGCAGCATTCCTTCGGGATATCTTTCAGGAACCTCGAAGGCTCCTGGTCCTGCATTTTACTGTACAGTCTCCTCTTGCTGGCGCCGGTCAGCCACAGGACGTCTTTCGCCCGGGTCATACCCACATAACATAGCCGGCGTTCTTCAGAGATCTCGTCTTCATGATTCAACGCCTTGCAATACGGCAGAACCCCTTCTTCGAGTCCCGTGATAAAGACAACCGGAAATTCGAGCCCTTTGGCATTGTGCAGGGTCATGAGGCGCACATGTTCGCCCTCTTTCGTCTCGTCAACAGAAGTGACCAGGAGTATCCTGTCAAGGTAATCCTTTATTTCCCTGCCTTCGGCAGACGAAACAAGTTCTTCGACATGCTTTGCCCTCTCCTCGTGCAGGGTCTCCGCATAGCCCGTTTCATCAAGTATATCCTTCAACATATCCGCTGCAGACCTGTATTTAGCGGACGAGAATTCCTCCATTATCTTCGCAAATTCAGCCAGTTTATCCTTTACTCCCGCAGCATAGTGGTCTCCCCTGAGCGTGGATTTCAAAGCATCAAACAGGGATAAGGATTTCTTTTTTGCCTCATGTTCTATCTTTGCAAGCGCAGCCGCGCCTATTCCCCGCGGCGGCGTATTTATCACCCTTCTGAAGCTCACATTGTCGCCGAAGTTCAGAGCCAGCCGCATATACGCAATGATGTCCTTGATTTCCTTCCTCTGATAAAAACTGATACCCCCGATGACACGATAGGGAAGTCCCTCATTGCGCATCGCGTCTTCAATCACACGGGACTGGAGGTTTACACGGTAGAATATTGCGAAATCACCGTAGTCATACGCCCCCTTCAAATAATATTCCTTTATCACCTTCGCTACGTATTTCGCCTCATCTTCATACGTGCCCAGCCAGCAGAAGTGAACTTTCTCCCCCGGACCTCTATCCGTCCAGAGCCTCTTCTGTTCCCTTTTCGGATTCGCAGAGATCATAGCAGCCGAAACGTCCAGGATATACTGGGTTGAACGGTAGTTCCTTTCCAACTTGATAAGTCTCGCTCCCGGGAAGTCATTCTCAAAGTTTAATATGTTATGGACATTGGCGCCCCTGAATCTGTAGATGCTCTGGTCATCGTCACCGACAACACATATCTTTTCATGAGCAGACGCCAGGAGTTTAATCAGTTGATACTGGGCGAAGTTGGTGTCCTGAAACTCGTCAACAAGTATATAGGAGAATTTATCCTGATACTTTTCAAGCAGCTTCGGGTTGTTCCGGAACAGCTTCACTGTCAGCATGATCAGGTCGTCGAAATCAAGTGCACTGCTCCTTACCAGTTCATCACGATACCTCACATAGACCTTTGCCAGTTTTTCATCGAAGCCAAAACCGTCTCCGTAAGAAAGAAACTCCTCCGGACTTATAAGAGAAGACTTCAAGATGCTTATCCGTGACGCGATGCCTTTATAGAGGGCTTCATAAATCTTGAATTCCTTCAGGATATGCCTGATGAGATTACACTGATCATCATCGTCATAAATCGAAAAGTTATTGCTGTAGCCGAGCGCCTTTATCTCCTTGCGGAGTATTCTGTTACACTGCGAATGGAACGTGCCTATCCAGCAGCCGTTGAGGTTCTTGCCGAGGAAATTCCCTATCCTCTCTTTCATCTCATCTGCGGCCTTGTTAGTGAACGTGACCGTGAGAATACCATCATGGGGAATTTTCTTCGCCTTGTTGAGAAAAGAGAACTTGTGAGCAATGACTCTTGTCTTACCGCTTCCCGCACCTGCGAACACAAGCAACGGACCGTCATTATAGGCGAGGGCTTCCTTCTGCTGGGGATTTAAATCATGCATTGGTATCTCCTTTGACCTATTCATGATAACAGATTCCTGCCACTTAAATCCACAATTTATAAGGCTTCGTGAGTTGAAAGGCCGTTCATTCCCCCCTCAGGAGAATTGAAAAATGTTAATAACGGCGCTTATTCAACGGTGACACTCTTCGCAAGGTTCCTCGGCTGGTCCACATCACATCCCCTCAAGACCCCGATATGATATGCGAGCAACTGGACCGGAACAGACATTACTACCGCCGTGAGATACTGATTGGTCCCGGGCACAAAGATGCATTTATCGGACATCCCGCATACGTCGTCTTCAGCATCGTTTGTGACTGCGATGATCTTCCCCCCCCTGCTCTTCACCTCCTGAACGTTGGAGGATATCTTCTCATGCAGTTCATCTCCCGGTGCGAGAATGACTACCGGCATTTCTTCGTCTATCAATGCGATCGGGCCGTGTTTCATTTCGCCCGCAGCGTATCCCTCCGCATGTATATACGATATTTCCTTCAGTTTCAAAGCACCCTCGAGTGCTACGGGATAGTTTATTCCCCTTCCGAGGTAAAGGAAATCCCTGGACTTGAAAAACTCTTTCGCGACCATTTTTATATTTTCGTCCGCGACCAGCGCTTCTTCAGTCTTACCCGGGAGCATCAGGAGTTCTGTAAGAAACTCCCGCGACATCTCCCCGGATACCGCACCCTTTGCCCGCCCGATACCGACTGCAAAAAGGTAAAGTCCGACGATCTGCGTGGTGAATGCCTTTGTAGAGGCAACACCTATCTCGGGACCTGAATGCGTGTAGAACACCGCATCAGCTTCTCTCGTAGAAGTACTCCCGACAACATTACAGATACTGAGCACCCTTGCACCGAGCTTTTTCGCTTCTCTCTGGGCGGCGAGCGTATCGGCAGTCTCCCCGGATTGTGTGATAACGATCATGAGGTCACCGGATCCCATAACCGGCCTCCTGTAACGGAACTCGGAGGCGATATCAACCTCGACAGGGACCCTTGCGAGTCTTTCTATCATGTATTTGCCGATCATGGCTGCATGATATGAAGTGCCGCAGGCGATGATGAAAATCCTTTGGACAGCCTTGAGATATTCCTCCTTCACCCCAAACTCTTCGAGGTTCACCGTACCGCTTTCAGCGTCAAACCTGCCTCTCAACGTATCTGCAATGGCCCTTGGTTGTTCATAGATCTCTTTCAACATGAAATGCTTGTATCCGCCCTTCTCCGCCATGGAGGGACTCCACGACACGGACCTCACTTCCTTTTGTAAAGGACCACCGTCAAGTCCCGTGATCTTCACCCCGTCACTTGTGAGTATTACCATCTCTCCGTCATCCAGGAAGATGACATCTCTTGAATAGCTCAGAAATGCAGGTATGTCAGAGGCGACAAAGAACTCCCCGTCTCCCAGACCTACGACGAGCGGACTGTCTTTTCGCACCCCAACGATCTTGTCGGGCTCATCCTCCTTGATAACCGCAAGGGCGTATGCTCCCCTGACTTCCTTCAATGCGAGCCGCACCGCGTCTTCAAGAGGCCGGTCCTTCGCATAGGCATCTATAAGATGGCAGAGCACTTCGGTGTCGGTTTCTGAAGTAAATTTGTATCCCTCAGCGCCAAGCTTCTTTCTGAGCTGAAGGTAATTCTCTATAATTCCGTTATGTACCAGCACTATACCGTTAGATCTGTGGGGATGGGCATTTTCCTCAGAAGGCCTGCCGTGGGTCGCCCATCTGGTGTGTCCTATCGTCGTATGACTGACAGGATTTTCAGATTCAATAAGGGAGGCGAGTTCCTTTATCTTGCCTGTGCACCTCCGGACCTCGATACCTTTGTCCGAAAAAAAAGCCACGCCGGCGGAATCATAGCCCCTGTACTCGAGGCGCTTCAGACCTTCAAGCACCACCGACACCGCATTCCTCTTACCGATATATCCGATTATCCCGCACATATCAAAAAAGTGATCCGCCTGAGGCGGAGTGAAAAGTGAACCGTAATGGGTAATCGGTGATTGGTGATGGGTTCCCAGGAAATTGCATTTGTTTAATGTGATTCCTTTTCACTCTTGCCTTGCCTCAATTTTTTACCCATTACCCATCACCCTTTACGCTTCACGCTTTACTTCTTCTTGTGCTTTCCACTTTTAACTTTTAACTTTCTTCTATCTGCCCAGCCTTCTATATTCTTTTGTTCCACCCTGCTCAACGCGAGGGCCTTTGGAGGCACGTCTTTTGTAATGGTAGCTCCTGCGCCCACATATGCGCCCCTGCCTATTGTTACAGGAGCAATAAGCTGTGAATCACTCCCAATAAAGACGCCGTCTCCGATCGTAGTGACATTTTTTCTGTGTCCGTCATAATTGCAGGTTATCGTGCCGGCTCCTATGTTCACATCTTTCCCTATCTTTGCATCTCCGAGATATGTGAGGTGCGATGCCTTTGTGCCTGCGCCGATTATGGCTTTCTTCAACTCCACAAAATTCCCTATCCTTGCCCCCGTGCCCACCCGTGAACCCGGCCTTAAGTGTGCAAAAGGACCCACCGTGGCCCCGCTCTTTATCACAGACCCCTCGATCACGGTTGAGTCCCTGATAATCGCACCATCTCCTACGACGCTGTCCCTGATTCTCACGTTCGGGGAAATCGTACAGTCTCTCCCTATCCTTGTCATCCCCTCCAGGTAGACGTTCGGGTATATAACGGTATCTTCCCCTATTGCGACATCCGGGGACAGGAATACGAAATTCTCATCGATGAAAATTACGCCCTTCTCCCGCCATTTTCTCAGAATCCTTTCTTTCATCAATTTCCTTGCCTTCTCGAGTTCCGGCCGCGTGTTCACACCCATCAGCTCTTCTTCAGCGCCTATGCAGAAAGCGTCCATCTTTATCCCGCCCTGACGGGCGACATTGACAATATCGGTGAGATAGTGCTCCCCTTTTGCCTTATTGAGCTTTATTTTTTTCAGTAACCCGAGAATACCCGGCTCAAATGCGTAGACACCGCTGTTGACTTCCCTGATCATCTTCTGTGAAGATGAGGCATCTCTTTCTTCCACAATGCCCGTGACAGTACCCGTCTCATCCCTTACGATCCGGCCATAAGAAGCCGGAGTCTGCGATATGAAAGAGAGTATGGAAATCCTGTTCTCTTTCCTCTCATGCACTCGAAGAAACCTCCTGAGCGTTTCCCGGGTAATGAGCGGCGTATCACCGTTCAGAACGATCACGGTGCCCCGAAAACCGGAAAGACCCGGCGCCGCCTGTAAGAGCGCATGGGCTGTACCTTTTGGCTCTTTTTGATGCACGAAAGACAGAGCATCCGGGTCCCTGACAGATTTCCTGATTTCCCCGATATGCTTTCCAACCACCACGCTTATTACCTCTGCTTTGAGATCATGCAGCGTATCAAGTACGTATTGGATCATGGGGACCCCCTGGATTCTATGGATGACCTTGGGCAGGGATGAATTCATCCTCTTGCCCACACCTGCCGCCAGTACGACACCTGCAAGCTTCATCCCTCCGTCTCCTTTATTACCGGGGGAGTCGCAATCCCGCCTGACAGTATGATCTTGATACCCTCCTCTATAGGTATGTCCGTATAAAATACGTTCTCATCGGCAAACAAGCCGATCTCGCCGAAATATATGAGGTTTGTCGGGATATAAACCGCCTTCAGGCAGGATTGCCGCCCGGCCTTGTCTATCTTGATCACGCAATCTTTTGTGAGAAATCCATAGGCATAGACGCCCGGCCTCGGAAACTCCACCATGACAAATTTCTTGAACGATGAAACCTTGCTATCGGGCGAGAAGGCATCAACAAGCTGTTTTACCGAGGTATAGATGCCTTTAAGCACAGGTATCTTGAGCAATATGCGCTCCAGAGATTCGATGATCTTTCTGCCGAAGACGTTTGTTGAAATGATCCCGACAAAAAAGATAATAACTACCGCAGAGATAAAGCCTATCCCCGGCATGTGATATCCAAAGACCTTGAAATAAAAAGGTTCAAGAAAGCTGTCGACAAATCTGAAGAACCATGCGATAACGAGAAAGGTGATAACGGCAGGTATTAAAACGATCAGTCCGGCAAAAAATTTTCTCTTGAAGGTGACGCGTATGGAAACAGCCATATTACTTCCCAACCTTGGCGATCACCTCATCAGGGACATCAAAGTTGGTATAAACATTCTGCACGTCTTCATGGTCTTCGAGTGCTTCTATCAGCCTCATCATCTGTTCCGCCTGCTTCCCGTCAAGGGTCGCATAGGTTTTCGGCAGCATGGTTATCTCCGCAAGGGACACAGGAATCCCCGACGCTTCGAGGGAAGCCTTTACCTTCGGCATATTCTCGGGGCTTGTGATAATCTCATAGTTGTCTTCTTTCGGGTCGTTCTTCATGTCTTCGGCGCCGGCTTCAAGAACAGCCGTCATCAGCGTGTCCTCATCAATTTTCGCCTTCTCGACAAGGACATATCCCTTCTTTTCGAAGATCCAGGACACGCATCCGGCCTCGCCAAGGTTGCCGCCGCTCTTGGACATGATATGCCTTATCTCAGGGCTCGTCCTGTTCTTGTTATCGGTGAGAATCTCCAGAAGGATCGCGGCGCCACCCGGACCATACCCCTCGTAGATATATTCCTCATAAGATACGCCGGGGAGCTCGCCGGTCCCCTTCATGATCGCCCTCTTTATATTGTCGTTAGGCATGTTGACCTCTTTTGCCTTCTCTATTGCCGTCCTCAGCCTCGGGTTGCCCGAAGGGTCGCCTCCGCCAACCCGTGCAGCAATAGCTATCTCCTTGACGATCTTGGTAAAAACCTTTCCCCTCTTTGCGTCAGTGCTTGCTTTCTTGTGTTTTATCTGAGCCCATTTGGAATGTCCAGACACTCTACCCCCTCCGGTATGACAGACTTTGCCTCTTGATTAATAGACATTTTTATGATAATGCCGCGACGATTCTACTGTCAAGACTCGATGCCGTACTCCTTGATCTTTGTCAGGAGGGTCTTGTAGCTCACCTGAAGGATTTCCGCTGCCCTGCTCTTATTGCCTTTCGTTTCTCTGAGGGCACCGGCAATCCTTTGCGTCTCTGCTTTCCTCAACGCCTCTTTTGCCACTGTTTCGAGAGAGCCTTCCGGAGGCGGGGTCCCTTCGAGAAAAACGCGACCTGATTGGCTGCTGAATAGAAACTGCTCCGGAGTGATTGTTTCCCCGTCACAGAGTATGACCGCTCTTTCTATGGCATTTTCAAGCTCCCTCACGTTCCCCTTCCAGCGATAATTCATGAGCAGATCAAGGGCATCTTTTGAAATACTTTTTAAAGGGGTGTTAATTTCAAGGCAGTATCTATTGATAAAATACTCAACGAGGAGCGGAATGTCTTCCTTCCTCTCATTCAAGGGCGGTATTCTTATAGGGAAAACATTCAGCCTGTAATAAAGGTCCTCTCTGAATTTCTTCTCTTCGACGGCTTTTTCCAGATCCTTATTGCTTGCTGCGACAATCCTCACATCTACCTTTATGCCCTTTACCGCGCCTACCCGTTCTATCTCGCCGTCTTCAATCGCCCTCAGAAGTTTTGATTGTATGGCAAGGTCCATGTCCCCGATTTCGTCGAGAAATATAGTGCCTCTGTCGCCGAGTTCGAACTTGCCGAGCTTTTTCGCCTCCGCACCCGTGAAGGAGCCTTTCTCGTGCCCGAAAAGTTCGGATTCGAGAAGTTCCCTCGGTATCGCCGCGCAATTAATCGGCACAAAAGGATAATGCTTCCTGTTACTAAGGTTATGGAGTGCCCGCGCAAAAAGCTCCTTTCCCGTGCCGCTTTCTCCTATCAGGAGAACTGTAGTCCTGGTGGGCGCAACCTTCTGAACGATCTGTGCGACACTAACGATTTTTTCACTCTTCCCGATAATGCGCGGCAGCCCGAATTTCGAGGCGAATTCCTCCTTCAGCAGGATATTTTCAGTCAGAAGCCGTTGAGTCTCAAGCGCCCTCTTTACCAGCAGCAGCAGGTGGTCGGTGTCGAAGGGTTTTGTGATGAAATCAAAAGCGCCCTCCTTCATGGCCGCAACTGCGGTCTCAACAGAGCCGAACGCTGTCATGATAATAACGGGCCTGAGCTGATTTTCTTCTTTTGAAGCCTTAAGGATGTCTATACCGTTGTTTTGGGGGAGTTTGAGGTCTGTAAGGACAAGATCGATCCTGCTTTCCTTCAGATACCCGATGCCCTCGGCGCCACTGCCCGCAGAGACCACCCTGTAACCTTCCGACTCGAGGGTCTCCCTCAGCATCTCCGCCATCGATTCTTTATCTTCAACTACGAGGATGGTATCCATTTATAATCTATACTCTTGCCTCCCTGAGGGCGTCTTTACAGCCACAGCTCCTTTCCCGGGGCAGCAGGTTGAGTGCCTCTCTCAGGAGTCTTTTTAAACTCACCGTGGCCTCATTCATCACGTCGATAACCTCTGTTGCCGTCAGCCTCTCTTCCTTTATCCCGGCGGCAAAATTTGTAACAACCGCGATGCCTCCATAACAGAGTTCCGCTTCCCTCGCAAGCGAAGCCTCCGGCATAAAGGTCATCCCCACAACATCGCCCCCGATACGCGAAAAAAACTCTATTTCCGCCTTCGTCTCCAGCCTGGGCCCCCCGGAGCAGACATACGTACCCGATTTCTTCAGGTCTATCCCTGCTCGCTCGCCCGCCGTGAAGAGTGAACCCCTCACTTCGGGACAATAGGGTTCCGTGAAATCGACATGCACTACCTCTTCACCGTCATAAAACGTTACATCCGTTCGTCTTGTCATATCGATAATCTGGTCCGGAATAACAATTGTTCCGGGCATCATTCCCTTACTGATGCCGCCCGTAGCGCCGACTGACAAGACCCTCTCGACACCGAGTGCCTTAAACCCCCATATGTTTGCCCTGTAATTGACTCTGTGCGGCGGTATCTGATGCAGGGAGCCGTGCCTCGGAAGAAATGCCACCTCCCTGCCCGAAAACTCCCCGATTATATAAGGACCTGAAGGGTCTCCAAAGGGGGTCAAAATCTTCCTTGTCTCCTTTGTACTAATTCCTTCGATCTCGTAGAGTCCACTCCCGCCTATAATCCCTACCATTCCGGATGTCTCCTTAAGCTTGCAATAACCTTACTTTAAGAAATATGAAACATGAAATTCCGGCAACACGATATATTATAATTGTTATGCGTTAATTGATGCTTGTTCGCTTCGTGAAATTTTACCATATGAGGCCAAGGGAAGATACGCCACTGTGTTAAATAATCCACACTTCATTGTTAACTGTCAACACCCCACTGGGTCACCTTCTCCTCCACAGATCTCAAGTGACACTTCAGGTCTTTTCATAAGAATTACTTTTGAAGCCAATCTCCGGAACAATCGCAGAATACTTTTGGACGCCCGGACTTTTATGCCGCCGCTGGCACTATATTTGCAATCTTAATTAGGCTTTTATTGAATTCTCTTTCTTATCAAAAAAGATATGCGTTTACAACGGACATTAAAACGGGAAGTCAGCTTTGGTGGTATAGGGCTCCATACAGGGCGCTACTCAAGGGTCTGCCTTAAACCCGCTCCGAGAAATACCGGCATCATATTTATCAGGGCGGACAAGGACGTCGCCATCAAGGCCTCCATTACTTCAGTGACAGATACCGCTTTTGCGACAACAATCGGGTTGAACGGGGCAAAGATCAGGACTGTTGAGCATATGCTTGCTGCCCTCGCCGGACTCGGGATAGACAACCTGTTCGTGGAAGTCAACGGGCCGGAAATACCCATCCTTGACGGCAGTTCAATGGAGCTCACGAGCTTGATTCTTGAGGGTGGAATTGCAAAACAGAGCAAGAATAGGCCGTATATAAGGATAACTACCCCCGTGGTCCTTACCGACGGTCATGCAGAGATCGCTGCCTTCCCGTATGACGGCAGGCGTATCACCTACAGGATTCATTTCCACCACCATTTACTCGGCGAACAGAAATTGAGCCTGGATCTTACCGAGGAAAACTTTGCGATGGAAATAGCCCCTGCCAGGACCTTCGGATTTCTGAAGGATGTCGAGTATCTCAAGGCAAACGGATTTGCGAGAGGCGGGTCCTTCGACAACGCGATTATTCTGGGAGAAACCGGCATTCTCAATTCTTCAGGGCTGCGCTTCAAGGATGAGTTCGTCCGTCACAAGATACTCGACCTCATCGGCGACCTGTCGCTGTCTGGATTTCCCATTTACGGCCATATCATCGCTAATAAATCAGGACATACTACTAACCTGAAGTTCCTGAAAAAGCTTTTTTCGCACCCGGAATACTGGGAACTCGTGTCAGACGTCAGCCAGCAGCCGACGGCCACTATCAGTTAAAAGCCTTTCTTTTCAATAAGTTACAAATTTTGCTTGCTTTTTTCCCTGAAATGGAGTTTCATATGGGGGAAGACCGCAAAAAGGGAAGGCTGGAGAATTTCTTCTCCAGCCCAAAAACGTGGGTGTACTTGTAGAGGGAAACTTATTTCTTCTTTGCGGTCTTCTTCGTTGCTTTCTTCGCTGCTTTCTTTGTCGCCATCAGGTGTTCACCCCCTTTCTGCCCGCACCACGTCCGGAAGTGCGGAATGCTCACCACCTATATTCTTCCGATGAGGGTAATCCTCTTCCCTGATAAAAGTCTCTTCAGGTTCGCATCACCCTTCTTCTTCTTTACTCTGTATTCATCTTCCTCGATAAGAGTGCAGTTAATCCCTTGGTCAAACCTTCTTTCAAGGTCTTTGAGTTCTTTATTGAGGGACGATGATGCACCGATGACGAACAGGTCGACGGTGCCCGCATCTTCTCCTTCTGCATATGGGCCATAGATGAAAGCAGCTTTTGCACCTGAGGCTCTCAGGACCGCCTTCAGTGCGCCCGGCAATCCAAGAGATTTTGTGATGAGATTTTTCAGTTCTGAAAACAGAGGGGATTCCTTATTGGCCTGGAAATACTTGAGGTTGACGATCCTTTCACTGGTGACGATACCCATCTTTTCGAGGTTATCCAGTTCCCGCTTTATGCCGGATGGGTTTTTGCGGAGGAGTTTCGCTATCTCACGGATATAGAACTGCTCATCCGGACTGTTGAGGAGAAGCGAGAGGACATCCGCCCGAATCGATGATGAAAATAAACTCTTTAGCATTCTTCCTTCACCTTGTATAGATTTATACAACAAACATTTCTATTTGTCAACAAAAAAATTAAATTTTGAAACATATAATGCTTTTTTGTAAACGATCCTAAATTCAGAACGAACGTTCAGCAAATTTAAACTACCGTTTCATTTTCAGCATTCTTCTGACTTTCGCTTTCATCGGCCCTGTCCATCTCTGTTGCGAGCAGATCTATCGATTTTCTTTTCAGGAGTTCGTTCCCCGACGCAATGTTGATAAGGTAGGAGGTATGCACATACACGGGCGAGATATCGAATTTCACCCTGTACGATTTGAACAATGCGGCATCCTGATACGAAATCTCTTTGACATCCCATCTCCTGGGATTGTGGGAAAATATCTGCAACGTGGTGCATCCGAGCGCGCGGGCCCTTTCCATACTAAGATGCAGGCCGCCCAAAATGGACGTGTGGACACCAAGTCTTCGCGCCACGGGTCTTACCGCCCCGCTGTTTCGTTTAAGCTGAACCTTCCGATTTTAAGAAGAAAGAATGCCGATAGCGCTATAATTTCCACCACTACTACGAAGATAATCAATTGACTGATGGAACGGTCATAGAGAAAACCCATGGTGGTACTCCCGATGAACCAGGCCGCCCCATAAAAGGCATTAAAAATCCCGTATGCGCCTCCCCTTCGCTCTATCGGCGTCAAATCGGCAATTGCCGCCCGCATGATCGTTTCGTGGATTCCCATTACCGCGCCCCAGAGTATGATACTCCCGAATGCGAGATTGTAACTATTGGAAAAAGCGAGAAAGGGGATCGGCAGGGTCATCACAGGAATTATTATCAGGGATCTCAACCCTATTCTGTCGTATAATTTACCCGTGATGAGCGCCACGAGTCCGTCAACGCCCATCGCTATCGCGTAGAAGACGGGGATATAGGTATCAGGGACTATCGCCCGGGTCTTGAAATGATATGAGATTATCTGGAAGTGACTGAAGCCCGCTACGCTCAGAAAGGCAAATGTCGTATAGAGCCAGAAAATCGTGGGCAGCTTCCTTTTCTCTTGTTTTCCGGACAGACCGGTCCCTTCAGAGATTTCAAGCTTCTCCGACGCCGGGACCTTTATCCTCGCAATAACGAGAAAGCCTAACATCAGCAGCGAAGGTATCCATAATATTGTGAACCCTTCGGAATAACTCCCCTTAAGAAGAAAGATAGCATAAAATATCAGAGGGCCGACAATTCCGCCAACCTGGTCGAGCGCCTCATGGAGAGCGAACCCCCAACCCCTTCCCACCTGTTTTGTCGCATGAGAGAGAATGGCGTCTCTCGCCGGCGTCCGCACCGCCTTTCCCATGCGTTCGAGGATAATAAGCAGGGCGGCAAGTTGCCAGTATCCCGTAAGCGCCAGGAGGGGGATGGAGAGCACCAGTCCGTAACCCGCAAAAGTGAAGAGCCAGTATGCCCGGGCGCGGTCGGCAAAATGACCGGTAACCAGACGCAGTGCATAACCGATGAACTCACCGACACCGGCCACAAAACCTACGATGCCGGCGCTCGCACCTAAGACTGCCAGATAGGGACCTGTAATACTCCTCGCACCCTCGTAAGTCATATCGCCGAACAGACTGACTATCCCCATCAGTGTTATGAAGTGATAGGCGGTAGTTCTCTGATTATCAGGTCTTTTCAGAGTGCCCTGTCTTAATTTCATTTTTGAACCGGTAATGGAACATCCTTGCTGAATGCGTACACGGTACTAAGAATATCACATGAAAGCTGCTGATGCTACAAGGGAAAAGGTCGTGGAACTTAGTCATACACCTCACACGTATACGGGCTTCCCGTAATTCAAATTGACACTTGAATTTCATGTCACGCGTCGTTTACTATGATTTTATGAACATGAGATATCTGCGGATACTGATAATGCTGGCATTTGCCCTATGCTGCATCTCACCGGCTCATGCCGGACTCTATTCCTACTCAAAGGACCGAACGGTTCTGGGTGTCGCAAGGAATTATACTGTGAAAGGCGATGAATCCCTTATAGAAATAGCCAGGAGATTCGACACGGGTTATAACGAGATCGTTGCTGCAAATCCCCGTCTTGATCCTTTCATCCCGGGAAACGGCAAGACTGTTAAGCTGTCTACGGCATGGATTTTACCGGATTTGCGGGAATATGACGGTATTGTCCTTAATCTCTCAGAAATGAGGCTTTACTATTTTCTCAGGAAAAATGGATCAAATACGGTCATGACATTTCCCATCGGTATCGGGAGCGAAGGCAAAGAGACTCCCGTCGGAACTTTCAGAATAATAGAAAAAATAGTCAACCCCGCCTGGCATGTTCCTGCATCCATCAGGAAAGAAAAACCTGAACTGCCGGCTGTCGTTCCCGCAGGGCCTGATAATCCCCTCGGAGCCTATGCAATGAGACTATCGGAAGGCACTGTCCTGATACACGGGACAAACAGGCCATACGCCGTCGGAAGAAAAGCCAGTCACGGCTGCATCCGTATGTATCCCGAAGATATTCCAAAGCTGTTTCAGTTGGTCCCGAACAAGACAAGAGTTACCATAGTGCGTCAGCCTGTCAAGGTAGGTGTCCTGCACAACAGGGTATATCTTGAGGTACATAGGGACAGAGAGATAAGTGTGAACTATTTCAATGAGGCGGTACGGCTTCTGGTACAAAAAAAGCTGCTTGAAAATATTGATAAAGATAAAATGATCATTGTCCTGCGGGAAAAAAGAGGGGTCCCCGTCGATATATCGAAATGAACGAAAAGGGCTAAAGGATCGCTGAATTCTTTAGCCCTTTCGTAGCTTTTCAAGCGTCGCTATTTCTTTTGCTGCAATTCGAAAGCCTTACCGCTCTTTTTCGCCGCATTCTCAGCCGCTTCTGCAGCAGCAGCAGCCTTTGCCGCGGCAGCCTCAGCCCGCTTCGCAGCCTCTTCAGCCCTTACTGCGGCAGCGTCAGCCTTATCACAGCACTCCTTTGCTGTCTTCATCGCGTCCTGAGCCAGGGATTTGGCTTCGCGGGCCTCATTCTTAGCCACATCAATTTCAGCCACTTTTCCTTCCAGTGCGTTCACCTTGGATTCTATAGCTGAGACTCTCGCCTCGAGCTTGCTGATTCTATCTACGAGTGGTTCAATCTGCTGTCTTACATAATCCTTTGAAGCGCAGCCAACACTAAATAATAATAAAAAGGAAATTACCAATAACGTGACTTTTCTCATTTTCACACCTCCTTTCTTTCTCTAAACTATCTAAGCCATTATGGTACAAATCTTAAAGTAAAATCTAACTGTTGTCAACAAAATAATTGATATTGCAAACTAATATACAATTTTATCTGACCGGGGCATTTCAGAGAGGAAAATACCCCATGGCTGTGTTAGTATTCTAAAATGCTAGTGAAAGGTACTGATATAAATAGATTTCAGGCGTTGGACCTTGCCGTCGGCACAATCAACAAGGGCGGAATCGTTGCATATAGGACAGAGACATTTTACGGACTTGGCGTCAGGTTCGATATCGAAAAATCGCTCAAAAGACTTTATGACATTAAACACAGGCCGCATGAAAAGGCGATGCCGCTTATTATAGGATCAGCGGACTTACTCCCTGTTGTAACAGCATCTGTAAATATGACAGCCGTGTCACTCATAGAAAGGTTCTGGCCCGGCCCGCTCACATTAATATTTCGTGCGAAGGAAGGTTTATCTGATCTTATCACAGCCGGTACTCACAAAGTCGCCGTCAGAATCCCCGGAGATTCCTTTGCCCTGGAACTTGCAAAACTGATCAATCTGCCCATTACCGCGACAAGCGCAAACCCGTCGGGCAGAAGCCCGGCACGGGACGCAGAAACCGTGATCCGATATTTTGAAGAAGAAATAGATCTCATTATCGATTGCGGCCCTGCTCCCGGCGGCCTGCCGTCAACGATCGTAGACGTAACCGGCGATGAGATAAAGATAATGAGAGAAGGAGTGATCAGGAAAGCGTCCTTATCGCTCGCTGGCTAAATATCCTTCGCCGCTTTTTTAGGGGGCCGTTTGAACCTTATAAATAACGTTATAATCGCCCCCATGAGGATTCCGCCGAGCACGGAGAGCAACACAACTATCGCGAGTGAGGCTTCAAATTTCCAGGACAGAAAGGTGACGGTCACGGGAACCGCATTCTGAAGAGAAAAGATGCCCGCAATGATCAACAAGACTATGAGGAGAATAACTGCTGTCATCCGGTATTATTTTCCCTTTGTGGTGCGTTTCGGTTTCACTTTCGCCGGAGCCGCCCTCTTCCTGCCCTCGAGCTTCGCCATCTGGGCTTCAAGTTTCTTAATCCTCGACACAGCCGCCTTCACTTTGCTGTCCAGCATCGGGTTTTTCACCTTCGAACTAATGTCATAGACCTTCCCGCCGAGTTCAGCAATCTCCTTCTGAACCTTTGTCTGAAGTTCAAAAAGTTTGAGTCTCTTCTTACCCTCTTCAGTAAGTTCACCTGCTGTTTCCTTCACCACAGTCACGCCTTCCGAGACGATCTCGATACCTTCTTTAATTCCTTTCTGAATATCTCTTTTCACCTTCTCCCAGAAATCCATTTCTTACCTCCTCTCAAATTTTTTGCTCCCTCGACCTATTTCGAACTCCTGATAAGCTTGCCGCCCCTCGGGATGATAGCGATACCCGAAGAGTCTATGTGGCAGCGGAAGCGGTCTTTTGCCGGGTCGAAACCGATCTCTTCGCCCTCGCCGATCACATTCATCTTATCCACTATGGCCTTCTTGAGTCTGCAACCCTTCTTGAGTACAACCCTGTCCATTATCAGGCAATTTTCGATACTGACGTCATCCTCGATGATTACGCCGCTCCGAATAACGGAGTTACGTATCTTCGCCTTATTAATGACGCATCCCTCGGCAATCACGCTATTTCTTATATCACCTCTCAGTATTTTCGTAGCCGGGCCTTCATACCCTGAAGGATGAATGCGCCACAGACTGTTATCAACTTCAAAAAGAGGAGAACTTCCAAGCATATCCATGTGGGCGTCAAAAAAAGCGGATATCGTTCCCACGTCCCTCCAGTAACCTTTTTCTTCATACGGCATGGAACCGGGGATAACGTTTGTTGCGAAATCATATGCGAATACCTTGCCTGTTTCGATAAGGTCCGGGATAACATGGGCGCCGAAATCATGCTGTTTTTTACGCTGGGCCTTCGCCAACGCCTCCAGGAGCACATCTTTCTCAAAGACATAATTCCCCATCGAAGCATACGCCCGGTCAGGGTCATCAGGCATCGGCGTAGGCTTCTTCGGTTTTTCCTGAAATCCGATAATCCTTTTTTCGCTGTCGGTCACGATGACGCCGAAGGAAGACGCCTGCGCGATAGGAACCGGCCGGGCGGCAACCGTGACAGACGCCTCTTTCTCGAGATGAAAATCCATCATCTGCCGTATATCCATCCTGTATATATGGTCTGCGCCGAAAATGATGACAAGTTTCGGATTATGCTGCTGTATCAGGCTGACGTTCTGGAACACCGCATCAGCCGTGCCCTGAAACCACTCGGGTCCCATGCGCATCTGTGGAGGCACCACGGCAACAAAATGGTCCTTCACGACTGAAGACAGAATCCAGTGCATCCTCACATGTTCGATGAGTGACTGGGATTTGTATTGCACAAGAAGATAGATAGAATAAATGCGGGAGTTGACGAGATTACTCAGCACAAAATCCACTATTCTGTATCTGCCGCCAAAGGGAACGGACGGTTTCGAACGGAATGAAGTCAGGGGGAAAAGTCTTTCACCCTTGCCCCCGGCAAGTACAAACGCCAAATTTTTCGGATGTGACATTCTGCCTCCATCAAGAATGTGTTTATCTAATTTTATACAATACTTCTAAAAAATCAATTTCCATTTCCGGCATTCACACCGAAATGCCTGCCCAACATTTCCGACAGGTCCGTGAACCTCCTGTCTTTCAGCATCTTCTCGAGAGTGATTCGTATCTTCTGCATCCAGTTCGGATATGAACCGACTATGCCCGGAATATTCTGCTGGTTTATTGTACCAACAATGTCATCAAGACTCACCAGCAGAAGTTTGCACGGTGTCTGAGCAAGATAACGGTATATGGCAAGGCATAGCTCCGGCGTCATTTTCCGAATCAGCCCGGGATCCGAAGGATACTCATTGGGGACCTTGCCGCAAGACTTCAAGGCATTGAGAATAAGCCTTTTGTCCCTTTCTCTGTCCTCAGCCTGTTTTCGCCGCGTGGAATCGTCGGGGAATATGCCCAGGTTTCTCCTTGTTTGTATGTCTCTGCCGATCCAATATCCGTACAGCGTCGGCAGGTCATGGGTGGTTACGGCACACAGAGCCGTTTCGGGATATCTTTCGGGCGGAAGAAAAGACGGGTCAGGGTAATTCCTCTCAAAGTAAA
This sequence comes from Thermodesulfovibrionales bacterium, assembly GCA_963727725.1. Taxonomy (GTDB): domain Bacteria; phylum Nitrospirota; class Thermodesulfovibrionia; order Thermodesulfovibrionales; family SM23-35; genus CAVSHJ01. The sequence continues at coordinate 30,521 of CAVSHJ010000026.1, forward strand.
AGAGTCTGTATGAAAGCATTTGAAATCTTTTCAGCCCTTCCCTCACATTCTCACCTACCGTGCCAAGGTCTTCTCCGACCACCATGCACCGGTTCCGGGTGCTCTCCAGTGCGACAATCCTCAGAAGATCTTCAGAAGGATAAGTCACGTAAGCGCCGTCCCCCGCAGACATGCCATCGGGCACCCAGAAAAGCCTGAACAGACCGAGAGCATGGTCAATCCTTATCGCGCCTCCGTACTTCATGTTCTTTCTTATTGTTTCAATAAACAGCTCGTATCCCGTCTCCCTCAGTTTTTCCGGGATCAGGGGAGGGAATCCCCATTTCTGACCTTCAGGACTAAAATCGTCAGGAGGGGCGCCGACATCCGCTCCGCCGGCAATCACGTATTTATAATTCCATGCATCACTCCCGCCGGCGACAGAGCCTATCGCAAGATCGTAGTAGAGCCCTACTCTCATTCCAAGCTTTGCAGCCTCCTCGGCGATTTCTCTGAGCTGTCGATCAATAAGCCATTGAACGTACTGATGGAAGAGAATTGCCTTCCTGTGTGTCTTCCTGAATGACCGTGCTGCCTTGCCGGCCACATCTTGATATCCTTCGGGCCATTCCCGCCACGTGTAAGCTCTTTTCGTCTTTTTCATATGTTCCCATAAAGCCATGAAGAGGGAAAAAGACTCAAGGCGGGCCCCTTCTTCTCTGACGTATCTCTTGAAGTCCCCTCCACGACTTGTGTTCCGGGAGAAGTGTTGTCTGTAAAAGAAGTCAAACGCAGTTCTCAGCACCTTTTCTTTCATCAATGCTATTTTTTCGTAGTCAACCAGGTCCGTCCTTCCCAACTCGTTCAGTTCTTTTCTGAATCTCTTTGACCCGATAAGTTTTCTGTCGTCCTCACATCCCATGACTTCGGGTACTTTTTCCAGATCAAGGTAGATAAAATTTTTATAGAGCCTGCTTATCGGAGAGTACGGACTGACACCGAAGGGTTTGGTATTCGGTATGACGTGAAGCGGACTGACGCCGATAAAACTCCCTTTCATACGGGCGGTCCATCTCACAATCCTCTTGAGGTCGGCAAAATCACCGACCCCCCAGTTACGTTCCGATTTTACCGCATACAGGTTAACGGAAAGTCCCCATGCCTTGCCTTTTTGTAAAGCAGCGGGAATATAACAGGTGTCCGGGGTAATTATAATCTTTGATTTCCTGCGTAATTTATTATGACCGCGGGGAAGGACCCCGTCCGGATGTCTGCATTCAACCTCAAGAACATAATAGCCCGCGTCTCTTTTCACGGAATCCGAGAGTGTTACCGTTATGTACCTTGTCCCGTCTATCCATTGTTCGGCGGCGCCGATTATGGCTTCAGGTGCCAGCCTGAACTCGTCTCTCCGTCCTTTTTCATCTTCGAGAGACCACGAAATCATGAGTTTGGCCTCTTCCGTCTTCCTGATCGGTATATGAACAGGGATTGAAAGCGGCTGCCTGTTCACTGAGATGACATGCACCGGTTCAATGAAATCTTTCCAGGGCCTCAATTTTCTCTTATTGATCTCCTTTACAATATCTTTCTCCGAATCGATCTTCAGTTTCATCGCCCTGAGAATTGCTTTCTCGGTTTCGAGGGATGTTATATGCTTCTTCCCGGAGATGTCCCAGTATTCCGGCAGTATCCCGCACTGACTTGAGATTTCATGGATAAGTTCATCGTGTCCCACAAATACTCCTTCTCTGCCTTCTATGATACTTTATCCGCGATAATTACTCGAACTTTGTCATGCAATTTTTCGGTTCAAACAGGTAAAATTTCAAGATGAACATTTCGAGACTATTCTTCTTCCGCATACTATTAATTCTAAACCTGCTGGCGCCAATTTCAATTGCTTCCGCCCGGGCGCCTGACCGGATAATCTCTCTGGCCCCGAATATCACAGAAATCCTATTTGCTATGGATATGGGCAATAAGATTGTTGGAGTAACAAGTTTCTGCGATTATCCCGACGAAGCGAAGAGAAAAACAAAGGTGGGCGGCATGTCAAATCCTTCTCTGGAGGCGGTGGTTTCATTAAGACCGGATATCGTGGTAATGACTACCGACGGCAACCCCAAAGAATTTGAGGAAAGGCTGCATTCGCTGGGGATAAAGACATACGTGTTCAGGGCACGCAAGCTTTCAGAACTTCCCGGGGGCATTAGAGAAATGGGTACAGCCCTCGGTGTGAAACAAAAGGCGGACGAGCTCGCATGGAAAATAGAATCAGCCATTAACAGATTTACCGTCACCCGTCACCCATCAACCATCGCACATCACACATCACCCATTACTCATTACCCATTACCTAAGGAGAAAGTCCTCTTTATCATCTGGCCTGAACCCTTGATAGTTGCGGGGCCGGGCACCGAAATTGACGATACAATCACTCTTCTTGGCGGCGATAACATTGCATCGAAAGCCAGAACGTCCTACCCCAGATATTCTGTTGAAGAAATCATCCGGCAGTCCCCTGACGTGATATTCATCGGCAGGGGACACAGGGACATGGAGGACATGTCGAAAGCTTTGCTGGAAAAAATAGCCTCGGTCCCTGCAGTAAAAAACGGGCATGTCTTTTTCCTCAGCGACAGCCTCTACAGGCTGGGGCCTAGGATCGTGAACGGCATCGGGGAGATGGCGGCGTGCCTAAAATGAAATTATCATTCCTGATGGTGATCTCGTTTTTGATCTTCATGATCGCCCTGTTTGCCGGGCCGAATATCATAAATCCTTTTCATATGAATGAGATCCAGAAGGAGATACTGCTTTCGATAAGACTCCCCGCGTCCTGGTCGCGGTCCTTATGGGCGCAGCGCTGGGGGCTTCGGGTGCGGTCCTCCAGGGTATACTGAAGAATCCTCTTGCCGATCCTTACATCCTGGGGATATCGAGTGCGGCTCTTGCGGCTGCATTCGGACTTCTGTCAGGGCTACTGTTTCGGCAAATTCACTATACCGTTGTCAGCCTTTGCCGGTGCGGCAATTGTCAGCATACTGGTTGGTGCGTTCGGATGGAAGCGGGGCAGACTTCTGCCCGAGCGGCTTCTCCTCGCAGGTGTCGGTCTGAGTTTCCTCTTTTATGCGGTCCTGATGCTTCTTATCAGCATTTCATCCTATGAAGGGATCAGGAGGGCAGTCCTCTGGATCTTCGGAGACCTCTCGATTGCGGACTGGTCGTTAATCCCGTACGGTTTTGTTTTCATCGCGGCAGGTTTGTATATCTCACTCTCAAGGGCGAAGGCGCTGAATGCGCTGATGCTCGGCGATGAACTTGCCCACAGTATCGGCTTTTCCGTCCATAAGGAAAGACTCCTGCTTTTTATCTCCGTTGCGCTGATGACCTCGGCTTCCGTATCCCTTGGAGGCACGATCGGATTCATAGGCCTGTTAATACCCCATATTGTGAGGTTCATGATCGGTGCCGACAATAAGCTTCTTATCCCCGTATCTGCTGTCTGCGGCGGAGCATTTCTATGCCTTGCGGACTTGATCGGAAGATCGGTTATGCCACCGATGGAAATCCCTTCAGGCATTATTACAGCGATTATCGGCTCGCCGTATTTTCTTTATCTGCTAAGGAAGAAAGATGTCCTCGGAGAATAATCATCCTATCCTCGAAGTCGATAACATAAGTTTCCGGTATGAGAGGAATAAACCGCTTATTAACGGCCTGACTTTCACTATAGACAACGGTGAATTCATAGGTCTTCTTGGCGCCAACGGCTCAGGCAAATCCACTATGCTCAAGCTCGCGGGCGGCATCCTCAGGCAGACCGGAGGAGAGATAAGACTCTGGGGAAACCCGCTTCATTCCTATTCGCATAAAGACCGTGCAAAACTTCTCTGTTATCTGCCCCAGCTTCTTGATATGAATCTGCCTTTTAAAGTCCGTGAACTTGTATCTATGGGGCTCTATCCCTATGATATCCCGCCCGCGTTAACTACCGGGGAAGCATTGGAGATGGTCGGACTTCAGAAAAAAGCGGAATCATATATGGCAAACCTGAGCGGCGGCGAAAGAAGAAGGGTATTCATAGGGATGACCCTTCTCCAGGGAGCGGGGCTTCTGCTTCTGGACGAGCCTCTGGCAAACCTCGACATAAAATATCAGCTGGAGATTCAGAGGCTGCTAAGGGAATTGAAGGAAGATAAGAATATTTCGATTGTCATGGCACTGCACGATATCAATATCG